>JAHHGZ010000002.1 GCA_019359595.1 Cyanomargarita calcarea GSE-NOS-MK-12-04C
GAAGGAAGAAGGAAGAAGGAAGAAGGAAGAAGGAAGAAGGAAGAAGGAAGAAGGAAGAAGGAAGAAGGAAGAAGGAAGAAGGAAGAAGGAAGAAGGAAGAAGGAAGAAGGAAGAAGGAAGAAGGAAGGGTCTTGAAAAGAACAGCGAGGATAACTTCTAAGGATAAAATCCCAACTTCGGTAACCCCAAAGTTTCATCCCAGCCCATCATAATGTTGAGACACTGAATCGCTTGACCCGCTTGTCCTTTAATTAAATTATCAATTACTGACATCACAATTATGCGACCAGTACGCGGGTCAACTTCAATTCCTATGTAACAAAGATTGCTACCACACGCCCATTTGGTTTGGGGATATATTCCTGGTTCGCAAATTTTTACCCAAGGAGAATTGCGGTAAAAAGCCTTGAAAATGGTGATTAAATCGTCTCGTACTAAGCCTGGATCGCGGAGGGTGGCATATACAGTAGCCAAAATTCCCCGGACCATTGGTATCAGGTGGGGTGTAAATTGGATCGTGACTTCGTGCCCTGCCAAATCGCTGCAAATATTCTCAATTTCTGGCGTGTGACGGTGACGGGCAACACCATAAGCCCCGAGAGAATTGTCAGCTTCAGCTAACAACATATTGACTTTAGCTTCTCTGCCACCACCAGAAGTACCAGATTTTGCATCGATAATGGCGGTTTCTGGGACGATTAACCCTTGCTTGAGGAGTGGTGAGAGTGCTAGAAGACTAGCGGTGGGATAGCAACCGGGACAGCCAATAAGTTGAGCTTCGCTAATGCGATCGCGGTACAGTTCTGGTAAACCATAAACTGCTGTAGCGTTCGTTTCCTTATCGGTTCTTTCTTTGCCATACCAATTAGTGTAGGTTGTCAAATTGCTGAACCGATAGTCTGCACTCAAATCCAGCACTTTACACCCTTTTTCCAACAGTTTTGGTGCCATTTGGCAAGCCAAACCATTCGGTATAGAGAGAAAGACGATTTCACAACGGTGAGCAATTTCTTCTGGATCTACCGCTTCGACCGATCTGTCAACTGTATGAGCCAGATGGGGGTAAATATCAGAGAATTCCTTTCCAGCATTACTATCACCGCCTAAATAAACAAGTTCGACTTCTGGATGATCCATCAGCAGTCGCACTAACTGAACTCCGCCGTAGCCCGACGCGCCAACGATTCCAACGGGTACGCGTCTAAAATTGCCCATGATATTAAATCCTTATTCCACGATTGGTTACGTTATCAGCTATAAACTTATCAGTCACTAGACCTACTAGCGTAGACACTATATCAAATGGGGAGTAGGGAGTAGGGAGTTAGGAGTTAGGAGTGGGGAGTTAAGAGTAGGGAGTAGGGAGTTATGAATTTTTGTGTTGAAAATTCATAACTCCTAACTCATAACTCCTAACTCATAACTTTTCAACATTTTAGCGGCAGGCAATCAATGCCTCCGATCGGATCGTTGGTACTTTGTTTTTGTTGCTGCAAAGGGTTACAATAAAGGACAAGCATTTGTTAAAAAAATTTACGTTGCTAGCTGGAAATCGTTTTGTGTCGCAGCCTAAGACCGCTTCACCCCAAATATTTGAATTTGATAGTATTGATGCCGCTTTGGCAGACTTGAAAGCTGGTCGCGCCATTGTGGTTGTAGATGACGAAAATCGCGAAAATGAAGGCGATTTGATTTGCGCCGCCCAGTTTGCAACCCCTGACATGATTAATTTTATGGCAGTGGAAGCGCGGGGGCTGATTTGTTTGTCAATGACAGGCGATCGCCTCGATCAACTCGATTTACCTTTGATGGTAAGAAATATTACCGATACAAACCAAACTGCTTTCACTGTCAGTATTGACGCAGGCCCCCATTTAGGAGTTAGTACTGGAATATCAGCAGAAGACCGCGCCCGGACAATTCAGGTAGCCCTCAACCCCGCGACAAAACCTGATGAATTACGCCGTCCGGGTCATATTTTTCCCTTGCGAGCCAAAGAAGGTGGCGTACTGAAACGAGCAGGACATACAGAAGCTGGAGTTGACTTATCTAGATTAGCTGGCTTGTATCCAGCAGGGGTAATTTGTGAAATTCAAAACCCCGATGGTTCGATGGCGCGTTTAGGTCAGTTAATGGAGTATGCAAAACACCACAACCTCAAAATTATTAGCATCGCGGACTTAATTAGTTATCGCCTCAAATACGATCGCCTAGTCACCCGCGAAACCGTAACTAATTTGCCCTCTACTTTCGGTCAATTTCAAATCTACGGTTACCGCCACACGGTGAATAATACTGAACACGTTGCCATTGTCAAAGGCGATCCCAGTACATTTAAAGATGAACCAGTGATGGTGCGGATGCACTCAGAATGCCTCACTGGTGACGCTTTAGGTTCGCTGCGGTGCGACTGTCGAATGCAGTTGCAAGCTGCACTGAAAATGATTGAGAATGCAGGCAAAGGTGTTGTTGTATACCTCCGTCAAGAAGGGCGAGGGATTGGGCTTATCAATAAACTCAAAGCCTATTCCTTGCAGGATATGGGTCTGGATACCGTAGAAGCAAACGAGCGCTTGGGCTTTCCCGCCGATTTGCGAGATTACGGTATGGGAGCGCAAATGTTGATGGATTTGGGCGTACATCAGATACGTTTGATTACCAACAACCCCCGTAAAATTGCGGGTTTAAAAGGTTACGATTTGGAAGTTGTAGACCGCGTGCCATTGTTGATTGAGGCGAATGATTACAATAATTATTACCTGACAACAAAGGCGAAAAAACTCGGTCATATGCTGTTGCAGACTTACTTAGTAACAGTAGCAATTCATTGGCAAGATGACCCAAAAGCCGTCACCGAACGATACGATCGCCTAGAGAAACTGCGGTACTTAGCCAAAACCCATGACTTATTGTTACAAGAAGAAGCCCGCCCTTTAGCGATCGCTCTTTTTGACAAACCAGCATTGACAGTACATTTGGGTTTTGACCAAGCGTTTATGGCTGACCATGATTGGTACAAACAGAAAGGTCATCCTTACATCCAAGCGATGGGGGAAATTCTCGATAGTCTGGTGAATTTACCATACATCCAGAAGTTAGAATTTCTAATTTCTCCTGGTGTTGACCCCTTGAGTAATTTACAAGTGCAAGTGGATAGAGAAACATTCCCCAGTGGTACATTACCTTCGTCGATATGTTGCGAACAGTTACAGACGCAAAAAATTTATAGTTTTGGGATCGGTCGCTAGTTGTTTGTTTGGGTTTTCCTATTAGTTCAACATAACTTCAAAATTAGTGAAGTTCGGGGTAAAATGGGATAAGTTTTAGATAGGCAAGGATTTGAACTAAATCTATGAACATTCGGCAAGAGCTACTCAGAGTGATTGAACAACTGAATGATGAGCAATTATCCGCACTGCTAGATTTAGCTCATTCCTACAATAGTGCCAAAACATCTGTTCATCCGATGATTGAATCTCAGGCTTATCAGGATTGGGTCAGTTCTGATAATGACATTTACGACGAACTGTTTGCCTCGGAACTTGGAGCATCCCAATTTTGCTTGGATAGCCGGGGATTGTAAGTCCCTCTATAAAAGCTAAAGTCTTCTAACAGAAGACTGAAAATAATTTTTTAAGAACTATTTTTATGAAATTCAGATACTCCCGATGAACTTACAGCGAGGTGATGTAGTCTTATGCCGGATGCCAATGCCTTCGACTGGGCTGCAAGAGTTTAAGATTCGTCCTGCTGTGATTATTTCTGGAAATCGGCTTAACGAGATTCTTGATGATGTTATGGTTGTACCTTGCACCTCAAATACCAGTCGCACTCTAACAGCGACACAATATTTGATAATCGGCGAAGAGATTGCCATTGCTGGTATCAGAATTGAGTCTGTAATTCGCTGTGAGTCAATTTTTACGTTGAACAAGTCGATGATTTTAAGACGTTTGGGTTCTCTTTCATCTGAGACGATAAACGAGGTAAACCGCTGTTTAATACAAGCTTTAGAATTATAATTTCATCCTTTACTTACTCTCATCTGACGATAGGAACTAAGCAAATTAAAGAACTTAGGAAAATCAAAACTTCTGGGATCGATTCTTTGACCGGATCTATCTACAGCCTTATGAGTAGTAATTCTATTTTCTGGAACTTGACTTTGGGCAATTAACCAAGCCAGTGAATTATATTGAGCAACAGTGTAACCGCTGTGATCTGAATTTTGATCGCTCCAACCATCTGGAGGTGTTTCCAAGGAGACGTGATAAGCAAAATTATTTACAGATGGTGGCAAATTGGCATTAGTTTGCACAGTTTCTGAACGATTGGGCCCATCAAATACTGAATTCCCAGCACCAAAAGCTCGTTTGTCTGGAGGGACTAGATAAACAACAGTTCCGTCTAGAGTAATTAAAGTATGATAACTTGTTTGGTCATTACTAGCTTCATGAAAATTTTGAAACGTATTCACAGCGCTATAAGCTGAATTAGTCGTTTCATGCAATACTACGATCGCTTCATTGTTAACGGGTACACCATTAGCATCTTGGGTAAAGCGTTCTCCATAATTGGTGGCATTTGCCCAAGCGATTAGGTATTTTGGTTTATATGCTTTAAAAGCTGCGGTGGTTTGGAAAGCAACTTTGACAGGATTTTGAGGTTTGCTTGCTTGTACAGTCACTGGGGTTTTCACCTTTGGTTTGACACTCGCAGTCGTGGGAACCGAGGGTGTGGGAGTTGGTTGAGGTATATTTTTTTGTTTATCTGATTGAAATTCGATTTTTGGTGAACTTAAAGCAGCAATATTTGGATCTGGATTTGATGCGATTATCGCACTACTCGGTTGCGATCTTACTCTAGAGAAAAGCAGCACACCAGCCAAAGCAAAGAGCATCAGAGAAATTAATAGTAATCTAGTTATCCAAATCCGAGAATTCATGAGTCAGTGCTTGCCAAACGTCTCAAGATAATATTAGTGTTTTGTTTCCACTTATATATAGGGTACTGGTATACTTTGTCAAACTGGTTGCGGTTAGCAAATCTAAGGTATACCAAAATTGCCTGGGTGTTAGCTTGATGGTTGGATTGGTCAGATCCCCGACTTCTCGCATACACATGACACATCACGTCTTTACCCCCTGACTCTGGTTTAGACAATCTTTAAACATACCTATTTTTATTCAATAAATACATCTGAAACTCTAGATAACGAGGAAAATATTAAACTAAGTGTAGTTATCACAAGACTAACCTAAATTTTCTTGGAAAATATGAGTCCTTCTTTCCTAGAACGCTTGCACAGTCCCGAACGTCCTGTTATTGTCTTTGATGGCGCGATGGGTACTAACTTACAACTACAAAACCTGACTGCTGAAGATTTCGGTGGTGCGGAATATGAAGGTTGTAACGAATATCTCGTTCACACCAAGCCAGAAGCTGTGGCAAAAGTACACCGTGACTTTCTTGCTGCGGGTGCGGATGTCATCGAAACTGACACTTTTGGCGGTACACCCATCGTACTTGCCGAATACGACCTCGCTCACCTTGCTTATTACCTCAACAAAACCGCTGCGGAATTAGCAAAACGAGTGGCTGCAGAATTCTCCACACCTGAAAAACCCCGGTTTGTTGCCGGTTCAATGGGTCCCACAACCAAATTACCTACCCTGGGACATATTGACTTTGACACCATGAAAGATGATTTTGCCCAACAAGCAGAGGCATTGTGGGATGGTGGTGTAGATTTATTTCTCGTTGAGACTTGCCAAGACGTACTGCAAATTAAAGCTGCGCTGAGTGGGATTGAAGAAGTCTTTGCGAAAAAAGGCGACCGCCGTCCGTTGATGGTTTCGGTGACGATGGAAACGATGGGGACAATGTTGGTAGGGACAGAAATTAACGCTGTCGTCACGATTTTGGAACCATACAATATTGACATCCTCGGTCTGAACTGTGCCACAGGGCCAGATTTGATGAAGCCGCATATCAAGTATTTGTCAGAACATTCGCCCTTTGTAGTTTCTTGTATTCCTAACGCCGGTTTACCAGAAAACGTTGGCGGTCAAGCACATTACCGCCTGACACCGATGGAATTACGGATGTCATTGATGCACTTTGTTGAAGATTTGGGTGTCCAAGCGATCGGGGGTTGCTGTGGGACACGTCCAGAACACATTCAACAAATGGCAGAGATTGCCCAAACCTTGAAGCCAAAAATTCGACATCCAGAACTAGAACCAGCGGCAGCGTCGATTTACAGTACCCAAAATTATACCCAAGATAATTCCTTCCTGATTGTCGGGGAACGCCTCAACGCCAGTGGTTCCAAAAAGTGCCGCGATTTGCTAAATGCGGAAGATTGGGATGGATTGGTATCAATGGCACGGTCACAGGTTAAGGAAGGGGCGCATATCCTGGATGTCAACGTAGACTACGTGGGACGCAACGGGGAGAAGGATATGCACGAGTTGGTATCGCGCATCGTCAATAATGTTACCCTGCCCTTGATGCTCGACTCCACGGAATGGGAAAAGATGGAGGCGGGTTTAAAGGTCGCTGGTGGTAAGTGTTTGCTCAACTCCACCAACTACGAAGACGGGAAACCACGCTTTCTGAAGGTGTTGGAACTAGCGAAGAAGTACGGGGCTGGTGTCGTAATTGGTACCATCGATGAAGATGGGATGGCGCGGACTGCTGAGAAAAAATTTGCGATCGCCCAACGTGCTTATCGCCAAGCTCTAGAATACGGCATTCCTCCTACAGAACTATTTTTCGATACATTAGCTCTACCAATTTCCACGGGAATTGAAGAAGACCGGGAAAACGGCAAAGCGACAATTGAATCGATTCGGCGCATTCGGACAGAATTGCCGGGATGTCATGTAATTTTGGGTGTATCGAATATATCCTTCGGTTTGAACCCAGCAGCGCGGATTGTGTTGAATTCAATGTTCTTACATGAGGCGATCGCAGTAGGAATGGATGCGGCAATTATCAGCGCTAACAAGATTTTACCGCTTTCTAAAATTGAAGCAAAACACCAAGAAGTTTGCCAGAACCTAATTTACGACAAACGTAAATTTGATGGTGATATCTGCGTTTACGACCCCTTGGGAGAGTTGACAACATTATTTGAAGGGGTGACAACAAAACGGGACAAAGGTGTTGATGAAAATCTCCCCATTGAGGAACGTTTAAAGCGTCACGTTATTGACGGTGAACGGATTGGTTTAGAAGATGCATTGAAGGAAGCGATGAAGAAATATCCTCCTCTGGATGTTATCAACATCTACTTGCTTGATGGGATGAAAGTTGTAGGTGAATTGTTCGGTTCGGGACAAATGCAGCTACCTTTCGTATTACAATCGGCGGAAACCATGAAAGCGGCAGTTGCTTTTTTAGAACCGCACATGGAAAAATCAGAATCTGACAGCAATGGTAAGGGAACGTTTATTATCGCGACGGTGAAAGGGGACGTTCACGACATTGGTAAAAACCTGGTGGATATCATCTTGTCAAATAACGGTTACAAGGTGGTTAACTTGGGGATTAAACAGTCGGTGGAAAATATCATTAATGCCTACGAGAAGTATAAACCTGATTGTATCGCCATGAGTGGTTTGCTGGTGAAGTCCACGGCATTTATGAAAGATAATTTGCAAGCATTCAACGAAAAAGGAATTACCGTTCCCGTCATTTTAGGTGGTGCAGCCCTAACTCCCAAGTTTGTTTATGAAGATTGCCAAAATGCTTACCAAGGTAAAGTTATTTACGGCAAAGATGCATTCTCTGATTTGAACTTCATGGATAAATTGATGCCCGCGAAGAAACAAAATCAGTGGGATGATAATCAAGGCTTTTTAGGTGAGTTAGCCGAAGCTGGGAAAGAATTCCAAAATGGACATAAGGAAGTAAGGGAAGAGAACGTAAAGAAAGAAAAAGCTGATGAACCTAAGGTAATAGATATTAGGCGATCGGAAGCTGTGACGATAGATACTGAACGTCCAACGCCACCTTTTTGGGGAACTCAGTTGCTCACACCAGAAGATATTTCTTTAGAGGAGTTATTCTGGTATTTAGATTTGCAAGCTTTGGTGGCTGGACAATGGCAATTCCGCAAGCCAAAGGAACAATCTAAGGAGGAATATCAATCTTTCTTGCAGGAGAAGGTGTATCCGATTTTAGAATATTGGAAGGGACGGATTATTGAGGAGAAGTTGTTGCATCCTCAGGTGGTTTATGGATATTTCCCTTGTCAGTCGGAGGGGAATACTTTGTATATTTATAACCACGAAAATGCTAAGGAGGTAAGAACAAGTTTTGAGTTTCCGAGACAGAGGTCTTTGAGGAAGCTTTGCATCGCAGATTTCTTTGCTCCGAAGGAGTCGGGAATTGTTGATGTATTCCCGATGCAAGCGGTGACTGTGGGTAACATTGCGACGGAGTTTGGACAGAAGTTGTTTGCGGATAATCAATACACTGACTATCTGTATTTTCACGGCATGGCTGTGCAGGTTGCGGAAGCGTTGGCTGAGTGGACGCACGCCAGAATTCGCCGTGAGTTGGGCTTTGGAGCAGAGGAACCGGATAATATTCGGGATATGTTGGCGCAGAGGTACCGGGGGTCAAGGTATAGTTTTGGCTATCCGGCTTGTCCCAATATGCAGGATCAGTACAAGCAGTTGGATTTGTTGGGCACTGACAGGATTAAGATGCATATGGATGAGAGCGAACAAATTTATCCTGAGCAGAGTACGACAGCGATTATTGTTTATCACCCAGTAGCGAAGTACTTTAGCGCATAGAACCCCACTCCTAACTCCCTCCCCGCTTGCGAGGAGGGGGGATTATATTAAGTTTGGTAAATCACTTATAAATCCCCAAGAACCCCTCCCCGTAATCTATAAACGCCCAACAATAACCTTAAGAATAGAAAAATCAATTTGGGAGCATCGCTCTGACTTACCTGAACGCAGCATTAAATCTAATGGAAGATGTCCAGGAGGTGCTGTTCGTAGAGAATCAGAATCATACAGGTCAACATAATAGAGGCAATTTCCTTCTTTACGCCAGCCAACTTCGTCAGCAAATTTTTTTCCTACTTCGTAATCTGTATAGTTAGTATCATCACCACCACCAAGACTTTTCCAAATTTTCTTTTGAACGCTAAAACCAAAGCGTCCATTACTATGCTTTACCCAAAGTTTATTTATAGTATCTAAATCTTTTCTTGGAATAACTTTAATATGTTGTGAAATTACGTAATTTTGATCATATATGTATGATATGTATGAATAAGGTTCTGGTAATTTTTCCTGCGATATCTCGTAAATAATTTCTGCTGTCAAACAATCAGCTTCTTTCCATTTCTCCGCTTGAAGTAACTCGTCTAGCTTCTGGTAGTAACCCCCGACTATTTCAGTAAAATCTTTAGAAGAAGAATAGCTGTAAGATGTAGCACTTTTAACAACCTCTCTAGCTACTTCAATGTCATTATTTGTTTTTGTATTAGTACCACTGAAAGATTTTCTCCACTTATAAATCTTTTTCTTGGCTTGAGGATTTTTGGAGGCTTCGTCTGCTAAGTCATTTGCAATTTCAGCTTCAGCATTTTCTTGACTATAACCCTCATTTTTTAACTGATTTATCAAATCACGAATTTGGACAGCTACTTCTGAAAAATCACTATTTATGTCTATATAATTTCCATGTACCTGGATATAGTTACCGTGGACATTTTCGTTGTAATTACCTTCTGTATAAATAGTAAGAGACTTATTCTTAGCATCTTGAGTAGATGAATTTCTGTCATCTAAATAATTATCTAATTTGCTTTTCTTACCTTTATGTCTTACAAAATATAAATAAAAACCGATTCCAAATAGTATCAAACCTAAACAAAAAGCAAGAATTGGTTGATAGTTTTTTCCAACATAGTTGACGAGATATTTTGAAAGTTCATAAATGGTTTTTAAAGCAGCATTAGCTAAAGCAAAAATGAAAATAGCGAATATTACCTTCTGTACTAGCGAAAGTCGGTTAATCAGAAGAAAGAACTGTTTTAATATTTGCTTGACTTGAATTTTCATTGTTCAATTTCTGAAAAGCTCTTTACGGTAAAGGAATACCTGATAATCTCAAAGCCAATTTAATAATCTCTACTGCAACTTCTCCAATAACACCATTTGCAGCACCATCACGCATATACTGTCCAAGCTTGACCAGTTTACCTTTAGCTTGAGGGTTACTTTTAGCTTCATTTGCCCAATCATTAGCTACTTTTTGTTGAGCATCTTTCCGGCTATATCCCTGAGATTGTAGCTGAGTTAACAATTCTTGTATCTGAGCAGCAGCTTGAGGCAAATCCTGGCTCATATTTATATAATTACCATGAACTTGTACATAACCGCCTTGTATAGATTGATTAAAATTACCACCAATACTGCCAATATTGTATTCGTTAGAATTTTCTCCACTCATATAAAAACTTTGTATTTAGATTAGTGATTTCATTAAGACATACTATTACCAGTTTGCCAAAATAATGTATGTGATTTTAGTCACATACTTTTAGACTGGGCTAAATCAGGTGTAACCTAGCAACAACCCAATTATGGAGGTACTTGTGCAATGGCAAATTTAGACCTCTATCGCCAATATATCCAAACTCTCATAACTAAACACGACAGCCATAAGTCCAAGGGTGGAGAGGTTGAGAATGAGTTGATTTTTGATACAGCCCACGACCACTATCAATTGATGCGCGTTGGTTGGAATAAGCTCAGTCGCGTTTATCACACAGTAATGCATTTTGATATTAAAGATGGCAAAATCTGGATTCAACAGAATATGACGGATGTCGATTTAGCCCAGGAGCTGGTGGATATGGGAGTGTCTAAAGATGATATTGTACTGGGGTTACAACCACCTTATAAGCGTCCTTACACGGGGTATGGTGTGATGTAAAGCAATTAAAATTTAGCGCAATACCACGAAGTGGTAGACATAAGGTCATCGCACGCTTGAAATTAACTGTAAATTAAGGCTAATAGCATGGGAGCATCAGGCAAGCCGTTAGCTAGCACTATAATTTGGGAAAACTTAAAATGAGGCTTTCTAGACTTAATTTTGCGCTAATAATATTTAAGAATCGACTTTTATGGATAAGCAGCGTCTTAAAAAAACTACTAATTGGTGATTTCACCTGGAAACGATTGCTAAAATCCTTAATATTTATTTATATATTTTTTGCTGTCTATGTTTATTTTCGAGCAGATAGCATGATTTTTCTGCCTCAACCTTCTAGCTATCAAGATACTAAGGAAATTCTCAAGCTGACTAATACAGATAAAAAGAAAATTTCCGCAGTTCATTTATTAAATTTTACTGCTAAATATAAGTAGGTAAGCAGAAATAAACCTAACTATGTAACGAAATGTAAAATAGTCTAAATCCTTACGTACCCCTTCGGGGAAGCAAGCTAACGCGGAGGACATAGTTATAAATTTTCCCCCTTACTAGCAATTTACCCTATCTTAGATTCCCAAATAAGTATAATTACGTTATCAAGTTATTTAAATCACTATCAATACGGCTTTTTTTTAACTCAAATACATTTAAGTTCATTTAACTTTACTAAAATCGGATTTTTTGTCATGGATTTACAACAATTGTCTCAACAATCGAAGCTATTGGGAATTATATAACGCAATTTCAAGGTTTTTTTTGACGGTCAATTTTATACATTTTCACATTCTCAAAAATGAGTTATAATCTTGATGGGCGAACTATAAGGTTTCGTGAGTTAAAGCAATAATAAGTTTGTAGATCGAGTTGAGACTTAATTTCCCCTTATAGCGTTACATAGTTGTAAATTTTTCCGCACATCTATAGCGTTTCCTAATCACATGAGGTATATCGAAAGCCCCTCCTTGCTTGCGGGGAGGGGGTTGGGAGTGGGGTTTTTGTACCTCACTGAATTGAGAAGCGCTATTGTCCGATTTTGGTGATGCATGGTCAGGCTGATGATACTATTCCTTTTTCTCACGGAAAACTATTGTTTGCGGCTGCATCTTCACCAAAAGTTTCTTTGTGGGTGGAACAAGCAACTCATAATCATTTTGTCTGGGTGACCAAAAAAATATGAAAAGATTTTACAAGATTTTCTGAGGTTAATAAATAAAAATTAGGAATGAAAATTAAATAAAATCGCACATTTTTCGGGCTACGTTTCAGTCATTTGCCCTCATCCCCTAGCCCCTTCTCCCTAAGGAGAAGGGGAAATAGCCCTCTCCCTAGGGAGAGGGTTGGGTGAGGGCAAATCCGGATCTTATTAAATTCACTTTCCTTAGGCAATAAATAGCTTATGAGTAAGTAGGTAGGCATAATTAAATGTAATATGTCATTGCGTTGCGTAGCTTCCCGTAGGGTGGAGGAACGACGTTAGCGTTCGCGTAGCGTGTCGCAGACAAGGCTAGGCAAGGGTAGCAATCCCAGTCGGCAGCGATTGCTTCGTTCCTTTCTACGAGACGCTACGCGAACGCTGCGGACAAAACGTATTATATTTATTTACAACCATCTACTTATTCTTTTAGTTTATTTCCGCTTCAGCCAAGCGAATACATCATTAACACAAAGTGTCAGGTTGATATCTTCCAGTACAGGCAAAACATCTGTTTCTATTAATAAACTGGGTAGACTATCAGCAGGGTAAACTATAATTGAACGTTCGTTTGGGTCAATCAACCATCCAAGCTGAGAGCCATTTCTCAAACAGTGTAAGATATTGCCGGTTACTTTAGTTTGACTTTGGTCTGGAGAGAGAATTTCAATCACCCAAGGTGGTGCAAATTCAATCCCAGTGCTAATAATATCTCCATTTTCATCAAGTGGTAATTTGTCATTAGCGACAACTGCAACATCGGGAACCACAGAACGATCGCCAAAGGTACAACGCAATTCAGGGAAAGCTTCGTAGTTACTTCCGGCTGCATCAATAGCTGCAACTAAACGCTTCTGCAATAAGCTATATTTTCCACCTCCCATTGCTTTTTGAACGACCTCTGAGTTAATGTACTCCCAAGCTGGTGATTCATTAATGTAGGGCAGCTTTAAAAATTCCCCAAGAGTGGTTTTTGGAACTGCAATTGTCATTTATACAACCAGCTTTCACGGCAAGGATAACAATATTTTAACATCACATGAGGAGTGCGATGGTCAGCGTAGTAAATATCACCACGTTTCATCAGCCAATCCATCCGCAATTGTTACATCCCAACCCTTATCAACCTCAGCAGATGCTTGTCGGTAAGCGTCCTCAAGTTTGCGGCTTCGCAATAATTCTAAAGCTTCTTCAACCACTTGCGATCGCGATTTGCATCCTTTAGCCAGTTTGTAATCTTCGATAAACTGCACCAAAGTCGGTGGTAAGGAAATCGAGAGCTTTTCGGCGTTCATATTCCTACTAATTAGTAGTAATTTTTATTCCTGACTTATATCTTAACGTAATAAATGGATAATTTCACCTTCATATTGGAGGAGTCTACGTTTTGCGCTGTTGAAAAGCCTCCTCCTCATCCGGATGCTGTCTCACCATTACTTAATATTTCAGTTCATCTGCGCTGCAAAAATTTGTTCAGCCGTCAGATTCAATTCTGTAAATGTAGGAGATTCTATACGGTCATTTCCTCTAAATTGTTTACCACGATATTCGCCTTCATCATTGAAAGAATAAATAGTAATAGTGGGTTGTTTACTTTCTCCTATCAGTGATTTATTAGCAAAAGCACCATAATCTACAATCCAATATTCCCGTATTCCCATTTCATCATAATCGGCAAGCTTTTTAAGATAATCATCTCTCCAATTGGTGCTAACCACTTCAATCACCAATGGTATCGATTCAGGTTGAGTAACAACAGATTCCTTTTTCCATAGCGGCTCGTTTCTTAAATTAGAACGGTTTAATAAAACAATATCTGGGAAGTACCCTGATTTTTTCGTTAATGGTTTTACCAACGTTTTATTAGGTACAAAATAATTAAGATTAAGTCTTAAACATTCACCTAATAGAATCTTTATTAAAAATCCGACGATTTCCTCATGTTCTCCTGTTGGTAAAGGCATTTGGATAATATCTCCGTCGTATAATTCGTAGCAAATATTTTCAGGTTGTTCTTGTAGAAAGTCTACAAATTCATCGAATGTAAATAGTTTTTGTAGTGCTTGCGTCATGGTTTTAATTATGTCCTTGTTTAATTGTAGGATACACTGGTTTGATTTATTAACAGTAATGATGCTAGGTTCGATGATTAAAACCTAATAATCACATCTCCTTTGATTCGAGATTAACATAAGTCCTAAAAAGGTCGTTCCGTAAAGCTTAAGCCTTATTAGGCAAGCTTTTTAGACTACCAAAACGTTGTTAATAGTTTTAACTTATTGATAGGCAACAACGAGGAATTAAGGGTTTGATAAATAGCCGTGGTTAAATTTGGCATCTATTTCACCCTAAAAAAAGATGTGTACACCACGGTAGCAACAGCAGGAGAGGGCAATCTCTAACCCAACTGATCCTCACTCAGCCAAGCACCGTGAAACCCATAAGGTACCCGCTGGGGAATCAATACCCGCGCTACAGGTTCAGCATTCATATCTTGGGCATTCACCACCACCAATTCCGAACTATCTTCACTGGTATCGTAAACAAAAGTTACTAGCCAACCATCATCCTCAGGGGTAGCACCCGGACGCGGTACAAATACAGCTTCACCGCCATACCTCCCTCGTCCAAACTCACAAGTTTGGGATTCGCCTATGCTGAAGTCGTACTTAATTACACCATCGAAAAGGGCCTCAGAATTCTTTACCATCTTGCCAGCATAACCATATCGAGTTTTTCGCCCCAATAGGTTTTCGTTGACACGGGGGAATTCCGCAGGTAAATCGTCCAGCATTTCTTCGCGCACAGTCCCTGTCAAAAGATTAAATCGCCACCGATGTAAGTAGGGGGCACTTTGTATATTTTGCCCTGCTAATCTGATGGTTGCCAGTGAGGATGAGAAATTTGTTTTTCACTAAACTTGATTGTGTAACTATACCTAAGGTATCTTGCAGTCAATACCTTTTAATGATACCGAGTGATGTTGAGAAATAAATCCAGCGCGTTCCTACTGAGTTGCATTGCTTTACCTTTGTCTATTGCCTTCACCTATTCTCAAGGCATTGCTGCTACTCCTGGTAAATTACGACCCTTAAGTGTGAAAGCTTGCAATACCCTACAAGCCGATCTGGCAAGTGTTTTAAAAAAGAAGACCAGACAAGTTTTTGTGAATACGAACGCACCTTTTGAAGACCAAATTAGCAAGGGAAAAGGAACAGCTTGTCGGCTAACTGTTTCCAGTACAGGCAAAAGTTTTAAAAGTATTGCTGATATCGCAACTCCAATCAGCGCTATAATGACGAAACAAGGATGGAAAGAAGACCCCGCATACGCTGCAGATGGGCCAGAAGGTAAGGCGATAAACCTCCGGTTCGCTTACGCGATCGCATTCCGTAAAGGTAATGATTTGAGCGTTTTAGATATCAAATCTAGTTTACCGAAAAGTGTTAAATGCCCCAGTAATACACCTGTTACTACTTGTTACGATCAGGCTAAATCAGAACAAATTATGTATAAGATTACCTTAAATGCGGCTCGTACTGCTAAGTAATGAAAATTCAATAAAATCGCACATTTTTCGGGCTACGTTTCAGTAATTTGCCCTTAGCCCCTTCTCCCCAAACCCTAGCCCTCTCCCTAGAAACGCAGAGGATTGCGATGAGGGCAAATCCGGATCTTATTCAATTCACGTTCCTAAGTGTGTACAGGGTTGGCTTGCGGGGAGGGGGAAATATGAGGAAAGAGGTTTTGGGATTTTAATTTTAAATTCTTAATTGTTTTGCGATTTTGGTGGAAGAATCTTAACTTGAGGCTTTTCAAGCTGAATCCAAAATCCTTAGCTCCAAAATTGTATGGCTTTAACTCTTTATTTCCTGCGTCACGGACAAACGGAATACAGTCGCAGGAACTCTTACTGTGGTTCTCTCGACCCTGAACTTACCTCAGATGGTGTGGAGATGGCAAAGGCTTTCGCTGCTGCATACACTTCCACACCTTGGACGGCTGTTTATTCCAGTCCGATGCTTAGGACTGTGGCAACTGCGAAACCCCTATGTGATGCGATCGCTATAGAACCAGAACTGCGGGATGGTTTGAAAGAAATTAATTATGGTCAGTGGGAAGGAAAATCACCCGAAACTGTAACAGCCGAATTTCATGATGATTATATTAGATGGTTAGCTGACCCGGCTTGGTATGCTCCTACAGGTGGAGAAATGGCAGTAGCGATCGCTTCTCGCTCAATGCAGGTAATTGAAGAAATTAAGCAGCTTCATCGCAGTGGCAATGTGTTAATTGTTGCTCACAAGGCAACTATCAGAATTATGCTGTGCAGTCTGTTGGGAATTGATGTAGGACGCTTCCGCTATCGTTTGGGATGTCCGGTTGGGTCGGTAAGTGTTGTAGAATTTGGTTCACACGGTCCCTTGCTCAAAGCTTTGGCTGACCGTACTCATCAAGATGAACGGTTAAGAAATTTACCAGGAACCTAGGAATTGCGGAGAGTTAGGAGTTATGAGTGATGAATCTCTAACCCCTAACTCCTAACTCCTAACTCCTAACTCCTAATTTATCCTCGCTGTTCTTGTTAATACCCCAACAAGAAAGAGGTTGCCCGTTTTGAGTTGGGGTTCCAATCCACAGGTCGAAACATCCTTCTTCCTTCTTCCTTCTTCCTTCTTCCTTCGTTCAATATTATTTCCGCAATCGAGAAGAAAGTGCCAAATATTTCTTACTTAACTTCGGTATTTTACTAGATAAATATGATGGTGATGCATTTGATGAAGCTTTTATTAAGCCTTGGTTGGCGTTGGAAAGTTGTTTTCTTACTCTTGGTAGACAAATTCAATTTGATGTAGAAGCTTGGACGTTGGAACTCGGTACAGGAATGCAGATGATTTCTGATTCTGTTACCAAAGGTGTCCGGGGTGTGACAAATTATTTAGTTTATAAAAGCGTATTAAGTAAAGATGTAATAAATCATGTTTCAATAAATCATCAAATGAATTTCAAAGCTAGAAGTAATGTTACAAAATATTATGCTCCTACAGGTGGGATGGTTCAATCAAGGGTGGAATTAGGTAGTGAAGTAAAAGCGGGAGAACGAGTCTATGAGATTCTTAGTTTTAATAAACAAGGAAAGTTACCAAATTTGATTGATGTCTGTGCTACTACAGATGGTTTAATTTATGATATCGCGACTAATCAGGCTGTGAATGAAGGCGAGTTTGTGTTGGGAGTTATTAGTTAGGAGTTATATCAGGTTTGATTATTCATCAATATCTAATAACCGTACTCCTGCAAGTACTAGTACAACAAGGCAAAAGTAAAAAGTAAAAAGTAAAAAGTAAAAAGTAAGAACACCTATGTTGCAGGCTTTTTAGCTATTTTTGATGGTAGCTTTATTTCCAAAAGACCTGTACTAGTTGTAGTTGTATGTCCGGCAAAAAACAGTCAGATTTTCTGCCGCTTTCTTTATTGCTGTTGGATGCTTACGCAGGACGGGTCGATTGCATAAGGGTTAAATTGGATGCCTGTAACCCACCATGAATTTATCCTCGCTGTTCTTTTTAATACCCCCGACCTCCTTCATGTCACCCGTCTTGAGTTGAGATCCTGTATCCACAGGTCGAAACATCCTTCTTCCCTCTTCCTTCATTCATGTCACAATATGTTTTTTAACATTTGAAGCGTGAAATAAATTTAGTAGTAGATTAAACTTAAACAAATGCGTAGATGCCAACTTTATGTTTGTTGCAGACATCGCGCTTAAACTCCAAGGTGATTTTATGCTTGTATTCTCTCTCAAAGTAAACCTATTTATTTCATATAAAAAATGATGGTGGAGCGACAGGTAAATAGTATGGAAAGTGACATCTTCTCTTTATCAGGAGAAGTGATGGTTCCACAGGCTCCTCCTGGATTTAAATCGGGTTTTATCGGCATTATCGGTCGTCCTAATGTCGGTAAATCTACTTTGATGAATCAATTAGTTGGACAGAAAATTGCTATTACCTCACCGATAGCACAAACTACGCGCAACCGATTGCGAGGTATTCTCACCACACCAGAAGCACAGTTAATTTTTGTTGATACTCCTGGAATTCATAAACCCCACCATCAATTAGGGGAAGTGCTGGTGCAAAATGCCAAAATAGCAATTGAATCGGTAGATGTAGTGCTGTTTGTGGTAGATGGTTCCACCGCTTGTGGTGCAGGCGATCGCTATATTGCCGATTTAATGGGTCGCAGTCAAACACCAGTGATTTTGGGTTTAAACAAAATCGACCAACAACTGCCAGATTCACAGATGATCGATGAGAGTTACGCTCATATGGCAGAATCTCATCAATGGCAAACAGTGAAATTTTCTGCGAAAACTGCTGTCGGATTACCCGAACTGCAACAAATATTAATTGAACGGTTGGAAATCGGTCCATTATATTATCCGCCAGATTTGGTAACAGACCAACCGGAGCGGTTTATTATGGGAGAATTGATTCGCGAGCAGATTTTGCTGTTGACACGAGAAGAAGTTCCCCATTCAGTAGCGATCGCAATCGAAAAAGTAGAAGAAACATCAGCAATCACCCGTGTCCTTGCGACAATCAATGTTGAAAGAGATTCTCAAAAAGGAATTCTCATTGGAAAAGGTGGTGCGATGCTTAAATCAATCGGTAGCACAGCTCGCGAACAGATACAGAAATTAATATCTGGGAAAGTATATCTGGAATTGTTTGTGAAAGTGCGACCAAAATGGCGGCAATCTCGCATGAGTTTGGCAGAGTTGGGCTATCGCGTGGAAGAATAAAAAAGTTTTAGGAGTTAGGAGTTAGGAGTTAGGAGTTAGGAGTAAAAATCAACTTATACCAATTCTATCTAAGGTTGCGCTTTATTCACCGTAGACTTAAAGCGTGCAACTAAATAAACATACACCTTGGCCTACCCCAGGGGATCTTGCTACGGTAAAATCGAGCCAGCGCAAGTAGCCTAATTAGGCGCAAGTTCATACCAAAATGCTATTACAATGTTCAATTTATAACTCCTAACTCCTAACTCCTAACTCCTAACTCCTAACTCCTAACTCCTAAAGTTTAATTAAAATGTCTGCCAATACAGTTTTCTTTAATCTAGCAAGCGATGCCGCACCGTTGCGGGTCTTAATAGTAGAAGACGATCCAATGATGCAATTGGGATTGGAAAGCTCTTTGATGGTGCATCCCCAGTTGGAAATTGTCGGACAAGCGGAAGATGGTTATTTGGGAGTACAAGCAGCACTAAAATTAAAGCCAGATGTAGTGGTGATGGATATTGGTCTACCCCGACTTGATGGTATTGCAGCCACACAGCAAATTAAGCAAGCATTACCAGAAACTCATGTCGTGATGTTGACCTCGCACCAAACGGAAACAGAAATTATTGCCGCATTATCTAGCGGTGCCGATGCCTATTGTATCAAAGGAGCGAGTGTAGAGAGATTATTGAGCGCGATCGCAGCCGCAACAGAAGGGGCAACCTACCTCGATCCGCAAATAGCACGTTTAGTAATAGATAACCTCAAACCTCCCCAACCAACCAAGAATGTCGGGAATTTGTCTCAGCGTGAATTAGAAGTATTGAAACTAATGGTCGATGGTTGTACCAATCCAGAGATAGCAGAAAAACTTTACCTCAGTCCCAACACCGTGAAAACTCACGTCCGAGGGATTATGAACAAATTAGCAGTTGACGATCGGGTTCAGGCTGCAGTGGTCGCACTGCGTTCCGGATTGGTATAGAATAAATAAGAATTTTTGTAAAACTTTTTCAAGAATGGATACTTCTACAAGAAAATTAGATTGTAAAAATCTGATTTTAAACGACATATCTATTATTCTTGATGTATAAAAAATATTTCTTATTTGCGGCTCTACCCCTTGCAGTTGCTAGTACTGTAACAAATATGAGCCAATGTTTTGCCAATTTACCGCCACTAATTCCACGAGAAACTCTCTTTGGCAATCCAGAACGTACCAACCCGCAACTATCACCAGACGGAAAATATCTTTCCTATATTGCACCTAACAAAAATAACGTATTGCAAGTATGGGTACGGACAGTAGGTAAGCAAGATGACCAAGTATTAACCGCTGATAAAAAACGCGGTATTCGTAGTTACTTTTGGACTTATAATCCCGGACAACTAGTTTACCTGCAAGACGCTGATGGAGACGAGAATTTTCATCTTTATGCTGTAAATATCAAGTCCAAGCAGGTTCGTGATTTAACACCATTCAAGGGTGTAAGGGCAGAAATGATCGCTGCCGATCGGAAATTTCCTAATGAAATGTTGGTAGGATTAAACATCAAAGATCCACGCAAACATGACGCCTATCGGATTAATTTAAATACAGGTAAATCCACTTTAGAAATGCTAAATCCTGGTACTGTAGAACAGACAGTAGCAGACCCCCAGATGAAAATTCGAGCGGCGATCGCTACTATTGCGAATGGTGGTAAAACTTTATCCGTTAGGGAAGCTGTTAATAAACCTTGGAAGACAGTCCGTTCATGGGGACCTGATGACGAAGGTAGTGCTGTAACTTTTTCTGCTGATGGCAAAACCCTGTATATCGAAAGCAGTCATAACGCCAATGCTACACGCCTGTTAGCATTAAACATCGCTACAGGTAAAGAAAGCGTCGTTGCCCAAGACCCGCAGTATGATGTCGGTGGGGTCTTCGTTCATCCGCTAACCCGCCAAATTCAAGCCGTCTCCTTCTACAAAGACAAATTAAACTGGCAAATATTAGATAAAAGTATTGCCCCAGATTTCCAAGCGATCGCCACAGTCCGTCGTGGTGAATTTCAAATAGCCGATCGCGACCTTGCCGACAAAACTTGGCTGGTTACATACAATACAGACGATGGACCCGTTTACTACTATATTTACGACCGTGCCAGCAAAAAAAGTCAACTCCTTTTTAGCAGTCGTCCAAAGCTGGAAAAGTTATCCCTAGCACAAAAACAGCCAATTTCATACAAATCTCGCGACGGGTTGACCATTCACGGCTATCTGACAACACCCGTAGGTATTCCAGCTAAAAATTTACCCACCGTTCTCCTAGTACACGGAGGCCCTTGGTCACGGGATACCTGGGGTTACGATGGCCAAGCGCAATGGTTAGCAAACCGGGGCTATGCAGTTTTGCAAGTTAACTTCCGAGGTTCTACAGGATACGGCAAACAATTCCTCAACGCCGGCAATCGAGAATGGGCTGGCACAATGCATAACGACTTGATTGATGGGGTTAACTGGATTGTCCAACAAGGTACCGCCAATCCCAAAAAAGTCGCGATTATGGGCGGTTCCTACGGGGGATATGCAGCTCTTACAGGGGTAACATTCACACCAGATGTCTTCGCTGCTGGTGTAAGTATCGTTGGTCCGAGCAACTTGGTCACACTACTTAGCAGTTTACCTCCTTACTGGGAGTCAGGGCGGGCGCAATTTTATCATCGTGTAGGGAACTTAGAAAAAGAAGCTGACTTTTTAAAATCGCGATCGCCTTTATTTTTTGTAGATCGAATCAAAGCACCGCTACTGATCGGACAAGGTGCAAACGACCCCCGAGTCAAACAGGCAGAAAGCGAGCAAATTGTTACCGCCATGCGCAAAGCAAAGAAACCCGTAGAATACGTCCTCTATACAGACGAAGGGCACGGTTTTGCCCGTCCTGCCAATAGGCTGCACTTCTACGCCAAAACTGAAGAATTCTTGGGTAAATACTTAGGTGGTCGCGTAGAACCGATGGGGAATATACAAGGGCATTCTGGAGTGATTAAATAGTTCGTTGTTAGTTGTTAGTGGATAGTTGTTAGTGGATAGTTGTTAGTGGATAGTTGTTAGTGGATAGTTGTTATACCGTTTCTTTGTGAAGCTGCATATATTACCCCCCGGCTACGCCGTCCCCCCTTGGCAAGGGGGGACTACAGGGGGGTCTTGATTATGTGCATCTTCATACAGAATTGGTATTAGTGGATAGTTGTTAGTGGATAGTTGTTAGTGGATAGTTGTTAGTGGATAGTGGTTAGTGGATAGTGGTTAGTGGATAGTTGTTAGTGGATAGTGGTTAACAACCAACAACCAACAACCAACAACCAACAACCAACAACCAACACTCAACAAATTTTTTCTCAAACTAATGGGCGATGAGAAAATAGCCTTAGAATTGCCAAAATCCTACTATATGGGCAAACGGTAAAGGCATGATTAAATCTTGGATGGTAATTGGTGGTGTAGCTCTATTAGTTGCACTAGGGGCTAATTTTTTTACACCAAGCGATCGCAAATGGTTCAAACGGCTACAAAGACCGAGATGGCTAACTTTTGAGGTGGCTATTCCTGTGATTTGGAGCGTAATATTTATTTGTGGTGCCTGGTCAGCTTATATAATATGGGAAAGAAATCCAGGAACTAGTACAACCTGGCTTCTCATGGGATTGTACCTGCTATTAGAAATTGTTACCATAGCTTACACCCCTGTAATGTTTAGACTTCGCAGCTTGAAAGTAGGTACAATTATCGGCGGTAGTGGTTTTATTATTGCAGCTATATTGACTTTAATAATCTTACCTATTTCTGGTTGGGCAGCATTATTACTCGTTCCATATTTACTTTGGAGTCCGATCGGAACATATACCACTTGGGAGATGACAAAACTTAATCCTCAAGATGTTTGAATATTTAGAAACCCGACTTCTTTAAAAAGTCGGGCTACCTTAAATTATCGAAGATTGCGCTGAAACTCCAACTATCGACTGATTATATTACTGCTTTAAATTGTCAATATTTGTGTATGCAAATTGACATACACAAAAAATACAGATTATGCAATCTTGGATGGTAATTGGGGCTGTAACTTTCTTAATAGCGGTCGGTAGTTTCTTTATTACACCGCGAGATATCAAGTGGTTTGCTCAGTTAAGCCGTCCGCGCTGGCTAGTTTTTGAGCCACTTATCCCGTTAATCTGGACTGTGGTTTTTATTAGCGGTGCGGCAAGCGCGAGTATTGTCTGGCAAAAAAATCCAGGAGGCTTGGTTAGTTGGTTGCTAATGGGCTTATACCTCCTGCTGGAAATTATCACCGTTGCCTATATACCTTTAATGTTGAGGTTACGCAGCCTCAAAACTGGCGAATTTTTTGGAGCGGCTGGTGTTGTCTTGGGTGTGTTACTAACACTCTGTGTTTTACCAATTTCTGGATTAGCGGCTTTATTTCTCATCCCCTATTTGGTTTGGAGTCCAATTGGAACCTACACCACTGATGAGTTAATCCAGCTAAATCCTGAAGATGCTTAGTTTAGAAAATACGTCCGTAGCGTGCGGTGAGTGGCGGATTTTTGGGGTTAGATTCATTATTCAACCATGCCCACATTTGATCGCCCAAACAAAAATGCCACCACTCTCTGGGATTGCGTTGAAATCCAGCTTTTAACATCACATCGCACAATAGCTGACGATTGGCATGATATTGTTCTGCATCGGACTCCCTACTATTGGCATAATAATCGGGAAGCGATCGCTGTGACATTTCATCAATCGGCGAACCCATATTCACAATTTGAGCCATATTATCAACCAGCGTCACATCCACAGCAGCGCCGGTACTGTGAGGAGGTGGAGTTTTTTCATCCAGACTTGGTACAGCCCAAATGGAGTATACTGCTTTCCAAACTTCTTGGCGTTGGTTTAGAGACAACTCACTTTCACGAAGTCCTCTTTCACGTACCGCTTCAGCAAAGCTGTAATCTACCATAAACTGCTGCACCGATACTGGGCGATAGGCATCAAAGATTTGAATTTGCCAGTCAGGATAGAGAATTTGTAGGTAATTTTGGGCTGCGATTAAACAATCGACAACGCTTTGGCGGACAAAATAAGGCGAATGTTCCCCATAAGGTGCGCCTAATTTTTCATAAGGATGGGGAGATTCCACCGCAAATAATTCCAGGGGTATCTCTACCAAGGGTTCACTACACTCGATAATTGGTATGTTATGATAGGGTCGCACGCTTTTAGATTTTGGATTAGTTAACTCACATCTTGTCGAAGTGTAGTGTAACAAAACCGCAATGATTTTTTGGTAATACCAAGTTCAATTGCTAAATACAATGTAGTGCGTCAACTACCTACACTTTTAGCTTTGGCATTAACTGGTATTTCAATAATAAATGCTGCCCCTCGTCCAACTTCTGAGCAACAATCTAATCGCCCACCGTGCGATCGCGTGACAATTTGGTAACTAATAGATAACCCCAGTCCCGTGCCTTTACCAATTGGTTTTGTTGTAAAAAACGGGTTAAAGATTTGCTCGCATACCTTTTGTGTTATCCCAGAACCGTTGTCTGCAATTCGGATGCTTATCCAGTCACGATTGAGTACAGCCGTCCGAATCGAAATCTGCGGCTTATCAATCCCTGATTCTTCTAAGGCATCAATCGCATTGCTAAGAAGATTCATAAATACCTGGTTCAATTGACCTGGATAACAATTGACCAACGGTAATTGTCCATACTCCTTAATCACCTCAATCCGTTGATTATTTGACTGTGTTCTCAATCTACGATCTAGAATCAATAGGGTACTCTCAATACCTTCGTGGACATCCACCTCTTTAGCTTCCGCTTCGTCAAGACGAGAGAAGTTCCGCAGGGATTTGACAATACTGCTGATGCGTTCAGTACCTACCGTCATTGAGTGGAGAACTTTATCCACGTCTTCTTTGATAAAATCTAGATCGATGGTATCGATTTTCTCCTTAATTTCTATAGTTGGATGAGGATATTGCTGCTGATAGATATGTATTAGTTCTAACAACTCTTCAATATATTTTCTAGCATGAACAACATTCCCATGAATAAAACTGACAGGGTTATTAATTTCGTGAGCAACCCCAGCTACAAGCTGTCCTAAACTTGACATTTTCTCAGCTTGTACCAGTTGTATTTGAGTTTTTTGCAATTCGCAAAGCGTGTGCTGCAAAGCCTCATTTGCCCGAGATAGTTCTGCTTGTGCCTGCTTGCGCTGCTCAACTTCAATTTTATGGTTGAGCAGAATAAAATCACAGTTTGCTGAACCCCGATTTTCTAAACGCAAGATATTTAAAGCCGGAGACTGGGCTGATGAAGGTTGAATCACTGCTCCTTTAGAACGACACATTATTGTCTCACCATCAGGACTTTGTAAAGTTAAGGAACCAACAACCATTTGCCGACTCCGTGAACAAGCTTGCAAGTAGTTAATAACTTTCTCACGTGGCTCTGTCACAAAATCAAACAGCATTTTACCACGCAATTCCTTACAGCTTAAGTTCAGCATGGCTCCTGCCGATTGATTCGCAATTAAAATTTTGCCGTTACCAGTAATTAGAAGTAAGGATTCTGGCAGTGCTTGGGCAAGTTGATGAAACTGTTCGGGAGTCATGCCATTCTTCCGATTTAACGATTCAATATCCTGATTTTGTTCTTTTAGCCCCTAAAGTACTCTCTTCCTTCAGCCTCAATAGCTTCTTCTGTGGATTTTAGGTAAATCACAACTTTGCATCCAGAAGCACCTGTGGCAATAGTTTCTTGCAACTCCACTTTGGCATAACCAAGATTGTCGGCTGCAATAGAACCAAACACATTGGAAGTCATCATGCACATGGAGGGACGACCAATAACTTTTTCCGCAAATGGGCAAGCTCGATTACCAAAGACAATTTTTTCCTCAGTTTGCTCGATGAGATAAAAGTCGCCTTTAATACGTTTTTTCAAGTCAATTAAGACTTCAGTAACTTGGTCGGATGATAAATTCGATACTTGGAACGCAGCTTTATAAGCTTGGTCGATTTGTCTGCCCATTGTTTGACCAACCACACTAATAAAGCCCGAAGCTTCTTCTATACCGACCACATCTTGTAAAGTGCCAGATAATTCTCGAACTAGGGTACGCAAAAATAGATCGCGTTCAAGAGGAATATCGAGGTTAACGGCAGATGGAGATACTGAAAGCTGAGTCATATAGGTACTGGGAACTAGGTGTATCGATTTAGCTTTATCTTTCCCAGAAATTTCTCTTAGCTAACAGGTAAATTTTCACAATCAAAATTTTTGAATTGAGAGTTTCACAATAGGAATATTTAATTTTTGTCAAATAAAAGTTTATTTAGGCTTTTATGACTTTATTTAGATGTTTATTGCGAAAATAGTTCCAATTACGCTCATAAACGTTAATTAACCGCTTAATATCATTCTTTTTGCCTCAGCCATCCATAGAAATTATTAACAAGGAAGAAGGAAGAAGGAAGCTTCCAAGAGCAAGCTGCCGTCCCAACTCAAAACAAAAGACCTGTATAAGGTCGGAGTATTAAACCCCCAACTCCCGGATAATATCCAAGACGTAGGGACAACAATTCATGAATTGTCCCAACTCCCAACTCCTAACTCTCTACTTCCCATGTTCGCGATCGCAGGAATGTTTCGTTGTTCCCAAAGATTGTGGTACCGGATCGTAACCACCGGGATGGAAGGGATGACAGCGTAAAATCCGCGAAATTCCTAGCCATGTGCCACGAAACACTCCAAATCGTTCAATTGCTTCTATGGCATACATCGAACAAGTCGGATAAAAGCGACAAGTCGGGGGAAACAGTGGGGAAATAAACAGTCTGTAACCTTTAATCAACCAAATAAATAGTAGTTTCATTGCAATCACCTAAAATCTTATAAAGTGGAAGAAATAGCAGTTTATATATTGTTGTATCTTTGCTTAATTCATTCTTCGGTTTAGAATCCATTCCGCTTCTCTGGCTGCAAATAGGGATTGTTGCAGTCTGGATATCATTTATTCTAGCGATCGCCTGGATGGTTAACCGTTTTGCCAATCCCGACCCAGAACTGACAAGAAAAATAGTTCATATTGGCACAGGTAACGTGATTCTGTTTGCTTGGTGGTTAGATATGCCTGCATATCTGGGGATCGCAGCTTCGATTTTAGCAAGTGCTGTCACCTTATTATCATTTTTATTGCCTATTCTCCCCGGTATTAACACTGTCGGACGCCGCAGTTTAGGTACTTTTTTTTACGCCATCAGTATCGGTGTTTTAGTTGCTTGGTTTTGGTACTTGCAGCAACCCCAATATGCAGCATTAGGGATTTTGATTATGGCATGGGGCGATGGATTTGCAGCACTAATTGGGCAACGGATTGGCAAACATAAATACCAAGTATTTGGCGGGGACAAAAGCTGGGAAGGCTCATTTACAATGTTGCTCGTCAGTTATATTGTCTGTAGTTTGATATTTCTGAGTATAGAAGGTAATATTTGGCAAACTTGGGCAGTATCCGCAATCGTGGCAGTAGTTGCTACAGCCTTAGAAGCTTTTTCGTTTTTAGGTATAGATAATATAACAGTTCCGATAGGTAGTGCAGCCCTGGCTTTTGTACTGATGGAGATAATCGGTAATTAAGGGTGAAAAACTTCACCCTCCACCTTATTTAGTAATGGTGATAACCATGACGGTATTGGTGACGTCCGAAATGTTGGTATCTGTGGAGATATTGAGAGCCATTGTGGCGGTGATGGTTGATGTAACTGTAAGTATGCCCAAAATTAGCTCCATTATTGCAGTGGTGATGATGCCGACTGCGATGGTAATAATGCCGTCTGGGGTGTTGGTAATAAATGTTTTGGTAATGATGTCTTTGAGGGTGATAATTTCGACGGGAATAATGCCTCCTGGGGCGATAGCGACGTCTGTGACTTGAGCCGCAATTGCAGTGATGCGCGTAATAATTTGCGTGTTCTAGTGCATCAGTATTAGCTTCTTGATTTTTAATTGACGAATCTACTTTGAAGAGCAGATTTGGGGAATTAACTACACTTGTATCTACCTGTATCTGAGCAGCTAGCTGGTTTTGCACTCCATCTTTCCCGTAAGCTGTCTCAAATCCTAAGCAAACAGGCAATAGTAAAGTCCCAATCGCGAACTTCCAATAACCAAATTTGGAAAACATAATTTCGCGCTCCTAATTTTTTTTTGATAGAACCAGGAAATTACGCGTTTGAGGCTCTTGCTAAAATTCCCCTTTTCATAGCCTCTATCCAATGAGTTACCACGGTAAGTTATCTCAATAGAGTTATTGGCGATCGCTCTTGGTTTATCTATGAGAATATTAATTTTTTCTTAAGATTTTACAAAAATATATATGCTCTTGCCCCCTTGCCCCCAATTCTGGGGGAAAAGAAAATTCCAAGTTGAACAAGGTTGGGAGCAAGGGGGCGCAAATTTAACGCGCCCATTGCTGCAATATATAAGAATAAAACCAATCCTTATCTACCTTATCCATCGCAAAAATCTTCTTTCCTTGCGATACCACCTTTGTACGTCCTTGACTTATACCTGTCGCAATAATTTCTGTTTCCCACTCTTTGAGTTGAAAAGCTTCTGGATGACCAAGATAAGCCGTCGCCAGCACATCCCATGCATAATAATCTTGGGGAATCACTAATGCATAACATTGTGCTGTTAAATCAGATATTGGATGTTGCCGTTGTCTTCCTAATTTTTTCACAAACTCCGATGTCACTGGGACAGTATTAGTTATATCCAAAGGACACATGATAATTTCAATTTCAGTTTTCCACACCCGTGCGGCTGAAATTGGGTCCCAAAAAATATTCCATTCTGCGGAACCATCATGGCCTGGTTCAAAGTTTTTTTCGACATTCCCATGCACATTCAAAGCACCCCCCATCCAGACAATTCTTTGAATTTTCGCTTCAATTTCTGGTGCTTTATCTAACGCCACTGCAACTGTCGTTAATGGACCAGTCACCATTAGCGTCACTGGCTCTGGTGCTTTCTGTAACACTTTAATCATGAAATCTTGACCCGTTTCTGCAACTAGAGGCGTGCGAATAGTATCATTTTGATTGAGAATGGGGAGATGGTCAACAACATAAGAATCGCGACGATAAAGGCGAGGAAAAGGGTTTATACCGCGTACAGTACTCTCAGCAACAGGGATATGAGAACCTCCCATTAAATCTAGTATTTTCCGTGTAGCACTAACAGCAGGTTCCGCAAAACAATCAGCAGGTGTAACGACAACTCCGAGCAGTTGAATGTGTTCCATCGTCATCAGTAGCATAGTTGCTAGATAATCATCTACACCACCGTCGTGATCCATTAATACAAGTTGTTTAGACATAACAGGAGATTTTAGAAATGGATGAATTTATGCAAGCTGCTGTAGCTGAAGCAAAGCAAGGCAGAAAAGAGGGGGGAATTCCCATCGGTTCTGTACTTGTCAAAGATGGCAAAATAGTCGGCAGAGGACACAACAAGCGCGTACAAGACAGCGATCCTGTCACCCACGCCGAAATTGATTGCCTGCGGAATGCTGGTAGACTCGGCAGTTTTCGAGGTACAACACTCTATTCAACCTTAATGCCGTGCTATTTGTGTGCTGGAGCCGTCGTCCAATTTGGCATCAAACGAGTTATTGCCGGCGAATCGAGAACTTTTCCCGGTGCTAAAGAATTTATGGTATCCCACGGGGTAGAAGTAATTGATTTGAATTTAGATGAATGCGAACAGATGATGAATCAGTTTATTCAGGAAGAGCCGCAATTATGGAATGAGGATATTGGGAATTGAATGAAGGAAGAAGGAAGAAGGAGGTTTATATGTGTGGATTGAGACTCCAACTCAAAACCAAAGACCCTGAGAACGGTCGGGGTATTAAAAGAAGAGCGAGGATAATAGTTACCTAACTCCTAACTCCGCTCCTCTTTCTTTAAGAAATGCTTCAAACATAAATCTATCTGGTAAAGAAGGTTGTGCGCCGGATTTTGTCGCTGCTAAGGCACCCCCTGCCGCACCCCAAACCACTGCTTCCCGTAAAGAAAGGCCTTCTGCGAGTGCTGCGGCTAAAGCACCGTTAAAAGCATCACCGGCAGCAACACTGTCAATTGCTTGGATTGAAAATGCAGGGATAAAGAAAGTTTCAAGAGAAGTGGCACAAACTACACCTTTTGCGCCTAATTTGACGATCGCATTTTTCACACCGCGATCGCGCAATTTTTCCACGGCCTTGATTGCTGAAGAGGGACTATCCACAGGAAACCCCACTAATTGGGACGCTTCCACTTCATTGGGTGTAATAATATCTACCAATGGATAAAGTTCATCTGGTAAAAGTGATACTGGTGCGGGGTCGAGAATTACCGTTACACCTGCTTGCTTTGCTGCTTTAGCAGCCGCAACCACAGCAGATAAGGGAATTTCTAATTGTAAAAGTAGAGACGTTGCGCCCGGTAGCAACTGAGATAATCTTTCAACATCTTCCTGATTTACCCGCCCATTAGCACCAGGAATCACAATAATTTGATTTTCACCGCCATCACCGACAGTGATGATAGCAACACCCGAACTCACATTTTCATCAACAAATATACTCTCAGTTTGCACGCCAGAAATTTGTAAATTACTGAGCAGTTCCGCACCAAAACTATGTGCCCCGACACGTCCCACCATCTGCGTAGGAATTCCCAAACGTGCCACAGCTACTGCTTGATTTGCACCTTTTCCACCTGGTGCAGAGAAAAAATCATGTCCCAGCAGCGTTTCGCCGGCAAGTGGTAGGCGGGGTGCTGTTGCTACCAAGTCTTTATTAATACTGCCGAAGACGATAACAGTCATAGTTTACGACGAAGAGAACGACCTATCACGGATTTTAAAGGATTACTCGGATTCCACAGAAAGAATGATTAATTTTGAGATTCTCCGTGAAATCCTTTAATCCCTTTAATCCGCGATCGGATTTGAAAGGATTAATTTTGAGATTATCGGTGAAATCCTTTAATCCCTTATTTTTTAAAAATAATTATAGTTGAACTTCTGCGCTTACGTCAGTAAGATTAACTATGAATAAAGTCCAGCCACCTGAATGGGGTGTCATCATGTCGAGTGTGGAATTAGACGAAAGCCGAGAAAATCGGATTAAGACAGAGATATTAGTTGATGCTGAAGACAAAGAAGAGCGGGCGATGGGCTGGTATTATTACCTAGATGATACCCTGAATTTCCCATTTAACGCCAAATTTACAAAAAAGGGACGCGGTAAATCAACGTCGTCTCAGGAGAAAGAAGTTGAGGTACTGGGAATGACATCAGAGGATGATTGCTTGCGCGATATGATTGTGGAAGTGGTGGAAAAAGGTGGCAGTGATGATGATGTGTTTACCGCAAAGCTATCTGAACTAAAAATTATTGATGCTGATGAAGGAACTCAAGAGGCTATAGATGATTGGCTGTATTGGCTTGGTAGAGGATACAAATTTTAGTTAATGCCAGGGTTAGTGCAGTCCCCTGTGTTAGTCTTTTACCTGCTTGCACCGCAAATTCATCGTGGGTGCATCCACTAAAAGAGCGTTAATCCTTTGCGGTAGTGCTTCAGCACCCAACGGCAATGAAGCGGCAGAAAATCTGACCGCTTTTTGCCTCCTCTATAACAATCAATAATTATTAATAAGACGAATCTCCGGTTCTGTGGGATTATAGATGGTGTAAATTTGGATAAGGGAACGCATAAAACGTTTTCATATAAGTGCGTAAATAAACCTTAAGATAGAAAGCGGTTTCGATGCTCACCCCATAAGAGGTTAATAAATATGTGGGGTGGCATCCAAACCGCCTATTTTATGTCTAATTAAATATACTGACTTAGGAAATAGGAGTATTTTTTAATTATAAAAATAAACATTATCATTTATAAAACTAAAAAATATAACTATTTGTAGGAAATAAAAGAATTATTTTATAAGAAAAAAATAGTGTAATTAGCCAAATTGTATTTCCTCAATCTTGCCATGAAATCCAATTTAATCGTAATATTTATTGTGTTATATGAACGCATATAATTTCACATATAAATAACAAATAATTCGAGGAAATATGCCTTTTAGAATTTTAAGTTTAGATGGTGGAGGAATTCGTGGAGTCGTTGCAGCGACCATGTTAGCAGAGATTGAGAAGCAAATTAATCAACCTTTAAATGAGTATTTTAATTTAATTACTGGTACTTCTACTGGTTCAATTTTGGCAGCGGCGATCGCTAGCGGTAGAAGTAGCCAAGAAATTATTGAATTATATAAGCAAAAAAGCTCAAGGATTTTTCCTTACATCAGTCGTTATTCTCTGAAGAGAATTCCCTTATTGTTCAGATATGGTGTATCTGCTCCAAAATTCTCAGACAGGGGATTAATTGAAGTTCTGCAAGAAGCTTTTGGGCAAACAAAATTATTTGATATTGTAACACCGCTCTTATTAATTGTCTCTTATGACACAATCAGTCAGCAAACAATTATTTTTAAAAGTTGGCGTACAGACAAAGGTTATGGCAATATTCCACTATGGGAAACTTGTGTTTGCTCCACATCTGCTCCTACTTATTTCCCAGCTCATAAACTGGATAGAAGAATAAATGGAATAGTTCAAAAAGCAACTATAGATTCTATTACATTAGATGATGACACATCTTTAGCTAATGATATTTATAACAATGCCCAAATTAGAATTATTAGTGGTACAGGTAGCGGTCAAACACGCACGATTAGAAACTATATAGGACCATCTCAACGAGGATTGATAGATGTACCTTGGGAGAATATACCTGATGGGACTTCTACTTACTCGATTAAAACTATATACTCTGCCATTGATGGTGGGGTTGCGGCCAACAATCCCTCTAGTTGTGCTGTAGCTGAAGCATTAAGGCTAGGCTATAAAGCTGAAGAAATAACTGTCCTCTCCTTAGGAACAGGACAGAGGACACGGGTAATTCCCTTTGAAAAAGCAGAAAGTTGGGGTCTGATACAATGGGCACAACCGCTAATTGGTGTTTTGTTTGATGGCTCATCAGATGTCTATGAGTACATTACCAGTCAAATAATGCGCGATCGCCTTTTACGTTTGCAATTTAAGCTGGATAGACACTTGACTGGCAAACGCTTAAGCGATGACATTGATGATGTAAGCACACAAAATATCAATAATTTGATTGAAGCAGCACAAGTTTACATTCAGCAAACAAAAGTGCAAGCTGCATTACAAGATTTTTTGAAAATTAGTTAACGTTCGAGAGTTAGTGGTTAGTGGTTAGTAGATAACAACTATCAACTATCAACCAACAACTTCCTCAAATATCGCATAATTAGCTTTTCCCTGCTGCTTGGCACGATACATGGCAGTGTCAGCATCTCGTAACAGACTTCCTGGATCTTCATAACCGTTGCTGCTTAAAGCGATACCAATACTAGCTGTGGTCATTAACTCAAGTTCATCGAAATTGAGTGGTGTCTTTAAGCTTTCTTGAATGCGTTTGGCAATATTAGTAGCGTCACTAAGACCCTTAATATCTTGTAACAGCACAGCAAACTCATCACCACCAAGTCTTGCTACTGTATCCCCACTGCGTAAGCATGACTCTAAGCGTTGGGCTGTTGCCACTAATAAATCATCACCCATCCCATGCCCAAAGCGATCGTTAATTCCCTTGAAACCATCTAAATCTATAAATAAAACACCGAAACGATAGCTATTTCTTCGTTTAACACGCTCAAATGCTTGTCTTAACCTATCCAGAAATAAGATTCGATTCGGCAATCCTGTTAGACCATCATAAAAAGCATTGCGGAGCAGTTGTGCTTCTACCTGTTTGCGTTGGGTGATGTCTTGAAAAACTAAAACCGCACCGATAATATTACCATCAATATCCCGAATCGGTGCAACACTATCGCCAATTGGTATTTCTTTACCATCTTTAGAAATCAGCATACAGTTTTCCGGTAAAGGCATAACAGTACCTTCTACCATTACCTGTATAGCTATGTTTTCAATGTCTTCACCTGTCTCTTGATCTATCAACTGTAAAACTTCTACTAAATCTTTGCCAAATGCTTCATGAAGTTTCCAACCCGTAAGAGTTTCCGCTATTGGATTCATCCTTTGAATACAAGCATTCACATCTGTAACAAGTACCGCATAACTCATACTATTAAAAATATCTGCAAGACTTTGATTTTCTTCCTGCAATCTCTTTTCTACCTGGTGCTTATAAAGAGTCGTTTCCACGGCCATATGCAAGTCCCTTTCGGCAAATGGGTTAAAAATGTAGCTAAAAGGCTCATCTAATCGATTTTTCCGTAATCTTATATCTTCTGAATAATCTGTAAGATACAATACAGGAATATGAAAATCTTTCCGGATAATATCTGCCATATCTTTGGCATTTATTTTTCCTGCCAAACAGATATCGACCAACACTAAATTTGGATGAGTTTCTGCTACTTTTTTTATCGCTTCTTCACCAGAATTAGTGATTTCCGGAGCAGTGTATCCTAACTTCTGCAAACTATTTTTGATATCTACAGCTAGGATTTTTTCACCCTCAACAACTAGGATTTTCGGACTGTCCATGCTAGAATAACCTGTCTGCTAAGGCTCAGATATTGTTGTCAGTGCTAACTTTATCTGAAGGTGCTTAATTCTATCATAATCAATCTCTAAATTCGCTATGCCATTGGTTTTGTAATGTAAGGGTTAATAGCAAGTTATCATGTTTCCTGATTCACCGCTTCAGTGTAGTTAAGAAAGAGGATCAGATTATTACATACAGTTAATATCAAGCTCTACTTATGAGTTTGCAAATATCCTAAAAATACAGGTATAAAAGGCATCTCCTAAATAATCATTCTTCATATATTTATATAAAAAGCACGATAATAAGCAAATTTACGTAAATAAATAAAAATCAAAGTTGTGTCAATAAAAGCACTATATAGTGATTAGTTTAGATTCAATATGAATTTAAAGCTTGATTTTGCGTCTAATCAGCAAAGAAAATGGGTTGTCACCTTATAAAATTGATACAAGTTTTACGTAATTTTTTCAAGCAACGATCTAAGGGAACATAAAAAAAAGCTACAAGTAATAGCTTTTAAGTTTTATAAAAAGGCACATTATGGAAAGCTTCTGGGAGCGGAAGGAGTGGAGGGAGTGGGAAAAAGGAATTAATTCTCTTCCTTCCCCCTTCTTTTTATTCCCTATTATTTTTAGTCTTAATTATTTCAATGCTAATTTTGCCACCAAAGTCTGGAATGGGTGCAGCAGGTTTGCTTAAAATGACTTGAACCTGTGTAACGCGATCGCTTGCTTCCAGAATAGAGTCAGCGATCGCATAAACTAAACGCTCGATTAAAGCAAACTTTGATGTCTTGACCAAGTGCTGTACTTGACTGATAACGCTGCGATAATCGAGGGTGTCTTCGATGGCGTCGCTTTGGGCAGCCGTGGAAATATCCAACCATAACCTGACATCCACCTCAAACCATTGTCCCAGAAGTTGTTCCTCTGGTAGATAGCCAGTGTAGCCATAGCAGCGAATTCCTGTTAATGCAATGCAGTCCATAAAGCAAATAAGTGCGAATCAAGACGGATTTTAAATTGAATTGCGGTATACAAAATTTAAAATTTAAGAATCTCTTATTTTCCGATTACTTAAATGCCCCTCACCTTCAAGAATCTTAATGAACTTTGGGCTTATGTCTTAACAGAGACATTAAAGCGGCTGGGATTAACTTATGCCGTAATATGTCCCGGTTCACGCTCTACACCGCTGGCAATGGCATTTGCCTCATCTACACCGCATATTGAAGGGATATCCATTTTAGATGAACGCTCCGCAGCTTTCTTTGCTTTGGGAATAGCCAAGGCAACAGGGAAAGCAGTAGTAGTAGTTTGCAGTTCTGGTACAGCAGGGGCGAATTTTTATCCAGCGGTCATAGAAGCTACATACAGTCGGGTACCCTTGTTGATCTTAACTGCGGATAGGCCCCAAGAAATGCGAGAGTGTCACTCAGGGCAAACCATCGACCAGTTGAAACTATATGGCAATTACCCAAACTGGCATACAGAATTAGCATTACCATCCAAGGATATGGCAATCCTCACTTATCTACGCCAAACAATTATCTATGCCTGGGAGCGCACTCTTTATCCAGTTCCTGGAGTTGTACATCTAAATATTCCTTTTCGCGATCCTCTTGTACCCATGAACGATACAAATCTTATTACGGGAAATTTCCCATCTTTAGATTCAGAAGAATTCTTCTCCCACATTACCAGCCTCACTCCCGCACTCGCGTATTCTAGGGGAAACCCCTTTCCTTATCCCCAAGAATGGCAAGAATTTAAACGAGGAATCATCATCGCAGGTGTGGCACAACTTTCTCAACCACGAGAGTATTGTCAGGCGATCGCACAACTTTCCCAAACCCTGAAATTCCCCGTTCTTGCAGAGGGACTCTCACCACTGAGAAATTACGCCAACCTCAACCTCTATTTAATATCCACCTATGACCTGATTTTGCGAAATCCGGAATTAACAAAAGAGCTAACACCAGAAATAGTTATTCAAGTTGGTGAAATGCCTACCAGTAAAATATTACGTAACTGGTTGAATATTACAGATTCAAGACGATGGGTAATTGAAAAGAGCGATCAAAATCTCGACTCCCTCCACGGTAGGACAATCCATTTGCGGATGAGTGTAGAAGAGATTGCAAGAGAGGGACTGGGGGGACCAGGAAGTAATTATTCTGTTAATAAATATCTCAATTTGTGGTGCGATGCTGAAATTAAGGTAAGGTCAGCAGTTGATAATAAAATGCCAGGTATCGGCGAATTATTTGAAAGTAAAGTCGCTTGGTTAATGTCTAAAATACTTCCAGAAAACACACCACTATTTATTGGCAATAGCATGCCAGTGCGAGATGTGGAATTTTTCTGGAAACCTAATAATTTAAATATTAGACCCTTTTTCAACCGGGGTGCAAATGGTATTGACGGCACATTATCCACCGCTTTAGGAATCGCCTACCGCCAACAAAGCAGCGTCATGTTAACAGGAGATTTAGCATTATTACATGATACTAACGGTTTTTTAATGAGGAATAAATTTGCCGGACATCTAACGATTGTATTAATTAATAATAATGGGGGTGGAATTTTTGAAATGCTACCCATCGCTAAATTTGACCCACCATTTGAAGAATTTTTCGCTACTCCACAAGATATAAATTTTGCCCAACTGTGTACCACCTATGGTATAGAGCATGAATTAATAACTTCTTGGGAGCATTTACAGCAAAAATTAAACCCACTTCCAAATCGGGGAATTAGAGTTTTGGAAGTGCAGACAAATCGGAAATTAGATGCTAAATGGCGGCAGGATAATTTAGGGAAGTTTGCGACTGATGCTTTGAATTGTCACTACAAAGAATTTCAATCATCCTAAAATAGAATTTTCAGGTTGAAATAATATTTTATCCTCGAATAAACTTGTTAATACTCCAACCTAAGCAAGGTTGCTCGTTTTGAGTTGAGGTCCTGTATCCCCATATATAAACGTCCTTCTTCCTTCTTCCTTCTTCCTTCTTCCTTCTTCCTTCTTCCTTCTTCCTTCTTCCTTCTTCCTTCTTCCTTCATTAATTCCCATGCAAATTAGCTGGCAAACCGCCAAAACTTACGAAGATATTTTATATCACAAAACTGACGGCATCGCGAAAATTACCATCAACCGTCCCCACAAACGCAATGCCTTTCGTCCGAAAACTGTTTTTGAACTGTACGATGCTTTCTGTGATGCTCGTGAAGATACCACTATCGGAGTTGTACTATTTACTGGCGCTGGTCCCCATACTGATGGAAAATATGCCTTCTGTTCTGGTGGCGACCAAAGCGTAAGGGGGGAAGCTGGTTATATAGACGATGAAGGCATTCCACGCTTAAATGTATTAGATTTACAACGCCTAATTCGTTCGATGCCAAAAGTGGTAATTGCCCTAGTTGCGGGGTATGCCATTGGTGGTGGGCACGTGTTGCATTTGATTTGTGACCTGACCATTGCTGCAGATAATGCTATTTTTGGTCAAACTGGGCCCAAAGTCGGTAGTTTTGATGGTGGTTTTGGTGCTAGCTATCTGGCTCGCATTGTCGGACAAAAAAAAGCTAGAGAAATTTGGTTTCTCTGCCGTCAGTACAATGCCAAACAAGCTGAGGAGATGGGTTTAATTAATTGTGTTGTGCCAGTGGAACAACTAGAAGCAGAAGGTATGCAGTGGGCACAAGAGATTTTAGAAAAAAGCCCGATTGCAATTCGCTGTCTCAAATCCGCATTCAATGCTGACTGTGACGGGCAAGCTGGTTTACAAGAACTCGCAGGTAATGCCACCTTACTTTATTACATGACTCAAGAAGGTGCGGAGGGAAAACAGGCATTTTTGGAAAAGCGCAAACCTGATTTTCGTTCCTTCCCTTGGTTACCTTAGTACAGAATTTTTCTGATTGAATTCGTTACCAATTTGTGCAATGTTGTACTTAGTGCCCGATTTTGAATTTTGAAGCGTGTATTACAGTCCAGGAATCTGGTAGGGAATTCAGAGGAATTAAAAATCGCGCCTTTTGACAAAAGGTGCGATTTCTCAGAATTTCAAACTTATTTTCAGACCCAGAAATATTCGTGCTAGTAGCAAATTTTATTTGGGCAAATCGTAAAGCGAATTCATCAATGATGGGTAACTAACCTTATATATGTGATTTTCAACAGATTCTTTTAGCCCCCTCTATACTGGGACACCAGTTTGCAGTGGGTGGTTAACAAAGGGTTTAAGTCTAATTCCCCTTTTGTCAAGATTGAAATTTACAAATTGCTGTAAATCCCAACATAAACCCATTCCCAGACTTTTGGTATTATTCGGGTTCTTGATTCATATACTAAATTGCTGCGATCTTAACTTCTACCTGTTGTCCGGTGCCACTCGCTGTAGTTTCTTCAACAATACCAACAGATGTGCTTTTTAAAGTTGGAGTTAAGACTGGTTTTGCATCAGGTAAACTCCAAGAATCTTCCAGACTTTCCCAAGAAGGCGCGAACGGTGGCAATGCTAGAGAGCAAGCTTTCCAACTTGCTTGAACTGGCGCACCCAACTGTTGGCAAGCTCCACCACGACGTCCCTCGGGTTGGTAATAACGACAATATCGGCAGGCAGAAGTGGAGAATTTTATGGGTTTCATCTTTAGTGCCTTTTATGGCTGATATTCATTCCTATATTCTGCTCGTAGATATAAATACTTATTATAGGCAAGAACGATTATCCAATATACGTTTCAGCGATCCCGAGGAAAAGATTAACTTTATAATGTTTTTAGGTTTGTGTCATATTTGTCAATCTTTTTGTAAAAATTCCGATACAGACACTTGCCCTGTGGTTGGCGCAAACGGCTTAGGGATCAAGGCTAAAAGCTAAGATTTGGATTCTGCCGGCTTTTTCACATCTGTTCCATTTGGCATATTTAAGGAGATTTAACAAGAAATTGTAGCGTGGTTATATATAATACGTCTATCTAAAGATAGATAGTTAGTTGGACTTATTAAGCGCAAGTTATAACTTATAAAGTTTGCCTATTGACGATCGCCTTCATCCCCGTCAGGCATCAAACGCAAAATTTAAGGATTGTTAGAAAATTGTTTGGCAGCACATAAAGAACAGACACCCCAGCGGCGAAGTTCTCCATCAGGGCAGGGAGATTCGCATTGGGGGCAAAGAGGTAAGTTTCGCGATCGCGCTTGTACAGTTTTAGCCCAATATTCAAAAGCTGCATTTGCGTTCTTTTCCATAGGAACATCAATCAGAACCGTGGGGCGATCGCTAACATAACTAGGATGCGATTGAAGTAAAACGGTTTCTTCTTTTTGAGGATTATCTTTAGGAAGTCGCCATTGGGCAGTCGAAAAGCGAATATCGACTAAAGGAGTAGGTAAAATAAGCAATGCATTCAACTTTAAAAGCAGGCGCTGACGTTCAAAAGTCAAGTTCTGCGCCCAAGCAGCGCTAGAAGTTGCCACCCGCAAAACGTCACCTTGAATTGACAATGGTCGAGCATGAGCCGCAACCACCGTCCCGACAGCTTCTGACCAAATTTTGAGCAAGCGTTGGAAGGGCTGCTCTTGCAATTTAGCCGGAATTTGCAAAATATCTAAAATATGATTAATCGAGTTTAAAGACATTTTGTCCAACAAGCGCAGAAATTACAGCTTGATTTTGCTTTCTCTAAGAGATTATTTTCGCTACTATTATTACCACAATTGTATATTTTGTTCATCCAGTAGTCTACGTTAGAGGCAGACAGGCAATGAGTCAAAACCCCTTGTTAAATTCAGGCTCGCAGCCATCCAAAACACCAGGGTTAAAGCCAGTACTAGCGGCAGCACTGGCTTGTTTGGAAGTGCAATTAGATCAAGAGTTGGCCCGATACCGACGAACCAAAACTACATATAGGACACCAAGTCAATCTCCGGTGGGAAGTTCTAGCAGTACTCAACTCCAACAATTCACTGCGATTACAGCAGCAACCCCAACTGCCTCATATAAACTTTCCCCTACACCACCCATATCTGTACCAAAAACTCATAAATTAGAACCATCACCCCTGGCGATACCCCAAACGATAGCTGAAGACCCGCAAATAGCACCAACGCCCCCAGATGATAAGCCAAACCCAGGCAGCATAGTGCCTACAGTTGTGAAGAATCATCAAAGTGAAAATGTCAACCCTGAGCCAGATGACTATTTGGAATCATCAGAAGCACTGCTGCGAAGCCTGACAGAAGAACAACCACCAACCCAGAAGCGCACCAGCACCACTGATAGTCTGCTATCACCCTTGGGTATCGGCTCAATGCTGCTGCTATTACTGGCGAGTCTGACTCTCGGTTACGTAGTCTTCAATCCCAAAAGCTTGTCTCACTTTAGTTTCAGTGGATTGTTTAGTGGAGATACCTCTAAAAATGCGGACAATACTGATTCATCTGTCAGCAAGACTAAAACAGTCGCTCAACCGCAACTCACGCCCATACCAAAGTATCCAAATTTAGCTACAGACGAGTTTCCTGAGGTGAACAATCCAAATGATGTAGTGAACTTAAAACCCAAAGCCAAACCAACTCCCACAGCACTACCGAAGCCAGTACAGCCGTCTTCTTTAGTAAATTCATCTCCACTATCAAGTACACCACCTAACCGGGCTTCTACGCCTTCTAGCCCACTATCACTAGGAGAAATCAAACCATCATCGGATGGTTTTTATCACATAGTCATAGATAATCAGGACGATAGCTCTTTTCCCAAGGCCCGACAAGCAGTTCCCGATGCTTATTTGTCACCAGATGGAAAATTAATTTATCTGAGTGCCCTCAAGACTAAAACTGAAGTCCAAAAGCAGATGCAAGAATTACAGCAAAGGGGAATTAAAGCTAGAGTTGAGCAGCCTTGAGTGGGCGATAATAAGCTAAAAGTTCAACAGTTCTTCCGAACCGAAGCAGTACAGGACTTTTATTTTTGACTGGAGGCTTGTGATATGGGATTGATTGACCGGACACTGCGGGTGATTCGGGCTAATATCAATAGTTTGATTAACAGTACTGAAGATCCAGAAAAAATTCTGGAGAAAGCGGTTATGGAAATGCAAGAGAATCTAGTGCTACTGCGACAGGCAGTAGCAGCCGCGATCGCCAGCCTGAAACGCACAGAACGACAGGTAATTCAAGCTAATTCAACAGCTAATGAGTGGTATAACCGCGCCCAACTTGCACTGCAACAAGGTAATGAACCTCTAGCACATGCGGCTCTTACCAAGCGTCACTCCTACCAAGAAACATACATAGCCTTATCGGAAGCTAAGTCCCAGCAAACTCAGATCGTAGATAAGCTGAAAAAGGATATGCGGACACTGGAGTTAAAAATTGCCGAAGCGAAAGCCAAAAAAGATATGTATATTGCTCGTGCCCGTTCCGCCCAAGCTTCTGTTAAACTCCAAGAAATATTAGGCGGGGTGTCCACCACAAGCAGTCTCAGTGCCTTTGAACGCATGGAAGAAAAAGTTTTGCAGTTAGAAGCTTTGGGAGAAGCGATCGCCGTTAGCAGCACGGATGACCTAGAAAAGAAATTTAGTTCTTTGGAATCTGATGATGTTGACAGCGAATTAGCAGCTATGAAGGCCCAACTAAAAGCGGGTTCAGAAAATACCCAACAGCTTCCACCTTTTACGTGAACCTGGAAACCTTTAAGTATTGGGCAATTAGCGATACTTCGACATATCTTAAATAATAGAGACGACATATAAGTGACGGTATCGATTCAGAGCGGAAAGGTTAAATTGAAATAGGTAGCTATTAAACAGTAAAAAAGCTAACTCCCCTGTCAGCGCGTAAACTCCAAAAGGAAAAAAATTATGGGATTATTCGATCGCATTAGACGAGTTGTCAGCTCTAACCTGAATGACATGGTGAGCAAAGCCGAAGACCCTGAAAAAATGCTAGAACAAGCTATCCTGGAAATGCAGGAAGACTTGGTACAGTTGCGTCAGGGAGTAGCTCAGGCGATCGCGGCACAAAAACGCACTGAAAAGCAATATAGCGATGCCCAAAATGAAATCAACAAGTGGCAGCGGAATGCTCAACTCGCTCTGCAAAAAGGTGATGAGAACCTAGCACGACAGGCTCTAGAGCGCAAAAAGACTTTTAGTGACACATCCGGTGCCCTCAAAACCAGCTTGGATCAGCAAACCACCCAAGTTGAAAGTCTCAAGCGCAACCTAATCCAGCTAGAGAGCAAAATTTCTGAAGCAAAAACCAAGAAAGAAATGCTCAAAGCTCGGATTACTGCAGCCAAAGCCCAAGAGCAACTCGAAGGCATGGTTAAGGGCATGAATTCCAGCAGTGCAATGTCGGCATTTGAGCGCATGGAAGAAAAAGTCCTGATGCAAGAAGCTCGTGCCCAATCAGCTGCAGAATTAACAGGCACTGATTTAGAAAGCCAATTTGCACGTTTGGAAGGTGGCAGCGATGTCGATGATGAATTAGCAGCGATGAAAGCCATGCTGGCACCCGCCAGTTCGCCAACTCAATCCCTACTGCCCGAATCTCAAACCACCGCTCCCCAATCTCAAAATCCTCCTGCTAAAGCCAATGAAGTGGTTGATGCTGAGTTAGATTCCCTACGCAAGCAATTGGATCAGATGTAATAAATTCTGAAAAAATTATTTGAGATAGATAGTCCCACGCCCAAAAGGTTGTGGGATTTTACCATTTTAGTTTTGTAGGGACAATACCCGAAGGAAGCTCCCCTATTGTCCCTACAAGCATATTTCTTCTGAATGGCAGCATTTTTTGCCTAAATTTTGTTCGTGTTAAATAATGTTACCTTCTTTTTTACTCAGCACTCAAGACTCAGAACTCAGATTGGTATACAGTATTTTGTGTATGTCAAGTTAAATTGAAGCCGCCTGATGGAGACAGCAGCTTCTAGCAAAGCGCTCTTTGGTTCTGGACTTTTCAGGTATAGCTGACCAGACTTAGCCAAAAAGCTATGTTCAAAGGCATTTGTTTAAAAACCTACCGAGGCCAATGCCCAGCTAGTCCTGAGCTTCTACAACCGAACGATTAAACACATATATAGGGTTATGGCGAGTGTTGTTTGGATAGTACTGACAAAAGAACAGTGGTCATTGCTAACATTACCCGTTTTACGGAGTTTTTCAATTTGAGGAATATCCACGATTGTTTTAACAAGCGTAGATTATTCCTCCACTGCTGCACATTAAAGTGGTTTCCAGTCGTTTCTGATTATTTTTATGAGCAAGGGTGTTATCACCATAACTGATACTGAGTTTGAAACTGAAGTGTTGCAAGCCGAGCAACCAGTATTGGTTTACTTTTGGGCTTCCTGGTGCGGTCCTTGTCGATTGATGTCACCAGCAGTTAACCAGGCTGCCACAACATACAGCGATCGTCTCAAAGTCGTCAAAATGGAAATTGACCCCAATCCACTAACGGTTAAACAATTTCAAGTGGAAGGTGTACCAGCCCTGAGGCTGATTCAAGGAGGTAAACTATTGGCATCCAGTGAAGGAGCGATCGGTAAAGAGAAATTACTCAGCTTCTTAGATACTCATTTAAATTAGTTAATGGTTAGTGGTTAGTGGTTAGTGGTTAAGAGTTAGGAGTTAGGAACTGGGAGGCGCGAAATTCACAACCAACAACTAACAACCAACAACCAACAACCAACAACCAACAACCAACAACTAATAACTAATAACCGACAACTGACTAAAATGCAATTTGCGAAGCGTTTACAACCCCTGCAATCGAATGTATTTGCCGATATGGACTCGAACAAAGCAAAAGCTTTGATGTCTGGACGGCAATTAATTGACTTATCGCTGGGGTCTTCCGATTTGCCAGCCCATAAGGACGTCATTGAGGCGATCGCGAAATCTCTCAACGACCGCAGCACCCACGGCTACTTACTATTTCACGGCACTCAAGAATTTCGCCAAGCTGCTGCTAATTGGTACGAGCGAAAATTTGGCCTATTAGTTGACCCCGAAACTGAGGTACTACCCCTGATTGGTTCCCAAGAAGGCACGGCACATCTTCCTTTAGCGGTGCTGAACCCTGGAGATTTTGCTTTGTTGCTCGATCCGGGCTACCCTTCTCATGCCGGGGGAATACATTTAGCTAGCGGTCAAATTTATGGTATGCCCCTCAATGCCGAGAACAATTTCTTGCCAGTATTTGCCGACATTCCCTTGCCAGTACTAGCACAGTCAAGGATGATGGTGTTGAGCTATCCTCACAACCCCACGAGTGCGATCGCCCCTTTATCTTTCTTTCAAGAAGCTGTGGCTTTTTGTCAAACTCACAACCTCGTGTTAGTTCACGATTTCCCCTATGTAGATTTAGTATTTGATGAAACTGGGGAATTGGGAGACAAAGAACACTCCCTTGCTCCCTCCATCCTGCAAGCTGACCCAGATAAAAGCGTCTCGATTGAATTTTTCACCCTTTCTAAATCATATAATATGGGCGGCTTCCGCATTGGCTATGCCATCGGAAATGCTGAGTTAATTCGGGCACTACGCCAGGTAAAAGCAGCAGTTGATTTTAATCAGTATCGCGGGATTTTAAATGGTGCGAGCGCTGCCCTGAATGGTTCTCAAGATGGGGTAAAATCTGCTGTTGCAACTTTTCGCGAGCGCCGGGATACTTTTATTAATGCTTTGCATAGTATTGGCTGGCAAGTCCCAACCCCAGCGGCGACAATGTATATATGGGCACGGTTACCAGAACCCTGGAGTCAAAAGTCTGTGGAGTTTTGTACCCAGTTAGTGGAAGCTACGGGGGTGGCAGCTTCACCCGGTGCGGGTTTTGGTAAATCTGGAGAAGGCTATGTCCGTTTTGCTTTGGTGCATGAACCTACAGTATTAAAAACCGCTGTGCAGAGAATTGCGAAGTTCTTACTATAAAAGAGAGTTAAACTTTGATTGGCCCGACGCTTTTTCCCCTGTCCCCACTAATACTGTTCGAGAAGAAAATTCCAAGTTGAACATACTTGGGGAAATTTGAATTTTCTTCTCCCCTTTGAATTGCGGGCAAGGGGGCTTCATGGTCGCACCCCTCAAAATTAATCTGGTGGAACACCGATAGCTCCACGACGAGGTAGTCCCCGCATTCATGCGTGGGGGTAAGTCGTGGGCGAATTTATTATCTCCTACGGCTCTTGCGAAATATCAAAATTAATGAAACAGACCACTAGGTCGCATTCGACTTTTTCTTTGCCTTTTGCGTAAATCCTGTTATGGTTAATTCACCAAGTCTTTATGTGAAATTAACAATCTTTGATGTATTTTCAAGATAAACTACAGGGGAATTGCTGAAGCGATTAGTCACCGATTAAACATGGTTAATAGTTCAAGGTTAACCGTTAACTGTTATCTACACTGTTCTGTGTAAAAACCATAAACAACCAGCCTCTCAAACCATTGTCCCAGAACCCTCCACACTCCTGGGTTTAGTTTTTATCGTCGGCTTGTTTTTCGCTTCTTCTCTAGCAGGCAAAAGACACTCTTTACAAACATAGTAATTATTAATACTATTGATTTAGCGATTTTTATGTAAATAGACTGATAAGGTCAAGCAAAAATGGTCAGATTTTTAGTGTGGCTTAATCAAAGTTATACAGCAACTTTACCCAATCGCACCCACTAGTTTCTTAGACTGTAGGGATTGATACTACTTGTTGATTAGCTACGGTTCTGCTTTATTACACTAATACCGTTTTGCTAAACGATATGCACTCTTATAAATCTCTTGGTTTATTTAAGAGAGTGCCAAAAAATAAAGTAACTCATTGGTTTGTAGGAGATGAGGAGCCTGCTCTCTAAAATCTGGAATATTTTTCTATTTGGAAGTCCTTAATCCGAAAGTTATAGGTTGAAAATCCTATGATTTCGAGCAGCTCTGTATCTCAATTATAAAATAAGAACAAAAATACCACACATTTTCAAATTTTACTTCAAAAATAGTTTAACTTTTGCTTAAACTTAAATTTTAGGATAATATTATTTAGCAGAGATAAAAACGTAATTTTATTTAATATCTTAATGTTTTTGCCTGCATTGCATAAATAATTTATTTATTAGGCTTAACTCTTTATATGCGTTACTGTTTTGGATACTGACAATAATTGTTGAATTTTCACCTAAGATGATAGGGAAAAATGACAGCGCAATTACTCAAGATACAGCGACAATTTCATTCAAAGCAAGCTAAACGAGTTTTGCTCATTGAAGACAATGATGTAAATAGAATGTTGCTTACGGACTATTTAATTTACTGTAATTACAATGTCCAAAGCTTGTCCGAAGCGGCTAATTTTTTCTTAAAAGTAGAACAATTCCAGCCCGAGTTAATTTTATTAGATTTAAAGTTGCCGGATATAGACGGTTATTCGCTACTACAAGAAATTCAGCATCAACCGAATATCTCTAAAATACCTATTATTGTAGTTTCAGCTTTCGCTTTTAAAAAAGACGAAGAAAAAGCCTTGAGTTTAGGGGCTCGTCGCTACTTTGTAAAACCAGTTAACCTGAACCATCTGACATTAGCTATTGAAGAAGAGTTGACTTGTCATCACTAAAAAATGCATTTCGCTTATTCGGGTTTTTGGGTAGTAATAAAATCTTCTACATTCTGGCTCAAATTTTGTACATTGCTACCTATCTCGGAAATCTTGCGTTGTACTTGAGCTAACATTAACATTGCGGTTTGCAATTCGTTGAGAGTTTCAGCCATCGCATCACGGTACTGGGATTCAAAGTCTTGTATGTTCATAATTTTTACCCTGTATAACTATCCCTGGTAAACATAATCTAATCATAAGCAATGAGAGTAGCTGGACTAATCCGTTGATTCGCTTAATATTGCTTTTTTAAGCAAAATCAGAAATTGTGCCTATCTAAAGTCGATTCTTCTCATGATTTTATAGTGACTTTATAAAATATTCTTTCAAAACAAGTCAAGTTTGCTAAGTTACAAATAGCCGAAAACTTATAAATTTAATTTATAAAATAGATTCAAAGATTAGATACTCAATTTAAAACTAAGAACAAGTGTTATTCATTCCTTTGTGCAGTGAAACTATATGAATATGAAGATATAAATTATATTGGTTAATATCCACAGCTGAATTACTAGCAAAACCTCGAATATTAAGGGTGATTGCCATTTTCCGCTCCATCAACACAAGTACAGTAGTATTACTTACAATAGATAGAGGTGGATTAATAAAAGTGGGAAACTTTGGTTGTGACAATATCTACTCAAATACTGCCACTGGTTAAAGACCCAGAACGTCTAGAAAACCGCTTGAAAGAAATTCCGCCCGAACCGGGGGTTTATTTCATGCGGGACGCCAGCGATCGCATAATGTACATAGGAAAATCGCGGAAGTTGCGATCGCGGGTTCGTTCCTACTTCCGGAATTCCCAAGGACTCTCAGAACGCATTGCGATGATGGTCAAGCAGGTGACAGAAATTGAATTTATTGTCACCGACACTGAAGCGGAAGCATTAGCGTTGGAAGCTAACTTAATTAAACAGCACTTGCCATATTTCAATGTGCTGCTTAAGGATGATAAAAAATATCCTTACGTGTGCATCACTTGGTCGGAAGAGTATCCGCGCATTTTTATCACCCGCAAACGCAGAACCGGGAAAGAAAAAGATAAATTTTACGGACCATATACAGATTCTCACCTATTGCGGGAGATATTACGCATCTCCAAGCGGATTTTTGCCCTTAGACAACGACCGCAACCACTATTTAAAGACCGTCCCTGTTTAAATTACGATCTAGGACGTTGTCCCGGTGTCTGTCAAGGATTGATTACTCCAGAAGAATATCGCAAAACTGTTCAAAAAGTGGCGATGGTATTCCAAGGAAGAACTCAGGAATTGATAGACATCCTCACCAACCAGATGGCAAAACAAGCGGAAGCCTTAAACTTTGAGTCAGCAGCACGGATTCGCGACCAAATTTCTGGCTTAAAGTCGTTGAATGCTGACCAAAAAGTATCCTTACCAGATGATACCGTTTCTCGGGATGCGATCGCACTCGCTGGCGACGAACAGCACGCCTGCATTCAATTATTCCAGATTCGGGCTGGACAATTGGTGGGACGTTTAGCGTTTGTTGCTGATGCTCATGCAGAACCTGGAGCGATTTTACAACGAGTATTGGAAGAACATTACCAAACAGCGGACTCCGTAGAAATCCCTACCGAAATTTTGGTACAACACGACTTACCAGATGCAGAGATATTGGCGGATGTTTTAAGTCAACGCAAAGGCAGAAAAGTCGCAATTTTGGCTCCCCAGCGACAAACTAAGGCAGAATTAATTGAGATGGTAGAGCGAAATGCTCAATATGAATTGCAACGAATGCAAAAATTCGGCGATCGCAATGCTCAAGCCATGCAAGATTTAGCTGCGATTCTCGATTTACCCGACTTACCCCACCGCATCGAAGGTTACGACATTTCCCACATCCAGGGTTCCAATGCGGTAGCTTCCCAAGTCGTGTTTATTGACGGTATACCAGCCAAACAATACTACCGTCATTACAAAATCAAAAATCCCACAGTCACAACGGGACATTCAGATGATTTTGCATCCCTTGCGGAAGTTATCCAGCGTCGTTTTCGCAAATATGCCGAAGATCCAGAAATGTTGAGACAAGGTAACCCCGACTTTCCCGATTTGGTGATGATAGATGGTGGTAAAGGTCAATTATCCTCTGTTATCACCGTCTTGCAAGAAATGAATCTATTAGAAGACTTACGAGTCATCAGTTTGGCGAAAAAGCGGGAAGAAATTTTTTTACCAGGGGAGTCAGAACCAGTGGTAACAGAAATCGAACAACCAGGAGTCCAACTATTGCGACGATTGCGGGATGAAGCTCACAGGTTTGCAGTCACTTTCCACAGACAACAGCGGAGTGACAAATTAAAGCGATCGCGTTTGGATGAGATTCCCGGTTTGGGACATCACCGACAAAAGTTATTGTTAGGACATTTTCGCTCTGTTGATTATATTCGGCAAGCTACACCCGAACAACTGGGGGAAGTTTCGGGAATTGGGCCACATTTGGCTACTGTAATTTACGATTATTTCCATCCTTAGGATTTACGCAAAAACTCTCTTAAAGTAGTAGTTCACCACATTGAATATGAGGGGAAATTAATGAAACAGACCACTACGAGCAAGCGCACCATCGCTATTTTTCAGCTTTCAACAAAAAATAGTACAACTCACCTTTGTTGACAATAGCACCAGCACGTTCTCCAGCTTCCTTGCCAACCCCTAAATAATAATCAACTCGTCCTGGACTTTTAATTGCACCTCCCGTATCTTGATCCAGAACATAACGACTAACAAGACGCTGTTCTATCTTTCCTTGATTAACAAAGGGAAAGGGAGCCCGAATTAAAGCTAAAGCACCAGGAGGCATCAGCGATTTATCAGTAGCAATTGACCTTTCTGGTGTAACTGCAACGTTGAGACTTCCAATAGCAGGAGCATTCTTAGTATCTTTAAAAAAGATAAATCTGGGATTACGGGGTAAATAAACATTTTGGGATTCTGGATTTTTCTCAAGATAGTCGATAACTTTTTGCAGGGTTATACCGGATTGCGACAATTTTCCATCTTTGATGAGTTCTTTGCCTAAACTCACATAATCATGTTCGGTATTTCCTGCGTAGTTAATACTTGTTTGAGTCTTATCGGTAAATTGTAATACCGCAGAACCTTGGACTTGAGCAAGAAATGCATCCATGCGCGATCGCAACCAAAATAATTCTAATCCGCGCAATTTTCCTTTTGAACTTTGTAAAGCATCTTCTCCCTCCAATTCTAAACGGGTCGGGTGGGGCTTTGTCCAAGATTGAAAATCATCCGGTAAGCGGTAGATAGGATAGCGATATTCCGGTGTCGGGACTCGACTGGCAAGATAAATTGGTTTGTAGTATCCAGTGAATAAAATAGAACCTTTATTATCGGAACCAGTAGATTTATAAAATACAAATTCTTTGTTTACTGCTGCTTGTAAATCGGATGCCTTTTTAGAATTAACTACTAGTTCTCTAAATCTTTTCAGGCTTTTTTCTACCCTTGCTTGGGTAATTTCTGAAATTACATAATTTTGGTAGGCTTCTGTAGCTTCCTTGGTTTTGAGATAACTTAAACTATTATCAATTGCTTTTAGTAAATTTTCTTTATCCGCTTTCCCCCCAGATTCACCCCATATTTGATTATCTAGGAAATAATTATTCTCCTTCGGCAGCGATGACTGTAAAGATAAAGGCATTACAGGTTGAGGTGATTTTTTATCCTGTTGATTGTTACAAGCTGAAAATAATAACAATAAACACAAAAAGGTAATTTGAAACCCGACAGTGCCGGGGTTGAAATAAGTTTTCATTAAAATATCAGTTATAAGATATCGGTTTTCAATCAATAGTTGGGGGTTTAAGACCCCGACCTCTACAAGTCATCCGTTTTGAGTTGGGGTCTGAATCCACATCTTGTAAACCTCTTCCTTCTTCCTTCATTCAACCGTTATCGGTCGATCAGGGTTTTCATGGAAAATTTTCGCACCCAAAAGGCGATCGCACTCAAAAATAATACACCCATTATCCCTTGGAGTGGATTGCGATCGATACCAGTAACCCATTCAGGGACTTTTTTTGTATAAACAATCAAATTTCCGACATTAATAATGTAATAACCCCAAATTAAACCGGCGTGGTATCCAATAGGTAAACCTAAGCGTCCCCCAGTTGCACGCTTTCCCCACACCTGCATCAACCCTAACAACACCAAAGATGGAAATTGCGGCCAAATGTGAAGAATTGCCTCTAACGGTCGAATAAAATGAGATACAGCAAACAATCCAGCACTTGCCAACATCGCCACATTTGGGCTGTAATCCCGTTCCAACTCATTGAGCAGCCAACCCCGAAATAACAATTCTTCCGCAAATCCTACTCCCAAGCTAACTAATAAACCCTCTAAAATTACTTTCCGAAACAATTCTAGCGATTGGGGTTGTTGCCATAAAAGCCAACCGAAAATTCCCTGTAACCCAAACAGCAGCAAAACCCCAATTATCCCAATTGCTAACCCACGCAGCAGCTCTACGCCATTTTTCCGGCTAAATTCCAAGCCATAATGTCGCAGCATCTGGGATTGATTGTAAACTTGCTTGCCCCACACCCTGAGGAGAAAGATAAATTCCCCATATAGCACAACTAGTGTCAAAATACTTACTAAATTGGCATCCTGGATGAATAAATACATCGGTGTGGCGAAAGGAAGCCACAGCACCAATAAAATTAAAATAAAACAGCCCAGCCGAATGGGGGCAGGGCGGGGGGCTAGATGGGCCAGGTTTATTTTCATACCAAGTCGTCGATAAATAGTACAGACACTAATAATCATCTCCCTACAAGATGATTTTGCTTCTAATTTGACGAATACTTGGTTGTAAGAGTTTCGTAACTGCTACTCGTCAGGCTCAATTGTGCTACTCAAGCCATGACCTTTCAGGGTTTCGCAATAAAACTCGGCATGCTCTTGAGCGCAAGTAATCACTAATGCTAACCCATTAGTATGAGCTTCCATCATGATACTTACAGCTTGGGGTTGGGTAAGGCTCGGGACTGTGGTAATTAGGCTTTGCACCACATGCTCCATAGAGTTGTAGTCATCATTGTGGAGCAAAACACGATACCGAGGGGCGAGCTTACGGGTTGTTGAAGGTTTTTGGATGGTTTCGACTGACACTGTTCGCTCTTTTATCGTTTACTTACTACAACAAGCTATGTTAAGCGATCGCCTAACAGTTATTAATACTATTTTATAACATTTGCACAATAATACTCAGGCAGGTTAAATTTTTCCGGATAGGAATTTATACTTACAATGCTAACGCTAAGGCTGAGTGCTAACCTAATATTTAAGGGATTGTTGCATTTTTTGGATACAAATCAGGTTACAACTAGTTGCGTAACGATGGATATGAACCTAGACTTTCAACCGGGACAAATTCTATGTTTACCGCATGGGGACAGGAGCCTGTATGTAGAACTTATTCAAGTTATAGTTGAGCGTCAATTGTGTTGGGTGCGTCCTTTACTGCTGGCTACCTTTACCCAAGAACCAGTTCTAATCGTCGATATGCGTTCGGCATCTGACCTACTTTGGCCTATAAGTTTATTTCGGCCAGCCCTAGACACAGAAGTGATTAGCTTTTTAAGCCAAGTTTTGGCAAAAGAATTAAAATCCGAACCAGACTCAGACGCTAAAAGACTACTCCATGTGTTTATTCAAGAGCTTTGGGATGCACATCACGAGAGTGCAACAGTCCCAATCGAGTAGTTTTTGTGTTTGTAGAGATATTCCAGAACCAAAGCGTCTCTACGAAGAGCGGAGTTAGGAAAGTTTTTAATTGATAACGAAAAATTTAAATTACCTCAACAGAATAGTCGTAATACAAGTACTGGGGGCTGGAATTATTGCTTTAATACGTAAAATGTTTGATTTTCTTTGATTTTAGGCTCAACACTGACAGCAATCTTTGTTTTTTCTGTAATCATAATTTCTGTATGTGATACTTTGTCTAATTGAATTGTCAAAATAGGCTTTTTGTAAAAGTTACCTTCTGCGGTTTCAATAATCAGTATATCTCCAACTTTTATCCTATAATTTTCGATTTCAAACGCCAATATTTTATTAGCAAATATTTGAAATCCTTTTCCTATTTTTTGAAAAGTATACATTGATTCTTGTTTAATCAATTCCTCAATTAATGTTTCAAAAATAGCTTGGCAATATTTTTCTAAAAATTCGAGATAAGGCTCTAATCCAGATATGCTTAAAATATCTAATATTTCTGAACCATGAGCAATCTCATTTCTTCTTTCAACTAAATCATTAATTCTATTATATAAACTATCTGTATTTACATTTGCAATATTTTTAATTTGCTTATCATTTCGGATATATTCAATTAATGTTTGATTTTTTTTCAATACTTCATTCAAACTCACATTAATAAGCTCAAATAGTTTGACAATTTGTTTATGCTTCAAATTTCCTGATGAAAGAACAAAAGCTTCTGTATTGAATTTGTAACTTGTAGGATTTACAATACATTCATTTAGTTTTTTTAAAACTTGTTCTTTTGTAAGATGCTGATATTTTGCACTTTCTCTACTTGTAATAGTGCTTATTAGTTTTAAAGAAAGTTCAAAATGATTGTTTCTAATTTTTTCATCTATTTGACTGTACTCAATTACTAAACTCGAAAGTGAATCAAGATATTCCTTAATCCAAATTTCTATATACTTTTCTAGCAACCCGTAAAGTGAAATAATAGATGCTTTGTATTCAAATATCCTTTGAGCGGTTCCAAAACTTCTATGATGGTCTTTCAACGTATTTAGCAAGGCTTTAATTTGTTCATTATCAATCTGGGACAGAGAAGAAACTACCAGATCGTTCACATACTCAATATGTTTAAAATATTCTCGGACTTGATTGATTTCTTTTTTGAAGCTCTCCAATGAAGCTGTGTTCATAATTTCTATACCAGTCTATAAGATATAATCTTGTAGAAAGTTATGAAAATAATTTATGCGTGCTTGTACATCTTTTTTGTTATTGTATCTACCATCAAAAAGGGGTCTATTGTTCTCTTCCTTGACGTATAGCAATTCTTTATTTGAATATAAATTACTTTGTATGGATTTACTATGTTTAAGTAAACTTTCCTTGTGCGAAATATTATTTGCAAACACCTGCATCATTGGATCGTAAATAGTTTTTAATGGCTTTTTATTGTCACGGTTTTCTTTTGGTGGTATAAAAGCTGAATCTCCGAATATGGAATAAATTAAATTAATGGTTTCCTTAAAAAGGTTTTCAAGATTTTTTATCGTTTTATCTGGATAACCATTTGCCTGCTTTAAATAGTCATCTAAAAATTTATCGACTGGGGATTTGAAGTTAGCTATATGACGATAAGCAAAGAATCGCAAAACCAATTCAACATCTTCCATTTTGCGATAAGATTCGCTTTCAAGTAATTTTTCTTCTCCTTCGTCTTCCAAAGGTAATTTCCACATTTTACGGAAAGAATCATTTTCAGCAAGTTTTATACACAATTGGTTAAACTTGCCATTGCGTAAAGCATTTCTTGTTTCCTGTGGAGTTAGTTTCTCTCCACCACTATTCAATCTTTCAAAAACTATTTGTTTGAGAAAATCAGCTTCTTCTGTGCTTTTTGCTGTTTCCTGCAACAATACGATAGATGATAAATAACGCCTATCTATTCCTCTTTTAATTTGTTCGGGTAAATTTTTAGAATTTCGCCCGTTAAGTTCCTGCCAATATTCTAATCCTTCTAAATTAAATTTTCCTTTGTAAAAATCATAAATAGCAGTTAGCCTTTGCAGTCCGTCCATTACTTCATAAATAGAATAATCTACTTCATACAGAAAGATAGGCGGAATCGGCACATTCATTATGAAGGATTCTATCAAACGAGATTTTCGAGTATTGTCCCACCTTTTTCTGCGCTGGTATTCAGGATTTAGGATATACTTTTGACTGTCAAGCATAGGTTCTATACTATCAAGTGGGTAACGAGCTTGTTCCGTTACAATTCTTATCTCTCCCTTCTTGTATTTTTCGTTAATCTCGTCGTCCGAAAGAAAGGCTTGAGAAATATCCGACTTATCTCGGAAAAGAAATGTTTCGCCTGGAATTAAGTGACTATTTGCTATCATGCTAGAGTCTCCAGATTTTGTGATGATAAACTTTTTTTAATATAACAGGATTGGTTAGCTCAAAGGTTGCGTCACGAGCGCGACACAAATTCTTTTAAACTTCTTGACGAAAAGCCTTCCCAACTGGCAGAACATCCTGCTTTGGTTGATGTAAGTTGGTAGTACTTCTCTTATCTTCCCTCGGGAGATGCTGTTTTTATGCATTACTTAGTGTACAAAGGCAACAGCGGCTACTTACCATTAAGTAAGTGATCGTAAATAAGCATCAAATGCTGTTTTTCTGGGAGCATCCGAATTTGTTTAGAAAATAATGGATACAGAGTGGTTGGTGGGGATATGGAATTTTCATCCTTTGTTGCAATTTCTCATAACTCTATGTCTTGAGATTTGATTGCCAAGTCAAGCTAAATTTATTTAATAAAATTAATGTATCGATAAGATTTAATACTTATAATTTACCTTAAGTATTAAAGGCTAGGAACTAACTTAATTCTACCTGCGTCCATTTCTGCCATTAATAATTCTAAAGCTTCGTAGTCAACGTCAGAAATATAACCCATTTCAGTTAACTCTGAATTGATTTCATTTTCAATTTCAGGAGTTAGTTTTTTGATATCAAGCGCTCTTTCTACCAATTGCCGAATAGCGTACTTAGTTCTCATAAGAATTTAACCAACTGTATTTGATACTAATTATCCCAGGCTTTATCTGGTATAAAATGTGATCCACGTGACTAGTCTGTTGTGATTTAGATCACAACCTCACTCGGCATATCCTGAGCGATCGCCCCTACTCAAACCCACAGAACAAGCTTCCATTATTGGTGTATGAGATTCCCATCTTAATAGGCTAAAATAAACCCAAATTGTTGACTGTGCAAGGTATATCACCACAACTAGAAATTAGCTTTTTAGTCCACTGCTTATCTATGTTGATTGTTTTTCACCTCGTCCGGAAAAAAAGTATATTTTGATACTGTTTTCTTTCATGTTATGACAATCTTTAAACAGACACAGTAAAGTAATAAAGATTCAGCAAAGAGGAGTATTACGAATGGTCGATGATAGAAAAAACAGTTTATGGTCAAATACATCTAACTTTAAATTTTGGTAACCTTATTTAGGATGTAATTATGCAAGCAGTACTTAATTATCCAAAAATTACTGTCGTTCGTCCCCAAGGTAGCCTGAATGCCGCAAATGCCTTAGAATTTGAACGCGACTTGACAACGGCGTTGGCACAAAAGGACAACGCCGTTACATTAGTGGATCTAGAAAAATTAGAATCGTTAGACAGCGCAGGTTTAATGGCATTGGTGTCAGGGCTGAAGGTTTCTCAAAGTTTAGGAAAACGTTTAAGCCTTTGTTCTCTGCCAGCGTCAATCAAAATTGTTTTTGAATTGACACAATTAGACGGAGCTTTTGAAATATTTGAAAGCGAAACTGCTTTTGTTGCTGCCTGCCTAGAATCTTCTTCAGCAATGATGGCGGTCGTAGGTGCAGGTGTATCTGGTTAAATTAGTTTAAATTAACAGTTTCTGTGTCGCTAAAACCCGAATCAATGCTAAGGTTGGAGGTGAGTAGCTGTAATTAAGGTAGCTAGAAGATAGCACAGTGGCTGTTGCAGTTGAAAAATTAATCACATCGGATATTTTAAAGCCAGCTCGTTACCTGGGTAACGAACTCAATTCAGTACACAAGCCTTGGGATACGGCAACAATACGCTGGGTGTTAACTTACCCAGAAGTATATGAAGTCGGAGCATCCAACCTAGGGCATATCATTCTCTATAACATTCTGAATGCCCAGCCCCGACAGCTGTGCGATCGCGCTTACCTCCCAGGATCGGATTTGGCGGCAAAACTACGGGCAACTAATACACCCTTGTTTGCTGTAGAGTCAAAGCGCGAATTAACAGAGTTTGACATTTTAGGTTTTAGTCTCAGTTATGAACTGGGTGCAACTAATATCCTAGAAATGTTAGATTTGGCGGGCATTCCCCTCACTTGGCAAGAACGAAAAACGGGAAATTACCCCCTAGTTTTTGCTGGAGGACAAACAGCAACGTCGAATCCAGAACCCTACGCCGACTTTTTCGACTTCATCGCTTTAGGAGATGGAGAAGAATTACTGCCAGAAATTGGCTTGGTGTTGGAGGAAGGTAAAAATGCCTCTTTGAGTCGTGAAGAATTGTTGCTTGATTTGGCACAGGTACCGGGTGTTTATGTACCTCGGTTTTACGATATGGCGTTGGATGGAAGCGTTCATCCTAACCGTCTTGATGTGCCAAAACGTATTCTCCGACGGGTTGCGAGCCCAATGCCGGCGTATTCGATTGGGTTGGTTCCTTATATAGAGACGGTACACGATCGCCTAGTAATTGAAATTAGACGAGGTTGTACCAGAGGTTGCCGTTTTTGTCAACCAGGAATGTTGACCCGACCGGCACGAGATGTGGAACCATCGAAAGTGGTAGAAGCGATAACTAAGGGAATGGAGGAAACTGGCTACAATGAGTTTTCTTTGCTCTCTTTGTCGTGTTCTGATTATTTGTCTCTGCCAGCAGTGGGGATAGAAATCAAAAATCGCTTAAAAGATAGTAATATTTCTCTAGCTTTACCCAGCCAACGGGTAGACAGATTTGATCAAAATATCGCCAACATTCTTGGTGGAGCTAGGCAAGGTGGATTAACTTTTGCCCCAGAAGCTGGTACCCAGAGAATGCGGGATATCGTGAATAAGGGTCTGACCAACTCAGAACTACTACGCGGTGTAAAAACAGCGAGCGAGCAAGGTTGGGACAAAATCAAGCTTTATTTCATGATTGGCTTGCCGGGTGAAACGGATGTTGATGTATTGGGGATTGCAGAAACCGTTAGCTGGTTGCAGCGAGAATGTCGCAAAGAGGGTAGAAAGCCGTTAAGTTTTAACTTGACAATTTCCAACTTTACGCCCAAACCTCATACACCATTCCAATGGCACTCAGTTTCGACAACAGACTTTAAGCGCAAGCGCGAACTATTGTGGCAAGAATTCCGGCGGATGCGAGGAATAAAAGTGAATTTCACTGATGTCCGCATTTCGGCAATGGAAGACTTTATTGGCAGAGGCGATCGCACTTTGTCATCAGTAGTTCGTCGTGCATGGGAATTAGGCGCAGGCATGGATTCTTGGTTTGAGAGTGTGGATAAAGCTTTTAGTGCTTGGAGTCAAGCGATCGCCCTTGAAGGCAAAGGGTGGAAATACCGCCAAGTCGAAAATGGTGAATGGAATGTATTTGCCAAGATAGAGGAGGAAATGGGACAAGGCGTGGGGTCATCCAATGTCACCACCGCGTCTTGTAGCCCTGGTCCGGTTCCCCCATCCTTAGATAAACCCCTTCCTTGGGATCACATTGATACGGGTATCGACAAAAAGTGGTTGCAATCCGATTTGCAACGGGCATTAGAAGCTGCAATTGTTCCAGACTGCTCATTTGATGGTTGTTCTCACTGTGGAGTCTGCGGCACCGACTTCGGTCATAATATTGTGTTTCTTGCGCCGCCAATTCCAGAATTTTCTGGAGATTTTGTACCCAATACTACTAAGTTACAAAGATTGCGCGTGTGGTTTGGCAAGCAGGGCGATATCGCAATGCTTAGTCATTTAGATTTGATGCGCTTATTTGATAGAGTAGTAAGGCGAGCAGGATTGCCAATTTCTTTTACTGGTGGTTTTCATCCCAGTCCGCGAATTGTTGTTGCTAATGCTTTGCCTTTGGGAGCTACTAGCAGTGGTGAAATTGTGGATTTTGAGTTAACCCAAGTGGTGGATGTAGATACTTTCCAAAAACAGTTAGTTTTGGTACTGCCAACAGATATACCAATATATGATGTGGTAGAGCTGGATGTAAAAGCACAATCAGCTACTGCTAGCTTGGCAGCTGCAGAATATTTAATTACTGTGGCTTGTGTTGAAGATGCATCACCTGGACAATGGCAAGACTGGATAGATACAATCAAAGCAAAAGATGAGATTTGGCGGGAGCTAACAACCAAATCAGGTAAAATTCGGTCAGTAAATCTGCGCGATCGCTTGTTTGAACTAGAATTAGTAGAAACAAACACCGATTCTCTTTTACCGACCGTAGTCCTGCGTTATGTTGGTAGCTGTCGCAACGACGGCACTCTATTGCGCCCCGAACAAATCCTGTTTATGCTAGAACAAATGGTTGGTGCAGAATTTCAATTGCTGCACGTCCATCGCAATCAGTTAGTTTTGGCGGTTTGATTTTTTGAGGGCAGCTTACTAGAGGTTGCCCTCATATTGCACAACACAGTAATGGATTTTTGGCAAGTTTGCGTTAGAATTAGGTGAAGAGAAATTTTCTGGCGCTGCATTGATGAACTGATTCACAACCCTGGTATTCAGGGAACCAAAGCAAAGATATTAGAGTGTAATTTCTAAGATTTTATCTCCTGGCAACAGAAACGGCAGATTAAAAAACACTCTATGAATAGCTACCTCGTGAATCAGGAACCAGCAACAGGCAACGCCTGCGGACTCTCTCCTCTATACTTTTTAAAACAGCTGCAACAATGCCCAATTATTGTTTTTAGTAGTGCTGAATGCTAGGTGCTGAGTAAAATCCCCCTTGGATGTATCCGGGGGATGGGAAAAAGAAATATTTTCTTTTTTAATGACTGATGTGGTTTGTTTTAAACTCAAACAACAACAGTTAAAAACCAACCAAAAACTCAGGACTTTTAACTTTGGACTTTGGGTATTGCATCGAAAATCAACCAAGGATGGATGATTTAAATCAGTGAACAGTCGTGAACAGTAAACAGTTATCAAGCGTTGGCAGCTTTTTATACCTGCCACCAATAGGCGAATTACACCAATATGGTGTGGTGTTTCCGAAGCTTGGATTGAACTAAAAACTGAGAACTGATAACTGTTAATTGCTTATAGAATATACAGCCGTCCTGGAATAGTCAGGCGTCTAACCGTTTTATTGAGTGTAAAATCGCTCATACTAGGTTTCAAGATGTCTTCCTTAATTCTGAGCGAAGAAAACGCAATTTTTATTTACAGCACATGGGTGGAGCTTGCAGTCCTTGTGAGAAATAACAAGCCTCCAAGCCTTTGGTGCTGCATTTTTTGAGGAAATTGAATGCCGAAACAAATTATCATCGCAGAGCAGCATCAAATTGCTGCCGTCTTTTCTGAAGATCAAATACAAGAACTCGTTGTTGCCACAGGTCATCACCAAATAGGTGATATTTATTTAGGGGTCGTCGAAAATGTCTTACCTGGGATAGATGCAGCCTTTGTCAATATCGGCGACCCAGAGCGGAATGGTTTTATCCATGTAACTGACTTAGGGCCATTAAAGCTGAAGCGGACTGCAGCGGCGATTACAGAATTGTTGGCACCACAGCAAAAAGTGTTGGTGCAAGTGATGAAGGAGCCAACGGGAACAAAAGGCCCAAGGCTGACTGGCAACATCACCTTGCCGGGACGTTATGTAGTATTGATGCCCTATGGCAGGGGAGTAAATTTATCACGCCGGATCAAAAGTGAAAACGAGCGCAACCGTTTAAGAGCTTTGGCAATTTTGATTAAGCCAGCAGGTATGGGTTTGTTGGTTCGTACCGAAGCAGAAGGCAAGCCAGAAGAAGCGATTATTGAAGACCTAGAAGCGCTACAAAAGCAATGGGAAGCCATCCAGTTAGAGGCGCAATCCACAAGGGCACCAGCTTTGCTCAATCGAGATGATGATTTTATTCAGCGCGTACTCCGGGATATGTATGGCGCAGATGTAAATCGGATTGTAGTGGATTCCAGCACCGGCTTGAAGCGGGTGAAGCAGTATTTGCAGAACTGGAGTGGAGGACAAACACCCCAGGGGTTGTTGATTGACCACCACCGCGATCGCTCTCCCATTCTGGAATACTTCCGGATCAGCGCAGCTATTCGCGAAGCTCTCAAGCCGAGAGTAGATTTACCCTCTGGCGGCTATATTATTATTGAACCGACAGAAGCATTAACGGTAATAGATGTCAACTCAGGTTCATTTACGCGATCGGCAACAGCTAGAGAAACGGTTCTTTGGACTAACTGCGAATCTGCTACAGAAATTGCCCGTCAATTACGTCTGCGGAATATTGCAGGGGTAATAGTCGTCGATTTTATTGATATGGAATCGCGACGTGACCAGTTGCAAGTTTTAGAACACTTCAACAAAGCACTAAAAGCAGATAAAGCCCGACCCCAGATAGCCCAACTTACCGAATTGGGTTTGGTAGAACTCACTCGCAAGCGCCAAGGACAAAACGTTTATGAGTTGTTCGGGCAAACCTGCCCAACCTGTGGTGGTTTAGGACATATCCTGCATCTGCCTGGAGAAACGGAAAACCGTGTAACACCAGCAGGAGAAATCCCAGAGCGTTTTGTATCATCTGTACCGCAGCCTCGGGAACAAAGGGAACAAAGAGAACCGAGAGAACAAAAAGAACAAAGGGAACCGCGTTTGCCAGTTGCTCGCTTGAGCGAACCACGGGAACCCTACGAGGCATTTACAGAAGGATTTGATCCTGACTCGGAATTGGCACCTCTAAATCTAATCAATCATCCCAGCTATAACGAACTTGGTGATAACAAGCGTCGTGTCCGCCGTCGTAACAGTAACCGGATTGGTATAAATGGTGGCAACGGTAAAGATGAGCCGTCGCCACGTATGCCTAACCCCCTAGCTTTGGTGAACGAGCCAGATGATATGGATATCGAGGCGGATATCTCAGCAGTAACAGATTTACCCTCACCCACTATTGGCAGAGCTGGTTGGGGTGAAAGAACAGAACGCTCTAGCTCTAGGTCTTTGAAAGTAGAGCCAGTCAAACCAGTGGTAGAACCACCGGAGATTGTTAGTGTAGAAATGCCGCACCAAGAACAGGATGTTTACGCTTTGATGGGTGTTTCTCCGCTAATTAAATTGAATCGTGAGGTAAAAAATCCTAAGTCTGTAATTATCAACGTTACTGCCCCAGGACAATCTTCTGCAAATCAAGTTGAAGTGACTCCAGAATCAACTGTTGTTGAAACGCGCAGTATCGTCAATCCCAAGCCAGCAATTGAGCCTCTACCGGAAACAGAAATAGAAACACAAATAGAACTTGAACTTGAACTTGAACTTGAAACAGAAATACCAACAGAAATAGAAACAGAAACAGAAACAGAAACCTTTGATGTGCCTGAGACATCAGAAGTTGAGGAGAAAGTGGTAGATGAACAACCCGATAGCAGCACTCTGACTGCCAAACGTCGCACTCGCAAACGTTCTTCAGCTAGCTAGGAATCCTTAAAAAAATTATGCTCAAAAAGTCGCAAGGTGTCGAAGAAATGATGACGACACCTAATCGCGGCGAACTTAGCTGGTTAGAGTTGTCTATCTTGTGTGACTTTGAAGGACTAATTGCGGGAGTGGATGAAGTTGGTCGAGGTGCGCTATTCGGTCCTGTGGTTGCGGCAGCTGTAATATTACCAGCGCATACTTTGCCGGAACTTGTGGCAGCTAAAATTAAGGATAGCAAAAAGCTGTCTAGTTCCCGAAGAGTTCAGCTAGCACAGCAAATTTGTGCTGTAGCCATAGACTGGAAAATTGGTTTTGCTTCAACTGCTGAAATTGACAGACTAAATATTTTGCAGGCAACATTGTTAGCAATGAGGCGGGCTGTACTGAAGCTAAAAGTGCAGCCTTCCCTCTGCTTGATTGATGGCAATCAGTCGGTGAAAGATTTACTACTACCACAACAAACTATAGTCAAGGGAGACTCGCTTTCGCTGAATATTGCATCTGCCAGTATCGTTGCTAAAGTGTGGCGGGACGATTTAATCTTACGAATGGCATTAAAGTATCCCATGTACGACTTAGAGCAAAATAAGGGTTATGGTAGCCCAAAACATCTGCAGGCACTCCAAAAATATGGTGCTTCTGCCTTGCATCGCCAGTCTTTTCGTCCTTGCCAGGTAAAAATTCTCCCAAGCCCACCAGACTTGAGCCTTGAGTCAGTGATTAGGAGTTGTGAAGTCAGACGCCGTAGTGATTCGTGAGTATATAATTATTCTAAGTTCAAAGCAGGTAATTCAATTTCAATATTATTATCCAGGTCAGCTTCCTTGGTTTGTAAAGTCACCCAATTGCAATAATCAGCTAGAAGTTGATGTAGCAATCGTTGCTTAATTGTTAACAGAACGCTCTTTAACAAACCATTACCAGTGGCTTCTAAAATCGACTTGGGCATGAAAGAAAAAGGTGGTGGTAATTCTACTTGTACTTCTAAATCGGCCTTTCCCTTTAATCGAGTGCCAGTACTTAGTTGTTCCGGTGACAAATAGCCCTTTAAATTTAAACTAAAACGCTGGTTAATATACTCAACACCAAGGATTTCACAAGATAGCGATCGCAACTGAATAGTTCCATTTGGTTCTGCCCAGACTCGCATATCTACAGTTGGTTGCAGCGAAAGTGTCATAAAAGTTAGAGGACGCATTTTCAAGCGAAATACTTCTTCAGATAACTGCACAATTCTGCTAAGGTCAACCAATGCATAAACTAAACGTTGTGGCTGACGCAAGTAGTGCGAAATGGGAATAGGCTGTTCTGGTACAGCAATTTCAACCGATAGTGAGGCAGTAAACTTGGTAGCCATAACATCCAATCTCAAAAAAAAGTAGTATTTATTTCGCAGCGAAACACCGTAAATATACTTATGTAGTCAATATTCCAATATTTTAGCTGTACTCCATAAGCAGATAAAAAGTATTATTTCCTAATTATAATATTTTTTAATAAATTACTATTTTATTTGATGAAATTTCTGTTAAATAAATTTAATTTTTTAGTAAAAGTATAGTTATTTCTCCTGGTCTATTATTGACGGAATAGTTGATAAACTAACATCTATCTTTAGTAAGAACTATAAAAAGTATGACAATTGCGATCGCACATTTAGGCCCTGCCGGTACATATGCTGAACAAGCCGCTGATTGTTATGTTAATTTGCTTGCTAAAACTACGGGACTGGAAGCTATTTTATGTCCCTATCCCAGCATTGCTCAGTCGCTCAAAGCAGTAGCTCAAGGTCAAGCAGAGCTAGCAGTAGTACCAGTGGAGAATTCTCTTGAAGGTAGTGTGACAATGACGATGGATGCGCTATGGCAATTGGATAGTTTGCGAATTCAACTGGCTTTGGTTATGCCGATAGTTCATGTATTAGTATCGCGTGCTTCCAGTTTAGAGGGCATTAAAACAGTTTATTCTCACCCGCAAGCTCTAGCACAATGTCAAGGATGGCTGGAACGCTTTCTTCCAAATGTACAAGCAGTTGCAACTAATTCCACAACTGAGCCGCTACAACTCTTGTCATCAGATTATACAGCAGCAGTTATTACATCAAAAAGAGCCGCACAACTCTACAACCTACCTATATTAGCCACTGCGATTAATGACTCTCCCGAAAATTGCACTCGTTTTTGGGTGGTCAGTCAGACTGAAAATACTACTTTTAACCTAACATCAACAGCAAATACGACTCACACCTCACTCGCTTTTAGTACACCAGCAAATGTACCTGGAGCGCTAGTTAAAGCACTGCAAGTATTTGCCCATCTAGGTATTAACCTCAGTCGGGTCGAATCTCGTCCAACTAAGCGATCGCTTGGAGAATACTTGTTTTTTATTGATTTAGAAGCTCAAGAAAGCCAATTAGAGGTGCAATCTGCATTAGCAGATTTAAGGGCTTATGCAGAAATCTTAAAAATTTTTGGTAGCTATAATGTTATGCCATTAAATATTGTTTAAAAATGTTTGTCAAAAATCTCGATTTGCTTTTTTTATTGTCGAAAACATGGCTATCTTGTGTAGATGTAATTCATGTATATATAGCATTCATAAATCCCCAACTTCGCACTCAATAGTCGAGGATCTGTTCCTCACAACAGAGTACTAGCGATATTATAATTATTCAACCGGACATGATATTAAACAAGAGTTGGAATCTGTTGCGGATCTAAAATAAATTACTATTAGTAATAAGCAACGACTAAAAATTAATCATAACTTTTGATTAAATGTGTCTTTGAGGACGGTACGAGCTGCCAAGTGATTGCGAGTAGAAGTTAAAATTTCTGATTCCCGTTGTAAGCGAGCCTCCGTATCCAACATTTCTAGTAATGACTGCTGCTCTTGTGCGACACCGTAGAGGTTGCTTGCCACCCAGTAAGATAATTCAACAGGCAAGTCAGGCAAATCTTCTGGTAGTTCTATGTTTTGTTCGGTTAACTTGGCTGACAAACGTACTACGTCACGCAATAATTGCTCTACATCACTGGCTAAGGGGCGTAAATCACTGGTTGGAGGTTGGTCTTCAATCCATTCAACCAAACCAACACGATAGGGCTTTTCCCGTACATACTCTAGAACCCGGAATCTTTGCTGTCCCAAAGTCAACATCTTCATCCGGTCATCTTGCAACTTTTGATGATGAATGATTTCTGCACAACAGCCAACGTTCGCAATAGTCCCTTTAACTGGATCTACCATCAATACTCCAAATCGGCGATCGCTCTCCAGAATTGTGTTCATCATTATTCTGTAGCGATATTCAAAAACATGTAGGGGTAATGGTCTGGTAGGAAATAGAACTACATCTGGTAACGGGAACAGAGGTAGCTCGCGAACAGCAATTTTAGAAGAGGATGTCATTGTTTCCTTGGTATAAATTTAGTCTTTAAGAAGTATGATTTTCTACTTTTCCCGTATCTTATATCCATTCTAACATTTTGTTTCAGGGCGAAGAAAAAGCCCCGAGACATATTTATTCAGGGCAAGGTCAAATATTCACACAAAATACTTGTTAACCGTCAACAATTAACAATTACAATTTGACTTCGATATCTACACCTGAAGGCAAATCCAACTTCATCAAAGCGTCAATAGTCTTAGAGGAAGGTTGGTAAATATCGATAATCCGACGATGGGTGCGGGTTTCAAAATGTTCTCGTGAATCTTTATCTACGTGAGGCGAACGCAGTACGCAGTAGATTTTGCGTTTTGTTGGTAGAGGAATTGGACCAACAGCTTGAGCGTTAGTACGGTTTGCTGTATCTACAATCTTCTCGCAAGACGTATCCAGTAAACGTCGGTCAAATGCTTGTAAACGAATTCTAATTTTTTGCTGTTGTAGGGTTGCCATTTTTAATTTTCCTGGTTCAGATTAAGGAGCAAAGTTATGAATTTTTAACACTCGCTTTTTTCAAAGGAAGCGAAAGGAGCAGAGATGGAATTCTCCCCTGCTCCTTAGTTCATTCAGTACATTAGTACTATTTTACGATTTTCGAGACGACGCCAGCACCAATGGTGCGACCACCTTCGCGAATAGCAAAGCGCATTCCTTGCTCAATCGCGATTGGGTTGATTAGTTCTACTGTCATCTTGATGCGGTCTCCCGGCATCACCATTTCGGCTTCACTACCATCGTCGGAAGTGAATGCAGTGATGGTACCAGTTACATCGGTTGTCCGGACGTAGAACTGAGGACGGTAACCGGAGAAAAATGGAGTCTTACGACCACCTTCTTTTTCGGTCAGAACGTACACTTCACCTTCAAATTGAGTGTGAGGAGTGATCGAACCGGGCTTTGCCAACACCATACCCCGCTCAATATCCGCTTTTTGGATACCGCGCAGCAATACACCAGCGTTATCGCCAGCCATCCCCTGGTCAAGACTCTTCTTGAACATTTCGATACCAGTTACAGTTGTGTTACGGGTATCTCTAATGCCTACGAGTTCAACGTTATCACCGACTTTGACTATACCCCGCTCAATCCGACCGGTAGCAACTGTACCGCGACCTGTGATGGAGAATACGTCTTCTACAGCCATCAAGAAGGGCTTGTCAACATCGCGCTCAGGAGTTGGAATGTAGGAGTCTACAGCATCCATCAGTTCGTAGATTTTATCTACCCACGGATCTTCACCCCGCTGAGTCTTGGGGTTGCCAGTCATTTTTTCCAGTGCTTTTAGACCGGAGCCTTTGATGATCGGAATGTCATCACCGGGGAAATCGTAGCTAGATAGGAGATCGCGAACTTCTAGTTCTACCAACTCCAGAAGTTCCTCGTCGTCTACCATGTCCTCTTTATTTAAGAAGATGACCAAGCTGGGAACGCCAACCTGCTTTGCTAGCAGGATGTGTTCGCGAGTTTGGGGCATAGGGCCATCAGCCGCAGATACCACTAGGATGCCTCCATCCATTTGGGCTGCACCGGTGATCATGTTTTTCACATAGTCAGCGTGGCCGGGGCAGTCTACGTGAGCATAGTGGCGACCGCCAGTTTCATACTCAACGTGAGCGGTATTGATAGTAATACCACGCGCCTTCTCTTCGGGTGCGTTATCGATTTGATCGTAGCCCTTACCAATAGCATTACCCATTGCTGCCAAGGTCATGGTAATGGCTGCTGTTAATGTAGTTTTACCGTGGTCAACGTGTCCAATGGTACCAATGTTAACGTGGGGTTTATTCCTTTCAAACTTTGCGCGTGCCATGAATGCTCGTTTCCTTTATCTTAATTAAGCGTTCCCTTTGCTTTTAGCGATGATTGCCTCAGCCACGTTGCGAGGCACTTCTTCGTAACGGCTAAACTCCATTGAGAAGATGCCCCGACCTTGGGTTTTTGACCGAATGTCAGTAGCGTAGCCAAACATTTCTGCCAATGGAACTTTAGCAGTAACTTTAGCAATGCCTTGGTCTGATCCCATTCCCTCAATTTGCCCGCGACGGGAATTGAGGTCGCCCATCACATCCCCAAGGTAGTTTTCGGGAACTTCAACCTCAACTTTCATCATAGGCTCTAAGAGGACGGGTGAAGCTTTCAATACAGCTTCTTTCATCGCCATTGAACCAGCGATTTTGAAAGCCATTTCTGAAGAGTCTACATCGTGATAGGACCCATCAATCAATGTTGCTTTGACATCAATCAGCGGATATCCAGCCACTACGCCATTTTCACAGCTTTCTTTCATTCCTGCTTCTGCTGGTCCAACGTACTCTTTAGGCACGGTACCGCCAACAATTTTGGAGACGAATTCAAAACCTGTTCCGGGTTCTCCCGGTTCCAAATCAATAACGACGTGACCGTATTGACCTTTACCACCACTTTGACGGATGAATTTTCCTTCAATTTTGGTAACAGCTTTACGGATGGTTTCACGGTAAGCTACTTGTGGCGCACCCACGTTCGCTTCTACCTTGAATTCCCGTAACATCCGGTCTACCAGAATTTCCAGGTGTAATTCTCCCATCCCTGCAATCACTGTTTGATTGGTTTCAGGGTTAACGCTAACGCGGAAGGTGGGGTCTTCTTCCGAGAGAGATTGTAGGGCTTTGGATAGTTTATCCATGTCGTTCTTGGTTTTGGGTTCAACCGCTACCGAGATTACAGGTTCAGGAATAAACAAGGATTCCAGAATTATTGGCGATCCTTCATCACAAATCGTGTCACCTGTCAAGGTGTCTTTTAACCCAAGAGCGGCTCCCAAATCACCGGCTCTGAGTTCGTCAACATCTTGCCGATCGTCTGCCTTCAAAATCACCAAACGAGAAATTCGTTCTTTCTTGTCTTTGGTGGCATTGTAGACATAACTGCCCTTTTTCAAAATGCCAGAGTAAACGCGAACAAAAGTTAGGCGACCGTAAGGGTCTGCCATAATCTTGAAAGCTAATGCCGATAACGGTTGAGTGTCATCCGCACTGCGCTCGACGGTTTCGCCGTTTGGCAGTAGACCTTGAACTGGTGGTACATCACTTGGTGATGGCAGGTAATCGACAACGGCATCCAACATCAATTGCACGCCTTTGTTTTTAAATGCCGAGCCGCAGAGTACCGGTACAATTTTACCCGAAACTGTACCTTTACGCAGAGCCGCCCGAATTTCATCTGTTGTCAGTTCTTCGCCCTCGAAGTACTTATTCATCAGATTGTCATCGGTTTCTGACACTGCTTCGATCAGTTTGGTGCGGTAAATAAGCACCTTTTCTTGCATATCTGCTGGAATTTCCGTTTCTTGGATGTCAGTACCTTTATCATTAGTGTATATAAAAGCACGCATTGCCACCAAGTCAATAATTCCTAGGAAGTCGTTTTCTGCACCAATTGGCAGTTGAATAGCGATCGCATTCGCTCGCAGGCGATCGCACATCTGTTCGTGAACTCGATAAAAGTTCGCGCCAGTACGATCCATCTTATTGATAAACGCAATTCGAGGCACTTTATAACGATCTGCCTGACGCCAAACTGTTTCTGACTGGGGTTGCACACCACCAACAGAACAGAACACAGCAATTACGCCATCCAGTACGCGCATTGAGCGTTCTACTTCAATAGTAAAGTCAACGTGACCTGGAGTATCGATAATGTTAATTTGATGATTATTCCAACTGGTGCTAATTGCAGCAGCTGTAATAGTAATTCCCCGCTCCCGTTCCTGTTCCATCCAGTCGGTTACAGCGGTTCCTTCATGTACTTCACCAATTTTGTGAATAATCCCAGAGTAAAAAAGTATTCTCTCTGTTGTAGTTGTTTTTCCCGCATCTATATGAGCCGCAATTCCTATATTGCGTACCCTTTCTAGCGGGTTAATACGTGCCACAGTTGCCTCCTATAGCTTTCGCCTCATCATATCTTGTATATTACACTTTGTTAAGTTTCTATACTTCTACGGAAAACCGCCATTTTTTTGTAAGTAAGCGATATATCGTCTTAACGCTTATACGCAAGCGATATATCGGTCTTCTACTTAATAACGATAATGGGCAAAGGCTTTATTCGCTTCTGCCATTCTATGGGTTTCTTCCCGCTTCCGAATTGCGTTACCACTTTCGTTAGCAGCGTCCATTAATTCATTCGCCAGTCTGCCGGCCATTGTACGCCCTGGTCTAGACCTTGAGAACTGCACCAACCAACGCAGTGCTAGAGTAGTACCGCGATCGGCACGCACTTCCATTGGCACTTGGTAAGTTGCACCGCCGACACGACGAGCTTTTACTTCTACCAAAGGCGTTGCATTCTTGATTGCTCTTTCAAATGTTTCTAGAGGATCGGAACCAGTCCGTTCCTCAATTGTTTTCAAAGCTTCATAAACAATTCTTGCGGCAAGGGATTTCTTACCATGACGCATTATCCGGCGCATCATCATGCTAACAAGGCGACTGTTATACACTGAATCAGCCGGAACTGGGCGTCTTTGAACAACACCACGACGAGACATACTTCAACCCTTAATTCGCATTTGGCAACGAGATAATATGGAGTGGACAGCAAAATTTCTGCTGACCCATTTACTTGATGCCCTCAACTAGACACACAAGGCGACATTATATACCTTTAATATCCAATTTAAAACGCTGCTGTCGCTTACAGCGTTCTAAAAATTTCCTACATTTGCTATATCGCTTTGGATGTAGGTGGATTTTCCTAGAAGTCCGATGGCGTCCGATAAGCAATCCCAAGCAAATGTCACAAGACTGCTCACAAGTGTAAGTGGAATTATCGCTTACAGACGCTAAGAAATTGGCAAATTAACTAAGCAATTGCAAAAAGTTAATCTCAAGAACGACTGACTCAACAATTTGAGCCGATTAATCCATAATTCACAGATTAATCGTATTGCTTCGGTCTACTTTTTGCCTTTACCTTTAGTTGCTGCTGCAGCTGCGGCCCCTTCTTTAGGACGCTTGGTTCCATATTTGGAACGACCTTGCTTGCGGTCTTTGACTCCGGCTGTATCTAAGGTGCCACGGATAATGTGGTATCTAACCCCTGGCAAATCCTTGACCCGACCGCCACGAATCATTACCACTGAATGTTCTTGCAAGTTATGACCAATTCCGGGAATGTAAGCTGTGACTTCAAACCCAGAAGTTAGCCGCACCCGTGCTACTTTGCGAAGCGCTGAGTTAGGTTTCTTCGGTGTGGTTGTGTATACCCGAGTACAGACTCCGCGACGCTGAGGGCATTGTTTGAGAGCTGGGGACTTGGTTTTCTGACGCGCTAGTTCGCGTTCACTACGGATTAGTTGCTGTATGGTTGGCATGAGTTACAGCCCATGAAGCTGCATATAGTCTAAGTTTCAACAAATCCTTATATTATCGTTTTACATTGTCTTCTGTCAAACCTTTATATCGAGTCAATCTTGTTATATGGCAGATTGCGCGTATATGGAGAAAGAATTGCCACACCCACAAGTCGCGATCGCATTGTTGTTATGAAAGCGGAAACCACCGCCCATCAAATCTTCTGAGTAATCTAAAGTCAGATCGTTAATATAATTTAAGCTTTTGATATCAATGACTACTGATATACCGTCACACTGAAAAATGCAATCGTCGCTCGGAACAACTATTTCATCAAAGGAAATATCATAATACCACCCAGAACAGCCACCAGGTTTTACCGCCAAGCGAAACATAACATTTGGCTGCTGCTTAAATTTTAATCGCTTAACCTCATTGACTGCTGCTGGACTCAGATGAATCATAATTAGATTTAAAAACCCATCTTTATTGTATAGATGGGTTGAGAAATAAAACAATAGGAGTGGGGAAAGTTAGGAGTGATGAGTTATGAGTTATGAGTTATGAGTTATGAGTTAAGAATTATGAATTTTGCACCTTTGCTCCTCCCCTTCTATCAGGGATCGGTTAAGAATTATGAATTTCCCAACTCCTAACTCCTAATTCCCAACTCCTAATTCCCAACTCCTAACTCCTAACTCCTAACTCCTAACTCCTAATTCCTAACTCCTAATTTATTTTTCTTTAGTACGAGCGTAATCATCTTGGAAGCGGATAATATCATCTTCGCCCAAGTACTCGCCATTTTGGACTTCAATCAAAACCAAAGGAATCACACCAGGATTCTCTAGGCGATGAGTAGTACATTGTGGTACATAGGTTGACTGATTGTTGCTCAACAGCACTTCTTGTTCACCACAAACGACTCTGGCTGTACCAGATACGACAATCCAGTGTTCGCTGCGGTGATGGTGCATTTGTAGGCTCAACCGATGTCCCGGCTTTACTTCGATGCGTTTGATTTTGTATCCACGTCCTTCTTCCAAAATCGTGAATGAACCCCAAGGGCGCAACTCGGTTGCAGCAACCCCTCTAGAAATCACTGATGAAGGTAAGGGTAATGTTGAAATTTGTGTTGTTTCTTGTGATTTAGTCATAGTTACCTCTAGAGACACAATAAACCGTCAATCCTCTTGACCATTAATGAAAAATTATGGTGCTATGTTGCAACCGTATAAATGAGCAATTAAATGCACCTTTGGAAAACATAGCAAAATCACGGCTTTTGCTGCGTGGAACAGGTATTAAATTTGCAACCTCTACACCAACTCTTCATGAAAGATATAATGGCTTATTCATAGCTTTAAAAAAGGGGTTGTTGGTTAGTGGTTAGTGGTTAGTGGTTGTTGGTTAGGAGTTAGGAGTTAGGAGTCAGGAGTTAGGAGTTAGGAGGGGGAAAGATAGGAGGTAGGAGTTAGGAACCCGGCCCTGTCCCTTTACTCCTCGCCAACTCCCAACTCCCAACTCCCAACAACCAACAACCAACAACCAACAACTAACCAGTAACTTTTTTCTCAACGTCGGGGTTGCAGAAAAATACCTATACCGTTGTGGACGCGAGCTGCAGTACTGGGGGAACGATCTAGTAATTGTCCTCCTAAGTAAAGACTGGTTGAACTACCGCCATCTAAATTCAGTGCATTTACACAACCCATTTGTTGCATCAGTTGTGCGTGTTCGGCTAAGGTCGGTCCCGCACCTCCAGGACGATTATGCACGGCAGCGATCGCGAGATTACCTGTTGCTGTGGTACAAATGGCACTGCGAATGGCTTTTTCGGCGATAAAGGCATCGCTGAATTTTTCACCTTTAGCATCAAGGACAATTTGTCGATTTTGCAGCAGCAGAGGCCCGGCTCCGATAATGTTAGGGTAACGGTTAAAATCGGCGGGGATTTTACTTTCTATCCGAATTAAACTCCCTGGTGGCAATAAACTCGCTGTAGTGGCAGCATTGCCCCGTAAGGTTATCAAGTAGCCATCAGCCGGAATGGGAATGACAATTTGATTTGCCATACCACCTGGTAACTGATTGATAATTTGGTTTTTCTGGACAACGAGGATGATTTCGTTGTCGGTTATAGGGATGTAGGTTGTACCCCAAGTCGGGGTGTAACGGGAAATACCATTTTGGACGTAGCCGCTATTCAGAAATAATACTGGCAAGCGCTGGTTATTGGCTGTAATTAAAGTTTCTTCTAGGGTGAGACGACCGAAGTAGAATTGTCCGGAATCATTCCAGGCGATCGCTCCTCGATTTAAAATTGGACCCGATAACCATTGATTATTCTCACGAATTGCACCTAATGGGTATCGATTGTTACGGTTAAAATAACCACCGTTAATTGCCGCAACTGCTAAATAACGCTGTGCAGTCGCAATCAAGGGGGCACTTCCGACAAGGGTGCCGAGGTTTGCCACGATTGGTTTTAGCTTTAAACCAACGGTACGAGGATTTATTTCCAACCAAACAACAGGAAAGCGTTCTTGACCAACACCTACATACTGAGAACGCCAACGCAAACCCTGTGCCCAAGTGATATCTCGTTGTACCAGCGCATCGGGTCGAATATTAATAGTCAAACGATTGGGATTGGGTGAAGTGCTAATCTGGGGAGCAGAACCAAAAGGCACGCTGAGGCGAATAATTGTTTGATTATTTACTTGTTCTACTGATGTAATCAGTGGATCTGGGGGTTCGGGAACTGATGTTGGTATTGGTAATTGTTTAAGTATTGGCAGTGGTGTTGGTGCTGGTGAAGGAGGTGGAGTGTAGCGTTGGATTAACACCGGATCGGCGATGCCATCTAAGGTAATTATCCACTCTCTGTTTGCTGGAGTTGTCAGTTTTGGTGATAGGGAATCGGGATCGTCCAGTTTAACTGGTGTTTTTTTGACTGCTGAACCTTGTGAAACTTGCCAAGGAGTTGAGCGGTCTAAATCTACTTCAATTTGTTCTGTTGTAAGTTGTTTACTCTGGCGAATATTTGTTACTTTCGTTATCCCTGTGGAAATTACTAGGGTGTTACCACTTACTTGTATCTGCCATCTAGATGTTTTAACAAAATTAGTAATATCTAAATAACGATATCCTGATGCCAGCAAGCTAGTTAAGACAATAGGCTTTGCAGTTGAGGAAAACCACTGTATCGGTTGTTTGGCTGGATGAGGAGTGTTTAATAAATCTACTCCTATTAATTGCTTGAGTGCCCCATCACTTAGATGGGTACTGAAGGAGTTGGTTGTTGTCCGCCGCTGAAACCAAGTTCCTGATAAGGTCCGACCGTTAAGGATAATTTGATTACCCCAAAAGGAAACTCCAGGTAAAGGAGGTGGCAAAGTCGGTACTGGTTTGACAGGAGGTGGAGACTGTTGGGCGTAAGTGGTATTGCTGTTAATAGTTGAGCTAAATACTGTTGCAATTACTGATAACAAAAGAATCTTGGCAAAGCTGTGAATGCTTTTGTTTGCAATAGCATTGCAGTATTCTTTTTTATACAAATCCGATTTTTTTACCATATTTTCCTAAGTAATAAATTAAAGCGATCGCTGATATTTTGCAGATTGGGAACTGTCGTAAGGCTCAGATCCCCTGCCCCAAAATTGGGAGCAAGGGGCAAAAGCAGAGGGTATCCCTCATAACTAATGTGCTGGAGTAGTAGTGGTCTATTTCATTATTTTTGAGAGCCTAAAGACAGCCCCCTAACTTTGAATTTTCTCCTCCCCAGAATTGGGCTACGGTGTACACACAAGTCCTAAAATTGTTACTCTCCAAGGCTTATTCTTTTCTTTCTTCGTGTCCTTTGCGTCCTACCCTTCGGGAGCGCTCCCAAAGGGTAGGACACGAAGAAGAAATTTTTACGACTTGTGTGTACACGGTAGCCAGAATTGGGGGGCAGGGGGGGCTTCCGAGTTCATTGAATATTCAGGCTCGCTCTTTTTTTGCAATATCAAGAAACAATGACCTGTTTTTTTACCGGTAGCGTGATAATATATATAGTGGATCTTTGTCTCTTGTGTAACTAAGCAGGCAATTTTACGATGATAGCCACAGGAATCAAGTATTTTAAATAACCAGATACTCAACTAGACGCAAAGAGACATATTGACTATCTAAGCTGTATTTACACATTTCATATGCAGTTATGTTCGCTACTTAAGTAAAGTAAGCGCGAATAGTAATACAAATTATTGATGGATACTCGGTAAGAATGCATAGAAAAATCTAGATATTTAGGAATTGTCAAAAGGGTATATAGTGTAATACGCTGATTTTGTCGGTTATTTAAGAAATTTTAGCGTCTTCTACTAAAAGTTCTTGTTTTTGAGTTATGTATCAGGTAAGCCGAGATTGGTTGTACCGGAAAAAATAATTTTTGTGTGGGAAAAAAGGAATTGAGCAAGTACATAGCTTTGAGATATAAATAGAAATCCATCCTTTAATAACGTAACTTAGCTAACTCAGGAGAAACACATAAAAAATGACGGTTTAATTTTAACACGGGAAGAGCAAAAACAAACCCGAAGTTAGAATTTTTTTACCTTAATTTCATGTATTCTGTATTTCTCCATCTCTAAATTTAGTTAGAAAAAATTTTCTTTTTTGGAATAAGCGGCGAAAATCTTAACTCCAAAGCTCAGGGATATGACAGAGACAATGGGACAATGTATGAATAACAAACGGATGCATCAAGATAACCAAAAGATAAATTCATATCAAGACAGTTATCAAGGACAACGGTGGCTAGTAGAGGAGCGAGATGCTTGTGGTGTGGGTTTTATTGCCCACCGCCAAAATCGTGCGAGTCATGAAATAGTGACAAAAGCCTGCTCTGCTTTAACCTGCTTGGAACACCGGGGTGGTTGTAGTGCAGATCGAGACTCTGGAGATGGTGCAGGAATATTGACAGCAATTCCGTGGGAGTTGTTCCATAAAGAGGTGCGTCTTCCCAACAAAGAAAACATGGCCGTGGGGATGATCTTTCTGCCGCAAGATAAGGACGCAGCAAAGATGGCTAAGGCTATGTTTGAGGAAATAGCTGTAGAAGAAAAATTAACTGTCCTCTCGTGGAGAGTAGTACCAGTGCAGCCTAATTTATTAGGAGTGCAAGCGAGAGAAAATCAACCTCAAATCGAACAAGTTTTTGTTGCTTCCAATGAAAAAAGCGGCTCGGAACTAGAACAGATATTGTACATTGTCCGCCGTCGCATCATGAAAGCAGTTGTCAATTTGATTGACAGTAAATCTTCAGAAGAGTTTTATGTCTGCTCCTTGTCGAGCCGCACAATTGTTTATAAAGGCATGGTGCGATCGGCAGTATTGGGAGAATTTTACGACGATTTAAAAAATCCGGCTTATACAAGTGCCTTTGCTGTATACCACCGTCGCTTTAGTACAAATACCATGCCCAAGTGGCCTTTGGCGCAACCGATGCGGCTTTTGGGTCACAATGGCGAAATCAACACGCTGTTGGGTAATATCAACTGGATGACAGCCAGAGAAGCAACTCTGAATCATCCGATCTGGAGCGATCGCCTAGAACAATTCAAGCCATTTGTCCAACTAGATAACAGCGACTCTGCAACTTTAGATAACGTCCTAGAGTTATTGGTGCGTTCCGGACGCAGCCCATTGGAAGCCTTAATGATTATGGTTCCTGAGGCTTACCAAAATCAGCCTTCTTTGCGTAAATATCCCGAGATAGTCGATTTTTACGAATATTACAGCGGTTTGCAAGAAGCGTGGGATGGTCCAGCGCTGTTGGTGTTTAGCGATGGACTGAAAGTTGGTGCCACATTAGACCGTAATGGTTTAAGACCGGCTCGCTACTGCATCACCAAAGATGACTACATCATAGTCGCTTCCGAAGCCGGTGTTGTAGAGTTAAACGAAGCTGACATTATCGAGAAAGGTAGACTTGGACCTGGGCAAATGATTGCCGTGGATTTGGAAAGCCATGAGGTATTGAAGAATTGGGAGATTAAGCAGCGGATTGCCAAGCAGCATCCTTATGGGAAATGGTTGCTTTCTCACCGAATTGAACTCAAATCTTTGGTTGCAAGCACCTCCATTAACGGTAATGGTAATGGCAACGGCAACGGTAACGGACATTACTCAACCAACCACCAACCACCAACCACCAACACATTAGATAGACAAAGTTTACTACAGCAGCAAATCGCTTTTGGCTACACCACAGAAGATGTGGAAATGGTGATTCAGCCAATGGCAATAGATGGCAAAGAAGCGACATTCTGCATGGGTGATGATATTCCCCTAGCAATATTGTCAGAAAAGCCTCACTTGCTGTATGACTATTTCAAACAGCGTTTTGCTCAGGTGACAAACCCAGCGATTGACCCATTACGGGAAAGCTTGGTGATGTCTTTAAAAGTAGAATTGGGTGAACGCGGTAACTTATTAGACCCGAAACCGGAGTATGCTTCCCGAATCAAGTTAGAGTCTCCAGTACTGACAGAAGCAGAGTTAGAGGCAATTAAAAAATCTAACTTTGCTAACACTGAGTTATCAACCTTGTTTAAAATTGCATCTGGACCTGATGGGTTGAAAGCTGCACTTGAGGCTTTACAGTTTGCAGCTGCTTCTGCTGTCCGTTCCGGTGCCAAGATTCTCATCTTAAGCGATTCACTTGGTAGTATTCACACAGGAGTGAGCAGCGAATATACTTATATTCCCCCATTGTTAGCAGTAGGTGCAGTTCACCACCACTTAATCCGTGAAGGATTGCGGATGAAAGCATCCCTGATTGTCAACACTGCCCAATGCTGGAGTACCCATCATTTCGCTTGTCTGATTGGTTATGGTGCTGGTGCAGTCTGCCCATACATGGCTTTGGCAACAGTGCGTGATTGGTGGTTCGATCCCAAGACCCAGCAGTTTATGGAACGGGGTAAAATTCCTGCCATGAAGCTCGACCAAGCGATCGCTAACTATCGCAAAGCCATAGAAGCCGGTTTGCTAAAAATTCTCTCGAAAATGGGAATTTCTCTGCTATCTAGTTATCAAGCAGCGCAAATCTTTGAAGCGATTGGCATTGGTGGGGATTTGTTAGAATTGGGATTTAAAGGAACAGCTTCTCGCATCGGCGGTTTAAGTGTCAGCGAACTCGCTGTTGAGGTGCTTTCGTTCCACTGCAAGGCTTTCCCAGTCACAACCAAAAAGCTGGAGAATCTGGGCTTTGTGCAGTATCGTCCAGGTGGCGAGTACCATATGAACAGCCCCGAACTAGCGAAAGCCTTGCATAAAGCTGTCGATGGTGTTAATTACGACCACTATGAAGTTTATCAGAAACACCTAAAAAATCGACCGATTACCGCCTTACGGGACTTGCTTGATTTTAAGAGCGATCGCCCTTCTATTCCCCAAGAAGAAGTGGAGTCAGTCAGCGATATCGTCAAGCGTTTCTGCACTGGGGGGATGTCCTTGGGTGCATTGTCTCGGGAAGCACATGAAACCTTAGCGATCGCCATGAATCGCATCGGTGGTAAATCCAATTCTGGAGAAGGTGGCGAAGATCCAGTGCGTTACAAAATCTTGGATGATGTGGATGCAACTGGTAACTCACAAACCCTACCGCACTTAAAAGGATTACAAAACGGCGATACTGCAACCAGTTCCATCAAGCAAGTAGCATCAGGACGCTTTGGCGTAACACCACAGTATCTGATGAGCGCCAAACAAATTGAAATCAAAATTGCCCAAGGTGCAAAACCTGGTGAAGGTGGACAGTTACCAGGTAAAAAAGTGAGTCCGTACATTGCGATGTTGCGCCGCTCTAAGCCCGGTGTCACCTTGATTTCGCCACCACCCCATCACGATATATACTCGATTGAAGACTTGGCGCAGTTAATTTTTGACCTGCACCAAATTAACCCCAAAGCCAAAGTATCTGTGAAGCTGGTAGCAGAAGTTGGTATCGGTACCATTGCCGCCGGTGTCGCCAAAGCCAACGCCGATATCATCCAAATTTCCGGTCACGACGGTGGTACCGGAGCTTCGCCACTAAGTTCTATTAAGCACGCTGGTTCTCCGTGGGAACTCGGATTAAGCGAAGTGCATCGGGTGTTGATGGAAAATAGTTTGCGCGATCGGGTCATTTTGCGGGTAGATGGGGGCTTAAAGAGTGGCTGGGATGTTCTAATGGGTGCATTGATGGGCGCAGAAGAATTCGGCTTTGGCTCGATTGCGATGATTGCCGAAGGTTGTATCATGGCGCGAATTTGTCACACCAATAACTGTCCTGTGGGTGTGGCTTCTCAGAAAGAAGAACTGCGGAAGCGATTTAACGGAATGCCCGAACACGTCGTCAACTTCTTCTACTTCATAGCCCAAGAAGTACGGAGCTTGTTGGCACGACTCGGTTACCGTTCGTTGAATGAATTGATTGGACGTGCTGACTTGCTTTCTGTGCGTGACGAAGCACATCTTACCAAGACAAAAGCATTGAATTTGAATTGCTTGCTACAATTACCCAATACCAAAGAAAATCGTAGTTGGTTGGTGCATGAAGAAGTGCATAGCAATGGTGCAGTATTGGATGACCAATTACTAGCAGATGCAGATATTCAAGCTGCGATTAGCCAGCATTCTACAGTCACCAAAAAACTCGCGATAGTCAACACCGACAGGACAGTTGGCACAAGATTGGCTGGAGCGATCGCATCAAAATACGGTGACAGTGGGTTTGAAGGACAAATCAATCTCAACTTCACTGGTAGTGTCGGACAAAGCTTTGGAGCCTTCAACCTCCCAGGGATGACTCTGACTCTAGAAGGGGAAGCCAACGACTATGTAGGTAAAGGAATGCACGGTGGTGAAATTATCATCAAGCCACCAGTAGAAGCCACCTACGACCCATCACAAAACGTGATAGTTGGCAATACCTGCCTTTACGGTGCGACTGGTGGAGTATTATTTGCCAATGGTTTAGCTGGGGAACGCTTCGCTGTCCGTAACTCTAAAGGTACGGCAGTAATTGAGGGTGCTGGGGATCACTGCTGCGAGTATATGACTGGTGGCATAGTAGTTGTACTGGGGAAAGTTGGACGCAACGTTGCCGCAGGGATGACTGGTGGACTGGCCTACTTCTTAGATGAAGACTCTCGATTCCCTGAGTTAGTAAACCAGGAAATAGTCAAACTCCAACGGGTGATGACAATACATGGTCAGAAGCAACTCAAGGAGTTAATTCAAGCTCATCTACAGCGTACCGATTCACCCAAAGCGAAGATGATTTTGGAGAATTGGCAAGAGTTCCTAGCAAAATTCTGGCAGTTGGTTCCACCTTCGGAAGCTGATGGACCAGAAGCAAATCCCCAAGAAGAAAAGCAGTTGAGTCCTGTTTAGTTGTTGCTGTCCGCTGAAATGACCGTAAAACTTGTAGTTACAATATCGGCAAGGAGGTAAGCCAGATGAATTGTAACTACAGGTTCACGGGGCTAATTGACCAAAAAAAAGAAGCAAATCCGCAACAATAAAAGTAGTTGAGTTCCGTTTAATTGTTGGTTGGTAGAATTCCACCCCTAGGTAGAGACAATAACTGTAAGACTTTCAGCTATAATATCAACAATAAGGAAAGCCAGATAGTTAATTATTTCATCAACAACTAACAACTAACAATTAATAACCAACAACAATCTATTGCTTTTTGGCTGTTACTACGCCTTGTTGCTTATCTTCCATTTCTAGAAGTTCTGGAACAGTTAGGAAGCGATAGCCCTGCTTTCTAAAGTTCTGAATAATTTGTGGCAAAGCTTTGACTGTATTAGAGCGATTACCTCCGCCATCATGCATTAGCACAATACCGCCGGGTTTCGCTTCTTTCATCACATTATTAATTAATCTAGGTATACCTGGACGGCTGTAGTCATTGGAGTCAGAGGACCACATAATCAGACTATATTTTTTGTTTTTGGCATAAGCAGCTACCCCATTATTCATAATTCCTCCGGGTGGTCGAAACAAAGTTGTTCTGACACCCGTTATCTGATAAATCTGATCTGATGTACGGTCAATTTCATAAGCGGCTACTTGGGGATTCATGTGATGGTACCAATGATGCCAAGTATGGTTGGCAATGATATGACCTTCAGCCACTACCCGCTTACCAAGATCCGGAAAACTCTTCAAGTTTTGTCCGACGACAAAAAATGTTCCCTTGATATTATTGGCTTTCAGGATGTCCAGCACTTCCCCGGTATAAGTAGGCCAAGGACCATCATCAAAGGTCAGAGCAATTACTTTTTCTCCCTTAGCCAATTTGGCCCGATCAATAGTTGCCCCTTCAAAGCGCTTTGGTGCAGAGTGAGCCAGACCCCTTGTTTTCGCTTGTTGCTGCCAACTTGTCAGCATTGCGTCTTTTAATCCTTCAATCCGCAGTTGAATAGGCTGGCTCGCAACTACACTACCTACATCGATCGCTTGTCCACTCTTACCCATGAAAACATTCGGCTTTATTGGGATTATCAAACCAACACATAAAGTGGCAGATAATGCCGCAAGCCCAAGCAAAACCTTTTCCGGCCAAATAAACGACTTCTTGCTTCCCACGTCACAGCTCCTTCACTGGGTCGAACCATCAGTCACCGAATCTGACGGTACTACATAACACAATTTCTCTAGATACTAGTTATTACATACCGAGGAAATCTCTGGTTATCCCGAAAATTTAAATACAGGTTAACAGAAATTTAGGAATCGATAAATTATACAGATTGAATTAAAGCATACATTCTCCGACTTCGGACGTTCACCGCACGAATGCGTAGATGCGTAATAAATCATTCGCAACCTACAAAATCGAATATCGTTTAAAATGAAGTCTTTGTTTCATAGTTTACAAGACAAGGCGCATTATATAGCTTTGGCTGAACCCAAACTCCTAAAGAAAAGGTTAAATTTTTAACTGACTTTTGTGTGTCACCTTCTCTAAGCTGGCTAGACAGAAATCGACTCAATATAGTTTCTGGTTATCAAAGAGTATTTTTTTGACCTTAAGACTTTTCATCAATTAACCAAAAATGATCTTGCTCGAAAGCTCAGTTCTACAAATATCTTTCAACTTGCATTTTGAATATTGATACTTCAATGATTAAGTAAGTATACTTTGTTCAAATTTCTAGCAGCCCACCCCGAGAGTTTTTCCGCAAATTAATCGCAGTTATTACATTTATTGTATTACAATTAAAAATATTTTTTTCAGTGTAATTACGTAATTTATTAGCACCTCCAGCAATTTAATTTTTTGAACTTTGCTTTGACGTGAAATAATTGAATCACTTTATCCCTAGAAAAAAAGTAATATATTATACTTATATAATTTGCTTATAAAAGTCAAAAGACTCAGATTACTAGTCTTTAGTGGTTTGAGCGCCTTCGCATTTCATTTATTTTTAGTAAATAAATATACTTCTGAGCCTTGATAGCGAAGTTGGAATAATTGAGTACTTTTAAGTTGATTTAACAATACTTTTAGTTTGAACAAGAGCGATCGCTTGGTTTGTAGCTTGCCAAGTATCGAAAGAATCCACATAAATCAACCAAAAATAAGAGTATTTACTTAATTTTTTTTCTCCGTCAGCTATATAAGTTGTCATTTTTGCCAAACTACTAATATCACTCCAGCCACAATGAAACTTAAACCCGCTAGACGGGTCACAGGGATATATTCTTTAAAAATAAAATAACCGAGTAAGACAGAGAAAACATAAACTAGTGACGCTGCAGGACCGGCAACGCTGAGGTTCACTCTAGTTAAAAGGAGGATATAGAATAAAGCCCCTACACCGTAGCAGCCTAGTCCAATTAAAAGTTCAGGTGTTGTGATGATGCTGAGAATGTGATTGATAGCATTTGCTGCATTAACCTTGCCTAACTTAACTGCTCCGATTTTTAAGAATACCTGCCCTGCGACGCTGGCAAGGACTGAGATTAACATTAAACCAAATTCTTGTGGTGTCATGAGAAAGTTTGTGAGTGGGGGAAACCTACGGTTTGGGATGGATATTAAGGGTTAAAGGGAAAGGAAGTTTTTTCCACCCTTATCCTTTGAACAACTAACACTAATATTTGATTTCTGATGATTTAATTACGCCTCCAGTTTCTTTTAAGGTATAGATAGGACGACCTTTTACTTCTTCATAGATTCGACCAATGTATTCGCCCAAAATGCCAATCGAAACTAGTTGAACAGAGCCAATGAAAAAGACCGCAATGGTAATCAAACTGTAACCAATTAATGGTGAAGCTGGGTCAAAGAAGCGCCAGTAAAGGACTAAAAATATCATTAGTATGGCTATTGCTGCTGATAGCAATCCCAGATATGTTGCTACTCTTAAGGGCACTTTTGATAGAGAAATAATGCCATCAACTGCTAATGCCCAAGATTTACCAAAGGTATATTTTACCTCTCCGGCGAAGCGGGGGTCGCGTTCAAAATGTATGGCTGTTTGGCGGAAACCCACCCATGCACGCAAGCCACGAATGTAACGGTTGCGTTCTGGCATGGTATTCAGGACATCTACTACTTGCCTGTCCATTAAACAGAAGTCTCCGGTATCAGAGGGGATATCGACATCGGCCAGCCGACGAAAAATTCGGTAGAAGGCATAGGCCGTGAAGCGTTTAAACCAACCTTCTTTTTTGCGACTCAGACGTTGAGCATAGACGACTTGATAGCCTTGCCGCCATTTTCCAATCATGTCAAAAATTAACTCTGGAGGGTCTTGCAAATCCGCATCCATAACGACCGCTACTTTGCCTTGAACAAAATTTAGACCGGCTGTGACTGCGATTTGATGACCGAAGTTACGGGCAAAACTGAGGTAATGCACCCGGCTATCGTGATGGTGGAGTTCTCTGATCATGTTCAATGAGCGATCGCGACTACCGTCATCAATCAAAATTAACTCAGCTTCACCATCTAATCTGTCCATAACACTACTGAGACGCCGATACATTTCAGTAATGTTCTCTTCTTCGTTATAAATCGGTATTACTATCGAGTAGATTTGTCTAGCCACAATGGTTATCTACTTTTTACCAAGTTTAATATAAATCAAATTGCTGCTAATTTTCCTGGTAATACGTATTTTTTGTGAAATTTAGCTTTCAGATTTCCTAATTGACTTTATATCAGCCTAAAAAGTTGCAATCAGACCCCAAGCATCAGAACTATCAGAGCTTTTTCTGTGCTACAAGCAAAACCGATACACCAAATGGTAGGGTGACTCGATTAATTAGGTGACGTTCACTTGCAAACAAAAAAGTCAAAAGCTGGTTGACAGGTTTTGGTGGCAAGGTTAGATCGCTACTAATTTGGGAATCGTTGTCAATTCGCAACAAATTTTTTAAGCAACGCACAAAAGCAACAGCCGGAAACAAGAAAACGTTAAAGTAGCTACTATGCCGGACAGTGTAGCCACCATTTTTCACAACTTGCTTTAAACCTTTTAATACATAACGGCGTTTGTGCTGGTTAATTTCATCGTGCCGACTCCATAAGAACTGATACGCTGGAACTGTAACCAATAACCATCCTCCGGGCTTTAATTTAGAATGCAATGCCTTGAGTGCTGCTAAGTCATCATCAAGATGTTCCATCACATCTAACATTGCAATCAAGTCATACTCACCTGTAAAAGGAATTTTATCGGGCAAACTGCCTAATTTTACCGGAGTTACTTGCCGTCTATTGGCAAATTTACAAGCAATCTCATCTAACTCCATTGCTAAAACTCGACCGTGACGAGCAAGCATATTCAAGTTACCTCCTGTACCGCAACCCACCTCCAGAATCTCGGAATTTTGCGGTAGATTTAGTTGATTAATCACGTGGTTTATAATCCGACGACGACCGACAAACCACCAATGTTTATCTTCAAATTTTGCATATTGTAAGTAAAAGTTTTTATCCATTTAGATTGGATTTAATAAAAATACCTTACTAAGCTGTTCCACATTTACTTTGCACATTCGGACGGTTCGGGATGCCCACCCCACAAGAATTAGAGTAATTTAGATTATGTAGTTTAAATGTGGTTTAGCTTATAAACACGATCTGCAAAGCAGTTGCAGTAAAGATTATACCTCTTTGCGTGTAGCGCTCCTACAGAATCGATCATATCAGTTTGGCTTAAATAGTTACAAGAAGAAGGACTCGGTGCTAATATCGAAATCGTTCCATCACCTTTTGTCAGTATTGACAATCGTAATGCTTGGCTGCTGAAAGTTTAAGTAGAACAAATATGTTCAATTTAGTTCTGTTATCTTTACCCCTCATAATTAATCTGGCGGATTATTAGTAGTGCGTAGGCAGAGCCAGCCGTTTCGGCATATGCGTCCCCACTCGCTTTATATAGTATGCGAGCGGGGATGCTCGCACTACCCTGCTTTATAAACACGCTCTAAGATAACCATAATTTTTGAGAAAAAATGATAGAAAACTTTGCCAGTACGAGCGCAAAGAAACTCATAATCATATATCCCCAACGAGGATGACGGTTAACTATTAGCCCAAGGGCAATTGATAGCGATACAATGCCATAAACGTAGCGCTCAACAGAAAGAGTAAGCCCAGTGTTGAAGATTAACAAATAGGTAAAAAACCCATAAAGAACGGTCACAAAGGGTATTTTATTTCGTGATATCCATGAGAGACAGACACCACCATAAATAATTGTGATTCTAACTAAGTTTTCTTGTGCCATTGACCAAAGCAATATCCATAAAACAAATATTCCATAGTCTGTTTTTTTTGAACCTATCTGTTTGCGGAAGCGCCATAAAAAACAAGCACTAATACTAATAATTCCAAACTTTAATGGATAGCCAATATATCGAATACCACTAGAATCAACAATAGTTTGACCTAATGTAATTTGCTGAATCATCAACCACCAACCCTCACCCGCAAATCCTGCTGATTCACGCCACCCTTTCTGGACGTGAACAAATGCCAAAGCATCCCCAAATTTCATTTGACAATACAGGCTAAAGAGTAAAATCCCACTAGCAGTCGCAAAGCTGGCAAGGTAAGCTTTTACACCTCTTTTTTCTTTGAAGCTAACAATTAGAAAAGCGGGTATGAGTGCTAATCCAGGCGATCGCGTGGCTGTAGACAATGCTCCCCAAAAGGCTGTCTGGGCATATTTCTGTTTGTCAAAGGCTCGTAATGCAGCGGTGCTACACAACAAAAATAGCCCTTCAGTATAAATCACAGTGCAAAAAAGTGACAAAGGACACCACGCTAAAGTTGCTGTTGCCCAACGTGCTGCACTGGAATCGTAACGCTCCTCGATCCAAGAATACAGCAGAATCAATGCCGCTAAAAATGATAGATTATTTACTAATAAGCCTGCGATATTAAAAGGCAAGCCAGTAAGCATCACTGCACGGATTAATAAGGGAAAAAGTGGTAAGAAAGCAATTGAATATTGTTTGCCGTCGTTGATGTATTCGTACCCAAAAGTTACTATTTTTTGGTACCAAACGCTATCCCATGAATGAAAAACATCCCAGCTAAATGTGGCAGCAACTCCACCTTCTGGAACTGGGAGTAAAGGAGCGATCGCTAACATAGAGATGCAAATGATGATTCGGCTGCTTAACCACATCGCAAATGCAAAAAATACACCCTTCTGAATGAGATTTTTGCTTTTAATCATTCAATTAACTCGCATAATTACTGCTTTGTTAACAAATTTACATGATCACGTTTTAGATCCTCGACTTCGCAGAAGTTGTCGGGGATCTCAAATTATTGTCTGTTGGCATACAGATTTATAATCATATATTTATAAGAAGCGATAAAATTATTTTCAAGTATGCGTGCATTCAGAGAAAAAGAATTGCTATTTATACTGGTGATGGCATCTGGTGTTCTATGGCTGATGTTTTTAGGTAATTCGCCCTTACGCGACTGGGATGAAGGTACTTATGGCATGGTAGCTAAAGAAATTTATCGTACTGGTAACTGGCTCTATCCTACCCTTCAGGGAGAACCATTTTTGTTAAAACCACCTTTGATGCAGTGGTTAATTGCTTTGTGCTATCAACTAGGAGGAGTGCAAGAATTCACTACACGCTTACCCGGAGCGGTGTTAACGGCTTTGGGAGTGCCATTGCTTTACTTGGTAGGACGTTTGGTTTTTAACGAAACTTTACCATCTCTGTTTGCAGCTTTAGTTTACTTGACAATGTTGCCTGTGGTGCGTCATGGAAGATTGGCAATGTTAGATGGTATGACTATTACTTTTTTTCTACTGTTGTTATTTTGTGTTTTGCAAGCACGTCAAAACAGACGGTGGGCATTAGGTGTGGGGTTTTGCCTGGGGCTAATTACTCTGACAAAGGGGACGATAGTTTTGCTGCTAGGAGCGATCGCTTGTATATTCATCCTGGTAAATCGACAGTTCGCTTTGTTAAAAAATCCCTATTTCTGGACGGGAATGTTTTTCGGAAATGCTTTGGCGATCGCTTGGTATGTTGCACAATGGCAACATTATGGAGATATTTTTTTACAAGTACATTTTCAATCGCAAGCCATAGACCGACTTTCGCAGGCTGTTGAGGGTAATAGTGGACCTCCCTGGTACTATTTAATTGAGTTACTTAAATATGGTTTTCCCTGGTTGTTATTTTTACCCGGTGGGCTTTATCTAGCTTGGAAAAAACGTGATACTGCTTGGGGTTCTTTAGTTCTGATCGGGACAATTGTTTACTTTGGAACAATTTCTTTGATGAGTACAAAACTGCCGTGGTATATCATGCCTGTATACCCATTTTTAGCTCTGGCAGTCGGTGCTAAATTGAGCGAATACCAGCACCGGAGTTTTAAGGCTCCGATTTCGGCGGTATTATTGGCGATTATAGCGATCGCCAGTTTAGGAGGTTGTGTTTACTTTGCTACTAACAATCCTCAGCCTGTTTTAATCGTTATGAGCATTGTTTTGGCAATTAGTATGGGTGTTACTGCATGGCTAATTAAACAGCGCGATCGCCGATTTATTCCAGTTTTATTTTCTGGGATGTACCTAGTTTTGGCACTGTTGATGAGTTCGCAATCCTGGATTTGGGAGTTGAAGGAAAGGTTCCCAGTCAAGCCCGTTGCGGCATTAATTCGTCAACACGTCTCACCTGGGACAACAATCTATATATCTTTTGCTTATGCACGTCCTAGTTTGGAATTTTATAGCGATTGCAAGATAGTTCCTGCAACTGCGCCAGTTTTACAACAAATGTGGTCAAATAAATCTTATTTACTATTAGATAATGCAACTTTAAAGGGAATAAATTTACCTGGGAGTAAAGCTCTAGGTACGGCTGAAGGTTTTACCCTGATTGCACCACAGATAAATTAACATTGCCACTACCTATGAATTGCTACACTCTTTATAGAACAAAGTTTCCAGGTTATTTTGTCGCTTTTTCAAGGGAGTAAAGCCCAATCGCATTAATTTGGTTAAGGAATCGGTGAGGACGGGGAGAACGAATTAACGCTTTCTATAGGGGTGGTAAAGTCAAATATATGTGGAGGTGCTAACTTATGTCCCAAACCCAAACACAAACCGAACCAAAATTATACACCTTTGATGAGTTTATCGAATGGTATCCGGAAAGCTCGGTAGTACGCTATGAACTGCATAATGGGGTGATTGTTGAAATGCCAAAACCCACAGGAACACATTCTAATGTTGCTGGTTTTATTATAGGCATATTATTTATAGAAATTTTACGCCTAAAATTACCTTACTCAATCCCTAAAGAATGTGTTGTCAAGGTTGAAAACACTAGCTATGAACCTGATGTAATTGTTATCGATAAAAATCAGGTTGCCGATAAAGAACATCGTTGGCAAAAAGAATCAATAATTACTTTGGGTAGTTCCATTCCCTTAATCATTGAAGTGGTTTCGACAAATTGGGCTGATGATTATGCCTTAAAAATGGATGATTATGAATACTTGGGAATTCAAGAATATTGGATTGTAGACTATTTGGGGTTAGGTGGTAGAAAGTTTATAGGCAATCCCAAACAGCCTACAGTTTCTATTTATCAGTTAGTTGATAATCTATATCAAATCACTCAGTTTAGAGGTACAGACCGGATCATATCCCCTACTTTCCCAGAATTAAACTTGACCGTGCAGCAGATTATTGACTCGGTTGCGTGAGTTTTTACCGATTTACAAATAAATAAACATCATCACGTTGATATTTTAAGTCAAATTTTGACTGATTTTTCAATTGGTTGACCAAGTTCTGATAATCCTCTGAACTTGCGGCCCAACCTGGGTGACGGACATTGAGCAATACATAGTGAAAATTAGTTAATTCATCAAGTTGTTGAGAGTTATTATATTTGAAACTAATTAACTCTCTATGGGTTAGATGTGGGGTAATTATATCTGTAGTCAGAACGCTTTCTTTAGTTTTAATTAGAGCGATCGCCTGTTTTGTGGCTTGCCAAGTATCTAAATAGCTGATATATTTAGAGGCAAAAAACCCAAATTTACCTAAAATTAGAAATGCAACTAACGACCACAAAAGAATTGGTTGTTTTCGTTGTAGCCAAGCTCTACCTGTTGCTAGGGTGGCAATTACAGCCAACATTAGAAATGGAATGGCTGGTAAAGAGTAGTGCAAAACCAGATTTTTTTGTGAGGGATGATCGGCAAGTAAATTCATTGCCACACAAGGAATTGCACCTATCAAAGGTATTGTATAGTGTAGTCTTAAACCCCAAATAACGGGTGCTAATAAAAAAAATAAATATTCTAAATTGATGGATGAAAAAACGTTGGTAAAAATAATGGACGGTTGGGACAGGAAAATTTGCACCATTTCGGGGAAGGATTTTCCCAAATAGCTATACCGATAAAAATGACGTTGGATTAATGCTGATTCGCTGCCAAAAAACGGGATGATAATCTTGTTGGCAATCAAAAACCAAGCGATACCGCTAATAATAGCGATCGCACCAAATAAACGTCGCTTTTCAAAAAATAGTAACCAAACCCCCATTGCCACTACAGTCAGGGACAATACTGCCTTACAACCCAACACTAAAAGAATACTGACGCAAAACCAAACTATTTTTCTCGATCTAGCAGCTAAAACTGCTGTCAAAAGTGCAGGAACAGCGATCGTATCTGGATGAAAATCACAGAGGTTGCTATTGTATACCACCGGATACAGTAGGTACACAGCCACCATTGCTACTGCTTGACTTTCTTTCAAACCTGCTTGAAGTGCAAGAAAATATGTTGGTAAAGCACCTAATGCCAAAGCAGCAGACTGGACTGCGAATAGCCAATAAACGCTAGGGTAAATTTTGTACAAGAAAGCGAAGAAATACAAAATCCAAGCAGCATGGTCAGAAAGAACGTGAAAACCGAGTACAGAAGAAATTGGCGGTTTAGAATGACTAATTAAGTAAACCCCTTGGTCAAAAAAGGCTAAATCACCAGATGAATTAAATAACTCGTGTCTCAGACAACTAGATATAAATAAAATTAAGCCACTAATGGCAATTATTACACCAACAGTATTGTGTTTTTGCACTTTTTCTCTTATTTCAACCCGGCTGCCCATACTACACTACAATTTTTTATTAATATTTTATCTTCCTTCTTCCTTCGTCCTTCTTCCTTCTTCCTTCATTCAATGAAAATCATATCGCATTTTCGCATAACAAACCAAAGTGTAAAAGCTAAGGGAACAGAAAATAACTGGATATATATAGGAGTTCCCAAATAGCTGAAAAATGATGCTAATTGCACAACTATAGCTACCCAACGATATCGGGGAAAGTAAAAAGCAAAGATAATGGAAAATATATCAGCAGGATAAAAATATCTTTCGTGCATTTTGGGCAGGATATATGGCATAAACAAAACTGATAGGGTAGCTAAATGTATCAGTCTGTCTTGAGTAATTTCTAGTCTACTTTTATAAACAATGTATGCAAATAAAAATATTACACATACAGTTAAGATTAAACCTATGGGGGCAACAATATTATAAAAATCGTTAGGAATCCATTGATAAAGATTGGGTGCGTTTTTAGAAAGTTCCTTGTATTTGTTAGCTTGGCTGAAGTATATTAACAGCAATTCTGATATCGGTCTTCCGGCAAACCAACTGGGCAAGATTGCAACTACATATACCGCTGGAACTAATGGTAAATAATACCAGGAGATTCTTTTTTTGAGCAATAGAATCAATAATAAAGGTGCAATAAACATCGCTTGCAACTTAAAAGAAATTGCTACCCCAAAGCTGACTAATGCTGGAATTTGCTTTTGAATAGATAAAAAATAAATGCAGGCTACTATCCCCGTTGTATAGATGCTGTCACATTGACCCCAGAGGGCACTATTATAAATAACAGTGGGACTCAATATAACTGCCAAAAAAGCAAAGATTGGCATCCTCCCCTGGGGGTATTTTAATCGAACAATTTTGTAAGTCAGAAAGGCACATAGAAAATCAACAGACATCGCAAAAAGCTTGATTGCCAGAATTTTTGGCAATCCAGAAAGCAGGGTAGCAGAAATTAAAATCCAGTAGAGATAGGAGGGTGTATAGTCAGCAAAACTATATTTGAGGGCCGCAAATCCGCCATGAGAAGCGATAAAATCATACCAAGGTGCTAAAAAAAACTTATAATCTACTGATTTATTAGGAACACAAGCCAATCGAATCAGCACGGCTAATATAATGCCAATAGCCAAATATTTTGGAGTCGTAAGTTGGAAAGATTTTAATAATCTTTTCTCTGAAGTATTATTCATAAATTTTATCTGTTCTCGATAAATTATAAAATATTTTCGCAATTGGGCTTCTGTTGGGCATCCACTCTCAATGACGATCCCAAAAATTTTATCATTTTACTGTTTGATAAATAAGTAAATATCATCGCGCAGATATTTTAACTGAAATTTGGGATTATTTTTAATATTTTTTAACAAAGTTTCAGTAAATTCTTGATTTTTAGCCTAACTAGGATGGCTAACATTTCAGATAACTCCGCTGGCTAATAGGTTTTGAGATGCGCTAATAGTGCAATATAATGACGCATACCTATTTGTGAAATAATAGTAATAGTTAGGATTATTAAATTGGAATAGTGTGAAAAATAAAGCTGGGCTTATTTATATCTGTTGGATGGTTGGAATAAGTGCCTTAATCTTATTTATCTGTAGCAGCTTACGACATGGATTATTTCAATCAACTGCTTTGGATTTAGCTGTCTTCGACCAATGGGTATATTTAGCAAGTCAAGGACTACCTCCAATTTCATCATTACTTGGCTTTCACATGATTGGAGATCATGCAGCTTTTATCTTGTATTTAATCGTGCCACTTTACAAAATTTATCCTGATGTACATTGGCTATTTGCAGTCCAGGCGATCGCTTTAGCAATAGGATGTGTACCCGTATATGCCTTAAGTTTGCAAGCTGGCTTATCCATAATTTATGCACGAGCAATTCCTATTTCCTATCTACTCTATCCTTCTTTATTTAATATCAACTTTTTTACTGATTTCCGTCCAGAAGCAATTGCTGTCCCCGCCTTATTATGGGCTATTTGGGCAGGAATTAGCAATCGAACTTGGCAGTTGATTATAGCTATCGTTTTAGTCCTAATTTGCAAAGATATTTTAAGTTTAACCGTAATTACTTTCGGAGTCTGGCTGTGGTTTATCCAGCATCGACGTATGTATGGAATTGGTTGTATTGTAACAGGTGTAGTTTGGTATTTGATGACTGTTGGTTATCTCGTCCCCGCGCTGCGAAGTGGTCAAGCTGGTGGGGTTGTATTTTATAGTTCTCTAGGTGATTCTCCCAAACAAATCATCTGGAATATTATTATTAATCCTAGTTTAATTTTAGGAAAAATCTTTGCATCTGAAACACTATTTTATTATTTATTACTTTTGTTACCAATAATTTTTGGATTACACTGGCGACAAGTAATGACAATAATACCAGCTTTACCAATGTTGTTGTTGAATATTATTTCTGATTATTCAGCACAGCGAGACTTAATTCACCATTATTCCTTAACAATTTTCCCGTTTTTGATTCTTTGGTTGTTGCGTTCAATATGGCAGTACCAACAAGACAAAAAAAGACGTTGGCTGAAACCGCATTTTTTAATAGTTTGGGCTACGATCGCATTTTTGGTACTGGCTAAGTATGATTTTTTCATAACACGTTATCTATCTAGTCTGTCAAATCTTAACTCTCTGCATACAGCAGTAAGTTTGGTTGAAACTCAAGGAAGCGTTTTAACAACATCAAGAATTGCCCCTCATTTAAGCCAACGCCAAATTATTAATCTAATTAGTATAGACAGTAAATCTGATGATATAAGTAGTGAAACTATTGAATATGTATTACTTGATGTCCGAACTAAAAATCCGGTCAATAAACTTGACTTTAATCCAGAATTGCCCAATCAACTCAAAAATAACCAAGCATTTAAATTGATTTATCAACAGGATGATGTTTATTTATTTAAAAAGCAGAGCTAGGAGTTAGTGGTTGGTGGTTAGTGGTTAGTGGTTGGTGGTTAGTGGTTGGTGGTTAGTGGTTGGTGGTTAGTGGTTGGGAGTTTGGAGTTTGGAGTTTGGAGTTAAAAACTCATAACTCATAACTCATAACTCCTAACTCCTAACTTTCCCCTATGCAACCCAGAGTTGTTGGGCAAACCTCACAGCTACTCTGGCAAGTAAAATTCCAGACAAACCAAGAATTAGATAGCCGCGTCGAGGATAGTGAGATAAAAACACCCCTAAAGCTACACCTAGAGGCACAATACCATAAGCTAGGCGACTCAAGGACATGGTACCGCCAGAAGCAAGTAACAACCCGATACCACAAAAGCCGTAAGTAAGGGTAACTAGGGTTAGTTGCGTGCGTAACTGCCACAACATATAACCCCCACCAATAAAAATGACGGCATTAAGTAAATTATTTATCCAGTCACCACTCGCAAATATGAATAAAAATGCCACTATGCCATAAAATCCATAGACAACTCTGAAGGAACTAAAATGTTTGCGGAAGTTCCATATTCGATAACCACCGCCAACAAACACACAAAATAATATAGGATGCAGGGGATCTTTGATTCCACCATACTGCCAATTAGTTCTACCAACTGCAATCTGAATCAGCATATTTATCCAACCCTGCCAATCAAACCCTAAAGAGGGACGCCATCCCCGTTGGGCTTGGATAAAAGCTAAAGGGTGACCAAAATGAATCACACAGTAAAAGCTAAATACAAGTACTCCGATGGCGGTAGAAAAAGATGCAACGTAAGCAATTAGTGGGCGGCGTTCTTTCACACAGACAAGTAGAAATGCTGGTATCAGAGCCATCCCTGTAGGACGTGTCGCTGTCGCCATTGCACCGCACAAGGCAGTCCAGCCATAATACTTTTGGTCAAAGGCATACAGCGCCGCTGTACTGAATAGTAAATAGAAACCCTCGGTATAAATCATCGAGCCAAACATCGACATCGGGCACCAAGCCATTACAGCACAAACCCACCGCGCCGCATTTTTACCGTAATTTTTCTCACTCCAGAGGTATAAGATATAAAGTGCGGCAAGAAATGCGCAATTATTCACTAGGGTACCTGCAACTTGAAACGGTAAACCAGCCCCCATCAATCCCCGCAGTACCAGAGGATACAGGGGAAAGAATGCCAGATTATATCGATTGCCGTCATTGACAAATTCATATCCGGAAGTAGCGATCGCCCGGTAATGTATGCTATCCCATGCATCAAAAATCCCCCAGCCAAATTTAGGAACAACCCCGTAGTGTGGTACTGGTAGATTTGGTGCAATGATTAACATAGCGATCCAAATCACAATTCGACTGAGAAGCCATATCCCTAGTGGAAAGAGCAAATCGTTTGAATATGTAATTTTGGTGATGGCGATCTCAACTTGACTCATAAGCTTGAGTCTGGTTTCAGATGTTTTAAGCATCCTCAACACCTATGCTTGCAAGATCGCAATTATCTTGTAATTTATTAGACATAATCTCCTCACACACACGACTCACTCACTGAAGATAAAGATAACTGCTAATCCTGTTGACAGTAAACTTTCAGCGGTTACTATTCGTTATTTAATTCATTATAAAATTAAGAAATTACATATAGATGTTAGGTATATATGTATACATATAGCGACAAAAAAAGATTATTGTCGAACAACGAGGAGGTTAGGTAAATGTTGTGCGATCGCGATCAAGAAAGAGTCCTTAGCAATTTATAGTTAAGGTGTCTGTCAATCCTTAAAAAATTGTGAAAGCAATTACTCTTCTTGGCTCTACTGGCTCTATCGGTACTCAGACTTTGGAAATTGTAGCCCAGTACCCCGAACAGTTTCGGATCGTGGGATTAGCTGCTGGGAACAATATAGAAATGTTTGCTGCCCAGATTCGCCAATTTCGACCGAGTATCGCAGCGATTTGCAACGAAGAAAAATTACCACTTCTCAAACAAGCGATCGCTGACCTCGACCCTCAACCGATTTTACTGGCTGGTGAAGCGGGAGTTATCGAAGTTGCTCGCTATGGTGAAGCCGAAACTGTTGTTACAGGTATCGTCGGTTGTGCGGGGTTGCTACCTACTATTGCTGCGATCGAAGCTGGTAAAGATATTGCCCTTGCGAACAAAGAAACTCTAATCGCCGGTGCCCCAGTAGTTCTACCGTTAATTGAAAAACATAAGGTAAAACTGTTACCAGCAGATTCCGAGCATTCGGCAATCTTCCAATGTCTGCAAGGCGTTCCTGCAAATGGATTGCGGCGGATTATCCTCACTGCTTCTGGTGGTGCTTTCCGCGATTGGGATGTAGAAAAATTAGCTTCGGTTACAGTTGCCGATGCCCTAAAGCATCCTAATTGGTCGATGGGACGTAAAATTACTGTAGATTCTGCCACTTTGATGAATAAAGGACTGGAAGTAATTGAAGCCCACTACCTATTTGGCATGGATTACGCCAATATTGATATAGTAATTCATCCTCAAAGTATTATTCACTCGCTAATCGAACTGCAAGATACCTCAGTTTTGGCACAACTCGGCTGGGCTGATATGCGCTTACCTTTGCTGTATGCTTTATCTTACCCAGAGCGCATCCATACTGACTGGAAACAGTTAGATTTAGTCAAAGCTGGTAACTTAACCTTCCGCGAACCAGACCATGAAAAATATCCCTGCATGAAATTGGCTTATGCTGCAGGTAATGCTGGTGGTTCCATGCCTGCTGTGTTAAATGCCGCAAACGAACAAGTTGTAGCCTTATTTTTAGAAGAGAAAATTCGCTTTTTAGATATTCCCCGATGTATTGAATCGGTATGCTCAAGCTTTTCACCTCAGAACCGTTCAAATCCTTCTTTAGATGACATTTTGGCGGCAGATAAATGGGCAAGACAAGAAGTTTTAACCGTAACTCAAAAGCTAGAGAATCCCTCCTCTGTGATTCTGATGAGTTGACGAAGGAAGAAGGAAGAAGGAAGAGGTTTCGACCTGTGGGTTCAAACCCCAACTCAAAACAAGCGACCTGTAAATGTCGGGGTATTAAACCCCCACAAGGAAGCGGATAAAAGTACCATTCTGGATTAACCCAATATCCCTACCACTCCATGTCATTAATTTTGACATGGAGTATTGGGTGTAGGGGGCAAAAGTGTTGTACCCCTAGAATTAATTACACAGACCACTACGCCATATTGTGAATTGCGTATCATAATTTTTGTATATACTTAATATAAAAATATATAATAAATGCTATAGTCATCACCAATAAAAAAGTTTCTTTACATACCAATTCTTCTGTCGTTTTTCGGTATATTTATCTAAGGATAATTACCTAAAAAACCCAATTTATAGCATTGAAGAATATTATTAGCAAATATTGTTACAAAAAGCCCCAACTTACCCTGCTGCGTAGGGAAGAGCGATTCTGAAGGAATAGACATCTATGTTTCTTGCCCTGATTGTAGCTTGGATTTTATTCACAATTTTAGTCAAGATAGTCAAAACAACCGTTAAGACTGCGTTTTTTGTTGCCGCGATCGTTGTTTTATTGCAGGTGGCGTATAATATTAGTCCTCAAGATGTTTTGGACTACATCATTCACTTACCAGAAACCTTGAACAAGCTACGTTCAACCAAGTAGTAATGGAAGCGATCGGCAACGGATAAAACGGATAATTTGTTCATTTAATAATTATTTATCCGTTACATCCGTTATAATTCACTTCCTAAATGCCTTGTTATTTTGTAGAAGCAGAAAGTTTTGCTAGAGCATCTTGCATACTTGGAGGTAGAGTTCGCAGAATTTTACCGCGATCGCGATCGACTGCCACCAACGCTACCTTGGCTGTAAGATATAATTCTTGGCGATCTGGGGATTCAATTGCATAATCCCAGTTAATACGGACACCAGTTACCTCATTCATGCGGGTTTTGACCACTGCTGCCATACCCAACTGAATTGAGCGGTGATAGCGTACAGATAATTCTACAACTGGTAGATCGCAGCCTAAAGCCACTAGATCGGCAAATTCAATACCTATTGAGCGCAAACATTCTACCCTAGCTTCTTCCATCCAAGTTAAGTAGGTTCCATGCCAAACAACACCTGCATAGTCAGTGTGATGGGGTTGCACTCTGATCAGATATTCAAACCAATTTTCCAGTATCTGACTTGATGTGATATCAAGGGTGCTGGTGGGTGGTAGTTGTGGTTGGGTAGATTTTTCTTCAGACATCTTATATCTTTCCTGGCAACTGTAATCAATTTTCTATACCTGAATTAACATACAAATTGGTTGCCTTGTGCGACTAACTCAACTAATATCCTATCAAGAGCTTCTAATTAAAAAAATATCCAATAATGTAAGGTGTATTAGACGAAAGTACTGCATTAAGCTTTATGACGGCTACTTTACCGCATAACTCACATCGGGTTTACCCTATTTACTTTTGTAATTTTAAAATTTGAATTATTATGTCTCCTTATCAAGCATATTTCAGTCTTGTAACTGCTACAGTATTTGCCTTGAGCAGTTCTGGCATGGCTTTACCAGTAACGATGGTAACATCTAATGCCTTTACTAAATCCTTAACAAATGAATTCGCCCAAATTGAGTCTGGAAATAAGAAAAATTTTGAAGTCAAGCGGCTAAATGAAGATGCGATCAGACTTTTGGATGCATCTCGGTTTCCAGAGGCTTTGCAGAGATTACAAACAGCGTTAACGATTAGTACAGGTAATGGCGATCGCCTTCAAGAAGCTGCGACTTTAAACAATATTGGCAGAGTTTACCAAAAACAAGGGCAAAATTCCCAAGCTTTTAAATTCTACGTGCAAGCCTTGGCGATTAACAAGGATCTGACTAATAGGGAAACTACTCCGGGACTTGCTCGCATCGCATTTGGTAAAACTTATAGTAATCTAGGGAATTTATTTGAGAGTCAGAATCAACCAGAGTTAGCGATTTTCTTTTACAAGCAATGTGTCAATCATCGTGAAAAGGCTCGTCTCAATCCATCTGCGTTTGCAATCCCGTTAGTAAATGCTTATAGCCAAACTGTTGCCCAGACATATCGTGCTTTGGGAGAAAATTTACTCTTCATGGGACGTGTGGCTGAAGCACAACGGATTATGGATTTGGTCAAAGTCGAAGAACTTGAAGAGTATATTAGCAGGGTACAAGGCAATAAACGCACTGCCAAAGGTATTGAGTTAATTTCCGAAGAAAAAAAACTGCTAGTAAATTTAAGTAATAAAGTCGATTCGGCGATCGCATTAGGTAAACAATTAACAGCATTGCGACAGGTAGAACCCTCCAAGCGATCGCCCGAACAAAAACAACGTCTTGCTCAATTGGTGACAACTGAGCAAAAAATCTTGGATGATTTCCAAAATTTTATCACCAGTCCGTCGGTCAGAGAACAGGTGGAGCAAATTAACCGGACTGCAAGACGACAAAATTTAGACTTAGAAAGCCTGAATGAGGTTCGGGATAATTTGGCACAATTACCGCAAAAATCCGTACTTTTTTATCCACTGGTGTTAAAAGATAGCTTGGAACTGGTGTTGGTAACTCCGGAATCACCGCCAATTCATCGCACCGTTGCTGTCAAACGCGAAAACCTGAATAAAACAATACTCGCATTTCGCAAAGCTTTACAAGATCCCCGTTTGGATGCCAAAATACCTGCACGTCAGTTGTATGACTGGTTAATTAGACCTCTTGAAAATGACCTCAAGCAAGCAGGTGCAAAAACGCTGATTTATGCACCAGATAACCAGTTACGTTATATACCCTTAGCCGCTTTATATAATGGGAAATGGCTAGTACAGAGTTTTGCTATCAACCATATCACCTCAGCCAGCCTGACTAACTTTAACACTCCACCAAAATCGAAATTGCGAGTTTTAGCTGCGGCGTTTACCGAGGGTGATTATACAGTGACAGTCGGGAGTCGCCAATTTGCATTTTCTGGATTGCCTTTTGCAGGGCAAGAAGTGGAAACTTTAGCACAGCAGGTTCCCGGAACCATAAAGTTATTAGATGCTGCTTTCAGTCGTCAGGCGACCATACCACAGTTGGATGATTATACAGTTATTCATTTTGCCACTCATGCGGCATTCGTGGTGGGTAAGCCAGAAGATTCATTTATTTTATTTGGTAGTGGCGAACGCGCTACTCTGCGAGATGTCGCTACTTGGTCATTACCACGAGTAGATTTAGTCGTTTTGAGTGCCTGTGAAACCGGATTGGGTGGTAAATTAGGTAACGGTGAGGAAATTTTAGGCTTTGGTTACCAAATCCAAAAAACCGGTGCTAAATCGGCGATCGCCTCTTTATGGGCTGTAGATGATGGCGGTACAGAAACGTTGATGAGTGCTTTTTATGCGGCACTACATAAAGGGAAATTGACTAAAGCCGAAGCCTTGCGACAAGCCCAAATTGCCTTGATTACTGGAGATTTATCTGCGTTCGGTCTACGACAAGACAGGAGTCCAAATATATCTACGGGTATTGGAGTTAGCCTCAGTAATCCTTACTACTGGGCACCATTTATTTTGATTGGGAATGGACTCTAAACAATCAAAAAATAAAAAAAGCATTCCACAGCAGACATTCTAGCTATCGACTAGTATCTGTTGCCAAGCCAAATGAAAACAAACTTTTTCCTTCTAGCTGTCAAGAATCGACTCGCTGATTTCGATTGACGCTTTTTTTGGGCTATGGCATATTTTCCGCACTAAGTATAGCGGTAGATATTCGGAAAAATTGCTTGCCACAAGGTACTACAAGAGTGTGGGAACCTTGACTAGAGGGTTCGTGAGAATTAGGAGTTATGACTTATGAGTTGAATATCAACACTCAAAACTTTTCCCCAATTCCCAATTCTCAATTTTCCGTCTAATCATTTTTTTTCAATACCCCGACAAATAGGACACTAGCGATCATCGCTTGGCTAGGGTTTTGTTGCTTGCACCGGTTTGCATAGATTGCTTGACAATACTCGCAAGTTCCTGTAGTTGGCTTACCGCTTCAGCACCCTCTAACTTCATTAATTCGCGATCGTCTCGCATTTCAGTCCAAGTAATGCCGTAATCGGATACCAAAAACCGAATCAGGTGACTATCTCCCAAACTAACCATAAACGAAGCACTGTTCATTTGGTCGCCACAGGTATAACAAGACGCAGGATATCCCCGTCTTTCCATTACAATCGCCAAGGCTTGCAGGTTCATTACCAAGTCTTGAACGAATTGCCGATGTTGTTGCGCTAATCTCAGAAACATTTTAGACCTCCAAACACCACTATCATGTTTGCCAATTTTATCTTTTCTTTAGATTTTGTCATCAACTGGTATTGTAGACTATTTAATACAATTCCCAAATTGTGATAGAGTCATTAACTGACTACCTTGATTAGGGTAGTAGATAGCAGCTTAACGTGCCGTATCAAAATATTCACTTTACAAAATCCAAATATCGGACAGAATTGCAAGACTTTACTTTCTCTTCATGCGTTGCTGTCAGGGTAGATACGGACTTAAGGCGATCGCTCTAAGAGTAACTCATTTTTCGCATAAGTCAACAGTAGAAAAGTCACATATTGCCACTTTCTGGGCAATCAATAACCGAACTTCCGATACAAGCAGGTTGTAACTACTTTTATCGTCTATTTAATCCGATTGACGTATATTTATTGCTTATGCGTAACATTATGGGGACTTGACATTTCAAAGCAAGAGAACTAACCCTGACAACTTCTGCTCGAACTCGTCAAATTCACTAGATAACCTGGCAGTTTGAGACTGTTCAACTTTTAATCCCTGCATTGAAGGCTCTACATCTAAAATGGGGAAACAAAAAGCTGGCAATTGGCTCTTTGAGTCTCAAATGGAAAGCCCCAATTCGTTTGACTTAACACTGACGATAACTAAAACAATAAAATTCATGTTGCCATTTCGGCAGTATTTTTATTTGACTTAATGGTTTAGTAATATTTATCACATTAATCAATCGTTAGGGAGTATTGACAATTAGCAAATCTAATATAGCAAAACTTGAAGAGTATTATTAATCTACACTTGGCTATATTTTTTTTCTTGAAAGTAATGTTAATGTATGAGTAAAATTATTATTTTCTTGTAGCTTGGAACACAAAAAAACTTAATAAAAGAAGTAACACAAAAAAAGACAGATTGGTTGCCCCAACTGCCTTTTCGTCTTAAAAACTGTCCATCTGGGTTGTTTAGACAACTTGCCACCAACCAAAAGCCGGACCGATAAAGCGGATGGTTACCCAGGCTGCAACCATCAGACCAATACCGATCCAAGCACCGCGATTAGCCAATTCGACGAATCGTTCTCCTTGAGTTTTGGTGATTGGCAACCAAGGGAAAATCCGAGCTTCTTGACCGTATTGTTCTCCAAGTGTGGTTTTACGACGTTTTGCTTCGCCCATAACAAAAATTTAGGTATTCAAAATTTAAACAAGTCTTAATAAGTTAGCAGTCAATCAATTTTGGAGCCTGGAAGAAGCCGCAGTCTGAGTTGGCTTCCGCTTTATGAAGTAGGGAAACTCAGATTTCAGATTGGGAGCTTTTCGACTTGAAATTACTGCTTGAATTTCAACTTAGCACAATCAAGAGTCATCATTAGCAGAAAACAAATTGGGATCGAGATAATTAATGCGGGCTAGGGGACTCAGAGCCGCGAGAATTTGAGTGCCATAGCTGCGATAAACTACACGAGAGTCAAGTAAAGCGACAATACCTTGACTTTCGCGCAGGGGAGCGATCGCTCGTTGCAATTCATTTAAAGCAGTAGGCAACAGGTAGAAGCGAAACCAATCTTGGTGTGATTGCTTGTAGTGAGCAACCATCCCCGCTACTAAAGGATTTTCTAAAGATGGTAAAGGCAAGGTCGCAATAATTAACAATTGAGGTGCAGGTAAAACACTTTGATGCTCTCGCCAAAATTGCCAACCGCTAATCAAAATACCATTTTCATCCAAACAAGTTTTTTCCACCTGCACCCTTGAACCAAACTCGGAAGCTAGAACTGCCGCAACTTGGGCTTTCATCGGCACATCTCCCACAAGAATCACCAAGAGTCCGGGGGAAGTGGCACTCAAACAAACTAAGGTGCGGACTTTATGAATAAATGCCGCTTGGAATTCTGGCGTATTAGGTAAGGGTAATTTATAAGGTAAATAAAGTTGAATTGCTTCTGTTTGGGGATCGGGTGAGAACTTCAAACAAGTCACATCCTCCAACCCCAAACGAGAAAGAAAAATTGGAGCTTCCGTTTCTGCTTCCAAAGCACTACCAATTAAGACTACAGGTTGCCGTTGCCAAATCGGCGAAAGGATTTTGTTGAGTTCAATTGGGGCACAGTGCAAAGAAAATAAACCTTGACGACGAGCAATCGTAGTCCAGAGGAGGAGGGGAGGAGGGGAGGAGGGCAATTTGAAGAGGTGGTAGAAATTTTTCCAGGCGTCGGGGAGGGTCGTTGGATGTAAAGTCGAGTAGAGACGTTGTAAAATTTCTGTCTGTTGTGGGGAAATCAGATAACATTCGTAAGGATTGGCTGGATGCTGGAAGACTTCCCGTGTTAGTTCCACCCTGGCTTCGCGAATGGCATCAGCTTGTTTGGGACAAGCTAGCATCAGTTCATCCCAGTCATGGGGCTGCAAACTGACCGTGAGTTGATGGCGCACCCAATCTTCTAAATCGTCTACACCATCAATAATTGTGGGAATACCTTGGGGAAAAACATTATTAAAACTTAACTGCGCTTTTAACCAAGCTTCCGGAGATATGAGGAGTAGACCCTGGAACTCATCAGGTACAACATCACCTGTCCTGATTGGTTTATTGATTTGAAACCACTGCTGTAGCCGAGGAATTTCAATTTTGAGCAGGCGTTGTTGTACGGCTTCTGAGGCAACAATAATCACAGGTCCATGCCACATCAATGCTGATGCGACAAAGCTAGTGCGATACCTACCTTGGTAGCCACAAGTTGCTCCCACTTGAATTAAAGCGCTACGTCCTAAGCGTAAAGCGCGTGCTACCAAGCGTGCCATCGTCAAATGATGTGGCCAGGAAGGAAAACCCGCCTGCGATCGCAGGAAGTTATGTAATGACAAATGAACTTCTGCCTCTATCACACGCTTTTAGTCCCATACAAATTGTTTTTACTTCCAACGCCTCACTGTTAGTTGTTGGTTGTTAGTTGTTTGTTAGTTGTTTACTCCTAACTCAATACTCCTAACTCCTAACTTCTAACTCTTAACCACTAACCACTAACCAACTATAAATTATGCCTACTTACACAGGAATTTCCAGCGAAGCCTTCAGGCATCCCTTAGATCGCCAAGCCGAGCAAGCCTTGCGGAGTTTACCAGGATTTGATTTAGTTGCTCGTAAATTTGTGGAATTTGTCTATGAACGCCCTCAGTTAGTTTATCTAATGGGTAACACCATCCAAGTCGGGCCGCGCCAATATTCCACTATTTACCAGATGTTTCGGGAATGTGTCCGGGATTTGGACATTTACCCAGAACCATCACTGTTTGTTGAACAAAACCCAAGTGTAAACAGCTATGCACTGGGACAAGAGCATCCTTACATAGTCATAAATACAGGAGTACTAGACTTACTCAATGAAGCCGAAATCCGCTCGGTGCTAGCCCATGAACTCGGGCATATTAAATGTGGTCATACTATTTTAATTCAAATGGCGATGTGGGCGATGGGTGCTGCTTCCGCCCTGGGGGAATTGACATGGGGCATAGGTAACTTTATTAGTCAAGGCCTAATTTTTGCCTTTTATGAATGGCGACGGAAAGCTGAGTTATCAAGCGATCGCGCGGCTTTGCTGGTGATGGATGACTTAAATCCAGTGATGACTTCGATGATGAAAATCTCTGGTGGCAGTAGCAAATATGCCAACGAATGCAGTTTACAAGAATTTATCCGTCAGTCAGATAATTATCAAGCTCTTGACGAAGACGGCTTGAATCAAGTGTATAAATTTTTTCTTTATAACGGCGGTCAAGGTGGAATGCTCACCCATCCTTTTCCTGTAGAGCGCTTACGTTATATCCGGGAGTGGGCTGTGTCAGAAGAATATCAGCAGATTCGTAACGGAAATTATATGCGATCGCCCAGTGAGGGTGCAGTCAATGTAAATTCACAAACTACCCAAAATCCAGAAGCAGAAAGATTGCGTCGTGAAATTGAAGAATTGCAACGAGAAATTGAACGGATGAGGAGGAATTCAGACTCGCAGTAGATCCTCAGAACCCGCACCTAGCGTGGGTCTTGATCGCTAAAAATTTGGGAAATTATTCTTGTTTTGGGTATTTTACCTTGCCCAAACGATTGGCTTTGCCTTCGCGTTCTTCGTCAATCCGGAACCATAGCGGATTGTAATTCTAATAGGACTTATATATTTTTCTTTCTTATCAATTACTGAAGATAGTCATAGAGATAACACTATATTGTCGGCAACTCCTGTTGTCGCAAATGTAGCGGATAATTAGTTGGTAGAACAATTTGTACCGTCACAAAGAATCTCATTTGGAAGTTGCTAAATATGAGTATAAAATTTTCAATAAATCTGTTATTTTTAACTATTATTGCTCTATTTATCTGGGTTTTTCCAGGAATTGCAACAGCCGCACCAGATAAATTAGATACAAATTATCCGTTCATTATTGCCCAAACAATGCCAGAAATTAGCCTGACTCCGCAACAAAGTCAACAACTCCAAGCAGTGAATCAAGGGAGAAGCAAACAGATTAAAGCGGTGTTAGACTCATCCCAACGTCAGGAACTTTCCCACAAATTGCGTGCTGGAGATAATTTGAATCAAGCCTTAGATAAACTGAAAATGCAACCAGAACAGCGGGAAATGGTGAAGGCGATCGGGCAAGTTTATAATTTGAAGTTAAAGGCTCTTGAATCGAAATTTTCGGGGCAATTGGGGCTGAAGTAATATTATATACAAAAGCCAGTAAAGGCACAACATTAGGTTGCACCCCTACATACATAGATATTCCATTTAATCAATCCGAAATCTAAAATCAAAAATTCGCACACTGCCAAATTTTGATTGTGCCATCTGCACTCGCACTTGCCAGAATTTTTCCATCTGGGCTAAAAGTCACAGATTTTACACTAGATAGATGCCCCGTGAGTGTAACTATTTCCTCTCCAGTTTCTAGATTCCACAGTTTGACAGTCGCATCGGTACTGCCGCTAGCTAATATCGTTCCATCCGGACTAATGGCTGCTGAGTACACTTCGTCGCTATGTCCAAACAATGTTTCTAGAAGTTCTCCGGTTCGTGGATGCCACAGTTTGATGGTACCGTCGCTGCTAGCACTAGCAAGGAGTGTCCCATCTTGACTAAAGACTACCGAATGAACTACAGATGAATGTCCGTCGAGGGTCGCAATTTCAGTTTTGGTGTCGAAATGCCAGAGTTTGATGGTTTTGTCGTGACTACCACTAGCGAGAATTTGTCCGTCTGGGCTAATAGCTACGGAATTTACCCAATCCTGATGTTGAATAAAGGTGGCGATCGCCTGTTGTGCATTCGCATTCCAAACTTGGATAGTTTTCCCGCGATCGCCACTGACAAAAGTCTCGCCATTCGGACTAAATGTCAGTGAATTCACGGCATATGCATGGGGTGTAAATTTACGAATTTCCTCCCCAGTTGCGACATTCCACAATTCAATAGTCTGACTTAAGCCGCTACTAACGAGGGTTTTACCATCAGGATTAAACGCGATCGCTTTGAGAATGCCAGTATTTCGCTTCAGGGTACTAATTATTTCTCCTGTTTCGAGATTCCACAATTTTACATCTGTACTACCACTGGCAAAGGTTTTGCTATCTGGACTAAATGCAACAGCTTGCGAATTTCCGGTAAGTGTATGTACGCATGGACATACTTCGGGATTAAGTAACCGCAATTTTTCTTCTTGAGAGCGGAAAAAAGTGTTAAATCCAGAACTTCCTACTTGTGGCAAATAATCTTCAGATACTTCTTGTGGCTTATATCCAAGGCTGTTTGTAGCTGAAGAAGGCAAACCACGGAAAAGATTTGACGCACGGCGAGAGGGTAAAAACATGGCGATCGCTGGGGTATAAATAAGGGTATTTTTTGACAAGATTTTTAACCAAAACTAAAGTGCGCATTGAAGCAGTTGTGACATCGCATAATGGCGAAATTAACTGCTTGGCATTTGTAAATTTTGGTTAAACTTTATAGCTTTTGCCTAATTATTTTCTAGGAAAAGCTATGTGCGGCAAGAACACGTATATACTTACATTCTCTTAGTTGTAGCCTGGTAATTGAACCCGTGTCACTAGTACTTTTACGGATGAGAAAAATAAGTATAGGATTTTGTAAATCGCAGAAATTTTATTCCCCTAACTCTCCTAACAATAAATGCACAGGGGAGAATGGCATTAACTTTAGCCCTATATTAAAATTTCCTGCGGGAAATCTCCACAGGCGACGAAAGTCTATTCACTAATAGTCAAAACCCAGTCAAACAGGATAAAAGGCTACCGAATAAGCTAATGGGTAACTTTAGCTAAGGTTTGAGAGTTTATCCGGGAGGTTGGAGTATTAAACCCCCAGCCTCTACAGGAAAACCGTTTTCAGTTGGGGTCTGAATCCACACCTTGTAAACTTCTTACGAATTCCTTCTTACGAATTCCTTCATTCAATGTGTGAGGTATTTTAGCTTAGAGGTTGCGATCCCCTCTTTATTCACCCTAGCAGAAAATTATGAAGAAGGACTGCCACAAACGCAACATTTCAAAATAATATAGGCGAACGCTTCTCATAAACATTGCTAATTTAGCCCACAAAATAGCACTATAGAGGATAACTGCTCGATTAAAAATGTACAATTTGGCAGATCCTATAATTAATCTTCCCCCAATTAGTTCGTTACTATGTCGGATGATATTCGTGCTACAAGACTAGAAAAAGTAGAACAACTCAGACAACTAGGGATAAATCCCTATGCATATCGTTGGGAATCAACCCATCACGCAGCCAAATTGCAAGAAGAATTTGCTGACTTACCCAACGGTGAAGAAGTTAATGTAGAAGTAGCGATCGCCGGACGGATTATGACCCGTCGTGTGTTCGGCAAGCTGGCTTTCTTCACTCTCCAAGATGAAACCGGCACTATTCAGCTTTATTTAGATAAAAATCGCATCGTAGAAAGCATGGCGAATATTGACGCTGACGCTTTCAATCACCTCAAGAATCTCAGCGATGCAGGAGATATTCTGGGTGCTACGGGGACAATCAAACGGACTGAAAAGGGTGAGTTATCAGTTTACGTTAAACAATATACTTTCTTGACGAAATCTCTGTTACCTCTACCCGACAAGTGGCATGGATTAACAGATGTCGAAAAGCGCTACCGTCAGCGTTACGTAGATTTGATTGTCAACCCAGAGGTGCGGCAAAGTTTTCGCCGTCGTGCCCAAATTACGGCAGGTATTCGTCGCTACTTGGAACAGCGGGATTTTCTGGAGATTGAAACCCCTGTTCTCCAAAGTGAAGCGGGGGGAGCGGATGCACGTCCATTTACCACCTATCACAACACCTTGGAAATGGAGTTGTATCTACGAATTGCTACAGAATTGCACCTGAAGCGGTTGATTGTCGGTGGGTTTGAAAAGGTGTTTGAATTGGGGCGGGTTTTCCGAAATGAAGGTGTTTCCACCCGTCACAACCCAGAATTTACTACAATTGAGGTTTATCAAGCATACGCTGATTACAACGATATGATGGCGCTGACAGAGGGAATTGTTACCACTGTAGCGGAAGATGTCCTTGGCACTTTGCAAATTACCTATCAAGGTACGGAGATTGATTTAACTCCCCCTTGGCGGCGCGTAACGATGCACGATGCAGTCAAAGAAGCTACAGGTTTAGATTTCAATTCTTTCCAAAGTTTGGATGACGCGAAAAATAAAAGTAAAAATGCTGATATACCTGGTGTAGAAAAATGCGAATCAATTGGGAAGTTGCTGGTTTTAGCCTTTGAAGAGAAGGTTGAAACAAGCTTAATTCAGCCAACTTTTGTAATTGACTATCCTATAGAAAATTCACCTCTATCAAAACCACACCGTTCCAAGCCCGGATTAGTAGAGCGTTTTGAGTTATTTGTAGTCGGTCGAGAAACTGCCAATAGTTTTTCAGAACTTACCGATCCGATCGACCAAAGGCAACGTTTGGAAGCACAAGCAGCAAGAAAAGCAGCCGGAGACTTAGAAGCCCAAGGTGTAGACGAAGACTTTCTGACTGCATTGGAATACGGTATGCCCCCTACAGGTGGATTGGGAATTGGGATCGATCGATTGGTGATGTTCTTAACCGATTGTGCCAGTATTCGCGATGCGATCGCTTTTCCGCTACTCAAGCCAGAAAAATCCGATTCATTACCAGAATCAGCTACCTAATACGATTTTGGGGATCTAGAGACGTTACATTTAACGTCTCTTTGACAAAGATAATGACATAAAAAATCATAAAATAATTAAAATCGACTTAATTTCACAAGGTATAACATCTTTTGCAATCACAAGAGATTAAAGAGAGACTAACGTCACTCATAGAGGAAGCATCTGCAGTAGATCCCAATTTAGAGAAAAGGTTAGAGGAAATATATCATTGGATTAAAAATGTCAAGCTTGGTTCTTTAACCGCTAAGAGATTTGTAATTCTGTTTCTGCAACAGATGATCAGCGATTCCCAAATTTGGCTTGATATTCAAGCCCTTACTTCCCAAGAAGAGCAGCAAGCATATTATGGTGAAATGACAGCTACAGAAAAGTATTGGTATGGAGAGTTATTTTCCAAATGGTTAAGTGAAAATGACCCGAAATTTTATATTTGGAAACGAAAACTGATGGCAGAGGAGTTCAGCCAGCAGGATGCTACTTTAATTGATTCTATTACCAGTACTATTAAGTTTCGTGGCGGTACAATTGTGCAGCGTTATGTTGCCGACCTTTCTATGGCAACTGATATAATAGTAAGTAGCAGGCAGGAGAAAGCACTGTGTATCCAACTCACTAGCCTTAGTAATGAATTTTCAATAGGTAAATCTGATAATTGGGAAACTACCCTCCGCTTCTGGGAAATAGAAAGAGGATTATTTTTAAGCTACAACCCCGGTACGAGTAATTTTGTAAATCAGATAGCGAACATAATCCTGTATAACAGCGATAATCTCAAAGCAAGTGTTTATCTAAAATTCCATTTCTAGTTACAGGTTGCTCTCATTTACTTTTGTATACATTACATACAGCAAAATTGGCATCATGGTTAATGAACAACTAGTTCGTCAACAGAGATTAGAAAAATTTGTTCAGCATTTAGAAGAAGCCCGAAAGCTACAAGATGACATACTTAAGTATGGACTTGCGGCAGCCGATTTGTATTTTGGAGATATAGATGGAGATTGGTTGGAAAAGTGGCGAGAAAATGAACAAGGACAGCAGAAGGCTTTTGACTCTTTGACTGCTTTTTTGTCAAGTGGTGACTCCGTAGCTGTAAAGTTAAGAAAGCTGCTAAAAGACAAATCGCTTTTGGAAATTGCTGCTGAGTTGGAAAAATGCCTCAATCTCCCAGAAGAAAACAATGAGAGATTGTTTGAGGTAAAAAATTTGTTCACGACTAACGCTATCGGCAAAGAAAGTAACCGGGATGTTAGCGATGAGAATAATGAAATTGATTTAGTCGATTTAGCCCAAAGTCTGCTGGAAAAGTTAGCGGACATTTTGGAGAAGCATGATTAGAAGTCGATAGGGTGCGTTGGGTGTCGGTCATGACATAGCCCAAAATCCCGCCCAAAAATAAATTATCCTTCGGGAACGCCAAGGGCGAACGGGCTAATAGCTTAAGTTAGCTTTTAGCTTACTAAGTAACATTTTTAACCCATTTTAATGGGTTTAAGCTTTTAGCCCGTTCGCCCAGCGTCCCGAAGGGATAATTTATATCTGGGCTTGTTGGGATTAGTGCAAGATGCCAGAATGGAGGAATCCGCAAGGATTTGTTAGCTTTTTTTATCAGGATGATTCCTGAACAGGAGCAGCCAAAAAATCCACCCAAGCCATTAGACATCTGGTCTGCAAGGGTTAGGTTGCGTGAATTAGAGGAAAGCGAAAAAAGTGATGAAAAAGCCTAATTTTCAAGCACTGAAACGTAGCCCGAAAAATGTGCGATTTTATTTAATTTTCATTCCTAACTCCTAACTCCTAACTCCTAACTCCTAACTCCTAACTCCTAACTCCTAACTCCTAACTCCTAACTTCTAACTCCTAACTCCTAACTCCTAACTCCTAACTCCTAACTCCTAACTCCTAACTCCTAATTCCTAACTCCTAACTCCTAATTCCTAACTCCTAACTAATTTAATTCGCCACTTCTGCCAATTCAATCACCCGCCCTTCATAATCCTTAATCAAAAAGTTTAAGGGCTTACGGTTGCGAATCTTGAACTTTAAACCGCGAGTTTCTACCCGCATTAAAACCATTTCCAAGCAGTCATGGTCAAAACAAACGTGACGGTGCTGACTCTTGGTGCCTAAACTAGCTCCAGTAATTACGTGTAGCTGGGTATTTTTCTTCAGTTGATACCAAAGGCCCTCGCTGGCATTATTCATCATTCTGCCAGAGAATGTAGGACTGGCGGACATATACAGCGGATCTACTCCCGTAGCACCTAGGGTTTGCTCGTAGTTGTAGTAGTAGTGCAAAGGCACTTCAGCCGCTGGTAAATCTAGTAGCCCTTCATATAACTGTCGGGCAACCTCCAAGTCCGACACCATGACGGTATAGACTTTTGGCGCACTGGTGAGAAACATCCACATCGCACCAGCATAGGCTGCCAAGAGCATCACCATGATGCCTTGGGTGGAAAATAAGCTATCTAGAGGTAGAGAAGGTAAAAGGGAGCCTAAATAAAAAGGCTGAAGCAGGAACGGTGCCACACTAACTGCTATAACCATGAACGTATCAATGATTGATTGTATAAGAGAGCTAGTTTTAGTTTTGTCTTTTAAGACTAAAATTAAGTCCGTGTTTCTAGTTTACCAATATTTAATCTGTCTGTATGTGATACGCAAACAGACCAACACCGAGATATTATGCCATTGACCCAGAAGTTGCCATTCTCTTATCTATTCTAACAACACGGGTTCAATCAGGATTGTGCAAATTCCACATTTTTCCGAAGCTAACCACCCGATAGTCAAATCGCTGTTTCATCACAGCGATCAAGAACTCCTATCCCTGTTTCAGCGTCATCCAGATGCTGGAAAATTCTTGACTGCGATTTTTTGTCGCTACAGTCCGATAGTTTACACCTTGATTCGCCATTCAGCGCGATCGCCTGTCCAAGCAGATTACTTATTTGCTTTAACTTGGCGACATATTTACCACGAGCTCGGCGGACTAGATTTAACCAACCCGCAACCAGGTGGGGAAGCCTTGACTTTGCAAAATTGGCTGATCAATATGACAGCTTATTGTATTAATGAAATTGAATTGCCGCCAACCGAAGCGATTAATTATTCCCTAAAAGCCACTTCTCCTCCGCTGTGGTGTTATTTAGAACAAGCATTAGACCAACTGCCACCAATTTTGCGTTTGATGGTTTTGATGGCTCAAACCTTTCATTGGAGCGAAACTAGAATCGCTGCCTACCTACAAGCAGAAGGAGAAGCGATCGCTCCTAACGAGGTAGCAAATTTTCTTCAGGAAGGTTATCGTATGCTAGAAGACAAATTACCGACAGACATTCGCGCCATTTACTTAGGCGAGAATTTGCTTCTTTCGGCTTCTAAGTAAAAATGCTGCTTCAGTATTTTTTATTTAACAAATTCATACTTCCTCTTAAACCTTCTACTTAATGCCGAGATTGCACTTTGTAGTTTTATGAAACATTGGCATTTATTACCAGGGCATCAGATTTTGGATTTTCTTTCTTTTGTCAAGCAAAGAAAAAACAAATTGAATTCGTGGAGTTTTTACTCTTACGAGTTCGCCAGTTGCTTTATGCCGGGGAACCCGTCCACCGCACTGGCTCACTTTTTACTTTTCACTTGTTTGCTAAGTCCGATTGCGGCAAATGCATCTGACATTACACAGCAACTCCACCGTAGTGGAAATCCTACAGCATCACGAGAAGTTAGAGATGAGGCAGACAGGTTGGTGCGCTTGGGAGAAGAACAACATACCTCAGGTAATTCTGAGAAAGCTGTTGAATCTTGGTTGCAAGCGCTGGAGATTTACCACAAGCTCGATGACCTCAAAGCCCAAGGTTTGACCTATGATTTATTAGGTAAGGGATATGTTGAACTAGGTCGCTTGAAAGAAGCCGAAAATGCCATGCGCCGACATTTAGCGATCGCTCGTGATGTGAAAGACTTTCAAGGTCAAATTTTTGGATTGAATAACATCGGCACGGTTATGCTCCAAAAAGATGAATCAGCTGCAGCTGCCAAAACTTTTGAAGAAGCTGTAGAAATTTCTAATAGCCTGAAAAATATCGAAGGTGAAGGACTATCCCTAAGTAATTTGGGTTTGGCAACTGCCCGGTTGGGAAATTACAACAAAGCAATTAAACTATATGAAGATGCTTTAGGCTATCGACGGCAAGCTCGCGACCCCATTGGTGAGGCCAATACTCTAAATAATTTGGGCGATTCTTACCTAGCAGCAGGAAATTATCAGGAAACAATTGGTACATACGGTTCCGCAATGCGAATTGCGAAAACAACACGCGATCGTACCAATCAACTCCGAGCCATTGATGGTTTAGTTACTGCCCACTCTTTTGTAGGACGTTACAACCGTGCTTTTGACTTGTTGGAGGAACGTCTAGCACTTGCGAATCAATTGCAGAATCTACAGGAAGAATTGAAATCTTTTGAATCTTATGCTCTGTTGTACGAGCAGATGGGTAATTATCCCACAGCTCGCAACTTCTATGAAAGGGCAATTATCCTGGCACGGACTTTAGATGACAGTAAAAAGGAAGTTCTATTGCTGGATAGATTAACGCAAATGCTCAAGAAGTAGTTTAGAGGTCGAGGACGGCTTTTGCCCCCTACCCCAATTCTGTTCGGGAAGATAATTCAAAGTCCCCCAGTATTGGGGAGCCACTGCGTTGGGCGGCTGACTTGTAGCATGTGGCGTGGATTTAGGGGGCTTGTCTTACCTCCCTAGTACAGCTAGGCGGAAATAAAGCTACCATCTGAAATAAGTGAAAAGCTTACAACATAGGTATTCTTTCTTTTTACCTTCTTACAAAGTTAGGCGGGACGGAAACCGACTAAGCAACACTTTGCGCTTTTTACTTTTTAATGAGTGCCTTGTTGTACTAGTCTCTAATTCAAGAAGACAGAACCGTTATTTTCAATTCGCAAAGCTTTTGTATCGATTCTCAAATCTGTTGTTTCGTCCAAAGTAACTTCCAACATCCCTGTTTCTGAAGAGGGCTGTATCTTTACACTCAACAGTCCACCATCTCGTCGTTGGAAGGTTACAGTTGTTGGTGCCGATAAACCTTGTAACATCACATCAGAATTGCCTCCAAGCGATCGGGGAGATGTATCGCCAATCACTTGGTAGGTAACATCAGCCCCAGTATCATTCACTAATCTGACATTTACCATGCCGTTATTGAGTGCGATTCTTGCGCTGGGTGCTTGTTGCTGTTGTGGCAGTGGTATGCTCACAATCCCTGGTTGTATATTGGGCATTGTTGGGACTGCAGTTTGTCCATAGGGGCTTTCACCACCAACACCAAGATTTGTCTGGTCTATTGATGAAGTAGCAGGGACATTGCTCAGAGGAGTCGATCCTTGAGCAGCATATCTTCTAGTGAAGGCATTAGGGGGGCATCCCTGGGGAACCAAAACTTGATTATCGTGTGGCTTTTCGTAGAAAATCCTTGGGCAGGGGTTAACTTTGGATGTTGTTGTGTATCTAGTTTGTTGTGCTATTGTCGCTTGAGGAATTGCAGACAAGCTAATAATAAATCCTCCACAAATTGCACCGATTAATTTAGCCGAACTGCGTAAATTTTGTGAGTACTTAGTCATTTTGCCTCCTAATTAAAATATTTAAATTAGTTAAGAAAGTTCGAGAAAATAAATTATCCAATATGTAAGGTGGATGCTTACAGACGAAAATCTACAATCTTGCACAAGGGACTTGAAAGTGTCGTAGTCTACCCTTGTTTTCTGCCTCACACGAAATTTGTTGTTTTTTATTTAAATTGTAATTCATTGAATCTGAAACTTTTTAACTAAGTAAAAAAAACGCTAGCCTGCAATTGAGATTTGCGAAATTTGAAATTGTTTATATTTACAAGGTAGCAACTAATAAGATATCTTATCTCTATCAATAGAAGTGAATCTTCAGGAAGATGAATTAGATTCCCAACCTCTTAAACAAGTGGGGAATCTAATTTTGTAAGAGCGCTTTTTACCCTGCCCCTCCTAAATCAACTCTCTTCCCAAATTTGGCGAACTTTATCGGGCAACCAGCTAGCAATTTCCTCAATTCTTTCTGGGGATAATTCTTCTTTCGTGGCAGAAAATACTGCTTTAGCTACCAATTCGGCATTTTCATGTTGGACTCCACCTTCATTTGCAACCCGAAATAAGAAGCGATCGCTGTCAATCTTAAAAATTCCAGGACCTTGCCAGGGTGGACGAACCCGGCTCAAAAATCCGACAATCGGATTGGTATCATGCCACAAATCAGAAATTTCCATTTGCAGCGATTTATCTTCTGTTGGCAATGCCTCTTTGTGCAATTCTTCCTCAACGCGATCAGCTGCTTCTGTAGTCATCAGATCGCGCATCACCCGGAACACAACTTCTGTTACGTCCCTAGCATCAAAGATATCGTCCAGGTTGCCTTTGAGCAGAACCTTCTCTAAAAAAGCCATATCCTTTGTAGCTATTGGAACTGATGGCCCTTGCTTTAAAGCAGTGGGAAGATTAGCTTCCAGCTTGGACAGCATTTTGCGCCCTTTATCAGTTAATTCTGCCTTTTTAAACTTAATCAAGTGAGGCAAAGGTCCATCCGGTGCAGCATAAGTGTTGGCAATTCTCAAATCAAATTCTTTGGGATCGACAAAATCAGGTACATCTTCTTGAGTCGCATAGGCATTGCCTGTAAACTCAGCCTTGATGTAGTGATTTTGGTTCAAGTAATCTAAATGACCCAAAATGTCTGCTTCTTTGAGTTCTAAACCTGCTAAGTCAGTTTCTGAAAAACTAACTTCATGCATTTCTTGCCCACCCTCTTTAATTTTTTCTAGTATGGTGAAGGCAACATCTTTTCTAATAGGAATTGGCATTTTATCCCTGGCAAATATTTTTATAGATGGGTTATAGTTCAAATACTTTTGCCAATGTTATAACTTACAAAGGAAACTCTTTTAAACTCTTATTCCTAGCCTTGCCTAGCCTCCGGCAGCGCTTCGCTTACGGCACGCTCCGCGATAGCTTGCTTCCCCGAAGGAGTACGGTATGCCTTTGGCTACGCTTACTTAGCGCCTACGTAGTTCTATAAATCAAAGTTTTTAGTAATTTCTACGTAAGTCCTACATTAGCAAAATTATTTGAGTATTGTTCTATAAAATAGTTAATAAAGTTATACCTCTACATCTGCCCCAAGAAACAATTATTTTATACAAAATTATGACTCAAGAGTTACTGGTAAAATGACAGTAAAAGTGGTACCTTTACCTGTAGTGCTTTGAACTTGAATATTCCCCTCATGTTTTTCCACAATAGCTTGGGCGATCGCTAACCCCAATCCTGAACCAGTAGTATTTTCTGTCAAGCTAGTTCCAGTACTATGAGTACGCGCCGGATCTACCCGATAAAAGCGATCGAATAAGCTGGGTAAAGCATCTGCCGGGATACCGATACCAGTATCACTAACCTTAATTTGTAAGTGTGGCGGATTGTAACGCAGTCTTGAAACGCGCCCAGAAAAATGGTTTATTGCTTCTGTTCGCGATAATTCTACATTTACCCGTCCACCAGTGGGTGTATATCGCAAAGCATTACCAATCAAATTCGTAAATAGCCGCACTAATTGATCCCAGTTACCGACAAGCGTGAACCAATTCTCAAATAATTCTGGGCTAGTTTCAAAGCTGGGAGGGTCAATCAAATCTAGAGAAAGAGTAATATTTTTTTCACTGGCGAATAATTGCTGTTCTTCCACTACTTCCATTAACAAAGCATCAATAGGGCAAGGGGAAAAGCTTTCTTTACTGATACCACTATCCTGCCGTGCCAGAAACAGTAAATCATTGACTAACTTACCCAAACGCTGAGTTAGCCTTTCCACCACCTTTAATTGTTGCCCATATTGCAAAGATTTAGCACCAGCAGCCTCACCCGACTCCAAATCAGCAAGAGCAACTTGCACATTCGTTTGAATCAAAGTAATCGGACTTCTAAGTTCGTGAGAAGCATCAGCAGTAAACTGTTTCAAACGCTGATACGACTCTTTTACTGGTTCCATCGCTTTACCAGAAAGAAACCAACCACTTGCAGCCACAGAAAGCACCATCAACCCAGTACCTAACCCTAAATCAAAAATTAACTGCCGGCTCGGCTTGGTCACCTCAAACCAAGGATGACTCACGCGCAGATATCCCAGTACTTCCCGACCGATTTCTATCCTTTGCGTGACTTGCCGGAGGAGGAGGGGAGAGTTGGGAGTTAGGAGTGATGAGTTGGGAGTTTTTTCTATTTCCACACCTTGCCCTACCCTAAATACACGCACAGTCTCACCAGTACGGTTGGCGTGAATGGGAATATCTAGCGGTTCGGATAGAGTTGACCAAAGTAATTTACCAGTGGGGCTAAACCACTCTAAATCAATGTGGTCGTCTTCCACCGTGTCGGCATTGTCGCGGAAACTGGCTTCTACATTGATGCGGAATTTAACTGTGCCGGGATTGACTGGCTCAATTACAAGCGATCGCTCCACTATTTCGACTACATGATTCAAGGTATCGTCAATCCGCTCAATCAAGGTACTGCGGACGTATAAATATACGCCACTGGCAAAGAACAGCAATAGGACTGCAGTTATGGAAGTGTACCAGAGGGCAAGACGGCGACGGGTAGCTTGAAACATATTTTGCTTGGTTCTTGGTTGGTGGTTATGTCATTTATTTATCAAAATAATCTGACACCATGTAATACACCAAAAAAGTAACTAAGTATTTAGAGATTTTCTGACTGCGTTCCCGTCCGGCAGGGAATTTAATTCCCTGTTAATTGCATCTTCATACAGAAATGGGATTATACCACTCTCTACAAAAAATATAGCTATTTACCGACATATGTTCTAAATTTGATTGCAGACAGCCTTAGTCAAAGATTCCGACACAATGCGAAACTTTAAGGCCATACTCGCGTCAATACCCAAAGATTCTCCTCAAACCTGTAAAAATAACTGTAGATATTATTTTTATTAAGCTTCAACATTTTAGGTTGTGGTTATGCGATTTTCCAAATTACCCCGCTCAATGCGCCAATTCGGTACTCATGTGTTAGCGATAATTCTCGGAGTTCTGCTAACTGTAGGCACTCTCCAGGTGTCACCATCCCAAGCAGAACCCGCACCTAACACTCTCCTTAATACGTCATTAGTCGCCCAAAGACAATCCCCAGCGACGGGTGCTATTGGTAGCAGTAGCTTTGTTGCAGCGGCAGTCAAGCGTGTAGGACCTGCGGTTGTCCGCATTGATACTGAACGCACAATCACCCGTCGTCTCGACCCCATGTTTGATGACCCGTTTTTCCGACGGTTCTTTGGCGATAATTTACCCCGTCAGCCACAGTCCGAGCAGCAACGCGGTTTGGGTTCTGGTGTAATTTTTGACAAAAGTGGCTTGGTTCTGACTAATGCCCATGTTGTAGATAATGCCGATCGCGTGACAGTCCTTTTAAAAGATGGACGCAAGTTTGAGGGTAAGGTGCAAGGTGTTGATGAAGTTACTGATATCGCAGTAGTGAAAATTAACGCTGGTGCCGACCTCCCTGTTGCGCCATTGGGTGCTTCCGCTAATGTTGAGGTGGGAGACTGGGCGATCGCTGTGGGCAACCCCTTGGGATTGGATAACACCGTCACTTTGGGAATTGTCAGCACCCTGCGACGTTCCAGCGCTCAAGTTGGGATTGGTAATAAGCGTTTGGAATTTATTCAAACCGATGCCGCCATCAACCCCGGCAACTCCGGTGGACCACTGGTGAATGACCGAGGGGAAGTAATTGGTATAAATACAGCAATTCGGGCTGATGGCATGGGTATCGGCTTTGCGATACCCATCGATCGAGCCAAGGCGATCGCTTCTCAATTGCAACGAGGCGAAAAAGTAGCTCATCCGTACCTAGGTGTCGGAATGGAAGATTTAACCCCCGACCTGGCAAAGCGACTCAACGCCAACCCTAATTCTCCCATCCAAGTGCCTGAAATCAGCGGTATTTTAGTGGGACGAGTTGTACCAAACTCACCAGCAGCAACAGCAGGTATCCGCATCGGGGATGTAATTGTGCAAGTCGATGGACAAAAAGTGACCAAAGGCGAACAATTACTTAACATTGTGGAAGCTAGCCAAATTGGACAGGTGTTGCAAGTGAAAGTACAACGTGGTAACCAGACACAGCAGCTATCTGTACGTACTGCCCAGTTGCAAGATGCGACGTAAATAAGACCCTGTCCCCTCCCCCTGCCCCCAATTTTGGGGGATTTAGGGGGCGAAAAACTGCTGTCTACTCCCCCTTTACAATCAAAAACTGACGCAAACTCAGCAAACTCAGGGTTTGTCCCAAAGAAAGCGGTAGCATTGATACCCCTTCCAAACGAGACTGTACCCAACCCTCTCCCCAGTACCATTCGTGAAAGCCGTCAATTCCTTTGCTCAGTATCAGACGCAGGCAATCTGAACCGACTAAATCTACATAATGATGAACCTGGATTGGCCCAGCCGAGCTAGTAAACTCAAATCCAGGATGTAGTTCTTCTGGCATTCCCGAAGCAAAACGACCAGAGGGAAGCCATTTTTCTAATTTTGCAGGACGTAGTAGACTGTTTTTAATCGCAGTCGCAGAAGCTTCAATTTCTATCCGTAGTTGGCTTTGTTGAAAATTACCCAGCATGATGTTGGCATATTCGTATTTTCTTTAAGTATGGCAAACATATAATTGTTGGTGGTTATACCATTCTTATATGAAGATGCATACAAAAAACCGACCGCCTCCAAACCTCCCCGTATGCTTAGGGGAGGTTTGGAGGGGTAAAAATTATATGCAGCTTGCCCGAAGGGCAAGCTTCGCTAACACAGAAAATTGGTATTAGTGGTTAGTAATTAGTGCGGCAGACAACCAACAATTAACAACTAACAATTCTGTCGATGATAAAAACCTTACAATATATAAAGATGTATTGTTAAGAAATGTAAGGTTTTTCATGGCGGATCAATTAATTCGCGCCACAGCTGCTGATGGTGGGATTCGTGCGGTAGGCGTCATCACCACACGCTTGACTGAGGAAGCACGCGCTAAACACAAACTTTCCTATGTGGCAACAGCCGCACTAGGTCGGACTATGGCTGCAGGTCTGTTAATGGCTTCCAGTATGAAGCGCCCTGGCTCAAGAGTCAATGTGAGAGTTAAGGGCGATGGTCCTTTGGGTGGTATATTGGTAGATGCAGGGTTAGATGGAACGGTACGCGGCTATGTACAAAACCCATCTGTAGAATTGCCTCCCAATGCCAAAGGTAAGTTAGATGTTGGCGGTGCAGTCGGTAATGGTTATCTCTATGTTGTGCGCGATGTCGGTTATGGCTATCCTTATTCGAGTACTGTACAACTCGTTTCCGGCGAAATTGGAGACGATGTGGCTCATTACCTCCTAAACTCAGAACAAACACCTTCAGCTTTGGTTTTAGGCGTGTTTGTGGGAGCCAGTGGAGTAACTGCTGCCGGAGGGTTACTAATACAAGTCTTGCCCAAAGCAGCTAGGGATGAAGAGTTAGTCGCAACTTTAGAATCGCGAGTAGCTGCACTATCAGGGTTTACGCCATTGTTGCAAGCTGGTAAAACATTAACAGAAATCTTTAACGATTTGTTGGGAGATATGGGGCTTACAATCTTTCCCGAAACTCAAATGTTGCGTTTTCACTGCGGTTGCTCTTTCGATCGCGTGTTGGGCGCATTAAAAATTTTGGGAGAAGAAGAATTGCAAGATATGATTGCCAAAGATAATGGTGCTGAGGCTACTTGCGATTTTTGCGGCTCGGTGTATCATGCCACTAGCGATCAATTGCAAGAGCTAATAGTCGATTTAAGAACCGAATCTTCAGCTTCTGGCTGAGGTATAAAAGGACACTTTATTTATTGAAAAGTAGTGGTATCTATGGAGATAAGAAAAGGCAAAAGGTGGCTTTTTTGGTTTTGAGAAAGCTAGTATGACAAGAACGGAATTTTAAAATCGAGAACAGAACGCTGTTAAATTATTTTGGTGTGAGAGATGACAGAGCGGGATATTCCAGAGAGTTGGTCACCAGCCAGAGCAACAGAGCCAGATGACATGACCCTCCAAACCCCGAAGCGGCAATTCGCTGAAACTCATGGGTCTGGTGTTCCAGCGACTGGGGAAGCCTTATCGTCACTGAAGCGACGAAAAAAAAGCAGTTCTGAAAAAGTGGTAGATAGTCACGACTCCAGTCGAAAGCCAGGAAAATTGCCACGTTGGACTAAAAGTTGGATATTGTGGACTCTTTTGCTAGCGTTGGTTCCTGGCAGTATCGGGTTCATGGCGATGTCGATGCTTTTTAAGCTGCCAACTGCGCCGAATTGCCCATCGATTTTCTGGCCCCTTGCTAGTGCATCGGTGCGGCTGCATTGTGCGCAATTGGCAGCTTCTAAACAGACGGTGAACGACTTGTTGCAAGCGATCGCCTTGGTGAAGCAATTGCCACAAAACCATCCGTTACGCGTAGAAATCGACAAAAATATAGAAGATTGGTCCTCTGAAATTTTAAAGTTGGCTGATGGCAGTTTCCAGACCGGAAAACTAGATGAGGCGATCGCGACTGCTCGTAAAATACCTGAAGATTTATCTGCTCGTAAATTAGTAGAAGATAAAATTACTCATTGGCAGTCAATTTGGTCGAAAGCAGAAGGCATCTACAAAGAAGCGGAAGACCATACACGGGAGGGACGGTGGCACCAAGCCTTTATGACTGCAGCCAAATTGCTGCGAGTGGATAATAAATTTTGGGAAACCACTAGATACGAGCAATTGAATGGCCTAATTACCGGGGCACGGGTAGATGGCGAAAAATTAGCAAAAGCCGAAGGTCTAGCCAAAAACGGTACAGTCAATAATTTACTGGAAGCCATTAAGTTGGGACAGTCGATTGGGCAAAATAGTTATATCTATCAAAAAGCTCAAAAGGCAATTCCAGAATTTGGACGCAAGATGCTGGATTTGGCACAAGTAAAGTTGGATCGACAAAATGCCGATGAAGCGATCTCTATTGCCCAACAAATTCCTTCAGTCACAGGTTTAGACGGAGATACTCAAGACTTTATTACCTTGGCTGAAGCGCAACGCAGTGCCTGGATAGGTACTACGATCGGTTTAGAAGGAGCAATCTCCCAAGCCCAGCAAATCAGTACTACAAGACCAGTTTACGACAAGGCACAAAAACTGATTGCTCGCTGGCAGTTAGAAATTCAAGATGTCGCTCTTTTGGAAAAAGCCCGAAGCTTGGCAAGCCTTGGGACAGTAAGCGACCTGACAGCAGCCATTAATGAGGCACAATTGGTTCCTGCGAGCAACCCCCGTGGGAGGGAAGCAAAAAGTGAAATTGGTCGCTGGGTGGGACAAATTCAGACAATCCAAGACCGTCCTTATTTGGATCGTGCCGACCAAATCGCCTTGGTAGACGATATGAACTCCTTGCAAGCAGCGATCGCCGAAGCAAGTCAAGTCCGTCGCGGTCGGGCATTATACCCAGAAGCACGGAAAAAAATTCGTACTTGGACAGCTAAAATTGAGCGAATTCAAGACCAGCCCTACTTGGATCAAGCCCGTGCATTGGCTCGTGATGGTAATTTTAATGATGCCATCAGAACTGCTCAACAAATTGCGGATGGAAGGGCACTTGCACGAGAAGCCCAAGGGGATATTGATAATTGGCAAGAGCAAGTCAACGCCAGAGAAAACTGGAAGCAAGCAAGAGAAGTGGCACAAGGCGGCACACCAGACGCTTTGTCAGAGGCGATTAGGTTGGCCAGACGGGTGCCAGACAGTAGTATGTTACGTGGAGATGCGAACGTTGCCATTGACCAATGGAGTCAGCAATTATTGGACATTGCTCGTTCCCAGAGTGAGTCTGATGTTGAACGGGCAATTGAGACAGCGAGGCTGATTCCTAGACGTTCCGCAGCTTATAGCACCGCACGAGAACAAATAAGGACTTGGCGAGAATTTCTTAATCCTCCTGAGCCTCAGCAAACAGAAGAGGCATCACCGTCTGAGTCAACAAATAACGAACCGCAATAAAAAGTCTTGGAGTTAGGGGTTAGGGGTTAGGAGTTAGGAGTTAGGAATTGGGAGTTAGGAATTGGGAATGAGTAGGAGTTAAAATTAAAAAATTTTTAACTCCTACTCATTCCCATAGATAAGAATATTGCAACTTTCATCAAAAAAGCTTAATCTAAACTTATTGGCTCTTGCTCCTAACTCCTAACTCCTACCTCCTACCTCCTAACTCCTAACTCCTAACTCCTAACTCCTAACTCCTACCTCCTAACTCCTACCTCCTAACTCCTAACTCCTAACTCCTAACTCCTAACTCCTACCTCCTAACTCCTACGTAACTCCTACGTAACTCCTAAACTCATCTGGTAATACAAGTTTAAATTCTCAACTGCTCCCGATAATAATTCTCTTTCCCGAAAAGCTACAACTGTTCCTCGTACAGATTGCTTCTGATAATAATTATGTACTAATCTTGCTAGGGGGTTGCGTAAATTAGCAATGAAACTATCCGGTTCGGGGGTGGGGCAATACAGGATTATCTCCGGGTTAGCTTTTGAGAAACCAAATCCAAAGGCCCAGCAGTTATCCAACATCTGTAAAGCAGATGGAGACAAAACTTTTGCTAGTCGCCTTTGTACCCTAAGTTCTTCTAATTCTTTGCGTAGTATTCTTGGATACAACTCAATAGTGCTACGACCATCTAGATGAAAATCAAAACCCACTACTACTAGACTGCAGCAAACAATCATTGCTCGCAACTCTTCACTAGGTTCGCACAGAGCAATTGCGATTTCTAGTTTTTCTGGATAATCTTGAATCACAAACCAAACTTTCAAGCGTGAATCGAAAAGTTCCTTTCGCAGATCCACTCCCACTAGGATTTGTGAGATTTTGTTAGGGTCAAAATCATTACCTAAAAACTGCTCCATTAACCGATAATCCAATTTCACCTCATCCCTTGCTTCTACTTGGTGAAAGAAGTTGAGTGCTGCATCGAATTGTTTGAAACTTGGGTTATTGCGAAACAGGTTAAATCGAATAGGATACAGTTTCTCTTTCTGAATCTTGCAAGAACACTCCAGTCCCCAATCCTTTGCTTCCTTCACAAAGCACTCAAATTGCTCTAGTGCATAGACAGACTCAATCTGAAATGCACGTTTATGTTCATTAATGAAGTGTAGGTTGCGATCGCCCAGTAGCAACGTGTTATCGTCAGCAATCATTTCTGAAAAAATCTCGTCGTTTGCTTAATCAGGATTGTGGCTTATTCGGACCGGGTAGACCAGGGGGTGTATAGACAGGTGTCTCAGCCGTGATTCGTCCCATAATCGTAAAAGCTGTAGTTACTAATAACATTGAGATTTTAAAGATGCTAGCGGGATTAATTTTCCCCGTCTTTTGAAACTCGCTAAGTAGGTCGTTCATAGCAGGAGCAATTGCTATAATCGCTGTCGAAACTGCTCCCCAAAAAGTTTTGCTTTCAAAAATGCTTTTGGATTGACTGAATTCCACTCTGTCAGGACCAGGCAAACCATTAGGTGTATAGACAGGAGTTTGGGCCGTAACCCTTCCAACAACCGTTAAAGTGGTACTGGCCAACAACAGTGAGATTCTAAAGATAGTAATTGGGGAAATTTTTCCAGTCCTCAAAAATTCCACAATCATGTCGTTGACTGCAGGGGATATGGCTAAAATTGCAGTTGAAACTGCTCCCCAAAAGGTTTTACTTTCAAAGATGTTTTTGTATTCACTTGAAGCAAAGGAAGGTAAAACTTGTTCTACGGGACTTTGCATGGAAATTCTCCAACTGAATGGTTTGTTTTCAGTAACCTTATGAATCAAGGAGTAGATAGCTTAAAAAATCACTGCTCGTCCACTCCGTGATCCTTTTCGTAGTTATGTTGGCCGTTTGAATTTTCTTCTCCCCTTTGAATTGGGAGTAGGGGGCTTCATTGTCGAATTGCGAACGTTATAAGATCGTATCCGCTCAATAAATAGAACCTGACCTGACTGTATAAGGCTAAAACTAGCGAGAGATACTTTGGTTAAATATTATATTTATTAATAATCAAGTTTTTTAGTTGTTACAAAAATATAAATACTTATTCACCATAAGTAAAATAGTTTTCCAAGCAAAAAACGACCGTAGATAATAAATTGCATTAAGTGAAATAATAAAACTTCCCAAAGATAGATGATTTTAAAATAATTATTTAATCGCATTAATACAAATCTCTCTTTAGGCCGATGAATTAAAAAACATAGTAGTATGTGTGGTGAAATCCTCGGGAAGATTGCTTTAAAAAGTCAAATTGAATACAAATCCTCCTAAAGGAAGATGTGTCAGAGAAAACACTGATACTAAAGTTTTGAGAGACATACAGGGAGTTGATTTGGAATTTCGTGAAGTCGCTCCTGTATTTAGGGAAAAACCCTAACAAGTCTGCTATTTGCCAATATTGACTAATTTCTTGAATATCATTTGCGAGGTGTTTTATGTCTAAGAATACCGTTGAGAAACCTTCTGCGAATTACCTTGAGCAACTGTTGCAGCGAGCTGCGACTGATGCAGATTTCCGGGACGAATTGGAGAGCAACCCTAAATATTTTGGCATCTCATCTGAGACCGAACTAGTACTGCCAAAATCAGTTGCAACGCAGGAGCAATCAGGTATCGACTTGAAGGACAATATTGAAGGAGAATTGGGAATAGTTTCAATGGCTTGCCAAAGTACCTGTACTGGCGGTCCCTACACCATTGTTTGTGATGGGACAACAAAGTAAAAAAGAAAAAAGATAAAAGTAAAAAGTACATCCCCTAAACTTATTTATGGGATTTGTAAGGGAAGCCTTCTTTCTTGGGCTGTGCGTGTCTAACAAAATCTCTTACTCTTTTCGTAAATAAATTTAGGGCTTTAACCCTTTTACTTATTCTTTCTTTTGCCTTTTTACTTTTTAATGAGTGCCTTGTTTGGTAATTTTCTTTCTTAGGGTCGTGCGCAAGTAAATTACCTGTTTTGAAAAATATAAGCCTTGGTTCTCAAGGCTTTCAGTGATTAAAAAAGGTAACTTATTTGTGCAGTTCTAACACCGATAAGAGAGGCAAAATTACGAAGTAGCGGCATAGAGTTTTCAATCAAGAGATTATACTGTAGTCTCTTTTGCGATCGGCAATTTCCAAAGAAATAGTCTGATAAAATTTTGGTATGTGCAGACATCCTGCCTGACAGATGACTTATTTCTTGGATCTGTGTAGGGGAATTCAACATCAGAAAGTTTCCTAATATTCTTGTAGTGCAGATGTACAGTTTGCCAAACAGGCTTTTTGACCTGTTTGTTCTATAGGATGATTGGTTTCGTGGAATTCCCTAAGATAATTTTTGGGCTAGCATCAAAGTAATTTAAATGTGGTGCTAGTCTGGTTTACAAATGATGTTGAAGTAAGGACCGAAGTTGGAAGAAGGAGTAGCTAATAAAAATGCGCGTTCGTAAGTTTAGAGCTTCAGTAAAAAAAAGATGTTTTTCGAGTCCTTTGTAGCGCGTTCACGTAGTGTCTCGCAGAGAAGAAAAACAGTGTCCTTGTTTCAATCCCACATGAGTGCTCATGTGGGTACTTCTTCCTTCTTTCTTCTTCCTTCTTTCTTCGTGAATATGGCATTGCTGAATTGAAGTATGAAATTTAAAAACAAGGTACTTTAAACTCTTACTATTTGCGCCTACCTTCCCGCAATGCATGAGTTGATAGACTACAATGCTCAATCCTTCTTCACTTCTTGAAATTGCCACTTGCGCTAGCAATCTATCTGAGCGCACTATCATTGTTCAGCAATTAGCAAAACGTAATCTACAGGTAAAGTGTACTACTCAACTCAGCCCACTTGATACCTGGATTGTAGAAAAAATAGCAGGCAAATTAGCCGCAAAGTTCATCAAGAGGGACTCTAATCAGCAGTCCCTGACTCATTTCCCGAAAATTGGTGATATCAAAGAACTGCTAACTAAGTATAAATTATATGAATTGAATTTAGCTAATTTCTCTGAATTGGATAGGTTCGAGTTTATTAAAGTCCATGCAAAATGGTTAAACGTTTATCAAGCGGCTCTCGCAACGCTAGACTTACCGAGAGAGGATTTTTCGGATGCATACTGGTATAAAAATGATATTTATTACGGTAAATTTGCAAAAGTTTGCGAGCCATTTCTACGACTACTAGACCAAACATTGCGATCGCTATGTAATGTAATTAACGTATCCCAGCAAGGCAGGTATACAATTAATCCGCAAGTCTTGGCTGATATTCAGCTTCACCTGTTAAAGCGGTTTGAAATATCTTTAGCTTGGGCACTGGAAGCAGATATAAATGTTTACTGCTCCAAAAATAATATCGCCAAAACATCCGATTCTCGTGATGCTTACATCGCTTATCTTGAACAAACCTTTAATAGCGAGCAAGATTACCACCGCTTTTATTGCAAATTTCCCGTACTAGGACGTTGGCTAGCTCAAATCACCAATTTTCTCTGCACTGCTGGTGAAGAATTGATCCAACGTTTGACTATCGATCGAGAGCAAATCAGTTCTACCTTCTTTGGTGGTAGAGAAATTTCCCAAATCAAATCCTTGAAGTTGGGTCAGTCCGACCACCATGCTGAGGGCAAAAGCGTAATCATTGTTGAATTAGAGCTAATCGAATCTGAGACTGCAACTATAGTTTATAAACCCCGGTGTCTCAAATCTGAAGCTGCAATGCAAGGGTTGCTGGAAACTTTGAACCGAGCTAAAGTTGTTGAGTTTGCTACCTACAAAGTGCTTTGTAAGGAAGACTATGGTTATGCAGAGTTTATTCCTTCTGGGAAAAATCATGTCTTAAGCAAAAAGGATATTGAGAGGTTCTATAGTCAATTAGGCGGATATTTAGCTATATTTTATATATTAGGCGGCGGGGATATGCATTATGAAAATATTCTTGTCGCTAACGGTAATGCTTTTATTTGCGATTGTGAAACAGTCCTAGAAGTCCTACCCCACAATCTTGATAAATTACCAAATACAGTATTTGATTCGGTATTTAAAACCGTGATGCTTGATTGGCCACGTCCAAAAGCTGCGGATCGAACAAGGAGTATAAGTGGCTACAGCGGTGGTGAATCTTACGAGTCCCCATTTTCTGTATCCAAAATTAATGATTCTCGGATGTCATTAGCTTTGGCAGTTGAACAAAAAGTTGGGGAGCGCGTTGAAGTGGAACCAGCTAATCGCATATATTACAACGGACAGTTAGTAGGTCCGCACGATTATCAAGACTGTATTGTGAGTGGGTTTAACCAAGTTTATAGTTGGTTCCAACAAAATACCAGCTTCGGAATACAGCAGATTACAAAGCTATTCGCTCCTTCATCAGTCCGCTTCATCAATTTGGGAACACAAACTTATGTTAAGTTAATTGCTGCAGCACAACACCCGAAATGTTTAGCCGATCCACTAGAAGTTGATTTGTTTTTCAGCAGCTTAATTGAACATCCGAGGAAGTGGGACGAGACTTATCAGCTAGCAGAGTGTGAAGTTGCAGCACTGTGGCAATTAGATGTTCCACTCTTTACTGCAAAGGCAGATGATGATAATGAATTAATTTATAACTATCACCATTTACTGCCAGATACTTTAGCGATTTCACCGTTGGATAATGCAGCCAAGCGAATTCATAAATTATCTACGGAAAACCAAATTCGGCAAAATCAATACATTTATACCAGCTTTTCCACTGAAGAAATTAATAACCAATATTTTATTGATTCAGCCGTTAATTATGCTCAACAAATAGGCTGGCAGTTATGCGAATTGCTTCAGCCGTCTTCCAGTGAAGCTCCGTGGAAAAATTATGAATTTACGGGTACTCGTAAAGATATCGTGGATATTCGATCGGATCTTTATGCTGGATCGGCTGGGATTTGCTTATTTTTGGCTTACCTAGATTGGATTCAACCACAGCCTGAGTTTCGCCAAGCGGCAGAAAGAGCTTTAGAGTATTCCATCAAGCAACGTGATACTACGATGGTTGGGGTATTCCAAGGTGCAACTGGCTTAATTTACCTATTAACACACCTTGCCCAACTATGGAATAAACCAACCCTGCTTGATTTAGCTGCCGAATTGATTGATGAACTAATACCTGACATTAGTCAAGATCGTTACTTTGATATTTTACATGGTGTTGCTGGGATTATTCCTGTAATGATTGTTCTGGCAGAGGCTGGATACGAGAAAGCCCTTACCCTGGCTACCCAGTGCGCTCAACACTTACTTGAATATGCAACTTACGAGAACGGTACGCTTAGTTGGCCTTGTAATCGTTCAGAACTAGCACAAGCGAACTTAACTGGCTTCTCCCACGGAGCTAGCGGCATTGGCTGGGCTTTAATTTTGCTTGGTTGCCACATCAAAGATAATCAATACATTACAGCTGGTCGCCAAGCTTTTGCTTATGAAGCAAGCAAATTCGATTTAGCCCAACGCGATTGGTATGATTTACGAACATCAGTGATGAAGCTGAGTGGAAAATTACCACATTTTGCGAATGCTTGGTGTAATGGTGCGGCAGGAATTGGTTTGAGCCGCATTGCAATTTGGGCAGCTTTAGGCAAAAATGACGACGATTTACTGCGGGAAGCTTATACGGCTTTGAGTGCAACGTTACGTAACTTTCATCAGCTAGGAAATGACTCATTATGTCACGGGAAAGCAGGAAATGCCGAACTTTTACTGCGGGTTGCCAAGTTAAGGGATGAACCTTATTTGCAGATGGAAGCGAATGTACAAGCCCAAGCACAGTGGCGGAATTTTGAGAAGAGCCGTTATTGGATTTGTGGTACTGGTGGTAACGATGTCCTTCCCGATCTAATGCTTGGATTGGCTGGTATTGGAATGCACTTTTTGCGTTTAGCCTATCCGGAACGAATACCTTCACCCCTCCTATTAGATCCTCCACCAAATATTCAGAGCCAAGCAATCGGGACTTAACTGTTCCCATCCATATGCATTGATTAAATCTGAAAGAAGAAAAAAAGACTTATGCCAAAAGAATCTATCCAACAGTTCCATGAAGAATTTCTAAAAAGTGAAGAGTTGAAGCAGAAGGTCAGGACAATCACTACTTATCGGGAGATGATTAAGCTTGGAGAGAATTATGGCTACTATTTCACAGAAGAAGACATTGCTGAAGCAAATGCTACTTACCAAGATGACCAAAAGGTTTCTTTAAATAATATTTCTATTAATTCAGATGAAAATTCAAATCAAGTATATCACTATGATTTCAAATGCTCAGATATTGCAAATTTTGATAAAATCGCTCTAGAGTTTGAAAAACTCAAAATCAAACCCAGTACAGTAGATATGAATGAGTTTGAAAAATATTTTCAAAATGACGACTTGAATTTTACCTCTATCTCTCCTTCTTCACTTGAATTCAAGTCTTATTATGACGATATTATCAAGTCAGATATGAGGAAAAAAGCTCTTGAACCATTCCCGGAATATACAAAACGGTCATTTCACTTAATCAATTTGGATCTTCATGTAGAACACCAGCTTTATGAAGATTATTTTCTTAGTAAATTTAGAATAATTCAATTTTTGGAGAATCTTTTTGACACTGAAGTTAAGTTTTCCGGAAGCTTATGGTATCCGCCAAATTCATACAGATTATGGCATACCAATGAAACCCAGCCGGGATGGAGAATGTATTGGATTGATTTCGATGCTTTTGAATCAGATAAGCCGGAAAAATCATTCTTTCGCTATATGAATCCTCAGACTAAGGAGTTAGTTACACTTGATGAAGAACCCAAGATAGTTCGATTTTTTAAAGTCGAAAATAATTCCGATAAATTATTCTGGCATTGTATAGCTAACCCGACGCAATTTAATCGCTGGAGTTTCGGGTTCCTTATTCCTGATAACTGGATGCAAAAATTGCTTACTAGAAGCGAGGATAATAGTAAAAAGGTAGGTAATGAATGGGCTTACAAAAATTGAAGAAGGAAGAAGGAAGAAGGAACAGGTTTATATATGGGGATTCAGACAAGGCACGTTTGAAGAAGGAAGCTTCCAAGAGCAAGCTGCCGTCCCAACTCAAAACGAGCGACCTAAATAAGTCGGGGTATTAAACCCCCACAAAAAAGCGGATAAATTATCCCTTTTAGCTTTCAAAGCCTACCCGAGAAAATATATTGGGATACTTTTTATAGTTTAAAGGTCTTAAGACAGTAAATCTACGCCCTTGTATAGTTTAATCAATTGGGCTATTTGTTAATAAATCAAAAATTTTTGGTTTTAAGGTTTTATATCATGTGTTCTTGAAATAAGAACTGCTGAATATGGCTTTTGATATTTGTTGGACAACTGGAACAGAAGATATCACTTATCCTTTGGAGTCAAATTTACAGATAACTCCACCTGGAGAACCAAGATGAATATATTTGACAGTCAGTTGTGGAATCAATTTTTAGCAATTGCTAAACCTTACTGGTATCCATCCGAGGAAGAAGGAAGGACATTACCACAAATTTTGTGGTCATGGTCTAGGTTAGCTTTAGTGCTGTTATTGCTGCTCTCGTTCAACAGTTTAAATGCATTCAACAGTTATATAAATAGAGACTTGCTAGACGTCCTTGAACAAAGAGATGCTCCAAACTTCTTCCGTTTATTATTTCTTTATGCTACAACTTTTGCAATTCTGACACCGCTGATAGTATTGTCTGAATATTTTAGAAAAAAGCTCGCTCTCGATTGGTATGAATGGCTAAACAATTATATCTTGGATAAATATTTCCACAATCGGGCTTACTATCAAATTAATTTTCAGTCTGACATTGAAAACCCAGACCAACGTATATCTCAAGAAATCGAGCCAATACCCAGTCTCGCTCTAGATTCTTTGTTCATTATTATCGAAAAAATTATTGTCATAATTGCTTTTGTTGGAATTCTCTGGTCTATTTCTAAACTAATAGTATTTGTTCTGATTCTTTATTCTATCTTTGGCAACGCTGTCACGGTTTTTCTGAGTAGGGAAGGGTCGGGGATTAATTCCGATAAACTCGAATCCGAAGCCGATTACCGCTATTGCTTGACTCATGTTCGCAACAATGCTGAATCGATTGCTTTTTTTCGAGGTGAAGCCCAGGAATCACGTCTAGTTAAGAAAAAATTTACTGACTTGATTGAGAATTTTACTCGAATCATTGATTGGCAGCGGAATTTACAACTATTTGCCAATGCATATCAGTCTTTTCTTTATGTAGTTCCATTTTTAACGGTAGCACCTTTATATTTTGTGGATCGAATTGATTTGGGTGAGGTTTCTCAAGCGACCATCGCTTGCGCTCAAGTGGCAGGGGCACTGTCAACACTTGTATCTCAGTTTGGATCTTTCGGTTCATTTAGTAGTTTGATTAATCGTGCAGCAACTTTCTTGGAGGCTTTGGCAGCAGCGACAATACAAAAGCCAGGTAGTACCGTTGAGACAGTGGAAGAAGACCGTTTTGCCTTGGAAGAAGTTACATTGCAAACTCCCAACTACGAGCAAATTTTAGTCCAAAACTTATCAGTTTCGGTTGAACCTGGTGGACTGCTAATAGTGGGCCCTAGTGGCTCGGGAAAAAGTTCTCTGCTACGGCTAATTGCTGGGTTATGGAACGCTGGGACAGGTCGTTTAGTGCGACCAAGCCTAGAAGAAATGTTGTTTTTGCCCCAAAGTCCTTACCTGATTTTGGGAACTCTGCGAGAACAGCTACTATACCCCAATAGAAATAGTAGTGAAGTGACGGATCGGGAGCTTGAACAAGTGTTGGAACAAGTCAACCTTTATGACTTGATCGCAAGAATCGGTGGCTTGGATGCAGAAGTCTATTGGGAAAATATTTTGTCATTAGGAGAACAACAACGTCTCGCTTTTGCCCGACTGTTGGTCACTCGTCCACGCTACGTTATTTTGGATGAAGCAACAAGTGCCTTAGATTTGAGAAATGAGGAAAATCTCTATCGACAGTTGCAACAAACTGAAACAACTTTTATTAGTGTTGGTCACCGAGAGAGCTTGTTAAATTATCACCGCTATGCCCTAGAACTTTCAAGGGATTCTACTTGGCAACTTGTTTTAACTCAAGACTACCACTCTGATTCTAGTTGGGAATAATTTTTCTACTTCAGGATTGTCTTACTCTTGAATAAGAGTTGTAACAGTAACAAACTTTTTAATAAAATAAAATGCAAAGTCTTAAAAAGATTGCTTTAGCTGTGCTATTGACAGGTTCGCTACTTTTATGGGTTCAAGGATCTGCCTTGGCTTTTAAGGTTCCCATACACGAAGCAATCACTAGAGAAGCACTTGCTGCCACCCAGCCTGCGATCGATGGTGAAACGCTGAAATTTTCAAACCGAGCCATCCAGCAGATTGTGGATGCTAATAAGGATACGGATCAGGTAGTCAACCAGTTCAGCCCTGAGAAGCATTTCGACGGAGAAGATTTTCTTGGTGGAAGTAAACGGCTCGTTAACCTCAAAGAACGAACGATCGCTAAAGTTATTGACGAAGATCCCGAAGAGTCATCGGCTCGTAAGGATCTAGGTGGTGCCTTGCATACTCTTCAGGACTTCTATGCTCACAGTAATTGGTTAGAGCTGGGACATACCAGCCCTAATATCAATAATAAACTAGGTCGTGAGGAATTTTCTGGAGCTAGGAAAGACACGCCAACTTGTCCGAAAGATCCAGGCACTCTCGCTGGTGCCGGCTTAAGTGAATTAACCTCTGGGTATTTCCTCTTCTCGGGGAAGGTAGTTCCATCATGCAGTGTTCCGGATGGAAAATGCCGACATGGACTTCCCTTAGCCTGTCCCACAGGAATTAATAAGGATGATGACAGCCGAACTGGATTTTCAACTGCACGAGCTTTGGCTGTTGAAGCTACGAAGGAATTTCTCAATCACATTTTTACTGATTCTCGCATGGCTGGTAATCCTAAAGCAACTAAAGTGCTACTAGGAATCAATTGACACTTTTACGAGGTTTTATGATTAAGGATGTATTAGAGTCTTCTTTGATTGCTTCACGAAATTGGCAGTCGGTGTTGGAAGCTTACAAGTCGTCTACACCATACAATTATGTAGTGATGGACGATTTTCTCCAACCTAATATTTGCAAGCAACTTCATCAAGAGCTATTGAATCACTTGGGATGGCGCTATCAGGATGACATAGAACAGCCTATTATTAATAATATGAGACCTGATATAGAGACAATTTTCACGATTGCAGAATCACTTAAAGTTCATTGTCCCTCTCTGTTCTCTAATTATGAATTGGTCGAACATTGGGCGCTCATGTATCCTAAAAATGCCCTTGGAAAAGTCCATTCTGATATTGGAGCTTTAACCTTAAATATCTGGCTGACACCAGAACAGTACAACCTAGATTCTTCCGGAGGGGGGCTTGTTTTTTTTGATGTCAAGCGTGAGTCCGAAGCTTCCTCTAATAAGCCCTCATCATATCTTTGGTCAGAGCAGTATGTAAAAGATTTTACGGCAGGACAAAAAGTCAGCGTCAATTACAAATGCAACCGCGCACTTTTGTTTGATGCCAGAACCTTTCATCAAACTGATACTTTTTCCTTTGCCAATATGAAACCCGAGTCTTACCGAATCAATCTTTCTTTGGCTTTTGATAATCCTGACGCTTATCGCGATCGCGTTTCCTCCTTTACAAAAGCATTGACCAACAAAAGTAACGATTGAGTCAATGTACTGCTTTGGAAGTTGATTGCCCGAATATCTGCCTTCCTAATACAGCTAAAATCAGCGACAGCAGTACCAAAAAAGCACCAGCAGAAGCATAAGTCATCCCCAATCCGCCAACTAATACCATTTCTGTATGAAGCTGCGCTAAATTAGAAATAAGGGTGCGTTTGGTTTAAACGTGATGGGTTTGAGATTGCAAGTCGAGATTAAAGAAAGCCTTGAAGAATTGGAAAAAGCTGTTAAATATGCAACAACGGCAAGTAGCAAAGAGCGATTACAAATGCTTTACTGGCTTAAAAGTGGTCAAGTCACAAGTCTTTTAATACCGCAAATATATCTGAACCGGATAACTCATATTCTTTTCTTGTGTTGTCATCGCGAACTTCAAAGGCATCTCTCCAAGGTGCATTTAAATCCAATGAGACTACATCTGGAAATCTGGAAATTCATGATTTTCGCAGTCCAAGCGAAAGAATTTATACGCCATGCTCTGATAATGTTATTAATTGGAGTGCAACAAAGCAGTAAGGCAATTGCGGTGGAGGTAACTGAGAGGTGATCGCGGTTGCTGCATTAAACCCAATTCTTTCCGACCAAAGTGCTACATCAGCTTGTTTGGCTCTTGCAGCGCATTGCTACCATTGACCGCGAAATTGGACTCGATGCCAGTGTGCTAGGGGAAACTATCTCCGAGCGATCGCTTGAGGAACTGATAAGAAGGCATAACCGTAAGCTACGACGAACGGGTAAAAAAAGGGCATCATCGCACTGAAAAGCGCTCAATATGGAGTGTTCCGGTTTCTCAACTACCACCTCTACATAATCAAGACGAGTTGTATTCTGCTGTATAATCCTGTGAGAAAATATTATATTGCAAGATTTATGGCAAATCGGTTCAATCGATTTTGGTCTAAAAAGAAGGTTAGAGGCTGGAAAAGACAGATTAGAAAAATTCCCAAATGGAAAGAGCGAAATTTCAACATTGATTTAAATAATTTCAACTGGGATCATGTAAGAATTGAATCTGTCAGAGCATCAACACCAATGTGGTACAGACGGTTAATTTTAGAAGCGATATTTGAAATTTACCACAATTGGAGAAACCAACTTATTAAAAGAGGAGAACCTTTTTACTTAAAAATTTGGTTGTTTCATCCACGATTTTATAAGTCAGAAGTCGTTGCCGGAATACGTGAACGAATTGATTGGTACAATAATGTTTTTTCTACCTCAGAAAATCAAGACCAAGAATTCACATATCAAGAATATGCTTCAAATCGCTACAATTTGGATGATATAACATGGGAATTAGCCATAGATGATGTTGTGCATTCTGAAAAATTTGATGAATTAACACCCCAGGATGTAAAAGTTCTTGAAAAAACAGCTTACAACATAACTCAAACATCTGACGGTGATACTTTATACGCAGTCTGGCTTGGTTCAGTCTGGCTTGGTTCGGAGATGTCTAATGGTTAAGCATTTGATTGTTGTCTGGCGATCGCAAGGGAGCGCAAGCAGGCATCGCGCTATCTATACTTTGGACATCATCTAATACAATCAATACTGGTTCGGATTCAGGTTGCCAGCGATACATTTTAATAAAGAGATAAATTAAACGTCATGACCCAAACCCAACCACTACAAAAACTATATTCGTTCGATGAATTTATCGAATGGTATCCAGAAGACGGGAAACGCTACGAATTACACGATGGAGTAATAATTGAGATGCCACCAGCCACGGGTGATCACACATTTATTATCAGTTTTTTACTGCAAGTAATATTACCTTTGATACAACCGTATCTAGTCTCATCGTCAGCATTCGTAAAAACACCCAATGAACCATCAGCTTACATACCTGATATGTTGGTCATCAATCCAAACAATCTCGTAAATGAACCATTCTGGAAAAAACAATCTACACTCATTTATCCAGAATCTATACCCTTAATAATTGAGATAGTTAGTACCAACTGGCAGGATGATTATGATAAAAAGTTTAATGATTATGAAGCTATGGGTATACGAGAATACTGGATTGTGGACTATGCCGCGTTGGGTGGACGTAAATACATTGGTAAACCTAAGCAACCTACAATTTTCGTATGTGAATTAATCGATAGTGAATATCAAATGACACCATTTAGAGGTACTGACCGCATCGTATCGCCGACTTTCCCGCAGTTGAATCTAACGGCCCAACAAATATTTGACTCTATTATTTAATTAAAATCTCCATCGGACTATCCTAGTCCAGGGTGTCCAAGGTGAAAACCGGGCCATTTTTTGCTTGGATATGCTGGGCAGAGTAGAGAGGCCCAAATCGATATCGATACCACATAATGAAACCCCCGCGCATCCAAAGAAAAGTATCAAAAAGCCCCAAGTAATTTCAGAAAACAGCCACAGTGTTTGTTGGCACTCGACTTACCAACCACTAATTAACTTAAGGTGCCGCGAATAGCCAAGAAGTGCACGGCTAATAGCCCAAGCTGATGCACTTCAAATGTCTGTTGAGCAGTATCTTCAATCTCTGATTCAGAGCAACCTGGCAGAGTCCCCGTCTCTCATCCCATCACCCCGTGAGGAACGGATGGCTGCTCTTGAGCGATTTTGCAACAATCCTGCCCTTGCTAAGGTTCCACCACTTTCTGATGAAGCTATTAGTCGTGAGAGTATCTATCGGCAACGGGAAGATAATCAACTATGACCTATTTGGTGGATACCAATGTCCTGCTACGTCTGGCACAAAACACTGACCCGTTACATCCACCTGCCCGTAGTGCCTATGTCGCATTAGAGGCTGAAGACAAGACGCTGAAAATCGTTCCCCAAACCATCATTGAGTTTTGGGTAGTAGCAACAAGACCCGTGAGTGTCAATGGCTTCGGCTTTTCGATCGCTCAGGTATCTTATGAAATTGGACTAATGAAGCAGTTGTTTATACTCCAGCCAGACACCTCCGCCATCTTTACAGAATGGGAAAAGTTGGTGGTCAAGTATCATTTTTGCCCCTTGTTCAAAGAGTCTACTTGATCAAAATTCCGAATCTGCATTCATAAGGCCTCAGATTTGTTGCAAAATGTTGAAATCCCCACCAACCCCAGGCAAACACAGCCAAGTCTGTTCCTTATGGCAACAATTAACAACAACTATCTCAAACTCAAAGCCGGCTACCTGTTTCCGGAAATTGCTCGTCGAGTAAATAGTTTTGCGTCTTCTAATCCTGAAGCTAAGGTTATTCGTTTAGGGATTGGTGATGTCACAGAACCATTACCAGAAGCCTGTCGGACAGCGATGATTAAAGCCGTAGAAGAAATGGGCGATCGCTCTACCTTCCAAGGCTATGGACCAGAACAGGGCTATGCTTGGTTAAGGGAGAAAATCGCCCAACATGATTTTCAATCTCGCGGATGTGAGGTGGATGCATCGGAAGTATTCATCTCCGACGGTTCTAAGTGTGACTGTAGTAATATTCTTGACATTCTGGGAGACGACAACATCATCGCCGTCACCGACCCAGTTTATCCTGTGTATGTAGATACCAACGTCATGGCAGGACATACGGGAGAAATTAACGAAAAAGGCGAATTTGATGGCTTGGTATATTTACCAATTTCCGCAGAAAATAATTTTACCGCCCAAATTCCCACTCAGAAAGTCGATTTAATTTACCTCTGTTTCCCCAATAATCCGACCGGAGCTACAGCAACTAAGGAACATCTAAAGGCTTGGGTAGATTATGCTCTTGCAAATGGCTCGATAATCTTCTTTGATGCCGCTTACGAAGCCTTCATCAACGACCCCAGCATACCTCACTCCATCTATGAGATTGAAGGAGCAAGAGATTGTGCAATTGAATTCCGTTCCTTCTCCAAAAATGCCGGCTTTACCGGTACCCGCTGCGCCTTGACAGTCGTACCCAAGACACTCAAAGGAAAAGCTGCCGATGGTTCCGATGTCGAACTGTGGAAGCTGTGGAACCGCCGCCAGTCTACCAAATTCAACGGCGTTTCTTATATTGTGCAACGCGGTGCAGAAGCTGTTTATTCAGAGAAAGGAAAATCACAAATTAAGGAACTTGTCAACTTTTACATGGAAAACGCCAAGATTATTCGTGAGAAACTGACAGCCGCTGGTATAGAGGTGTACGGGGGTGTAAATGCACCTTATGTGTGGGTAAAAACACCCAACGGTTTATCGAGTTGGGATTTCTTTGATAAGTTGTTGCATACTTGCAATGTTGTGGGTACACCTGGTTCTGGTTTTGGTGCTGCAGGTGAAGGTTATTTCCGGATTTCTGCATTTAACAGTCGGGAGAATGTAGAAGAAGCGATGAAGCGGATTGTGGAGAACTTTAAGGTCTAAAGGTAGTTCGGGTGGGCTATGCTGCCCACCGTGGTTGACTACTGGTGCAAAATTCTAAAATGAATTTATTCAATGCTGAAATCAAGATTATGACAGACCAAGAATTATACGAGCGAATTGTTCTAAATCCTAAAGTCATGGTAGGAAAGCCAGTAATTAGGGGAACCCGTTTGAGCGTTGAGTATATTCTAAACCTCCTTGCTCATGGTGCAACTGTCACAGAAATTATTGAAGAATACAAAGGTCTTAGCCCTGAAGATATTCAAGCTTGTCTTTTGTTTGCCAGTAAGTCCCTATCAAATACAACTTTCATGCCACTTATGGAAACAGCTTAGATGCGCTTTCTAGTAGATGAATGTACAGGATCATCTGTTGCTGAGTGGTTACGCAGTCAAGGTCATGATGTTTTCTCTGTTTATGAAGAAGCACGAGGCATGAATGATGATAATGTGCTGCAAAAAGCATTCACCGAAAATTGGATTCTGATTACCAATGACAAAGATTTTGGTGAAAAGATTTACCGAGACGGATGTCCACATAGAGGCGTGATTTTCATGAGACTTGAAAATGAGCGAGCAGCCAATAAAATAGAAACGCTTCGGCGGTTGCTTGAAAGCTATGCGGAACGGTTACCTGAACAATATGTTGTGGTTACAGATAACAGAGTTAGATTTGCATCATCATAATGTATGTAGACTTTTAAGCAACGGCTAAAACATTGTCCGATCTTCTGGTTGCAGAAAAGGAAAAAGGCAATGCTTGACGGTCAAAGAGATCCATTCGTTGAGCGAAACAACAGCCTCGGTGTTTTTAGCATAATGCCCTATTTGCCGATCGCACTGACCTACCGAAAGCGTTCCGTGGACTTGATTTATAATTACGTCTCGGGCGATCGCCAATAAATACTATTTTCACGTCGCATCAACTGGTAGCCGACTAACTCCCGTCGCAAAGTGGCACAGTCAATATGGTATTGCTTGAGAATTTCATTTACCTTCTCTTCTGGGTATTCAACTCCAATTTCAAATTTAGTCACCAACCATTTGAGAATTACTAAGCGCTTTTTGCGACTGGCTGGAATTTCTTTGAGACGGATATCTCCATCACTATTGAAAATATCACCTTCTAAAAAAGTTTTCAGTACTTTATTTTCCCATGCATCAATATCGACATCTTCTACTAAAGACGCTATCTTATCGATAGTAAAAATTTCCTTGCTAATACCTTGCAAAGCTTCGTTATCCAACTGATATAAGTGGGTATTACCTTCAGCACGCATAGTCACTAAATTCAGTTGCTTTAATTTAGACAAATGATGAGATACTGTTGGCTCTTTGAGTTGTAGTAACACTGCTAATTCTTCCACACTACACTCTTGGTTTGCTAAAATACCCAAAAGTTTCAACCGACTCTCATCCGCCAAAGCTTTGAAAAATTGCAGCAAGATTTGAAATTGATTTGTCTTCATAATTTTTGATAATTAAATTCGACCTAAATCTAATTAGAACTAGACCGAACTAGCTAACTACCCTCCTCCTCGGACGCAGCATTGCTGCTGTGTAAGCGCATTTCGCATTCTTGCTAATTTTGTTACGTATTCTTAACAATCTTGAGATTTCTTAAGTGCTTTTTTAGATTTCACTCATGTATCTAGGCGAAAAATTAAAAATAGGTATGGTCAAACACGACATTTTTTTGTATAGGCGACAAAATATTTGGGCAGAAAGCAAAGGTGTTTGTATATATACAAAAAACAAGTGTACCGGAAGCGATCAATAAGCTTTTTTAGAATACCTTATAGCGATTCCAAAATGCATAATAAATCAAAAATAATTCCGATGATAAGTAATTCTAAATTCAATTATTAGCAATCCAAATTATTTCACGGGACGGACGATTACAGGTTTTGTTGGTGTTTTTGGTTCAAATATAGCGGTTAATGCCTGTTCTAAAGTTTCTGCCATGACGATGCGGTTATTGTAAACAACAATTACCCGGACTAAAGTCGGTAAACTATTTTGTTCGGCTTCTAAATAGAGTGGTTCAACGTAGAGAAGAGATTTTTCAATCGGGATTACTAATAAATTACCTTGAATTACCCGTGAACCTGCGCGATTCCACAAAGAAATCTGCTGGGAAATCTCTGGATCTTGGTTGATTAAAGCCTCAACTTGTTCTTGTCCGTAAACGAGTTGTTGCTTGGGAAACTCATACAACAGCAATTTGCCGTATTGATCCCCGTCGGAACGTGCTGCCAACCAAGCAATTAAGTTTGGACGTTGGGTTGGGGTGAACGGTGGCAGTAAAATAAACTCTTCTGTATCGGTGGTAGGCAACTTCATTATCAGGTAGTACGGTTCTACCGCACGGGGTTTGCTGCCATAAATTTCTGTAGGTATTTGCCATAAGTCCTCCCGGTTGTAAAATACTTGGGGATCGGTCATATGATAGGCTAACGACCGTTCAGATTGAATCTTGAACAAGTCTACAGGATAGCGGAGATGGCTGCGCAGAGTCGCAGGGATCGCATCAAGGGGTTTGAGCAAAGTCGGAAAAATTTTCCCGAAAGTGGCGATCATCGGGTCTGTTGGGTCGGCAACGTAGAAATTAACATTGCCATTGTAGGCATCGATAATCACTTTTACACAGTTGCGGATATAATTAAATTTATTCTTACCAGGGTCGGAATAAGGATATGCTTTGCTTATTGTGTAAGCATCGAGAATCCAGTATAGATAAGTCTTTTCCCCTTTACTAGTTGTCGCCCCTCCATCGGCTGAAACTAAATAAGGGTCGCTATCATAGGATAAAAAAGGAGCGATCGCCTGTACCCGTTCTTTAATATTCCGGCGAAACAACAGCTTTGTTTGCGGTGTGAAATTGCGTGTCAGTAGCATCTGCCAATCTTTGAGATATTCGGCAAAAACCAACCGCTTCCATCCCCCAGCAATCGCAATTCCACCCCGGCCATCGTAAACGTTATAGACATTATCATTACCCTTGGGATAATCTAACTCTTGGGTTTTTGTTCCAGTTATTACATAATTATTAGTGATTTCGCCGTAATAAATTCGCGGTTGCCCAGTGGGAATGCTGGCACGAATTGACTCACTCGATATCTGCAAAGAACCTTCTTTACCCGTATTATCAACACCAATATCTTGCACGTAATAATCTGGTAATCCTCCAGGAGCAACAGTATTTACCGGACTAAGGGTAAAGCCGTAGCCATGAGTATAAACTAAATGTTTGTTTACCCAGGTCTGTGCTTGCTGCGGAACCAACCCATAATCTAATTCCCGTGCTGCAATAATTGTTTGTTGCTTCTCAGCTGCTTGTGGTGTATTAAAATTTAGATTTCCTCCCCCTCTCCCCACCTTCCTTAAGGTGTAACGGTCAATATCAGCACCAAGAAATTGATAGTAAGGTCGGATTTGTTGCAACTGGCGGTTAGTTTCTAACAAGGGACGTGTATCCCATAAACGAATATTGCGAATTGTTAAATCATTTTCTTGTAATGCATCTGCACTCAGCTGTCCTCGGGGGTCAAAAGTTTGGGCTTCAATCCGATCTAAATTAAATGCCTGTCTGGTGAGAGCGATGGTACGCTCAATGTAGGGACGTTCGCGAGCTAGTTCATTCGGTTGGACGATGAAATACTGTACACAATTGGGTAATATTTCACCAGAAATACTAGCTACTACTATATATAATCCTAACAGGTAAATTAGATGGCGAGGGTAACCAATCGTAACTCCTCCATTAGGAATTGAAGATTTCCTTTTCTTTACTCCCTTTAACAGCCGAGATAAAGCAATTATTCTTAGTAGCAGGTAAACAGCGATCCCTACAGCCAAAAGACTTAACCCTGTATAAATTGGCAACTGTACTTTAATCGCAGTATAGCTAGCGCCGTAATTGACACCATAGGTGGAATACAATAACGAGTAACGCAATAGCCAATAACGCCCAGCGATCGCCAACATTAGAAGGCTACCATTGGCGTTTAAGTGGAGTTTCTGTAGCAAAGAAAATCCCTCAAACTGCCCTTGACTCAAACTATCTTTTGAGCGCAAATAAATTAACGCTACAGATGCCGTACCGGATAAAAATACTCCCAACAACCCTAAATCTACCAGTTCCCAAATCGGCAGGGAGAATATATAAAAGCTAATGTCTTGGTTAAATAGGGCTTCTTTATAATTAAAACTGCTTTGATGGAAATACTGTAAAATTTCTATCCAGTGTGCCGAAAGTACAAAACCCAACAGCAAACTAATTGAGACTGCGATCGCATTTAAGAAAAACAGAGGATTAATTAATATTAAAAAAGTCAACCCCAGCAGCAAACCTGACTGGACAATTGGAATAGATATTTGTTGCAATCCCAAAAGTGGCGACAATTTCAGATTCGGACGCCAAATATTTAAAACTTCCTGCCCATAGTAAATCAGTACTAATCCTACCAATGCACTCAGCCCCAGCACTATTGGCAGGAGAAAGCGTAATTTCAGTACTGAATTTGAGGAAATTAATTCCTTTCTTGCTCCCTCCTGTGCTTGGTTTTTAGGGCTAGGGATCGAGTTACTTAGCCTTTTAGCTACAGTCAAATTAAGTAGCAAAAATGCAGATGAGGAAAAAAAAGCGATCGCCCACAATCCCAACTGCGTTTTTATGCGCAAGAAAAATGCTAATGAATACCCAATTTCGCCAAACCACAAAATTTCTGCTGCTACACGGGAGGCTAAATCAAACAATAGCCACAAACCCAACACAAGTAGAATTACTCGATGAATTGGTTTGAAAAATTTATAATTCATCGCAGCTATCAGTATAAGTCGCCTTTATTTAGGAGTGCATTAGCCTTTCTGACTTGCCCGACTAATTGTTAATAGCAATCCAAAATGCAAAATCCTTTAAGACTAAATGCCATAGAAGTAGTAGTCAGAAGTATAATTTACTGACACTTCAGCACCTGTGTTGGCCCGAGTGCATCCTTTAACAGGAGCTTTGCCACCCACAGTATCTACCCGTTGGATATATTTTACCTTGTTGAAAATACCATTGCCCTGGTTTGATTTTGCTTGCAGAAGCAACCAAGGAATAGCGTTCTTATTCGGTGAGTCCGCTTTGGATTTAACCTCACCGACAACTTTACTGCCATCATTTGCTTCCCAAGTCGGGCCTATGTAGTGTGTGCCAATTTTCTGCCCTTTAGCGTCAAATAAGTCAGCTTGGGGTGCTTTTAAACTCCACTCGGACTGATTGGGATTGTCAGAGAGTGGCTTACACTGATAAATTTGGACTCCCTTAGCACTCAAAGAGGCAAGCAATGTCTGTCCCACTGCCACTTGCAAGTTTTTCGGAACCCTTGGTCGCGAGTATAATTGCTCTGGTTTATTTGGTGGTAATCCCATTTGTGCGAGTAATAACGGGAATAGCCCAAACCATGTAGATTTAAAGTTGTTTGTTTTCATACTCAATAACTCGAATCAACTGCTTTAGCTGAACTGCTCTTCAATATCGAGGTTGAATAACATTTGCAAAGTCTGCATACATCGCCGCCTTGCTTCAACATCCTGCTGCGCACGCAATTGCACCATTGGATCGTGTAAAATTTTATTAACAATGCCCCGCGTTAGGGCTTCAATAACTTCTTGATGTTTTTCGCCGAATTCTGAACCCAATCGCGACAAAGCTTTTTCTAATTCTTGCTCCCGGATAGTTTCGATTTTATTCCGCAAACAACTTATTGTAGTTACAGTTTCTAGCGATCGCCACCAGATATCGAAAGTATCTACCTCTTCTTCCAACAGTCGCTGGGCATCAATAGCCATTTGACGGCGGCTTTCTTGGTTTTGTGCCACCACTGCTTTCAAATCATCGACGTTAAACGCTTGGACGTGCCTTAGTTCGTTCACATCCACATGGACGTTGCGGGGCACGGAAATATCAAATAGCATTAACGGTCGGCTGGGTTCTATAACCATTTCTAGTTTGGCGCGGTCAAGTATCGGTTCCATAGCAGATGTACTAGTAAACACTATGTCAACATCGGCAATTACTGTCATCATTTCCGATAGTAGATGAGTTTTAATCGGCTGTCCGGGGAATAATTTTGCTAATTCTAGTGCCCGCTCGACAGAACGGTTTAAAATAGAAATTCGGGATGCGCCTTTGGAAACAAGATGTTGCACCAGCAAGCGAGACATCTTACCCGCACCGAGAATCGCCACTCGGCAAGTTGCTAGATTTTCTACTTTCATCACAGCCAATTCCACAGCGGCCGAACTAATGGAAACAGCGCCGGTGCCAATATTCGTTTCAGTACGGACTCGTTTACCTGCTGTAATTGCTTGTTTAAATAATCGATTCAAAATCGTTTTTATACCACTATATTGCTGTCCCAGTTTGTGAGTATTTTTCACTTGGGCGAGAATTTGTCCTTCTCCAAGTACTAAACTATCCAAACCAGCTGCTACCCGCATCATATGCATCACCGCATCTTGATGTAACAACATAAACAGATGCGGTCGCAGAGAGGGAATAGCTAATTTGCTGTGTTCCGACAGAAACTGAATAACTTCCCGGATACCTTGCTCGCTTTCGTGAGCGACAATGTAAATTTCCAACCGATTGCAAGTGCTAAGTATGGCGACTTCCTCAATATGGGGATAGCTCAAAAGTTGAGCGATCGCGCTTTGGGTTTGTGGCTCTGGAATACTCAGCTTTTCCCGGACTTCAACAGGGGCTGTTTTGTGGCTTAACCCCACTACTGCAATTTGCATATTTTGTCAATTTGTTAACTGTTATTTGTTATTTGTTATTTGTTAGTGGTTAGTTGTTGGTTCTTAGTTGTTGGTTGTGAATTTCGCGCCTTCTAACTCCTAACTCTGCTCCTCCTAACCACTAACCACTAACCACTAACCATTAACTACCGCAGTTGTAAACTCTTCGGCTCGTCAAACATATGAATTGTATCCACAAATCGGGCAGTTTGGGACTGGCTGGAAATTACCAAACTTTGGGTTCTTGCACCACCGTGGAAAAAGCGGACTCCTTCCATGAGGGTTCCTGGGGTGATACCACAAGCTGCGAACAATACGTTTGCACCACTGGCTAGTTCTTCGGCATGATAACTCCGATCTGGGTCTGTAATGCCCATTTCTTTGAGCCGTGCCAGATTGCCTTCTCTGCTTTCCCCAATTAAACCTGTTTGAACTACTTGTGGATCGTAGATCAATTGCCCTTGGAAATGACCGCCTAAACAACGCATAGCTGCCGCAGAAATCACACCTTCTGGTGCAGCACCGATACCCATAAGCGCATGGATATTGGTACCAGCGAACCCGCAGCAGACAGCAGCAGAAACGTCACCATCACTGATTAATCGGACTCTTGCACCTGCAGTGCGAATTTCAGCTATTAGTTCTGTGTGACGCGGACGATCCATCACTACTACCACTAATTCTTCTACAGCACGGTTTAAGCACTCGGAGAGAATTTTGAGGTTTTCTGTAGCTGACTTGTTGATATCTACATGACCACGTGCTTGAGGTGGAGCTGCTAATTTCCTCATGTAAAAGTCAGGAGCAGCAAATAAACCGCCTCTTTCGGAAATTGCCAACACTGCCATTGAGCCATTTTGACCGTATGCTACCAGGTTGGTGCCTTCGCAAGGGTCAACAGCGATGTCAATTTCCACTAATTCATCAGGGTTGCAGAAGTTTTTAGCATCTGGACGAGTACAGATACCGACTTCTTCTCCAATGTAAAGCATCGGGGCTTCATCACGTTCCCCTTCCCCAATCACAATGCGACCCCGCATATGAATTTTATTCATCCGTTCCCTCATGGCTTCTACAGCCACTTGGTCTGCGGTGTTCTTTTCGCCCTTACCCATCCAACGTGAGGATGCGATCGCGGCTTGCTCAACTACCTCAATAATCTCTAAACCAAGCGTATTTTCCACAGACTCAGCCCTCTCAATTGCTTGACGTTACGTTATTCGGTGCAAACCGGTGTCAGTTTTACAGTCTACCAAAGGGGGGATACTTGCGGATACCCGAAAGATATTGTCTATGGAAGGGTTTTTGTTAAGAAGTTTTACTAATTAGTCTGTTTTGATACTGCTGAATTTTTATTGCCTTCTTGTAAATTGAGAAAATTATCCAAAATTACAACGTTTTTCAGGGGATGCACGCAAGTCTCTAAAGTCTTGGAACTAATTAATTGCCTGGAAACACCCTTCCCTAGGTAATTCCGGCTCAACTTTACACGCAAAATTTCAATTCCCCAAAGAAATATTTTTCTCTATAACCTTTTTTGCTCTTTGTGACAAAAAAAACTACAAAATTTTACATTTTTTTGATTTGATCCTATATTACTGATATACAATAATTAATATTTTTGTTTCAGGACGCATATTTTGGGCTTTAGAAAAAATTTTGCGTAAGCACTAAATAAAAATTTGTGGAGTCAATCACTTACTAAAATTTTAATTGAGGGATAGCATTCGCTTTTATATTTAAAAAATACCTCCAAAAACAATTTAATATTCCAAAAAATGTGCATACCTAGATTGCCTCTTTAAGAAGCGGGGAATTTTATTTTTCACAAATGATTTAGGAACGCTATAGTTGCGATTTATTTCCTTTTTTTCATTATCAAAAATTAGACATTTTCTCGAATTTTATATAGATAAAAGTCTATGAAGACCAAAACCAATAGTTATTAAGCAGTAGGTACAATAAAAAAATCATTAAATAAAAAATCAATTACGCTTTTACAAGTAATAATTTAAGTTAGACAAGCGTTACAAAAATTCATAAGACAGAAAAATGTTGGAACTTTTCAACTCTCTTTTAAATCGTCATCCAGAACTTATCAAAGCCAATACGGAAATTTACACTTGGCAGACTTGCCCTTACTGCATCCGTGCCAAAATGCTGCTGTGGTGGAAAGGTGTAAAATTTACCGAATATAAAATTGACGGTGACGAAGCGGCTAGAGCAAAGATGGCAGAACGCAGCAACGGACGTCGTTCAGTACCGCAAATTTTTATCAATAATCAGCATATGGGGGGTTGCGATGACCTTTACGACCTAGATACCAAAGGTCAACTAGACCTGCTTTTAAAAATAGGGAGTTAGGAGTTTGGAATTTGGAGTTTGGAGTTTGGAGTTTGGAGTTTGGAGTTAGGAGTTAGGAGTTTGGAATTTGGAGTTTGGAGTTTGGAGTTTGGAGTTTGGAGTTTGGAGTTAAAAATTCATAACTCCTAACTCCCAGAAGAAGCCTGTGAGTTTCCTTTTTATCCGGGAGTTGGGGGTTTAATACCCCGACCTAAGAAGGGTCGCCCGTTTTGAGTTGGGGCTTCGGCGTGAGCGCGACTCGACTGAGCGCTCGCCGAACGGTCTGAATTCACATCTTGTAAACGTCTTCCTTCTTCCTTCTTCCTTGATTCAAATAAGAAAATGTTAATTGAATACTCAGATTATCTTATACATCGACAATGGATGAGTCGTGCCCTAAAATTGGCAAAAGCTGCTGGTAATACTGGAGAAATCCCAGTAGGCGCTGTTATTGTTGATTCATCCGGAAATTTAATTGCAGAAGGTGAAAATCACAAAGAACGCGACCAAGACCCCACAGCTCATGCGGAAATTATTGCTCTCAGGGCGGCTGCTAAGGCGTTAAAAAGTTGGCGTCTAAACCAATGTACTCTCTACGTGACTCTAGAACCTTGCCCGATGTGTGCGGGTGCAATTATCCAAGCACGTTTAGGACTTCTTGTCTATGGGGTTGACGACGCCAAAACTGGCTCAGTTCGTACCGTTGCCAACATTCCTGATAGCGCAGCTTCCAACCACAATTTGTGTGTAATTGGAGGCATTCTAGAGTCTGACTGCCGCCAAGAGTTACAAACTTGGTTTGCTAATCGGCGACTTGGAAAAAGTAACAGACAGAGGTAAAACTGTCCAGTGGATGCCACACAAGTCAGGGAAGAAAATCTACGGTGTAACTAATCAAGTTTTTACTACATTTCACCCAACAATCTGCAGCCACCGTGATGATGATGGAACTTCACTCGCCCAACCTAATTTTTGACCAACAAAGAGCGAATACTTCGGCAAATCCGAAATCGGCTCATACCACCTCCCAGGTTTCTGCTTGGTTAAGCCCTCTAAGCTATTTTTTAGGGCTTAACTTCCTTCCACTCTTTTTTAGGCGAATTCAAGTCACCGGACAAGAAAATATCCCAGCAACTGGTCCTGTTATTCTTGCACCTACTCATCGGTCACGTTGGGATTCATTACTACTTCCTTACGCTACTGGTCGTTGCGTGACAGGGCGAGACTTGCGGTTCATGGTAACCAAAACTGAGTGCCGGGGGTTGCAAGGCTGGTTTATCCGCCGATTAGGGGGTTTTCCTGTAGATACTCAGCACCCATCAATTACCTCTCTTCGTCATGCCGTTGAGTTAGTTGAGGATGGAGAAATGTTGGTGATTTTTCCTGAAGGTGGCATCCGTAAAGGTAAACTTCACCCATTAAAGCCTGGAACAGCCCGTCTAGCTTTGACTGCTGAATCTAGTCACCCTGAACTGGGAATTAGAATCGTACCCATCGGCATTAACTATAGTCAACCTTATCCAAACTGGGGTACTGACGTTAGCATTCACATCGGTTCAGCGATCGCCGTAGCAGATTACACAAACGGCTGTGTGAAACGCGATGCCAAACGTCTCACGTCCGATTTAGGTCACGCACTGCAGGAATTAATCCATCATGAATCAGAAATCACCCATAGTGCATTTGCACAAATGCCAAATTTGTAATTTGTTAGTTGTTAATTTACCAACTACCAACTACCAACCACCAACCAGTAACCATTAACTAAATTCCCAAAGTTAGTTTCCAGCGATTAAGTGTTCCCACATCCTGTGGTGCGTAGTCGATTAACCATAACTGCCAGTTTCCTTTGCTTGACAAGGATAATAGCTGCCCTAGGGCAATATGCGATCGCACTGTATAAGTTGTTTGCAAGTTTTTGCGACGGCCTAAAGTGCGGCTTTGTAACAAGACTCTTTGATTATTCGGCGCTATTAAATAAATTTCTAAATCGCCTAAAAAGTCATGAGTGATATCGACATTGACTTGAATATCTTTGATGAGGCTAGAGTCTTCCATCCCAACCGCGCTTTTTATCCCCCGTTTGTCATTATCTGGAATCACCAAAGGACGAGAATTTTCTGCCTGTATTTGGTTGGTAGCGACTGCCGGGGCTTGTCGTAACCTTTTTGCAGCTTGTACTGCTCTAAGTGCATTTACTTTTCCGTAACCAAACCACTGAGAATGTCCATTGCCATCATACGTCCCTTCACGGAAACCTAATTGGGGGTCTGGGTCTATGTCGATAATTTTATCTGCCGTAAGAAGCAAGATCCGTTTTACCTGTTGTGCAGTTAAGTCAGGGTTCACTGACAAAACTAATGCCGCAACTCCCGCAATTACAGGAGCTGCTGCAGAAGTACCACCAAAGTTGCTGGTAAAATTTCCTGGGTCGTAACCTGCGGCTCCCATTTGGTCGGTGGTAAACATTCCCAGTCCAGCTAAAGAAGTAGCGATCGCCGGTTGGGTGTAGATAAATCCTGTGTCCTGAAACCACATTCCTGGGGGGGCATTGTTACTGGGGGCACATATAGAAACATTCTCTCCCCAATTGCTGTAAGCTGCTTTTTTATTCATACTCGTGGATGCGGAGACAGTCAGCACATCTGGGTGTACCGCAAAACCACTGAGCCAATTAGTATTACCTTTTAAAAGATTCTTGGGCCAATTTTGCTCGTCAACCTTACCATCAACTGGGCGGTTGGAATTACCAGCAGCAAAAATAATCACACAACCTTTACCATTGCGTCCTTTGGTAGCTGCGCGGGTAATTGCGGCGCGTTGGCGCAAGGAAAGGGGAAAATAAATAGCAGAAGCGCCCCAACTGCAAGAAAGTACCGCAGCCCCTTTTTCAATAGCCCAAGCAAAAATTTCCTCAATTGATTCGTCATCCACAAAGCCAGTAGTGCGAATGGGCATTAAGGCACAACCAGGGGCAACCCCAACCATTCCGGTGCCATTTTCTTCTGCCAGCGCTATTCCGGCGCAAGCTGTGCCATGAGAAGTTTCGTTGCTATCTGGAAGAGGCAAAAAGCTATTTTCTTTAAAATCTCTGGGAGCAACTATTTTACCACTACCTTGAAAATCTGGATGGTTTAAATCAAAAGAATCATCCACCACAGCCACTACAACCGAACGGACACCGCGAGTGATATCCCAAGCTTGTTCCACAGAAATATGGGAATTTACCGCCAATTGGTTGCCGCCATTGTGGTTAAGATACCATTGCTGCGGGTATAAAGGGTCACGGGGTTTGTAATGGGGTTCTTGTTGAACCAAGATATTCGGTTCAGCGGTTAACACTTCTTTGAGGGCGATTAACTGGTTGGCAATTTTAATCGGGTTATACTCAGCTTGTTTGCCAACTAGAAAAACAAATGTATTAGGAATACCCTCGATTGGTTGCGGTTCGACTAGGTTATGAGTGGCAGCGATGGTGTTTATTTTGGCGGAATCTACCCAAGAAGCAAATTGAATGGTAATTTGGTCGGACAGATAAACCAAAGCCCCAGGATTGTTCTGAATTTGGTAAACATGACTGGCAAAGGCAATATTTTGGGAAGCCCGTGCTTGAGACATTGCCGCATCTAGCTGGCTGGCCGTGACAGTGAAGAGTTCTAACCGATAGGAGGGAATGCTGCGTCGCCAAGTTCCCGAAAAAAATTTAGATAATTGCCTACTGGGAATATCAACAGCCGGACGGACTGTAAAGCGATCGCCCATTTTTTGTAAAATTAATTCTTCACCACCGCGTTGTAAGATTGTCCCTTGGTTCGCTGCTGGTACACCAGAGTTCGTCGAATCTGAAGAATTTGGGCTAGAGTTCATAACGTGATTTTACTTACTTTACGAAACATGGGGAACTAGATGAAACCAAATTTCAGTCTAAATCAAAGAGACTTAGTATGTAGCTTTGCTTTGTCAAAAGGCAAAACAGAGTTAAGATACCCGAAGTTTACATCCCGATGTTGTTGAGTTGTCGCACTATTGACCTCATGAACTTTGCTACAACTGTTCCCTTGATACGCTTCACTTCCCTATCAGTGATAGCAGCCCTTAGTCTCCTATCACCAGTTTATGCCCAGCGCCCCACGCTGCCGGCTAATTCCAACCAAGCACAGCCCATTGACCCGAACGACCCAAACAACCTCCGTCCTAGCGCAGTACCCAATAGCAGCGTATTAAGCATTGATGGGGGCAAGCGTTTGATGACAGAAGCGAGTAATGCAGTTTCTTCACAAAACTACGATGTAGCAGCCAAGAAACTTCAAGAAGCTCGTCAAGTTTTCAATCAGCTATCCAATTTCTATCAACAGTTAAATTCTAGCTTTTCCGGAATAGACATCAGAATTGCTGACGTTCAACGGAAAAATGCCCTCGAAACTGCCCAAATGCGAGATGAAGCCACCTATCAGCTAGCATTAGTCCATAGAGCGCAAAATAAGCCAGAATTAGCAGTACCCCTGCTCGTTCAGATTATTCAAAGTCAAAATCCGACACGGGATTTAGGTAAAAAATCCTACCAGCAACTGCTGGAATTAGGTTTTGTGGATGCTCCTTATCCCAGAACTGGTAGTCCAGCTTCCTCATCCCAAAAATAATTGACTCAACTTTTCCCACACATAAGTTTTTTAAATCAACCGCTGTCATCTTGTCGGCGGTAATTTTTCAAAGCTCTAATGGTAGAATAATATTAAATTTTATATGTTTGTGCTAAACATCGCCAAAATCTTGGACTGGTAGATTTAGCTATTGCTTGTTTATTGTTCATAATATAAAAGAAGTTTGTGAAAGGATGGCGATGATTAGTCCGCAACAGGTTGAGGCAATGATCAAGGCGGGACTGCCAGACGCCCAAGTTCAGGTGCAAGACTTGACCGGTGGCGGTGACCACTATCAAGTTACAGTAGTTTCATCGCAGTTTGCAGGGAAAGGACTAGTGAAACAGCACCAATTAGTCTATGGTGCCTTGCAGCAAGCTATGTCAAGTGAAGCTATTCATGCCTTGGCACTCAAAACATACACCCCCGAAGATTTTGGTGGAAGTTAAGAGTTAGGAGTTAGGAGTTAGGAGTTAGGAGTTAGGAGTTATCAATTCATAACTGGTTATTTCTGATTTTGACTCTAGTTATAGGAATACGCTTCTCTCCAGCTATCTATTTCACAACTCAGAACTCAGAACTCAGAACTCATAACTTCCCTTCCCCTCTCCAGTAAAATACAGAATTAGGAAATAGAAGAGCCATGACCCCCGAAATCAAAGAACGAATTGACAACTTGCTACAAGAAAACAAGATAATGGTTTTCATGAAGGGAAACAAGTTGATGCCTCAGTGTGGGTTCTCCAACAACGTGGTACAGATTCTAAATACGTTGGGAGTTCCCTTCGAGACTATTGATGTTTTAGCCGACCAGGATATTCGTCAAGGAATTAAAGAATATTCCAATTGGCCGACAATTCCCCAAGTCTATGTTAATGGTGAATTTTTAGGCGGTTCCGACATCTTGATTGAAATGTACCAAAAAGGTGAATTGCAGCAAATGGTCGAAGTTGCCCTAGCTTCTTAAGATTTTCGTGGATCAGCTACCTCTAAGTATGTTGCTGGTTTCTTAGTTTGCGTTATAAGGCAATTAGTCTGATTTATACTACCCTTGAAAATTAGCGGATGTTAATAAGCCCCATTTTCAAGGGCTTTTTCATAAATATTTTGAGTATTTTATCTGATTGACAAAAAGCGTTTTATTTTTTTCCTGTTTTAGCGATCGCCAACTCAAGCCACAATCACCACAGCAAAGTCAACGGAAGCAGTGGTGAATTTAAAAATAACTCAAATAGGATTGCTATACTGATACTGTGCAGCTTGCGTATAAACCACAAATTTATAATTTTGTAATTTACAAAAATTACAATAAAAGCCAAGATTATTTATAGTCCATTAAAATGAACTTATGCTATTGGACAGGGACTTATAGTCCCTGGCGGGTAGGGACATGATAGAGCAATAGCAGTTTTGATGCAGTTATTTCGCTATGTGGATGTGGTGTTAATTTGCCTGAAGCATGGGTTATGCGTGAAATGTTTGAAGATTGGCAATTGCAAGACCCTGAAGGTGAATCAATTGATACATTTGGGCAAGTCCGCGACCAGGTAAAAGAGCGGGTTGTTAAATTGATTGATTCGCTAGCTTGAAAATAAAGAAAGGGGGTAAAACAGTTATATAGATAAATTTTTACCCTTTAAACTAAATGGTGGACTCTCTTAATTGCTCAGTATTGTTACGACAGTTTCTAGATCAACATTAAGTTGTTGAGCAATTTGCTCTATAGTCATCCCTGTTTTCAATAAGAGAGGTACAGTTAATTTCAATATTTCTTCTCGTCCCTCAGCTTTCGCTTCCTGATAAAACCTAGTTTCTTGTAAAGTCAGTCCCAACATATAGCACTATTATTTTATTTTTGTTGGCGTAGCCTGCGCTACCCTACGGGAACGCCAAGGGCGAATGCGCTTAAAGATACGTAGATGTGTAGGGTGCGCTCCTTCGCTACTGGTAACGCACCGTTCCATTTTTCATAAATCAAACCGATTCCTATAGTTTCCACTTTTTCGGAAAAGGTTATTCTATTCGCATGTAATCTACTGAGAAAGCACTACTATTTATCCCCATCGGATATTTGAGCAGCCGCAGATTGGACAGATTCTACATCAACGTTAAGTTGTTGAGCAATTTGCTCTATAGTCATCCCTGTTTTCAATAACAAAGGTACAGTTAGTTTCAATATTTCAGTTTCCCCTTCTTTTCGACCCTCAGCTTTAGCTTCCTGATAAACCCTAGTTTCCTGTAAAGTCAATCCCAGCATAGCTTCTACTTCCTCCCTACTCAAAGACGAAAATTTGTAAACGGCAATTGTGGTTATAATATCGATTATTTCATTTTTCAGCACTGTGGCTGTTTCTTCTAATTGTACCCGCTCAATTAAGAAACGAGCCTGCTCTGCCATTTCGTTCTTTGAGGCAGTTGTCAACAGCATTAAATTTATGCCTATTGGCATATTGGGACTATCCAACTCATCTAAATAGATGCGCTGTACTTGGTCGCTACTTAAAAACATTCGGTGAGTTTTTACATCGCTTGGTTCCAAACTTCGTGACGGAAAAATTACCACACAATACCAATCATCGTATTGAGACTGGTTCCGATTCAAATACATCATTGACTCGGTAAAGAAGCGATGGTATAAAGCTTCATCTTTTTGGAATTGAACTTCTGCAAAAAAAATGATTCTAGGTGTTACACCCTCCGGAGGTAAAAAGACCCCATCGATGCGGAAAGCAGTTTCTTTTACTTCAACCGATTCAAATCGATAGTTATCTGCTTGTTCGGGACGTTCATCAACAAATTCAAAAAGTAACGCAGGAAAGCGCTTAAAAATTTGGTAATAAATAGTGTCTCGTTTCACACTTTACACCCTAAAAATTACTTGCTATTTGCTAACAACAATAATACCTTTTTCCAAACTTGTAGGATAGGCATTCTGCCTGTCCCAATACTGCTCGGTTAAGCCCTGAAATAAATTACCTTCGGAAGGCTTCGCCTACGGGCTTAAAGCTTAAACCCGTTAAAACGGGTTAAAAGGTATACGTAGTAAGCTTTAGCTTACTTGAGCTAAAAGCCTCGTACGCCCTTGCCGTTCCGAAGGTAATTTATTTCTTGGCTCTTAACTGAGCAGTATTGCTGCCTGTCCTGTCAAATTAATTGCCTGTCTAGTCAAATTAATTAAAGTTTTAAGTATTACTTTTTTGCCAATCTTCCAAAGCCGCGATCGCAAAAGTTGCTGCGGGGTGATTGAGCATTTGTCCTAATGCTTGGATACCACCAGTTTTTAAAGCGCTGAGTACCCGTTGACGCAGGGTATGATTATTGTCGATGTATTGAATTGCTGTTCTTGCTAATGCTTTTTTCTCAGTATCCGTCGTAGCAGGGTAGGTTTGGGATAGCTGGTTAAGTAGCTGTTGGATTTCTGCTGCGGCTTCAGATAAATTACTTTTTGCTTGATTATTAACAATAAAGTCTCTTTCAACTTTACCAACTGCATTTGTGACAGGTGCGTGAAAATTTTGAGAAATATTTGTAGAATTGTCTGACATGGTGTTCTAATATCCTAATAATATTTAGATGCCTTGTGGTTGAGGTGTGTAAAGAAAATTGCCTTCAACATTACCAACAGCATTTGTTACCTCAGCATAGAAATTCTGTTGGGAAAAATTCATAATTGGCTGAGTTAATTTAATCGCTGTTTTCATAAATTTTGCATATTCATAACCCGATTCAATCCGGGAAAATCAGACGCAGGTGCTGTTAAAACCAGTCGTAGAATATTTATGCAAAAATCAGACGAAAAGAGTTATCGAACATAAATTTCGTTTCATTGTTGAGAAATTAAAAGAAGCAGAATTACAAATACCCGTGGGATATGCAGGGGGAAATTTAATCAATCTGTTAATCCAATTGCAAGTAAATTTGAGTGGGTACGATTTTTCTCGTCTTCCCATTTCCCAAGCTTATTTACAGGGGGTGGAATTACCACAAATAAATTTTAGCGATTGCAGTTTTGACAAAACTGTTTTTTCCCAATCTTTAGGTAGTATATTTAGCGTCACATTTAGTCCCGACCAAAAATCACTCGCAACAGGGGGAATGGATGGACAAATTCGTTTGTGGGATGTGGCAGATGGTACGCAAATTTTAGCATGGCAAGCTCATGGTGATTGGATTCGCACTGTCGCTTTTAGTCCCGATGGTAAGCTGATAGCTAGTTGTGGTAATGACCATACGGTAAGGATTTGGGATAGTCAAACTGCAAAATGTTTAAAAATATTGCACGGACATACTGATTGGGTGTGGTCGGTGTATTTTGTGCTGGGTAAGCGATTTGTAATTAGTGCAAGTAGCGATCGCACTGCGAAAATTTGGAGTCTTGATTTAGGAGTTTGCGTCTATACTTTCCACGAACCGGATCGGGAGGTTTGGTCATTTGCGTTTAGTAATGATGGTAAAACTTTAGCTACAGGTGGTGCTGACTCAGTTAAATTATGGAATGTTTGGACAAATCAATGTATTAAAACGTTTGACGAAAGTTCAACGCGGGTTCGGACTCTGGCTTTTAGTCCCGATGGTAAAACCTTGGTGGGAAGCAGCGATAATCAAAGTATCAAAGCTTGGGATGTAAAGACAGGTAAATGTTTACGGAGTATAAAAATTGCACCCACTGGCGCGATTTGGGCTGTAAAATTTAGTCCTGACGGTAAAACGGTGATGAGTTGCGGAACCGACAAAATTCAACTTTGGAATCTGGAAAATGGGGAACCACAGATGACTTTCCACGAACCCCATCATCGCATTCGTTCTTTGGCTTTTAGTCCCGACCAAAAAATCATTGCTGTGGGTAGTGATGACCAGTTAGTTAGGTTATGGGATACGCAAACAGGTAAACCCATCAGAACTTTTCAAGGTTATAGCAATCGGATTTGGACTGTAGCAGTTAGTCCCATTCCTAACCCGACCAATAATGTAGAGACACGATACATCGCGTCTCCTTATCTAGCCAGCGGTAGCGATGATGGTAATATCAGGCTGTGGGATGCAGCAACGGGAGAATGTTGTCAAACTTTATCGGGACATAAAGGCAGAATTCGTCACATTACCTTTAGTCCAAATGGTGAATTACTTGCAAGTGCAAGTCACGATCGCACAATCAAACTTTGGGATACAACTACGGGAGCATGTTTGAAAACTTGGTACGGTCATACAGACTGGGTATGGTCGGTCATATTTACCCCAAATAGTCATACCTTGATTAGTGCCAGCGATGACCACACTATTAGATTATGGGATACACGTACCAATCAATCTCAAATTTTAGGTAATTTAGAAACAGAATGGATGTGGGCGATCGCGTCCCATCCCCACGCAAATATTATTGCCACAACCGGAACCAGTCAAGCGATCAATTTGTGGGATATTCACAAGGGTGTCTGTTTAACTAGCTTGATAGGACATACCCATCGGATTCGAGCCATAACTTTTAATGAAAATGGTAAATTACTTGCTAGCAGTAGCGACGATTTCAACATCAAACTGTGGGAAGTGGAAACCCAAAAATGCTTGCACAGCTTTTCTGGGCATCAAGGAGAAATTCGTGCGTTGACTTTTATACCTCCATCCCCTAATACTCCATCTATCCTGGTTAGCGCTAGCGATGACCGCACCATTAGATTATGGGATACTCAAACAGGAAACTGCATTCAAGTATTAACAGGTCATCAAGACCGTATTTGGTCGGTTTGTTACAGTCCCCAGTTAGATGTCTTATTTAGCTGTAGCGAAGATGAAACCATCAAACTCTGGGATGTTAGCACTTTTAAGTGTATAAAAACGTTAATAATTCCTAAACCCTACGAAGGAATGAACATCAAAAGTGTTTCTGGTTTAACAGAGGCAGCATTGGAAACTTTGCGGGTTTTGGGTGCTGTTTCAGGTAAAGCTTAAAACTGACTCCTCAAGTTCCTGGGTGGCTTCAACGCTTTCTTTCTCTGCTAGGTAAGCTACATCCAAAGTCCAAGACTAATCAATTAATTGAGCAACCCGAATTGCAGAAGTAATGGCTCCTTCATGCAATCCATCTCCAAGATAAGCTCCTGCATGGTAAGTATTGTTCTCACCATTGGTAACGATGACTTCCTTTCTGTACCTGAAAGACTCGACAGTATATAGGGGAGTGTGATGTTCTTGAATGTGAAGAATTTTGTCTTTAGCAATCAAATCATTCAAGTTAAAAGCCAAGCTGTATTGAAGGGATGATGATATTCCACAAAGTTGATTGAGATAAGCGTTGTATCCCCAACCCTTATCAGTTTCAAAAAAATCAAATTCTGAAGATTGTTTGAACCCGTGTTTGCTATACATTAAAGTATCTGTATGCATAACTGTTTTTGCATAGTTTTCCTGCCATGCTGAAAACCGTTTGATTTCTTCATTTGTCGGGTCTGATAATAACTTCATCACTTGGTCGGGTGGTGTCGCAAAAACTACTTTGTCAAACAGATGCGTTACACCATTCGACAGCGTGATTTTGACGGAATCAGCTTGTCGAAAAATTTTTTCAATCTCGACGTTGAGTAAGATTTCACCCTTGAAACGTTGCAATATTTTTTCAATATAGGAATATACCCCTCCTTTAATTCTCACCCAATCTACAAAGAGATAATCTTGTAAGACAGGAATTGCCAGTTCTGTGGGAAAATTGTCAATCAGAGCGAATGGTATTGAATAGTTGTACATCGTCAGCAATTTCAACCACCAATTCTGAACACATTCGCCTTTTAAGTATTGAGATATCGGCTGATTGTACAGGTCCTCTATTTGGGTAGAACGCATTTTTCGCTGTAGTCCACTAGAACAGGCATAGAAAATATTGCGTCTCAAGTATTCAATTACACGCTGAATACCTGTAAAGTTCTTTTCAATCATCAAAGCCGAAAGAAAGTGCCGACCATCTTTCAAGAATAATGCTGAACCAATCTGGACAGGTTCTAATTCAACCTCCAGTTCTTTCATCAATTCCAGGAAGTGGTAAAACTTAACGGGAAATTCAAGCACACCCCCTTCTAACAAGCGATCGCAGTCCGAGTGATTAGGTTTAACGTTTTTATTTAATGTCCGAATATGCCCACCCAAAATGGGTTGTTTTTCAAAAACCGTAACATGATGACCCTTTTTATCAAGCAGGTATGCAGTGACCATACCGCTTGCCCCACCCCCAATAATTGCTATTTTCATGTTTCACTACCAAACTAATGGGATACTCTGTTGAATGAATGAAGGAAGAAGGAAGAAGGAAGAAGGAAGAAGGAGGTTTATATATGTGGATTGGAACCCCAACTCAAAACTGGCGAAGAAAGATGTTTGTCGGGGTATTAAAAAGTTTATTCGAGGATAAATTAGTTGTCACTTTGAAATCGAATCTCCCGACAGTGTTTGATATAATTTTGCCCCAGTCCAAACTGTAGGAGCAAAGCCGGGATAGCCGGATGAAGCATTACAAAAATAGAAATTGTTCAAAGATGTTTTGTGATTCAGCCTGCCAATTCCCATATTGCGGGGTGTTAAATTGGAACCATAGGAATTCCCTTTTGGACACCAGCAATAGCGCTCATTTGTTGTTGGACTGCCTGTAATTTTAAAGACAAGGTATTTTCTAAAATTCGGGATATAGTTTTTTTCCACTACATCTAAGATATAATCCAGGATTTCTTCTTTTTTGTGTCTATATTTCTTCTCATTGCTATGTTTCAGTTTCTCAAAATAATCATAATTAGCAACAGTCAAGAACTCAATAATTTGACATCCTTCCGGACAGTCGCGCTGGTCTTCTGTGATTAAAGTTGGTGTTGTGATAGCAAAACTGGGATTGGAAAAGTCATGCTTTTCATACATTTGATAAAATGCTTCATTCAAATCCCGATGACCCGTATGGAAAGTATTCCATTTTCCAAAGCCGTAATCTCGGAGGTCGAGATCTTTGACAACGCAGTAAGCCATATAGTTGGAAGGAGAATACTCATAATTAAGCTTTTTGCGTACTGTCCTAGAGAAGTTTTCTGCTCCTATCATATGAGCCGCTTTCTGAGGGTCCATATTGCAGATAATAGTTTCTCCAGTGAATTCACGGCTTTGATGCGTAATTCTATCGATTGTCGTGACTGCGGTTACAGCTTTGTTTCTCAGTGTAAAATTAGTTACTTCTTGATTGAGAAGAACCTCGCCTTCATTCTCCTCAATAACTTTGACTAATGAATTAATTACATCCTCAAAATGCTGTTTGGGATAAAAAGCACCTTCTTGATATCTAGTGAACAATATTACCCAGGCATAAAAAGAAAGTTGATCTGGTGGCAACAAAAAATCCGGCCATTGTAGCGCTAAAAGCGTTTGTGCTTCTTTAGGTAAATTGAACTTATCGAAAACATCCTGAAGCGTACTGTTGAGATACATTACTGCCGAAGACACTTGATTGAAATGTTTGAATATTTCTTGATAAATTATTGGGGGTGTTAATTTCTTTAATCCCTCACTTGTCTTTTGTACTTCCAAAACAAATTTCCGAAGCTTATCGGCATCTTGGGGAAAGAGATTGGACAGTCTTTGGATTAGCTCTTCAGATTCTGAGGGAATGTCCAGTGAGTAACCGGGCATTCTCATCCGATCGAAACCATCGGGATCGTATTGATTGAACGTGACTTCTTTGTCCAAGTTGAGTTTCTTCAGAACTTGGTTTACAGTCTGTCCTTCACCACAATCCCAAACATAATGTAATTGGGCATTAAACTTATATTTTTTTGCCATCGTAAACGTGTGTCCAAAACCTCCTGGATGCTCATGAGCTTCCAAAACTTGAACTTTTTTACCGGATTTTGCCATCAAAGAGCCAAATACCAATGCTGACAAGCCACTGCCTACGATCAGGTAATCTGTTTTCATTTATTTGACTTCCAGTAATTTTTTTAAACTTATTGGTAATGTATCTAAATTCCTGCCACGCATTTAACTTACACAAACTGGAGGGAGTATCCGACCCACCTAACAACGATTTAAGTTAATCTGGATATGCAAATTCTGTTTGTTTTAACGTAACTGTTCACAACTTACACCTTCTAAGTAAGTTAAATGTGGATCAATTTAATATAATTTTTCATTAACCCTCAGAGGGATTTAGATAAAAATTTATTTTGTATTCCGGTATACACGCCACGATTAAGCCCCCTGCCCGCAATTCTGGGGGGACTTTGAATTGAATTTTATTCTCGAACAGTATTGGGGTCAGATCCCCGACTCCTTTGTTCTTTTGTTGGGGATCTTGCACTAAGAGCGAAAATAATCTGCTCAACCACTAAAATGTGCGATCGCCATTCCTATTCTGGCACTGAGGTAGAAATTACAATAAGGCATATCCATCCAAAAAACCAGCAACTCCGAGTCAATCCTACAAATGATGACACCCAGCCCAGTAAAACAGAAGTCGCCAAACTAAAAACCCCCTCAGTTATCTAAGGGGATTTTTATTGTTACAATTTGCTAAGACTTCTCCAAAAAATCGCATCTTCATAACAGATTGACTAAGACAGATGATATGCTATGATCGTCTGCGTCAGCCAATGATTGCTATCGAAAATTCGAGAGAAAAAATTAATAGTAATCTGGTTCTGGCTCAGGTTGCGTCACGGCAAAGTTTGATACATCATACAAGTAGCGACTAGCTTCTTCTTCTAGGCGATGGATCAAAATTGCCTCAATAGCGTTAGTGTGTCGCAATGAGGCGAGATAGCCATCCAAATACATCCGCATATCATCAGTACGATAACCGCGATTCCATAGCTCGACGAAGGCGTCAGTTAGTCTTTGGTAATAACGGATGGTTTGTGCGTCTTGGAGCATAACTGCTGTAGTAATCTCTTAGAATGAAAATTGTAAATTATTCAAGCTTAAATGTGAAGTATCACTTTTTTGCATTACATCAACTCAATGGTAACGTATCCCCATTAGGGAGTGCCTATGAGTAGCTACAATCTAATTCGATCCTATTCCAGAAGAATAGGAAATTGATTACACGGGAAGTTATTTTAAGAATTGTTTTAGGCGATCGCCTAGTGCCGTCAAAGTGTGTAAGCATCAATTTCTGCAATAGTCAAGCTAATTTTACCGTTGATCGGAGAATGATTTTCAGTAATGGTCGGCTTAGTAGGTGTTAACTTTTGGGTAAATAGCACCTTGAATTCGAGCAGGATATTTGATTAAAAGCACTTTAACACAACTATAACAAAAATTTAAGAATACTGTTAATTTGACTGGTGGCAAGGGGGAAATGAAACTATGAGTCAGACATTATTTGAGGAAATGTCAAGATAACTTCACTTGAGGTAACAACGGTTACAAAACCTAAGACATAGGCTTTGTTACTTTGAAGGTCATGGACGCTAAGGGGTCTTGACTGTGGGTTCAGTTTGTATCGAGATTGTTGAGGGGAATCCCCATTTGAGGTCATTGCTGGGTTGGCACTTGCAACAACTGGAATATCGAGTGCATCAAGCTGCCAGCATTTATCAGGCAAGGGAAATCTTTTTAAGCCATCAACCAACCCTGGTAATCCTTGACGCTGATTTGTCAGAGGGTGATGGAATTGAGTTTTGCCGTTGGTTGCATCGGCAACAGCAGCCGTTAATTCTGATGTTGTCTGCACGAAGTAATGAAGCTGATGTTGTCGGTGGTTTAAAAGCGGGGGCAGATGACTATCTGAGTAAACCTTTTGGGATGCAAGAGTTTCTAGCAAGGGTGGAGGCACTGGTTCGTCGCAAGCGCATACCAGTGGCACCAGCATATTTGGATTATGGGACTTTACAAATTGATTTAGTACAGCGTCGGGTCAGGTTTCAAGGGGAATTTATCGACTTAACGCCACAAGAATTCAGTTTGCTGTATGTATTAGCGCAGGCAGGGGGATTACCTTTGTCTAGGTCAGAATTACTGCGTCGTGCTTGGCCCGATGCCATAGATAATCCCCGGACTATTGATACTCACGTTTTATCGCTGCGGAAAAAAGTTGAATTAGATCCCCGGCAACCGAGTTTAATTCAGACTATCCGCAATGTCGGATATCGCTTTAACATGGAAATTTTGAATACCCGTGTCCCCGAGCCGCAAGCAAAAGTGGCAAAGGAGAGATTTAGCACTCAACATTCAACTGTGGCTACTCCACGGTGAAATACTCAGTTATGAGTTATGAGTTGAAGAAAAGTTAGGATAAAAATATTACTGTTTAACTCCATTCTTCAGTAATTTGGTTTTCAGCTTGCTTAATGGTTTGTTGCAGGTTAGCCCAGTCTACTTCAAATGCTGCTTGATTTGCTAACAGTCGTCCTTGTTGGAGGTGTAACAACCTTGTGCAAAACATTTGGGCTTGTTCCATCTGGTGATTTACCATTAGAATTGTGGTTTGCTCAGTTTCAGCAACCTGGGTTAAGACTTGCATAATAAATTCAGCTTTGCCTGGATCAAGGGCAGAAGTTGGCTCATCTAGTAATAATATTCTCGGTTGGATGACTAGGGCACGAGCGATCGCAACTAATTGCTTTTGTCCCGAAGAAAGCTGTACTTCAGTCCGTCCCAACCAATCTTCATGTATTTGTAATTTTTCTATCCAGTAAGTTAAGCGTTGCTGAATTTCTTGTTTGGATAAACGACGCAATAACAGGGGATAAGCCAATGCATCTTTTACCGTCATTCCCAAAAGCTTTGATTCTTGGGCTACCAGTGCGATTGAGGCACGTAGCTTGAGAACTGGAATTTGGCGATATTCTTGATTTTCGAGATAAATTTTGCCACTGCTGGGTTCGCTCAGACGGTTGATGAGACGTAGTAAGAAAGTTTTGCCCGCACCGGATGGGCCTACTATGGCAATGCGGGAGCCTTGGAATGCCTCAAAGGAGATATCCTGTAATATTGGGTATCCCTGTTGGGTTTTCAGCTTTGTATATAGGCTAACTTGTTCTAGCCGCAGTGTGCTGGTAGGTAGATTATCCAAATTCATTGCTTACTCAAGTCGCGGCTAGATTAACTAAATTTGACTATAGCTGACGGCATTGAAGCCGACAAGCAGCAATATTTTTTAATTTAATAAACTGAAATAGCTGTGTTTGCTATTTTCTGAAGTTTGATTTTTGATAATCTTTATGATTTTCTTACGTAAGAGTACGTATTTTTTATAGATATGGTATAGAAGATTGTTTTGATAATGCCATTAAGAAACTGCTTATGTTATGGTAGCAATTATGCCGGGTAAGGTCTTTGAACCTTCTGTGAAATGTTCCATAACATCTGAATATTGATAACAAAATGATGTTTTGCAATAGGCTAAATTTATTCTTAAAGCAGTTATGATTTTTATTTATAGAGTTAACCAATTGTGGTCATACAAACGCTGCCAAGCCTTACGAATATGTTGAGGCTTAAAAAGGTTACGTTTGCGGTCGCTCCATTCATGTATCAGGGAAATCGCCTGTTCAATATCAACAGCGGGGTTAGTTTCTTTGGTTGCAACCCAATGGACTGTTGCAAGTAATTCCATACCATAAGGCGTTTCATAACCAAATATTAAATTACCAACCCGCTCTAACCGTTGTTGGGCTTGGGGTTCGTTATTTAAAAAGGCAACTGAGGCAATCCGACCTTCTGGCAATACATAAATTTCAGCACTTTCGGCTTCACTAGTTCCATCACCATAACCACGAATGTAATGCCCTTCGATATTGTTCAAGACATGGTTAAGGTTATGAGCGTAGGGACCATACTTATGTTTTACATAAGGCAGTTTCAATGGTTCCCCAGCTTCTTGTAGAAAGTAAGCAAGTTTTTGGATTTCTAGCTTTGTCAACTCGTAACCCGGAATACCGTAAAGTTCCAGCAAACGTATAAATAATGCACGAGCGCGTGTCATCTTAGGCTTTTCGGTCGCCACAACCATATTTTCTGCTGCTGGGGCACCTGATGGCTCGTACAGGATGACCGATACATCTGGAAGTTCGGAAAAAGCTGATTCAATTCTGGGCTTAACAACAGCCCAATCTAAACCACCGTTACCACATCCTAAAGGTGGAATGGCAATTGATGTGATGCCTAGTTGCTGTACTTGTTGCACTAAAGCCACCAATCCACTTTGTATGTCCTCAATTTTGGAGTTTCCTTTCCAATGACGTTTAGTGGGAAAGTTAATGATGTATTTAGGGTTGAAGAGATTACCTGTTGAGAATATAAACATCCGTCCTGGTTCTACTTCACCAGCTTTGCAGGCTTTTTCATAGGAGCGGAAGTTTTCAGGGTATGCTCGTTTAAATTGCAACGCGATACCTTTACCCATGACACCAACACAATTGACGGTGTTTACTAGGGCTTCAGCATTCTCTGACAACAGGTTGCCTTGCTTAAACTCAATCATTTCCCAAAATTATAGTTATTCAATACAATATTACTATTTTAATTATTCAGATAAAAATATTGTTTAATTATTTTAGTAGTACCAATTAGGGTAAACCTTTACGGGTGTCTGAAAGTTAAAGTTTTGTAATATTTGCTCAACTTGTGAATAGGCTGTATTATTTATAACCCCAATTTCTGTGATTAGTGACCAAGGACAAAATTGATGCACCAAAAACTCAGCTTGTCGTCGGCGTTTTCTATCTCCGTCTTCTTTTGTATTGTTCCAGTATTTAGCCCGTATAATTTCCCAATCAATCATATCTAATCTTTGAAGGTCGTTATAAAATTCGCTATAGTCCATCACCGCATGACCATCTGTAAAAGCAAAAACTAAATTGTTAGCTGATATTATTTCTGCTTCTGTTACTATGTGAATTACTGGTTTTTGTCCTTCTGCATATCCTTCAACATTGCCTCTGTGAATTGTGTACAGCATGGGTGAGCGTGGAGCAAAATAAAAAGGTATATAATCGTGTAAACATCCACCTGCCCCGCAAGGAACGCCGATTAATGCACGTCTATCTTGGATATTTGCGTGAGCAATATCTTGATAGTTTATTTGCTGTTGTTTGAGCCTATTATTTGCTATCAATCCATCTAATTGCAGGATAGATTGTAAGTTATTAATGTGGGTGATATGATAAATAGGCGTGGGCATTGGATAATTTTATTATAAATATTATACGTTTATATTTTGGTATTATTTAATTGACTTATAATTTCTGATTAAGGGATCTCAACTTCTCGCTCGCTTGCAACTTCTAACCAACCTTGAATAGCTTCCTGTAGCATCAAAAGCAGTTTTAATACCCCGATCTTCCGTAGGTGGCCCGTTTTGAACTGGGGTTTGAATCCACATATATAAACCTCCTTCTTCCTTCTTCCTTCTTCCTTCTTCCTTCTTCCTTCATTCAAGTTGATAATGCGGTGGCAATTGTCCAAGCATCGACCAATAACAGCAGAAAGGTAAAGAATAGTAAAATTAAATACATCCACGGCTGTGCTAAAGGGTACACATCTGCGGTATCGATGCCTGTTTTTGCTTGCACTTGTCTTACCATCTCAGCAAAGCCAGCTACACGCATCGGCAGTAAATAAGCTTTAGCTTGGTCACTTTTGAAGTAATAAACTAAACCACCTTGACCTGTGGTGCGGGGTTTTATCTCTTTCACTTCAGCCCAAGTTAATGACCAACCTTTGCGAAATATTGATGGTACCCATGAGGGGTAAGCAACTTGAATTCCCTCGTCATCTAAAATTACTCGTTCGCTTAAGACTCCATACAAGGCCACAAAACCGATGCCAATACCTGCCCATAATAGGTTTGGTGGTGTGGGTGCATTTGTGAAATCTGCTAAGAAGGGCAATGGGATTGTGAGCGCTAGATATAGACTCAACAGTGTGATCCGAATTAAAGGTGATAGACGAAAAACAGAAGGTGAAGCCATTTTGGATTTTGGATTTGCGATTTTGGATTGACCGGAAAATGGCAATCCTTTTTTAATTACATGGTAACGGATAGGGAAACAGATCCTCTACTCAGTCTGTGTTGCTTGATAGTGTAAAATTTGCAACCAATTTGGAATACTCTTAATATCCCGTGATTGGTTCCCTTCGCCCAATTCCAAGTTCAATTAATTTATCTTTAGTACAAGAAGGAAGATTCCCGCAGTAATAATAACGTTTGTCCATAATATCAACAATATAAAATCCTTCTTCACCGCCATTAATTTTGCGGAGTTGGCTTACAGCTTCCCGCATACTTGTACCAAAAGAGCTAAATAAGTCATCCAGTGACAAGCGTGGTAAGTTCAATGGATTATAAAAAGATTCACCTTTGATGAAATGCCATTTTGTACCACAACGTCGAACAACACGGTAATAAACAGGTGCAACAATACAAGCGTCTAAATCATTCATACTGAAAATGCTAGAATGGTGGATGAAACTTAAACGGGATTTATTGCTTAGAGAAGAATTCAAATGAAAGGTTTATTTTATATATCGATTTATGTATTAAAAATCGAAATGTCCATCACGGTAAATACTTTTGCACCACAATCCAACCGCTAAATGATACCCAAGCGAAGGCGATAAACAGGATTATATTAGTACCTACGTGCAAAGGTCTAGCCCATCGTCTAGCAGGAATTTGTGTAGCACTGATTGCAGAAACTACAACCAACGCTACAACTATTAATCCAGCAACCAGATGTGATGAGTGTCCCAAGCTACCGAAATGACCTAAGGTGCCGATAATACCGATGAATAGGAGTAGCAGGACTAAACTTACCATGCTGCCACCCATTAAATAATGGAGCGATCGCACTTGGGAAGTTCCCCACCCAAACGGCAGTATAAAAGGGGTGCCATTTGATGTTCTGCTACGTAACATCCAAAAGCCTGTTACCGCTAATAGTAAATAAGCTAGCAGCGATAAGCCCATCGACCATGCTGCAATTTTCCACAGCCAGATAAATGAAGGTAGATTCATAGTTATGAACTCAGTTGAAACTGACTGAAAAGCTTACAAAGTCTATTTTTCAACCCGTCAAAACGGGTTTAAGCTTTCAGCCCAAACTTTAGTTTACGGCCTAATGACATTAGAAATATTCCCAATACCTATTGACACAAAAAAGGTTGCTGAAATTAGCAACCCCCAAAAACTGAGTAAAATAGTTTTTCTTAATCAATATAAACCAGCGATTTTCAAGGGTTTTGTCGTATCTTCGGTTTTTGTATTAAGTTGCTGAACCATCGGTGTGTTATTGATCGGGTATGAAGCTACTTCTGAGTCGGTTTCATACTCACGATTGCCATGTTCGTTGATTGCAAGTCGAAGGCAGGGAATTGTATCCGAGAGAATCGCACTTGCCATCATGCCGGTATGAATCTCCATGTGAGCTTCTACCGCTGCTTCAAAAACTAGTCGTTGTCCGGGAAAAACTACCCGTTCAAAATACCAATTGGGAATGTTCGAGATGCGGGCTACCTGTATTTTGCTCGTGGCATTTACATAGCAGCAGAGAATCTTTCCTGATTGCTCAGGGGGTATTGGGTCTAATATTTGAGCCATAACTGCTGAGGAGCTTTACGCCACAATTTTATATTACACCAGCCAAACTAACACCGCCCGATCCCGTGTGCTGTAACTCCCAATACCAACTGCACCAATAAGATTATTTATATTTAAAGAAATGTCTACTATATGAAAATATTCTAAAAACTTTGTGAAGTTATAATGTTTTTTCGCAATTATATCCTATGAGAGGAAGATTTCAGTCGTTGTGAGTTCAGATTCTCAAGTGTCCCAAACGGAAAATTGTCGAGTTACTTTGAAGCGATCGCCTGGTACGAGGGGTCTTGCTCCCTTTTATTTTTCGGTTTTCTCCATCCCATAATCAATTGGGAATGAGCGATCGCTTTATGAATGAAGTCAATGTTATTGTAAAGTTATAAGTTAATCGCTTTCATCTCTATCTATAGACACTAGACATCTGTTGTATAAAGTGGGTCGAGGTGTATTCACAATTAAAAACAGAATATATGCCCTCGGCAGTCGGCTTAAATGTCCAGTACGATTGTTATAGAGGATATAAGGCAAAACCAATAGACACAGGTGTTGCCCGATTAAGTCTCACTTACTCGCTCATATTGGCAAGATGGAAGTTGAAACACTGACTATGGAAAACCGAATTCTTTACGTTCGCCTTCCTTGTAACCCCATCTTTCCTATTGGGGTTGTCTACCTAAGCGATCACGTACACAAGCTGTTTCCCAATATTGAACAGCGGATTTTTGATTTGGGAACGGTGCCGCCTTTAGATTATGCCAAGGCATTAGACCGCTGTGTTGATGAATTTAAGCCGACACTGTTAGTCTTTTCTTGGCGGGATATCCAAATCTATGCTCCAGTCGGCGGACGTGGTGGAAACCCACTGCAAAATGCTTTTGAATTTTACTATGCCAAGAATCCCCTGATAAAATTGCGTGGGGGATTGGGTGGTTTGCGAATTTTCACAGCTTATTATCTTGAGTTGTGGCAAAATTTGGGATTAATTAAACGCGGGCTAAAACGCGCTCAAAGGTATAATCCTCAAGCCTATACGGTTGTGGGTGGTGGTGCAGTTAGCGTATTTTACGAACAGTTGGGTAAAAGCTTGCCCAAAGGAACAATTATTTCTGTTGGTGAAGGGGAAACTCTGCTGGAAAAACTGTTAAGTGGCAGAAGTTTTCAAGACGAGAGGTGTTATGTGGTGGGAGAAACTCAACCACGCGATCGCCTAATTCACGAACAACCCACCCCACTAGAAAAAGCTGCCTGTAACTACGACTATATCGAAAAGATTTGGCCGGAATTTAACTATTACTTCCAAGAAGAAGATTTTTATATTGGCGTACAAACGAAGCGCGGGTGTCCCCACAACTGCTGCTACTGTGTTTATACTGTTGTCGAAGGTAAACAGGTACGGATTAATCCTAGCGATGAAGTTGTCGCCGAAATACGCCAGTTATATAACAGAGGTATTCGCAATTTCTGGTTTACCGATGCTCAATTTATCCCAGCCCGGAAATTTATCGATGATGCAGTCGAACTGTTGCAGAAAATCGTCGATTCTGGCATGAGCGATATCCACTGGGCAGCATACATCCGCGCCGACAACTTGACACCAGAGTTATGTGATTTGATGGTGAAAACCGGGATGAACTATTTTGAAATCGGTATCACCAGTGGTTCTCAAGAACTCGTGCGAAAAATGCGGATGGGTTACAACCTGCGAAACGTCTTACAAAATTGTCGTGACTTAAAAGCAGCTGGTTTCAACGACTTAGTTTCTGTTAATTACTCCTTTAATGTCATCGACGAACGTCCTGAAACCATTCGCCAAACTATTGCCTATCACCGAGAACTCGAACGGATCTTCGGTGTAGAGAAAGTTGAACCCGCCATTTTCTTTATTGGACTGCAACCTCATACCCATCTAGAAGAATATGCCTTCAAAGAGGGTATTTTGAAACCAGGGTACGATCCAATGAGCCTCATGCCGTGGACAGCCAAAAAATTATTGTGGAATCCCGAACCCCTCGGTTCCTTCTTTGGTGAAGTTTGCTTGCAAGCATGGCGACAAAACCCCAACGATTTTGGACGAGAAGTCATGAAAATCCTAGAAGAAAAGTTGGGTTGCGCCGACTTAGAAGAAGCACTTTCCGCCCCAATTGAAACCAAAGAAAAACAGTTGGCTGGGGTATCATAAAAGACAAAGGATTATGAATTAGAAGTTAGGAGGAGCAAAGGAGCGGAGTCATTAAAATTCTCTCCATATCTCCCACTCCCCTACTCCTCCACTCCTCCACTCCCCCATTTCTCCCAGTTCCCCCACTCCCTATCCTCAAATGTTAGAAGGCTCAATACTCCAACAGTTAGAAACTGCCCACAGCAATAGCGCAAGACCAATCAGGTATGGGGTGTACTACAAAAATACCTTGGTTTCCTTGTGTCATGCCCTAGAAGACCATATCTTAACCGATGACAGTACACCCATAGTCATCACAGCCTTTCAACAGGGGAAATGGTATCTCGAAGAAGCCGAAAGATATGCAGATATTGCCAAAAAATCCAAACATATAGCCATCATGGCGGGTTCTGATTCAGCTTGGGCGGAACATCCTACCAGTGAATTATCCAATGTAGACTTGGTAGGATTAGAATCAACAGATCCAGTCGCGCAAGAATGGCACTTGATTATTCTGTCGCCAACATACACGGCAATGGTACTTTGTCAAGAGCTATCGGAAGCTGATTATGAAGCCGCAGGAATACCAACATCAGATAAGGAGCGAAAATTCTACGGTTTGTGGACATTTGAGCCGGAGTTGGTGCAAGAGACGGCTAAAATAGCGATCGCTCACATCAAAAACTACAACCCAGAACTAGCAGCAAAACTTACCGCCCATCAAGTGGCAATTAAGCCCAGCCTAGCCACATCAGAAAACTTGAGCAAAGTTGTTTCTCGTGTAGTGGATTATCTCCAAACAGGGGAAAAACAAACGCTACAAAAAGCACTAGATCGCAACTTAGTTTCCAACGAAATCCAGGCATTTTTGCGGATGGCGCAGATGATGGATGCAGCCGATATTACCAACCCGATGGCAGCAGCGGAAGTGGTGGCGCTAGCAGAAACTATTGGGCAACTTTTGGATTTGCCGGCATGGCAGATAAAGCGCTTACGGTTGGCGGGTTTGCTCCATCGGATAGATCCGATGCAACAAGCAGAAAGCGTACTGACTCCTGGAACGTCTACACGCTACCATGAAGAGGCCCCCAGTAGTCCTTTGACTTGCCCCTTAGTACCGGGGGCACAGGTGTTAAGAACTATGCCAAGATTGCGGGCTGTGGCACAAATTATTACTCATCAAAGTGAGTGGTGGAATGGTACTGGTGAACCAGCGGGTTTAGCAGGTGATGAAATTCCCTTAGAGTCAAGAATATTGGCATTAGTTGCATACTTTCAGTCTCGGGTACAGCATCGAAAAACATCTGAGTTGAGCCGCCAAGAGATATTTTCTCAAGCTTTGGAAGATTGTCGAAAACAACAAGGCGATAATCGCGAAGATTCTTTGAAAGAGAATCGCTTTGATCCGAAACTAGTAGAAACTTTATCTTTATTAGTCATGGGTTTGCAACAAGGGTTAGATTTACCCGTGATGACACCCAAAACCAGCGTCGGTATGTGGCTTTTGGATTCGCAATGGGATAATCAAAGTCAAATTGCTAAATATATTGCCAATTATCAGAAATCGTAGCATCCCTGCCCCTACCCCCTCCTCGCAGATGAATGGGAGGGGCAATAGGATTTGTGTGTACACAGTAGTCCCGCTTGCAAGAAGGCGGTTAGGAGTTGTAAATTCCTAACTAGCAGTTTTAACTGCTAGTTAATATTCCTCCACGGTAAGACCGCCTCGTGGTTTCCAGTCGTTACTTTTATTTTTTTATGAATATTGAAGCAATTAAAGCCGGAACACTCAAACAACTGGCAGGAGCAGATTTAGAAGACGAGGATTTGTCTGGACTAGATTTAAGCCGGATTAATCTAGCTGGTGCAATCCTGGTTGGTACAAATTTTGCTGCTTCCAAACTGGAAGGTGGGCATTTAGAAGGTGCGAATTTGATGGGAGCGAACCTGCAAGGAGCTGATTTGCGGGCAAGCTTCATGGGAGCCAACCTGATGCAAGCTGATTTAACCGGTGCTGACTTGCGCGGTAGCAATTTACGCGGCGCGAACTTAATGGGAACGAGAATCAGCGATGTATCTTTTGCTGGTGCTTTTTTAAGTGGTGCGAATTTGATGAGCGTTAATTTGGAAGGCGTTGACTTCCGAGGTACTGACTTGCGGGGAGTAAACTTGACAGGGGCAAATCTTAAAGGTGCTGACTTGAGTCGTGCAGATTTGCAAGGTGCTTTGTTGAGTGAAGCGAATTTAGAGGAAGCTGACTTGCGAGGAGCGAATCTCGCAGGAGCAAATTTAACCGGGGCAAACTTATTGTGTGCTGAATTAGACGGTGCAAATATGAATGGGGTTAATTTGGCTAAAGCTTGTTTGCTGGGGACAGTTGCGGCAAAATTGACATCTTGAAGGAAGAAGCTCGCGCTGCGCTTATCGCTGCTGTACGGTAAGCGCAAGGCGCAGGGTTTCGTAGGGAAGGCATTGCTCATCTTGGAAATTAATCTCACAAAATCCCATTGCTCCCATTTGGACTTGGTTCTTGTAGCCGCTACTTTAGTCGTCGGGTAATAAATCTTTATCAGTAGAAATCAGGATAAATTTTAAATTTGTTTAACCACAACTTTACTAAATGTCGTTTTTTTTAGAGTAGTATGATTACTTAGGGTCGCAATTATTATTTATCATGAAAAAATAAGTGTTTGGTTATTACTGATTAAGGAAGTATGAAATAATACTTTAATGTCACAACCGAATTAGAACACCGCAGCGATAAGCGAAGTGCGGGTACGCGATCGCATGAGATTTTTCTCAAGTCAATCCTGCAGACATTTTTGCTGGCTTTCAATTACCAAGCCAGTAAATTTTATGTACCAATAAATCAAAAACTCAACATTTTACTAGAGGATTGGATGACGAAATACTTAGGATTTACTAAGCAATTTTCTTTAATTACTACATCAATGCTTGCTAGTTGTGTGTTAGCAATATCACCTAGTCGTGCCGCTACCTTTGCTAGTTCTGACGGAAAATTTGCATTGATTAACTTTAGCCAAAGCGCTTCGACAGTTTCAACTGGTACAGAAGCAAATGCTCTTGCTATTGGGAACGGTGGTATGGTAGCAGCTTTAGCGGAATCACAAGCATTTTTTGTGCAACCACCATTAGTAGGATTTAATTCATCTTTGAGTCAAGTCTTTGGTGAAAACAAAGATTATTTAGGAGAGGCAATAAGTGAAGCTACACTTATAGGTTTATTTGATGTAGCTGAAAAGACTACTTTCTCTTTTGACTTTGCAGGTATTTTGAACTTGTCAACATCAATAGACGAACCCTCAGTAGAGAATGCAAGAGCAAGTGGAGAAATATCGTTCGCATTATTCGATATCAGTAAAAATAGTATCTTAGATTTCTTTAGCCTTGCGGGAAATTTAATAACGAAAGGTGACAAGGATTTTATCGCGTACCAAAAAAGTGATAATGTCACCTTAAATAATCCAGTTATTCAGTCCAATTTTGGTGGGAAGCAAGAATCTGCAACAGCTATTGTTGAAGGTTCTTTTAAAAGCACTTTTGAAAAACAAACTAATTTAGCTCTCATAGAAGTTAAGAGAAACCGGGTAAGAGTTTCAACCCCTGAACCTTCAACTTATTTAGCTTTACTTTTAAGTAGTGGTGTAATTGCGGTAGCACTGAAACGTAAACGCCAATTGTTCTGAGTATATTCCGAGAATTGCTACATTGCTTCTGCTGTACTGAGAGTTTTTCTCAAATGTGGAGGGCTTTCAGTAAGTAATAAATCCGCGATCGCCTGGGAAATCGGAAAGTTGGGAGGGCAACATTCCAGCCAGAAGAACTCTCCGACTGGGTTGATTTCGAGAAATACGTGCCGACCGTCGGGTGTTAGAATAATATCTATTGCCCCGTAGTTCAAACCGAAATAAGCTATCAGTTTGAAAAGCTTTTGCTCGACATCTGGCGGCAAATCGTAGAACTGCCAAGAGTTGATTAGGGTAAGCCCTTGTCGTCGCCAATCGTTTTGTGCTTTTACAGAACGCTGGGAGTCAACAGCAGCCGTGAATACACGCTTGCCGACAATAATTGTCCGCAACTCCAGGGCTTTTGGCACTTTTTCTTGAAACGTCATTGGGCAGAAACGCAGTCCATCAAGATGTTCAATATCTGCATCTGTAACTGGATTGGTGAAAACAACTTTTTCTTGCCCTTGCTCGTCATAGATGGCGAAAGAAGAAAGCATCTTTGCAATCATCCCTTGCTCGCAGGTTAAAGCAAATTCCTTCACAGCCAGGTGATTATTTGTAATCAAGGTGCGGGGTGTATCCAAACCAATCTCCCGCGCAACTTGCAACTGTAATTGCTTATTGTCAGCTAAACGGATATTTGGCAATTTGTCAAAGTGGAAGCCTCTGATACTAGCAATCATTCCAGCAATAGTGGCACGAGATTCACCAATAGAGGCTTCTCTAAGTTGCTTTTCCATCGTGTTGGGAATTCTTGCACCAATCGCAATCCGTCGATACCAAACTGAAGACACCTGATTCAAATCTAACTTTTGTTCATCAACAGTCAGAATTTGTCGCTCGCAGGAGTTGCTGTAGTAAACATCCAGATGTATTTGTGTTGGAAATCTGTCTGTGTCAAAACGAAATGCTTTCCCGGATTGGGCTTCAATAGCTTTCATCACCAGAGAAATGCTTTCATTGTCTTGGCTGTGAGTAATGATTAAAACAGTCATGGGATTTTGGATTATTCTTTTATTGACGAACGCAGGGTATTGTCCCTACGTAAGACCATGAGAAAGCAAAGCTTGGGCGATCGCATTACTAATGGGATAATTTAAATCTCGTTCTAGCATTCCCCATTCTCCTGTCGGATTAACTTCTAAAAACACATATTCTCCCGATGGTGTTTGAATGAAATCAAAAGCTCCAAATACAAGCCCAAAGCTTGCCATAAATGTTTTGAGACAAAATGCAATTTTTGATGGTAGTTCGTGCGGTTCCCATACACAATCATCTGTACTAGCACGTCGCCAATCAACAGTTTTTCCTGCATACACAGATGCATCTAATGCCCCGACAAAGAGTTTTCCATCCACAAACACCACCCGCAGTTCGCGCAATTTAGGTATTTGCTCTTGAAAAACCATTGGGCTGTGTCGTAGTGATTCGGCTTCTAGCAAATCTTCCTCTTTAACTGCATTAGTGTAGAGGAAGAAAGAAGAACCCGACATACTTTGAGAAAGAGGAGTCAACAGTTTGGCAACCATTTTCCCCTTTACCTCATCAAAAAACTCTCGTGCTTCCTTAGCATTATTGGTAACAAGAGTCCGGGGAATGGCAAGACCAACTTCTTGGGCTGTTCTCAGTTGGCGCAATTTGTTCTGTGCAGCGTTTATTCGCTGCAAATTGTCCACCCAACGAGCTTGCCTGAGACTGTCCCAAAATCCCTCCAGAGCTGCTAGTGATTCTCTGGTGCAAGCAGCTTGGAATTTTGGAGCCAAGTCTTTGCTCATCTGGGGCTGCCAGATCCGGCGCATCCACACAGCTTCTATATGCTCGGTACTGATAGAGTTTTCACCGTATACTAGGTTGTAATTACTCCCATTACCCAGATGCATCTTTAATTGCACTACGCTCGGAAATTTATCGGTGTCTAGGCGAAATGGTTGCGCTCCAAGCTTTGAAAGGCTTTGCGCCACTCTATCTACTGTGAAGAAGTCATCACTATGGGTGATTAATAAAACAACATCACGCGGTGGGTGCATAAAAATTTTTTATCTTAAATTTCGCTCTTGCTGGAAGATCCCCGACAACTTTTACGAAGTCGGGGATCTGACCCTTGAAATGTGGCGCAGTACTAGTACTCGACCGCACTCGCTATGACAGGTACATTTTTCGTAGACGCATTGGTGTTCGGTTAATCGAGGCTGTGGTCACCCACCATAGCGAGTGCGGTGGAGTACTAGTAGTCTGTCACACAAACTTTGATGGGTGAAACTTCTTGGAATTTCTCTTCTTAGCCTCTTTCTTCGCGTCCTTTGCGTCTAGCCTTCGGCAACGCCAAGGGCGAACGCGGTTCAATCTCTTACCCATCTTTTTTGATGTGACAGTCTACTAGTGGTCTGTTTCACTAATTTTGACGGGTACGACAATTAAGCCCCCTTGCCCCCAATTCTGGGGAAGGGGAAAAATCAACAAAGAATGTCGTCTAAATTTTAAGATCCCAAAACAAGCCTGTCCACCGGAGTCAAGAGTTGGTGCAGCGGGAAGAAGAAAATTCAAAGTTGAACATACTTGGGGAGGCACTGCGTTTCTTGGCTCTGCCGACTTGTAGCATGTGGCATGGATTTAGTTCTGTTGTCTTCACTCTATGACTGCAAAATCATCATCACCGTCGGATGGGTACTTTTGCGTCACAGCGATTTGATCGTCGCCATCTGATGGGTATTTACGGGTAGCAAACTCTTGATCTTTGAGCTTGCTAGTGATTGGGTGACCACCACCACCATCTTCTTGATCGGAGGGAAATTTCAGGGTGGTGACTATTCCATCAGGACTTTCAGGAGGGTGCTTTTTGGTCACAATTGGTCTAAAACCTCCCTGAACTTCATCCATTTCCTCAACAGACAAGTCTTCACAGAATTGTCCTTCTAAGTAACGAGCGAAAAATGGTAATGATTGTTGATTATTGTCAGACATATCTTACTCCTTATCCATTATTAAAAAACGCTTTTCCCCCTTGCCCCAATTCTTGGGGAGAAGAAAATTCCAAGTTAGGGGGCTGTCTTTATCCAGCTTTTTTTGGTATGGTACAGTACTAGACCAGATTCAAAATTAGGAACAAAATTGCCGTTTGGTTAGAGTCTTACTAGATACTTACAAGCTATTATTTGTTTGGTTTATCAATCGCTTTAATCTTAACAATGTCCAAATCAAAATTTGACCCTTGTTTTTCAATAGTTCTGACTTTTACTTTATCAAAGCCTTCAAGAGTGTAATCAACATCAGCGATAGGATCTTCCCCAATTGCGAGAGCTACTCCTGTACCCTGTAGTTTAGAAGCGCCGTTCTTTTTAGTCTTTAGTAGAAGGTCTGTATCAGTGAGAGCTAGAGAATTATTTCCTCCAGCTGATGCTACAGCTACAATAGATGCACTACTAGCACCTAAAATCAACTCGTTTTTGGGCGCATCCTCTAAATAGTACAAATCATTGATTACCATCATAAGTATCCTTTTTTAACTAGATTACTTTAGTCTAAGGAGTTGAATATAAACAGGTAGTGCTTGGATTATTACAGACGCATTTATAGTCTGGGTAAATCAATCGCAATTACAAAACCACGAGCAAAAGCAGTGTTTTCAAAAGATTTAGATTGAGTTTGTCCAATCACAATATCGCCATCTCCTGCGACCGTAACGTTCGCTGTAGGGTTATCGTCATTCGCCACAGCGAATCCTCTGCCAAATGCTATGGAACCACCGTAAGGAAAGGATCTGGCTATGGTTTTTACAAGAGCAAAAGTCTCGGCCGAAGTACCAGTAGCTGATGCGTCAGATATCACCGTCGCTCCAGCAGAACCTAAAATAAACTCCTGTTCTGAAACATTTTCTAAATAGTCCAAATCAACGATTTGCATACTTACAATGAACATAATGAGCGTTTTTTTCTGCTTAAGGGTTTGGGTTTGGTGTGACTGCGGGGATTATATATAACTTCGCCGTTTTTAAATCACCTGCCTGCTTACACTTGGAGCCTAAATCGTTGTTCATTGCTGCGTAATGAGCTTGTTTATCTGGGGAGAGCTTTCCTTGGGCATAAAGTGCATTGGCTAAGTTAACCTCAGCTTCAACGCAATCAGGCTGTAGCTCCAGTGCTTTTTGATAGCAGGCGATCGCATCCTCAAGATAACCTTGTTGATGTAGGGTATAGCCAAGGTTATTGTATACGGCGACTGCATTAGGCTGTAGAGCTAAGACTTGATTATAGGCTTCTATCGCCTGCGATAACTGACCTTGACCTTGATATAAATTCCCCAAGCTAAATAAAGCTTTGGTAGAATTGGGCTGAACCTGAAGCAGGTTTTTCAGCAGATTTTCGGCAGTTTGGTACTCACCTTTTTGCCTCATCAACAGCCCCAGTCCATAGAGTGCCTCTGGGTGATTTGACTGAGTTTCCAGAATCTGACGGTATCTCTGCTCGGCTTCGGTGAGTCGGTTCTCTCGATGATCCTGAACAGCGATCTGAAGCACTAAAGGAAGAATCCTGACATCCAGTTGTTTATTCTGGCAATTTTTGTATTTGGCTACGATGTGCTGAATCCGACGCTCTTTAGCTCCAAAAGAATACTTGTATTCCTCATTCCCTTTTAAAAAGTCGTAAACTTTAAATCCATTTTTAATAGCATATCGGATAGCGTCAGCATGGAGAATAAGTCCAGGTGGCGGATTTTTAAAAGTTTCATCGCGACCTATAATGAAAAATAGCATAGATTTTTGATGAACATCAACAAAGTTAGCGATCGCTCCTAAAGGCTTGTCCTCTTTCCATAGAACCCCCAAATACAGACAGTTATTTTCAAAACAATGATGTAAAATAGCGCGAACGTAATTCATAATTACGTCACAGCTATCCCCTTTTTTATCTCTCCATTTTGACTCCCAGAATCCGAGTAGTATCTCAATATGAGACTCTAAATTGTCTGCGTCACTGTGGGTGATATCAAACTCATCAGAACTTTCAATTTTCCTTAAAAAACGTCTTATTTTTTGGCGAGTATTTGAACCAATGTAATTTTGCAGATATTGTTCCCAGTCGTCTGCTAATGAAACATAAGGGGCTATATAATTATTAGTATCTTCTCGCTGATTTTGAATGCTGTGTTGACTGAACTCAAACCTATCTTCAGAGAAATACCTCAAAAAGAGGGACATCCGTGTATCTGTTTCTAGAATATTTTGTACATTGAAAATAGACCATGTTAACTGCTGCTGGATGTAAGCAGCAAAGGCGGGAATTACCTCTTCTTCATAACCTGGTAAGCAAATAAGTCCCGTGTAATCTGCCACGCTATTTCCTACCATGTAAAGTTGAGTATAAAAGCCACCTCCATCCTGCTGTTCTAGTACAATTTTCAAAGGGAAAAATGCAACATAGGATGAACCGTTGGTATCCAGTTTAACAGCTAATATGAACCACGGTTCATGTACCATCTGCAACCATCCAAATAGCCAAACCCAGGATAAGAAGAACTGAGCCTGAGGATCAGCTTTGTATACAGAATCCCAATTTTCTCTTATTTTCTTAAATGTTTCAAAATTATCAATTATGTCAATCTGCATATCATTTTTGCTTCAGCAATAATCCAATACGGTTCAGGTAAGTCCAAAAACAAGTAGTAGAGAGGGGAGGAATATCGCGTGCTTTGTCTCTACAAACTAGATTTTTATGCCAAGAACTCTTAATTGAACCGTATTGAGCAATAATCTTCCTATCAGGTGAGACTATTAAGGGTTGGTGAGATTAAGTGAAATTGAACTATTACTATTGTGAGATGAAGCAGTTTGGTTTCCAGTTCTTGCATATGCTGTGGCTGTTGCATCGGCTTTACTTGAGGCAAGGCTACCCAAGTTTTGAACATTTGTCTTGGTTTGGGCATTAGTATAAGTAGTATCACCGATGGCAAGTGCACCTGCAGCAGCTGTGGCATATCCAACCCCGGTTTTCGTTGTGGTAACTGTACCAGCGTAAATATTCCCACCTACTACAATGCTGCTTTCGCTAATAGGCTGTAAATAACTTAAGTCAGAGATGATTAAGAAATTTTTCACACTTACCTCACAATAATTTTTAAGCTAACTAAATTCAGTAAGCTGAAGAACTACTATAGGAATCCTAGCTGATAGGGCATAAATCATTTCAGATAAAACGGGCTTTTCAGTCTCAGGATGTTTTCAAAAATCTTTTTCTTGTCCTATAGAGCAACTACATATTGATCAACTGCTGCTAGAGCTAGATGTTGAAGAACTACTAGAACTGGATTTTGCGTAACTTCTGGAGCTATTACCAGATGAAATCTGTACAGAAACGCTTTGACTAATCTCACTCTCATCATCACCAGATGTTTGGACTACGCTTTTAGCTTGCGCAATAACTTTACCATCGGGTGAGAATATCCGTTTTGTCACAATTTTATATTCAGTCATGAGTTTAACACCGTTTGTTGTTGATTAATTAAATAGCAATTACTATGATGTGATTGCATCTAAGTGGAACCTCTGGCGAAGTAGACAGACAGCATAATTAACATTATTTATACGCTCAGATACTCCACCCAATACTTGTTTTTCATCCTCACTGGAGGCTCGATATCTATAATTTTTGCCGTTTCGATCGCAGAATTATTCAAGCAAATATTCTTGTCTTTTTTCTGAATATTGTTTGTCAAATTCCGGGATATGAATCCTTAATCAGCCTTAAACTTAAGTACCGCCAACTGGTTGAGAAAAACTAAGATCACAAATTTGGAATCTGCTTAGATGACTTGATTCCTAAAATTCATTAAAAAACACAGCCAGAAGATATCTTTATATCAGGATTCTGGCTGTTTTAAACTATAGTTATTTCAGAGCTACTTTGTTGCTTGTACAACTTATTCAATAGCCCTGATATTCGACTGGTAATGATTAGTTAGTACCAGCGATAGAGGTGCTGCTAGAAGAATATGGAGTGGTAAAAGCGAAGGTTTGGGTCACAGTATCTTTACCCTTAGCTTCAGCTTCAGCAGTAGCTAAATTGCCTTTGATGTCAACTTTTACATCAACATCTTTTTTGATTTTCAAGTATTCGTCAACATAGAGAGTGGTTTTTTTGTCATATTTACCTGAGCCTAGATAAATACCACCAACAACATCAGCAGCTTCAACGCTTTCCAAAAGATTCAAATCAGAAATAATCATTGGTTTTTCCCTGAGAATTAAAGTTCTTGGTAAATTTTTCTGCAAGCAACTTAACTTCTGCTTTTTGTTTTTTTGAACAACCAACTTGTTTTTTGTTGCTCACATTTCTAATATAGCTTACTCATTTAAAAAGTCAAGGCCTTTTTGAGTTTTTTTTTGATAATTTGCCTTTTTTTTTGATTATTAATTTCTCCCAAAATAGCATGATAAAATTAGGCAAAAAGTCCATTTTTTCTGCCTACTAATAATATATATCTATGACCTTCATAGAGTTAACAAAAACTTATTTGTCTATCAAAAGATTTCAAACTTTCTGTCATAAGCGAAGTTTGTTACCTTCCTGTTGCAGATGTGAATAATATCTAAATCAGTAATTTTGAGAAGTTGGGACATAATGCAATCCCCGCTGATAATCTTGTATTTTGCGCTCATTGTTGCTTAGTCGGTTTCCTACTAGCGGTGTTAGGATTTTTCATTTCTTGACTGGCTCATAACACCGCTCTCGCTTTGGTGACTGGCAACTCAAAAATCACCCCATCAATAGGCGATCGCATTACTCTTTGCTGCATCTGCTTGAGCTATTTGGGATAGACAGAAGGATCTGCTGCTTGACGTAATTGTTCAGATGGAGAATAGTTATCTGTGACGATTTGCGGACATCGCATACATGCGACCTTGCCTTCTTGCTGCCACCAGCGACAATCTCGGCGAATAGAGCAAGGTGGTAATTCTTCTACCACTGGAGGCAATTTTTCGACAATTTGCGTTATTATACAACCCGATTCAGCGCAGGATGCCGCAGTCCGAAAAATTTCGGGTTTCAAAGCCTCTGTTTACCGCTATGTCCTCCGCACAGGGTACGCTAACGCACTAAGCAAGCAACGTAAGAGAGAGGTTTGGCACAGAGGTTTTGAGTAAATATAACTGCAAGCAGATTGCGAACAACCGCCGAAGTTATTAGGAGATGAAAAACTTTTTTAGTTGGAATCTAACTATTCTCTAAGCTAAAACACATTTAAACTGCATAATCTGAATTTATCGCTCAAGATTGTGGGGTGGGCACCGAAGCCCACCCGAATGTGCATTTGTATTTGTGGAACAGCTTAGTCTGTCACACCAAGTTTGATGGGTCGCGGGTATTCAGATTCCCAACAACTTTTACGAAGTCGGGAATCTATAACTCCTCAAAACTAATCAGACAGACCACTAATAGTCCATGTCATTAATTTTGATGTGTTGTGAGGCTCAGATCCCTGACAACTTCTACGAAGTCGGGGATCTAGACTTAGAGTGGGGTCAAGAAGTTTGGGTTTGGGTATTTGATGCAGAAGCAAAGCTAAAGCCTGGACCATTTAACAAACTAGCCTTTGTTTTGCCATCTTTACTGGTGATTGTAAATCCGGATGTGCCATTAGCTTTATCCTCAATTGGCTCAATTGTATTTTCTGGAGAAATCGATTCTAACTCTCCGGAAGAAAAGTCTACAGATAAAGCAGGAAAGTATTGCTTTAAGAGTGACAACATCTTAGCATTTGGCTGTTTTGTTGCCAATTGAAATCCACCTTTGATCTCAAAATATTCCTCTGTAGCTACTTCACAAAAACTCAGATCGGATATTTCTAACTTACTCATGTTACACCTCAAATTACAACAAAGTTCAAATTCAAAAACAGGTGATGTGAGAGGGCATAATCGCACTCAGTCCTCTCATCAAGAACGTCGATTAACTGCTTTATTGAAAAACAAGCGTGACTGCAAATATCGCTTTTATGCCCGTTATTCTCAACAAACGGTAATTTTTCAGAAGCCCTAACGATTTGGCTGATTTTGATTTGCGTAAACTCACATCTTGCACCAATCTTAATCAGAATAAAGCCGACAAAATTGTTGCAAAATGTGAATAGATTTACCCTGATTATGTCGTTATTAATCGAAAGAAAATGAAGTAGAACTATTAGAGCTTGACCAGCGGCAAATGCAACTGCACCAACATTCGCAGGTTCCGGTTCTATTGTTGCTATGTGCCGACGATCGCAACGACATCACCACCCCCCATAACACTGCTTGCGGTAATTTCCTCTCGTTAACAATCTTGCTATCAGGTGAGACTATCTGCTTAACTACGACTTGTTCGAGATCATAAATCGTATCAGCTATTTTTGTTGATTAGAATTCTTGCCGAAGTCTGGGAAACCTTAAAGTAAATTAGTCTTGTAGTCTAGAGCAGAACTAATCATGAAGCCTGTACAGGCAACTGCTAACTTGTCTTTGATTTTTTCGTTAGCAATTTATTTTTAACTCCTCATAATTATCATATACCTTTATTTCTCTAAAAAATCAAAAAAAAAATTTTTTACCAATAAAGAAAACTAATCATAGCGTTCTTAAATCATTTGTCAAAAATAAGATTCCCGACTTCGTAAAAGTTGTCGGGAATCTAGCTATGCGCGATTTTTATATAAGTAGGTGAGTGCGAAAATTTATAACTATGTCCGCAGCGAACGGAGCGAAGTGAAGCATAAGCCCTAAGCGGACACGCTCCCCGACCGCAAAGGTTTCGAGGATTTTAAATTTCGTTACATAGTTAGGTTTATTTGAGCCAACCTACTTAAACAAAAAATAAATATTACTGTAAAACTTGATAAATATTATTTATCAAGCCGAGTATTGGGAAAATTATTATTTAATTAATTGTAATTGCTCACAATTATTATTTTCTAGTGGAGTGCATTCCCTAAATTGACATGACGATATTCAGAATCCCTACCTAGACGTAGACTTTTAGCCTGGGTTTTTTTGAAAGTTTCTTAGGCAGCAGTAAGATCAACTCCGACTACGATACCAATTAGATCATTCCCATTAAAAATGCCTGTATCTGTATCAGTAAAAAATGACCCGAGTGATAGTTGATAATTCCCAACTGGGCTTAACTGGAGAGCATCCACACCTTTTTCAAAGCCCAAAATCAGAGCATAATCGTCAAAACCAGCGCTGGTGTAAAAAGAGCCATTATCATTACCCAGCACGAATGTGTCTGGACTGCCATCGAGTAGAGGATTACCGTCACCATCAAGTGGACCGCCAATTAGTATATCTTGCTGAGGAGTCCCCCCTGTTTGATTGCCACCAGCCCCTGTAAGGCTGTCAATGCCGTTACCTCCCAAGAGGATATCATTGCCGGAACCGCCGGTTAACTGGTCGTTGCCGTCGCCTCCATCGAGTTGGTCATCCCCTAAGCTTCCATCGAGTAAGTCATTACTGGTGCCCCCGTCAAGGAAGTCATTACCCAACTTCCCAAATATATTGTCATTGCCGTCGCCCCCATAGAGGATGTCATCACCGTTGCCGCCATCCACGAAGTCATTGCCAGCATCCCCATAGAGGATGTCATTGACAAACCCGCCAAAGATCCGGTCATCACCGTCGCGTCCATCTATGACACTATCGCTGAACCGATTCCCAACTAGAAAGTCTTTTCCCGAAGTTCCATTTTGGGTAATGCCTCCGATGCTTCCTATTCTCGCCTGGATTTCGGCTATTTTAGCGTTAGTTTTGTCTAAAATTTCTTGTGTGTCAGCCATTTTGTTTATCTCCTAAAATTCTTTTTTCAATAAGATAAAAATTTTACCAATCATATTATCTAAGCTCTTATCCTTAATCAAAAAAAAATAGCAATGACATCCAAATAATTGCATCAAACTTAATTCACAAAAATTGAGCAAATGATAATTAGAAGAAGTAGTAGTGATGTAATTAATTTTTGTCTATTTATTGGTTGCTGAAAGCTTTTAAAAAGCTTTCAGCAACTTTTATCACCTTTTTAAGTTTTGGTGATAAAGTTCTTAGTTTGGCATGATCTAACAGAAGAAACTTTACTTGTAATACCATTTCTGTATGAAGATGCAATTTGCTTGCCCACGCAGGTGTATCTCTGTACCCCTACCCTGCGGGAAGCTAACGCAATGGGGAAGCAAGCAACGTAGAGCAAGACCTTTCTAAGGTGTGGGTGAATAAAGCGCAACCTCATACAGAATTGGTATAACCTCCTATAAATAAGAGGTTACGTCAGTTGTAGTAAAGCTATTACTTATTTAGTAGGTAAAAGCGCTAGCGTTAACGAAAGATTCAGACTTACCAGGATCGGTTTGAACACCAAAGATGATGCTGGTGAATGTGTTGTCGCCGCTAGCATCAGCAGTACCAAGTACTTCAGCGCCGTATCCTTTTAAGTCTTTCAAGTCAAGTTTAACAGCCTTGTCAAACTTTTCTTTTACGTCAACGTTAGCCTTAACATCTTTATCCAATTTGAATTTGCTGTTTATGTCTATTCCTTTACCACCAAATACTTCTTCGTTAGAGGTTTCTAAGTAGTTGATATCGTTGATAATCATTAGGGCTTATCTCCTGATAACTAATTAATCGTTTTTGGGAATTTCTGTGTGAGCGCTTTACTTTTATCGCTCACATTTACAATATAGATTCACTTGTAAAAAAAGTCAACTTTTTTTTGGAATATTTCTGATAGTTATAACTAATGTTAATTATGATATTGTCCTTTTTAATTAATATCAATTAGTCCAAAAATAAGGAAGCCAAAAAATTAGCAATAATCGTTTTTTTACTGCTAACACAAAATATAATGATTGATTTTTAAGCATCAAAAGATGCTAGCATCCATGTCTAGTAAGACTTATAAAGAATAAAGCTTAAAAATTATTTATTCTTTTTTATCAACTTACCATGTTGTATGCAAGTATTTATTAATAAATAAATGCACTCTTTATACCCTGTCTAATCACTCAAATTTCCGACTTCTAAAAAAAGTCGGGTTCTTATTTCTTAAGCATGATTTAGCACTTCCTTCTGTGGTTGTTTAGCGTCTACATCGAGATGAGTAGCTATGTCTAAAAACTCGATTTCTTTCTTTAACCATTCAGAAAACAATTCTGTAATGATTTTTTCGCACAACTGTTCATCTAATTGGGGTTGAATTATTTCTTCCACCCAAATTAAATACACTGCTTTTGGTGTGGTAATCGGTTTGAGAATCCCAGGTGGAGAACTAGCAAATATAGCCGCTACAATTTCTGGGCGAAAATCTTTCCGGTGTTGCAACCCCTTGTATCCATAAGCGCGACGAATTTCTGGTTCTTGGATATATAGACGAGCGATTTCTGGAAAGATGATTTCCCCTTCTTCCAGCGCATAAAACAGTTCCAGAGCTAAGTCTTTATCCTCGAAAGTGACTTCATAGGTGACAGCAGCGTCATAATCTAGTTGGTGTTCATAAAAGAACTTTTCGACTTGAGCCGCAAATAGATGATTGGCTAACTTTCTTTTCAGGACGTTTTTGTGGGCTAACTCTTCAAAGTCTGTAACAGACAGATGGTGTTTTTCTAGCCAATTCCAGGTGTCCTTTGCTTTGACAAGTTTCTGTTCTAACCGCAGTTTGTCACCTTCCTGCTGCAATTCCTCTGGTTCAACTTGAATGCCTGCTTCTTGGGCTGATAAAGCAATAATTTTTTGAGTAGCGATCGCCTCCACCACACTAGGTATTTGTTGGGAGAGTTTGATGCTGTGAATAATATCTAAATCTGTAATCGTCAGACGTTGGGACATAATGCAATTCCCCTGGTAATTTTGGATTTGAGATTTGAGATTTTCCCTTGTTAACTAATGACCAATAACTAAGGCTTTAAGCCTCCTTGTTGCAGCTTCTTAAACGGATCTAAAACATAGTCAATCACGCGCCGCTGGCGAATAATTACTTCGGCATTTGCTGTCTGACCGGCGCTTAATTGAATGCGTTTCTCGCCATTTTGGACATACTGCTTGTCTAAGGCAATTTCTAACTCAAAGTTTTCTATGTTTCCTTGGGGTGTTTGACTAGCTTTGGAGTCAGGAGAAATCCAAATAACTTTTCCCGACGTAATGCCATACTCCTGGAAGGGATAAGCATCAAACTTGATTTTTACTGGCATTCCCAGCTTCAAGAAGCCGCTATCCTGAATAGGCATATTAGCTTTAAGTACAAAGCCAGTATTTTTGGGCGCAATTTGGGCAATCCGCTGACCGGGTTGTACCACTGCTCCGGCTTTGGTGACTGGTAACTCAAAAATCACTCCATTAATAGGCGATCGCACTATTCTTTGCTCCATCTGAAGCTTTAAGGATGTGATTTGGCTTCCTTCTTGGGCAATTTGGGATTGCAGTGCGCTAATTTGTGTATCCAAGTCTTTGAGTTGTTGCTGATTTCTCAGAACTGCTAGTTGACCGGATTTTAGTAAGCTTTGGTAGCTGCTTTGCTCCTCTTGGAGTCGGAGTTGTGCTTGCTTAATATCAGACTCTAACTGATTAACTGTTGTCTGATAGCGATTCTGTTCTTCAGCTAAACGCAATTGTGCTTGTTTGATATCTGATTTTGCTCTGTCGTGGAGTCGTTTGCTTTCTTGTTCTTCTTTTTTGAGTTGGTCAACTTGGTTTGCAGAAACAGCCCCATCCTTCACTAGTTGGCGAAACCGTTCGACTTGTCTTGAATCTATACCCAAACGACCTTGAATCGACTTCTCGTCTTTTTCAGTACTGCTAATCTGCTGAACAGCTTGATTGACTAATGACTGTCTTTCTAACTTTTGGAGATTATAATTACTCTGTTTGGCATCCAGATTTTGTTTTACCTGGTTCACCTGAGACATTTTTTCCAAGGCTTGAGACTGATTTTGTTGCTCCTGAATGCCAAGAGTCAACTGTATTTGTTTTCTGAGTACATTCAGTTGTGCCCGTTGATTTTGCAGCCCAGATAACTTTTCTTGAGCCTGTTGCATTTCCGTTCGCAGGATATCAGACTCAAGCTCAAGCAGAACCTGTCCTGCTTTTACGCTTTGACCTTCTTTTACACTGACAGCTTTGACACTTCCACCAGAAGAACTATCCAATTTTTGGGTTGCACCTAATGGTTCTATACGTCCTCTAGCACTTCCAGTCTCATCCACCTTCGAGATACTTGCCCAAGGTAAGACGATGACGGCAAACCCTACCAGCACATACAGCACACCGCGTGTCCAAACTTTAGGTAAGGCATCTAGAAGTTCTTCGGTGCCGTAATATAAATCAGCATCACCTTCAGAACCATTGTTCCTAACCTGAATAGACTTATCGTCCTCTGCATGATTTTGATACCCTTCTCCATCATCCTTGGCAAGTGCGGATGAGGAATTGGGAGATGTATATGGCATAGTGGTATTTCTTTTGAACGGTAGATGGAGGAATTAGGAATTAGGAGTTATGAGTTATAAGTTATAAAATTTTGACTTCTAACTTTTAACTCCTAACTCCCTATTTCCAAACTCCTAACTCATAACTCCTAACTTCTAAGTCTCTATTTCCAAACTCCTAACTCATAACTCCTAACTTCTAACTCCTAACTCCCTATTTCCTAGACTGCTTGATCTAGTTGCTGTTGATTTAAATAGTAGTAATGACCTTTTTTTGCGATTAACTCATCGTGGGTACCGCTTTCTACTAACACACCGCGATCCAAAACTAGAATCAGATCGGCATTGCGAACAGTTGAAAGTCGGTGGGCAATAATCACGCTGCTGCGTCCTTTGAGAATTGTTTTTAAATTGTTCTGAATAATCCGTTCTGATTCCGAGTCCAGGTTACTCGTGGCTTCATCAAAAAGTAACAAACGGGGATTTCCCAGCAAGGCACGGGCAATGGCTAAACGTTGGCGTTGTCCACCAGATAGCATTCCCCCACCTTCACCAATTTGGGATTCGTAAGCCATTGGCAGTTGCTGAATAAATTCATCAGCTCCTGCATATTTTGCTGCTTGAATAATTTCTTCTAAAGATGCTTCCGGGTGCGCGATGGAAATGTTCTCGCGAATAGTACCACCAAACAGAAAAGTATCTTGATCGACTACACCGACTTGAGAACGGAGCGATCGCAAGGAAACAGTAGTTACATCATGACCATCAATCAATACTTTGCCATCTGTCGGTGGGTATAAACCCAAAATTAATTTGGAAAGAGTTGTTTTTCCAGAACCACTGCGCCCTACCAAGGCGACTGTTTGCTCAGGCTGAATTTCAAAATTGATATTTTCCAACACATTAGTCTTACTTTCCGGGTGATAACGGAAGGTGACATTATGAAAGCGAATGTGACCGCGAAGTTTGCCCAGGGTCTTGCGGGGTTTATTCTGCAAGTCTTCTTCTGGTTCCGCTTCCAAGACATCATTGAGGCGCTCGGTGGAAATAATGATTTCCTGGAATTGATTCCACAGTTGTGAAAACCTTTGGAAAGGACTCAATACATTACCCACCAACATATTAAAAGCAACTAATTGTCCAACGGTGAGTTCCCCTTGAATCACTTGCCATGCTCCAAACCACATCAGTGCTGTACTTGTAAAGGTATTAATCGCACCACTGAGCAATGACAGGCGAATACCAATCACCTGAGCATTAAAGGCTTTTCTGACCAAATTATTCAGGAGTTCCTCCCAACGCCAGCGTACTGTCTGTTCAATTGCCAATGAGCGGACAGTGCGAATTCCTGTCAGAGATTCGATAATATAACTGTTTTCTTTTGCCCCTGCATTAAAAATTTCTCTGGAGATGCGGCGCAAAATATTTGTACTAGCGAGCGCCAAAATGAAAAATGGTGGCACGGTAACCAGCACAAATAATGCCATTTTCCAGCTATACCAAAACATCAGGCTCAGATAGATGACTAATGTCAGCATATCCAGCACAATTGACAGTGCTTGACCAGTTAGGAAGCTCTGAATTTTCTGGTTTTCTTGGATGCGCGAGACGATATCCCCGACATAGCGCGATTCAAAATAGGAAAGAGGCAAGCGAAAGGTATGCTTGATAAAACCTACGAGTAAAGATATGCTGACGCGGTTGGCAGTGTGACTGAGCAGATATGACCGCACTCCGTTCATGGCAACGCTGAACAAACCAAAAACGATCATCCCTACACCAACGGCGTTGAGGGTAGCAAGGCTGCGTTGCACCAGCACTCGGTCTAGTAACAACTGGGTGAACACCGGCGTTACCAGTCCAAATAACTGCATTAGCACTGAAGCTATGAAGACTTCCAGCAGCACCTTATAGTGGGGTTTGACTAACTCAAAAAACTTCCACAAGCCGACATCCTGATTTTGGGCATCTTTGAGTAAGGATGTCGGTTCTAGAAGTAATGCATAGCCAGTCCAACCATGTATAAATTCCGAACGGCTGAGGGTGCGTTGACCAAGAGCCGGATCGCCGACAATCACTTGTTTTTTTGAGATTGCATGGACGACGATAAAGTGGTTGCCTTCCCAGTGAGCGATCGCAGGTAGAGATTGTTCTGCAAATTTATCAAGGGTGGCTTTCACCGGACGGGTAGCAAAACCCAGGTTTTCTGCTGCGGATGCGATCGCACTCAAGGAAGCACCGTTACGACCGACGTTGGTCATATCCCGCAAACGGTTGACGCTAAAGTGCTTGCCCCAATAGCGACCAATCATCACCAAGCAAGCAGAGCCGCAGTCTGCAGCGCTTTGTTGAGCATAGAAGGGATATTGCTTCGTGAGTCGTCCCCACCAATGACCTGCTCGCACTTTCGGGCTGGGAAAGAAAGGCCGTGCTTTTTTTGGGTTTTCTTTTGGGGAAAGTTGCTCTCGCTGGGGAAAGGGAATGACCTTCCGGTTCGATTCCAGACGCTCAGTTCTAAACTTCCCCTTTCGTTGCGGACGCTCAATGGTTGCTTTTGTCTGTTCAATAGACTCGACGAACTCCCCTAATTCCTGACAGTGTTCGAGTGCTGCTTGTAAATCTGAATTCTTTAGAATGTAAGCGATCGCCGGTTGCGTCACCTGCCAACTACCCTGTTTTCTGTGTCCATAGATGCAGCCGGGAGTCAAGGTGCTACCGTCAGAGTGTTCTAATTGCCCTAATCGTAATAAACACAACTGCTCGGATGGTAATAGTTGCGTAGACGAGCCTTTAACCAGATTGCGCCGTTCAAACAGGGATAAGGCTTTGAGCATCCCCTCTGCATAAGATGTGTGCCGGGGAAATTGGGAGTTTTGCCGACATAACAGCAGTAAATCCCAAAGTTCTGCACGGACTCTGAGGCGATCGCGGATGTTGGGATACTTATCCATCAACTCTTGCAATGCCTCTGTTCTTAGATAGCAAAGTTTTAAGTTATGAGAAGCTCTGGCAGCATAGGGACTAAAACCTTCATCTGGAAACAGAGTCAGTTCGCCAAATGAGGACTCAGGCACAAGGGTAGCAATCAAGTTCTCAGAGCTATCCAGCAGTCTGACTTTACCTGCAAGGATGATGTATATACCTTCTTTCGTCTCTGCGGATTGCCAGAACTCCTTTGCTATTGGTGGCTCCACAATTTCCACCAGAGCCAAGCAACTTTGCAGCTCGTTCGGTGAAAGCGTTCCCAAGATGGACGTGACTTTTTCACCCAACTGTTGTTGGGAAAATGAAAATACTGATGGCATTATTTAACCTCCAAGACAAAATTTAGTTACTGGTCTTTTTTCAAATTGAATGACCAATGGAAACTAATTTTTGAGTTGGATAAATAGTCCATCTCCTGGGAAATACTTAGTATTGTTTCGCAGATAGGGGTTTTGTATTTACCCATACCTGCTATTAGCATGATATTAGCCTTATACCAATATTCTCTGTGTAAATTAGCTAGCGAGCTTATTTGCGATCCCTTGAACCAAAACGGCTCTAAAAGGGTATTTTTAGATAGCAATAGCTCGTTTAAACCCTTGTCTTGATTAGAATGGTGTGACATAATCGTTTCAGTTGATGTCAACTGTAAAGTGTGGGCAAACCAGTCCGCAACATCTGTGATTAAAAGCCTGACAGCCAAGATTTCACAGATGAACTATTAATTAACCTGGTTAAGGCTAATTAAGTACCTACATGATGTGCAACTAAGCCCGGTAGTTATCCTCCTAGGGTTTTGCGAGTCTAGGGGGATTGTTTCCGGCTTGTCTTTTTTTTCAAGTCCTTAAGCGAAGAGCGTTACTCGTATCTGCCTTGATTCGGACTAGAGGAGAAAGACGAAACCAAAGTTACACACCATCAAAAAGTTATTTGCTTGACTTTTGAAATCAAGAAAATTTATTAGTACAATTCTTCGCTCCTATAGTTACCAAAGTAAACCGTCAGCAAGCAGTAGTTAGTAGACCGGAGAAAACATATAAAAAGCATACCTGTTCCGTCCCTGATAAACAGCAATTTAAAAATCAGCACCAATCAACGATCTCGTCATTGATCAAAGCTAATAATTTTAAAGGTTTTACTGAACTATGCCGAGTTATGGTAGGAATTTGACCCGCTAATAAGGATTTCTGACTGGAAAGCTCATTCAACGTTGTATGTGGCTTAGATGCTAGAGCTTCTTAGTAAACTCTACATCCGCCTGATTGTAGCTCAACTTACAGAAATTTAGGTCGGTTAGGATTTAATAACAAAAAAATTATAAACCTGTTTCACCGATCTAAGTTATGCAATTTTGACCAAATTAAGTAAAACCTGTTTGACATCCCTATACTGTGCGTATATTATACCTAACTCTCAGCAATAAAATGCAACATCAAACATAAATGCGATCAATAAAGAGCATAGCTCTTATGTCCCTGATAAATAATGTTTTAGACAATACAATTCCAGCTATTTAACCGATTATTAGTTAAACTGTATATTGCTCCGGTGATTCCATACAGCTTCACAACACTGTTGATAATAGGAAAGCTGGAAGGGAATAAGTGCCCTTGACATTATATATCATAATAATGTGGCTGAACTCTGTCAAAAGGATTAAAAACCTAACCTCCATAAATTTTAATTGTTCAAGTTCGTTGTAATAAAAATTTTTGAAGAAATGCTTTACCGATGAAAAAACCTATTACAAGCACCAATGGAATCGTAAAACTACTTTTCGCACGGGGCTAGTAAAAATTTGTTTTTTTCACGAGTAGCTAAAAACTCGAAAAGAGTTATGTCGAGTTATTAGGTTAATAATCTCAATCACATATATTTTTGGGGCTTCGCATTAATTCAACATCCTTTTAGTATATTCTTCTACAGAATGTCAATTTGTTTTCAAAACAGATAAATTTTTACGCAAACTTTATCGCAGCTTCATAAAACCTTTAATTAGCAATTGAGTTATGTGATTTTGCAGCAAAAGTATTAAAGTATCTGCTAGATAATCGATAAAACAATAATTATGTGTTATGAAACATCTGGAAACATCAAAAAAGGAATTGTCTTTTTTGGATAATCACTTTTATGCAAGGTTAATTAATTTAAGCATCTATCTATAGTATGAAATTAAATAAATATAACTGGCGTTTCAGATAATTAATAATTAAGCATCTATCTAAAGTATGAAAATAATAAAAGTAGATGATTCTGTATTTGGCGTTGCTGTTTGGTTGGAATGAATTAACTTAGTTGCCCTATAAAAACTTTCTTAAAAATCTAACTACGTCCAAATTTCTATGAATGTATGCTCATGAAAGTTGTAGTATAAATTCTAGTTCTACAGCCAACCACTGTTGAAACATATTATTAAGAATTTCTTGATACCTTTGGGCTGTTAACTCTGCTGGTATCAATTCTTCAACAATAAAAAGATGGTAGCCTAGCTCAGTTTTTACTGGACCAATCAACTGTTTGGGTGGTGTACTGAATAAAACAGCAGCTATATTTGGCTGCAGAGCAAACCGATACATTTTTCCTTCATAACCGCACTGATATCGACGTTGAACGTCACGATCGTAAAGGTGAGCCGCATCATAAAAACTAATTTCACCTTCTTCTATTTGATAGTATAATTCTTGGGCTAGCTTTTCTTCATAAACAGTCATTTGATAGAGAATGACTTGCTCAAATTCTAAACGGTTTTGGATAAAAAACTGTTCTACTTCTTTAGCGAACAATGTTTCGGCTAATTTTTGTGCTAATAAGTGATTGCGAATTCCGGCTTCCCAATCTTGAGGGCTAACCAATTGATCTGCTAACCAAGCCAAAGTATCTGTGGCCCTCTCCAAGCGTTTTTGGCGACGCTGACGATCTGCCTCAGCTTCAATTTCTTCTGCTGTAACAATTATTCCTCTTTCATAGGCAGTACGGTCTATGACTTTTTGGAATAAAATTTTTTGGTAGATTTCCTTCAACTCGATTTCGGTTTTCAGGAAGTCAACAATTTCCTCTTGCTCAATAACTATTTTTGAAAGGTCATTCATTGCTACTTATTATTTTAAATAATCTGTGATACCAGAAAGATGCAGCTTAAATATTGAAATAATAACCGTGATGCTACTACCATACTAATAACCTCGTCCCCGCTTTCATACAGCAAATAAGTATTACTACTACTAGCAGTGCATCAAGCTATTATGAGGAAAGTCAGCTAACCCCCTGACTACACTTATGCCTAATATATAACCAGTAAATTTATTTTTTATTTTTAGCAATTGATTGTTAAACATATAGTTACTATTAAATTTTTATCTCAAACCAGAAGATTATAAATTGTAGAAAATACTGAAAAATACTATAATTTTTTGGTGTTTTTGGATGTATCCGAAAAACTATATACTCTGTAGAAAATACGGTCTTTTATGTGAAATAACAGTTAACACATTTTATTTGTTACAAACGAATATTATATATGGTGTGTTTAGTCAGAGGTATGGGAAGAAGGAAGAAGGAAGAGGGTTTATATATGTGGATACAGGTCCCCAACTGAAAACGAGCGGCCTGAATAAGTCGGGGTACTAAACCCCCACAAAGAAGCGGATAAAAAAAACTGAAAGCTACTTAATTTTTTGAGCTTCCAGTAATTATTGTATAAATTGCTTTATTCACAGAATATGGATAATCCTAATTGGGAGGACTAGAACTACGATAATCGTGCATATAAGCTTGTATTGATATCAGCGACACCAAGGTCAACAGCACTTTTCTTTCTTATTTTTCAATTTCCCGTAATCAGCTGTAGGACATTTAATTTGCATAGTAGTTATGGATAAAACTTTTGTGGGATGGGTAGAGAGTGCCCGTCCTCTTATGCAATTTAAAAGTACATTAGCTTACAATCACAAGCATTCCTCTTACCGAGTATAGGCTTAAACGGTAGTAAGTTTGTAAGAGTTAACAAAGGATAGAGAGTGTATTTAGACGGTTACCGCTTTTTTGAATAATCCTCTGTGAGGCATAACTCCAACATTTACTCGTGATGATTTCACCAAGGAAAAGGAACCACCATTTGTCAAGATAATAATTGTTACTTTTGGCGTAGCTACATAGGAAAGTTAGAATTTTAGTGGAAGATAAATCTGTTTAACTTTTATTAGTTTTAACACCAAGGTGAAACATCCTACATAGAAAGTGCTACGGAGGGCTGTTATGAGCTTAAATAAAACCCTGTAAGCCCTTGGTGACTATTCACCGATTTAATGTTTTCTATGGTGTAAAATATTTTGTGCTTACCTCCATATTTTGTAGTTTTTTTATTTATCTAAGAAATTATCATTACTATCTCTAATCTTAAGTAATAAAGTTGAAATCTAGTTGCCATTTTGGCAGTTTTCTTTAAGAACAAACTGTAAATTCTATTGGTATAATTCAAAATCTTGGCTCCAATAAACTACAAACAGAACATTCCCACAAGATATATAAATACCTTGTGGGGCATCCAATCTTCAAAACCGTTAATTTAATTCACAGAGCTTGAGGGCAAACTCTTGAATGCTTTCTGGTTTTAATTCGGTTTTGATGGATTGATATTCGCGAATTTGTGTAGCCAACCACTGTTCCAGATTACCACCACGGATTTCGGTTTTTTGTTTGCCAACTACCTCCAGATAAGCCAAGTCTTTAATTTTACTTAAGCAACTTGGTGAAACATTGCTCTGGGATATTCTATCAGACGATGGCTTGAGGATATGGAGATTTTCGTGTTGTTGTTGATGTGACTTTAACTGCTGGGAGTTTTCTTTGAGTAATCTGTTGTAAGTACGGTAAGGAATGTAATGCAGTGGATTGTAGCCAGCGAAGCGTAGCATTAAAACACATGCCCAAGAATACTTGCCCGCAAGAATTGCTTCAACGACTTGATCCAATTGCTCGGGACTGATTGTTTTCTGCAAGTTACTACTAATACGAGGAATGTCTTGATTCATAATCTTTGTTGTGATGAAGTAAACCAATGTGTAAGTTTCTTCAATTGTTTGTGTCGGAACTGAAATTGATAAACTGCTCTAGCCGATTTGCAGTTATTTGGCAGGGTTAAGGAACATATCGAAAATTCTGTGGTTTTTCACAATTTTTGCAGTGAATGTGTGACCCACTTTCAGTTTTATGGTTGGATTTTTATTCCTGACATTCGTAAGACTTTTACTCTTTAACGAAGGAAGAAGGAAGAAGGAAGAAGGAAGAAGGAAGAAGTCTTCTAACTTCAAGGCAAACGGGTTTAAGTCCCCCACGAATTCCTTCTTGCTTCTAACTTCAACATCCATTTTTTTTAAAGCGGCTTCAACTTCAAAAAATTGATTGTTGTCTTCATTGGATTCAGTATCCAGATATCTAGATATAACTTTCGTTGTAATGATGTTGTAATCCGGATAAGGATAATCAAATTTTATTTTTGATGGAATTTTTTTTTGGAAAAAACCTACTTTTGGGTGAGGTATATTTGCTACCAAAACGGAAGACATATATTGAGTAGCTATTTCGCCAATACCTTGCTGTGGTTGAATCATTCCATCTAGAACGCTGACATTGAAGAAAGATACAATCTCATTAATAAGCACATACCAAAATTGTACTTTTCGTTTTGCCACACCACTTTGAAGTAAGGTTTGAGTTTTAGTTACTACTTGTCGAAAGAGTGAAGTTTGCGAAGTTTCAGACGACATGGGGATGGGGAGAGTGGGAGAGCGGGAGATTTTGTTTTTATTAATTCCCTCTGTTCCCTCTGTTGCCTTTAGCCTGCTCCATTCCTCATAATACTGGTCTAGCACTATCTGCAAAGATGTAGACCGGTAGCTGCATATATTCCTGATAATTGATTGGGGGATTGTGCTTGCAGCGATTTTCGTACCTTTATGTTTTTTTGGTAAAACCCCTGCACTGACAACAACTGCACACCCGTATATGAATATTCCACAAACACCTAGTTGGCTTGAGGTTTCGACTGCATTTGACCTGATGATTCTTTCCATTAGCTGACCTTTAATCGGAAACCTGATGTTTGTAATCAAGTCTGTTTGCTGCTAAGCCGGAATTCTTTAGATTCTCTGGGTGTAGCTTTTGCTTAACAGTACCTGAGGCAAAAAGTTACCTTCCATCATGTCTCATTCATATGACATGATGAAAGTGTCCACTTGGCTCTTGGTAAATGCAGTGTCCTCAAGAAGATGTTTCACCAACTCTTAATTCACTTACTGTTGTTTTGCGGGCATAATGTATTCCTAAGTACAATTCGCCGAGGAGGCTTTAAGTAACTTTGCATAACCTTAGGATAGCAAAGAAAAACTCTTCTTCTTTAATCATTTATAACAACATTCGTATTTATACTATTTTTTCCTGTGAATGTCATCTGCCATTTTGGCAAGCTTATAAGTCAAATTTACTTAATATGTTCCTACATTTACTTACGTATTGTGCAGCTTTTACTTTTGTCCCTACTAATCGTGTTGCTTTAGGGGGTTACACCCCTCCATAAGTGTTAGGTTTCGACTTGGATTATTCAAGAGTTACTGGGAAATTTTACCATTAGCTATAGTTCTCAACAACCTGTAAATATTGCTGTACTGATAGTATTTAGAGAATTATTATGAGCGATAAATGTTGATAATAATTTTTAGAAATTATTAACCTTGCAGTATAAAGGAGTTTTGATGAAATTTCCTTTTATAGTCCGGGTTTCAGATTCATCATATAATTGCGAATTTTAAGTAAACTTGTTGTGAACTTTGCCTTAATGGGAGTTAAAATACGCCAAATAATAGTTGTTTTTATTACCGTTATGTGGTATTTTTTTATAACTTTACAAAGCTTCGACACCTAAATATGCAAAAACACCCATTAAGGGTGCTTTCAGAAAAAAACATAGTGAGTTATGCCTGTAAATTTTTCTTTAATTTCTGCTTTTCTTTGAAACTTAAGTCGAAGATGTCCCTAATTTTGTTGTAATAAAAATTGCATCTATCTTAGGACTAAACTGAGTAATACAGACAGGATTACAGATGTAACTGCTGTTGTGCTAGGTGGTAATACAAACCCCGAATAGCGACTAGTTCTTGATGTGTGCCCTGCTCAACAAGGATACCTCGGTCTATAACGAGTATGCAGTCAGCATCAAGAACGCTGGAAAGACGATGGGCGATTAGCAGGGTAGTAGTATTGAGGTGACACAAGCGAGCTATATTTTGTTGAAACCGACGCTCAGACTCAGTATCTAAAGAACTAGTGGCTTCATCTAAGATTAGTATCCGTGGATTTCTGATTATTGCCCGAGCGATCGCGATTCTTTGTCGCTGTCCTCCAGAAAGCGTCATTCCCCGTTCTCCCACCAGAGTGTTGTAGCCAAAAGGTAGTGCTTGGATAAACTCATGTGCATCTGCAAGCTTGGCAGCAGCGATCGCTTTGTCTGGAGTTAAATCGGGGCACCAGAGAGTGATGTTTTCCAAAATACTTCCCGAAAACAAAAAGCACTCTTGCGGAACTATCCCCAACTGACTTCGCAACGAGTGGGAAGAAACATCAGCGATATCGTGCCCATCAATTAGAACTCTGCCTGTATTGGGACGATATAAACCAGCCAGCAAATTAACTAAAGTACTTTTACCGGAACCACTGAAACCGACAATACCGATAGTTTGTCCAGCTTTCACCCGAAAGTTAATATTTTGTAAAGTATTCCGTTCTTGCTCCAGATTATAACGAAATGAAACATTCTCAAAATGAACCTCACCCCGAATTGTCGGCAGTAAAGGTTTTTGCGGATTTTCTTCTGGTTCAGTGTCCCAAACATCATTGAGACGCTCTACTGAAATTAGTACCTCTTGGAACTCATCCCACAACCCAACCAACCCTAAAACTGGGTTGATGACATTGCCGATCAGGAGATTAAAAGCTACAAACTGACCAACCGACAGCAATCCCCCCATCACTAAAGTCGCTCCGTACCAGAAGATAGCTGTAGTACCAAGGTGATTAATCAAACTAGTCGCAAATTGTAAATTATTAGCCAGCCGTTGTAAGAGCAAGCGAGTAACCAGCATATTGCGAAAGCGCTGCTCCCAACGCCAACTTAGTCGAGCTTCTACGGCTACGGTTTTCACTGTGGCAATGCCAGTTATCATTTCTACCATTGAAGAATTTGCGAGTGCAGATTCTTGAGCCAAGGAGCGTGAAACTTTTTTCAGGAATGGACTGGCAGCCAAAGTCACCAGCGCAATGGGTATAATTAACCCCAGCAATAGTAAAGTGAGTTGCAAGTTGTAGTAAGCCATTACCCCTAAATAGACAACTACAAACAGCGCATCCAAAATGGCAACCACAGCTTGACGGGTAAGAAATAGCTGAATTTTGCGGTTTTCTTGAACACGGGTGATGATGTCCCCCACCTGACGTGATGTAAAAAATTGCAACGGTAATCGCAACGTGTGGCTAATAAAACCAGCGATTAAAGTCCGATCCATCCGATTAGAAAAATAATCCAGTAGGTATTGACGCACTGATTTAAGTGCCATCCGCCAAATACCGAAGATCAGGAAGCTGAGGGCAAATATATTGAGAGTAATGTCGTTTTTTTCCGGTAATACTTGGTCGAGAACCACCTGAGTATATAGGGGTGTCACCAAAGCAAAAACGTTCAGCACAGATGATGCGAGAATGATTTTCCCGATGAGTTTGCGGTACTGCCAAAAACTCTGCCAAAATCTTGCAAGGGAAATTTGTTCGCTCTTGATCGCGTCCAACCGTCCAGTCGGTTCTAAAATTAGAGCATATCCTGTCCAGTTAGCTTCAAACTCCTGACGTGAAAGCGATCGCTTACCGATAGCTGGGTCGGAAATCAACACCTTTGAGCCTTTAACTCGCCAAACAACTACATAGTGACTTGCTTGCCAATGAGCAATCCACGGGTTATTATGCAATTCCACCTTACTCAAAGAAGCCCGTATCGGTAGCGCTTTATATCCTAAGGTTTCCGCCGCGATTACTAAACCCTCAAGAGATGCACCCATCCGGTCAACCTGTGCCAAGTTACGCACACTATTCAAACTAAAACGTTTCCCCCAGTATTGGCTAACCATCGCCAAACATGCCGCACCACAATCTGACGAACTTTGTTGTTGAATAAACCCAGAACGACGCCACAATTTGGTGATGGGAGGATTGGGTGATGGGGGGATGGGGAGAGGGGGAGAAATTTTCCCCTCGTCGCTCTTGTCCCCCTTGTCCCCTAAAGGTGCGATAGCCGAAGCTAATTCCCAATGTTCTACGGGCAGATAGTAAAGTAATAAATCTGTTTGTGCGATCCAATCTGCAACTGTGATTTCAGGATATCCCCAACTTTCTCCCACTCTCGGGGGTCGGTCTTGCGATCCACTTTGGATGTTTCCCCCAACCAACCAAAAGCGTCCAATTGAAGCAGGAGTTACTTCTTTTAACTTTGAACCAGCAGCGATCGTAGTTTCTACCATGTAGGGTAGAAGTTGTTGCAGAGTAAAACTAGTTTGCGATCGCAATTCAGTGCAAATTTTGAAGAAAATCAGAGCTTGTCGCTCATACGCTTTCTTCTGCAAATCATTTTCCAAATTCGGGAACTTATCAAGCCATAGCTTTAGTTCCGCAAACGGAATAGTAGCCAAAAAACCAGCACTTGCGGCGATCGCCCGATATGGCAACGCAGGAGCGGAGTAGAATAGATGGTCTGCCCCAAAAGTTTGCTGTGCCAAGAGTATCTGAGTGGATACTTCTCGTCCCGTAGCAGTATCAAAACCAAGCAGTCTGACTCTGCCATGACAAACTAAGTAAACAACATTGCCCCTTTTTGCTTCCTCATGTGGAATATAGCTAGTCAAATCGTCACCTAGCTGAAACTCACGCACACTCCAAGCTTGGCTAAAGTCTGAAGCTAGACTAGTATCAAGAGCAAGTAACCTTAAAAGCTTGAGGATAGTCGCACTGGTTGTGGGATGCTGAATCATTGTATAATTCTGCCCTCCCTGAACTCTTAACGATGAAGAGGAGTTCATGGTTTTATCTCTGATGTTTGGGTAAGCTTGTTAACTTTTTCAAGACGAAGGAAGAAGGAAGAAGGAGGTTTTGAGTTGGGGATTGGAACCCCCTGCTCCCGGATAGATCAAAAAGCAATATGATTGTGTTTTTAATCGCTAATTGCTGTAACTATCATTTTTCAGTGGCTTTTCGTAGAGCGAGAGTTTTAAATCAAACATTTGTTTGCGAATTTTTTTTTCCACCACAGTATTAATGACTTTGAATAATGCATTAATATTAAATTTTGTCTCTTCCAGTCAACATTCTTCTGAGACTTTATCAAAAGTTTATTTTTTTTAATTCAGTAATAATTGACAAATTTATCGACAGGATGTGTACAGAGATACCTGACTGGAAAGCTGAAAAGCGTTAAATTGAATGCGTTGAAAAAATAATTTTTGATAAAATTTTGGCTGGTTATCCTGTTTTTAGAATAACCCTTGTGGTCTACATTTCTTGATTGAAATTTGTTTATGATGAACATAAGAGATATAATTTTGATAAAAGTTACAATCGCAGCTAGTAACATTTAAATTTTCCACGAGCAAAGATTAGCTCCGAGTTGTAAAAACCCAGAACTATTTGACTTTTGATATTGCCCCCCCAATAAATAGATTTCTTAAGTTTTGGCTTTAGCCCGTTAAAAGGTTAAAAAACTTAATATAAACATCTGTCAATGGATAGTTAATCGTCACCCAATACGGTTCGGACTTGTCATAGATCAAGTTCTCTGAAGTGTACCCGATCGAGGACTAGAACCATTAAAGTACTCAGATTATATTATCCTTCAATCACAAAAACAACTTGACATGACCCAAGATGCAATCTTCAGTCCCTTCTTTGCGACAGTGTTTCTGACACTCCTAGTCTGGGTGTATATGTACATCCGCCGTATCAGTTTCATCACAAGTAGCAAGATCCGTCCCCAGGATCTTGCTGTACCCGGCACAGTAGCGCCGATCTGGCCACCAAACGTATCGAATCCATCGGATAACCTCAAAAACCTCTTCGAGATTCCGGTACTTTTTTATGCGCTAATTTTATACTTGTTCATGACGAAACAGGTGGATACAGTATACGTGAACGCCGCGTGGATCTTCGTTGTATTTCGCGTATTGCATAGCGCTGTTCACTGTACATTCAATTTCATCATGCTTCGATTCTACCTCTACCTATTTGCCACGCTTGCAGTATGGTTCATCGCGATCCGCGCAGCCCTTATCCACTTTGGCACGTAGGTACGGTTAAAGTACAGATTGCGACCTCATTCGTTTTCATCATGCAAAATCAAAAATCATCTATTATTTTTGACCAAGAACGCGCTTCTTCCTACGACGAAAGATTCGCTAAATTGGCTCCGCTGCGTGACGCACTTCATTTGCTCATCCACCTGGTACTTTCCGAGCTTCCTGCCGATGCACGAATTTTGTGTGTCGGCGTGGGAACCGGCTCAGAATTGATTAACCTCGCCCAAAGATTTCCAGAGTGGCAGTTTACTGCGGTAGAGCCTGCAGCACCAATGCTTGACATCTGTCGCCAACGCGCTGAAGAGTATGGCATCGCGTCACGTTGCACTTTTCACGAAGGTTATCTCGATTCACTGCCCGCATCCCCCTGTTTCGATGCGGCAACTTGCCTTCTAGTTTCTCACTTCTTTGTGCAGCTTCCTGAGCGGCGGAATTTTTTCAGTCAAATCGCTTCACGAGTCTGCCCTAATGGATATTTGGTCAGTTCTGACCTGAGTTCCGATATGTCCACTCCAGCCTACAAAAGCCTTCTTGAGGTTTGGCTACGAATGCTGAAGTATTCCGAAGTACCTGCTGAGGAAATTGAAAAGTTTCGTGCTTCTTATGGTCGGGATACTGCTGTACTACCGCCACTTGAAGTCGAATCAATCATTGCATCGAGCGGCTTTGATACACCTGTATTGTTCTTCCAGACCCTTCTCATTCATGCCTGGTATGCTAAACGCACACCATTGAGCTAGACCTGCGTCTTCGGGTTCTTACGGGGCGGCAGTCACATCCGGTATAGACAAAGCGATCGCTACAGAACCGCGTAGTTTTGAGGCATTCGCCCACGACTACGCGATGCTGTTTAGAGTATCGGATGTCACGTAGTCTGAGTCAAAACCAAGTAAATACCCCAAATAGCCATAGCTCGCAGGTAAGTACTAGCGCGAAAGGTCCCATTCGCGGTAATAGCTTCCGGAGTGCGAAATTGCAGCCCATTCTCATAAACTTGAGCCACCACAGCTTCTGTCAACCTGAAAGCTTCATCCTTCATTCCCATTTGTACCAGAAAAGCTGCTAACCCAAAATTAATCCCCGTCCAGACTTCCAGAGGGTGAGTAGCTTTAGGATTTTCCGGTGAACCATCAGGACGAACACCATTCGCAGCCCCAAACTTACCATCATTAAACTTCAAGAAACAAGCATCATAAACAGTTTTCAATGCCGACAAAGCGCGATCGCCTGCGACAATATCTGGTAATCCCAACAGACGAGCATAAAACTGTCCGCACAATTGGTCAGCCATCACCACATCCGAACCGCTTTCACTGTCTAATTTATAATATTGCCCATTCCACAACTTCTCCTCATAAATAGGGCGAGACTGTGCCAACCAAGCTTCATAGGTGGATTTTTGCACCTGTAATTCCTTGGCGTTTTCAGCATCTTGGCGGTTGCTTAATAAAATATCAGCCATAGCGATCGCCGCCGACAAAGCCGCCAACCACAACCCACCACAGTAAGCACTGACACCCAACAACCGCCAATCATCAAAAGTTTGGTCAGGGGCCCCAGAATTCTCAGGAATACCATCCCCATCTTGATCAAAACTTTTCAGATAATCCAGAGTTTCCACAACAGCGTCCCAACACTCCGCCAAAAATTCCAGATCCTCTTCACCCGTCAGCAGAAAATCACGGTATACCTGCAGAACAAAATCACTACCCAAATCCTTCCACAGGTTGCAATCTTGGTAACTAGTGTAATTTGTTCTTTCCCAGACATGTTCATTCGGTGCGCCCAAATCATGCGGTGTAGCCCCAGCAATTTTCCGCGCAGCTTGTTGACTTTCTGCGCCAATTGTGTAATAATAACCAATCACACGGGTTCGCTCATCACTTGTCGGAATAGCTCGTGCAAACGCCCGCATCACCGACTTTTCCAACTCAGGGAAAAGCATCAACAGCCCGAAAGAACCGTAAAGCCGCACGTCTAGACTTTCATACCAGCGGTAATCCAAACACTCTAATACCGCAAACTGACCGATTGGGTCAGCATCAGTTGCAGCACTCCAGAGAGTACCGCCAGCAGTCAGATCGTACAATTCGTTAAACAACGACATCTTGAACCACTCAGGCAAATCTAGACGGTCGAGAATTGGTTGTTGCCATGACTGGATATGAGTAAGCCACGTTTGGTATTGTTGGAGGGCAGTGGAGGCGATCGCCCAACCATTCTCACCGCTACGACCAAAAAAATCAGTGTATCTGCGGAAATAGTTCACACCCGCAGCAAACTCTGTTACCGGAAAATCCCAAGAAACAGTAAAGGGTATTTCTAAACTTTCCCCTGGTTGGAGAGTGAAACGAATAGCCAGTGCCGCCCCTAATTGTTCTCCTTCCTCAGCAGGTGTTGCATCAATATAGTTAGCTAAAGAACCATAAGAAGCAAAGCTTTCCCATATCTCTTCACCAGTGCCTACAGAGTTCCAACGAGCGTGATAAAAAACTTCTATACTTGGATGTTTCTTGATCGCAATACACCACTGCCCGTCCCCTTCCTGCGGAGCTTCATCCCTACCTGCACCATTTAATAAACAACCAAAAACCTGAGTATTTTCAACTACCTCATTAAAATTTCCTTTACTTTCGCCCAAACGGGGCAGATATTCATACACCGGACTACCATCATCCCGCATCTTTACCTCAGGGGACTTCTGAGTATTAGTAAACCAACCCACCATATTTTCCCAGGTGAGCATAATGCTAAGAGTAATAGGCGTATCCGTGGGGTTACGGACAGTCCAGAGAAACATTGCTACCGGGTAACTAGTTTCTTGGTAATTGTCCGCCCAAACGGGGGAAAATTGCTCGCAAGTTAACTGTGCTTGATACACTCCATCATACACAAACCAACTGCGGGGATATAGCGCGTGATACGTACCTTTGGAATCTCCTGGATACCACTGCCAAGCTTGAAGAGTGCCATCCTCAGGTGGTTGGGTACATAAAGCATAAGCTATCGAAGAACTACCATTGGACTCAAATACGCTGAATTGACAAGCGGGGATATTCTTAAAAGTATGTTCGCCACCGTCAATATGCCAGAGGTTAAAATCTCCTCGGGAAGAACGTCCAATACAACCCGCACCAAAACCCCCTAAAGGCATTCCATGCCACGGGCCATCATCAATATTGCTAGCGTAGCGAACAGTGTAGGGCTTGTCCCACCCTTTACCAATGGGACGAGTCCAAGCGCAAGAAGGAATTCGTGAGGAGGGCTGATTTGTCATCGTCTGATTTTGACAGCGTACACTACGCTAAAGAACACTAGCGCGATGTGCGATTTTTCTCAAGTCATCTATTTAACGAAATGTAATTTAGGATATATCTTTTACGAAATTAAGTAGACAGGCAAGATAAAACCAAACTATGTAACGAAATATAAAACCGCTGTATTCGGCTCGTAGTTGCCCTCAAGCGCTCAAGCCTTTTCCCTCTAACTTTCAATTTTATTCACCCCTTTCAATTGGGGGCAGGGGGGCTTCACTTCAAATCCAACAAACCCTCTTCCTTCAACTTGGGATTAAATCGCATTTGTACTTGCAAACCCCGCGCTTCCAACACTTTTAAAATTTCGGCTTCCACCCGCCGCGCCACATTTTTAATAATTTTTATTTGCGCCATTTCATCATTCACTGGCTTATCATAATTCGCCTGTTCTTCCTGTGTCATTAACTCTTTCACATTAATCGGCTGCGTCCACTTTTCCTTATCATCGCCATTTCCCGCAGGCACACTACCATTTTCAGCAATCCAAGCATTCTCAATACTTTCTAAAATAGTCCGGCTGGGACGTTCAATAGTTTGAACTTTCACCCAATAACATAATTGTGGCTGTCTGACTAAATGCTGTTTAAGACTGAGAAAAACATCACGAGAATATCCGACAAATTGCAGAACTTTCTCCTCATCAAAAATTGCATAAACTCCTATCTTTCCCTCAAATTGCTCAGGAAATTGACCGCTTGCATCAATATAAGCGACAGATTCAATCGTTTTTAAAGAAGAATTGTCTATTTCAGTTGTCATAAATTTTGTTATTTGTTGTTTGTTATTTGTTATTTGTTGGTTGTTAGTTGTTAATGGTTATTAACTGTTCAGTTATATATGAGATTATCTCCTGATTCTTTCTCTGTGTCCTCTGCGCACTCTGCAGTTAATTAAAAAAGTGTCCTTAGTTTGCAAAAAAATGTCCGATTAACAACTAACAAATAACCACTAACAAACTTTCCGATAAACAGCACAAAGACGACTGGGTTTAAAAATCTTGGCATTAAACATGAAATTTGGCGGTACATTGATAATCGCATACTCATCAGATTCATGATATTTCTCAAATTCTGCCGGCATCCCTTTCGGAGTTGTTACACTGTATGGAACAGGCTGAAAAAGTAATTCTGTAAACTCAACTTTTTCACACTTTAAATTTTGCCTAATTTGATTTAAAAAGCCTTCACCTGTCAATAAATTGAATAGAGTCTCCTTCGCTTCTGTTTCGAGAGTGAAACTACCATCAAAGTGTTGAACGATTTTAAGCGGCATTGTAATTATAGATATTTGTTAAGAACTGAGAATCAGCGACATTTTCCACAGATGTATCTTTTGGAATTCTAAGAGTGAAAATTGCCACTTTTAATCAGCCTATGGGATTGTGGTAATTCTGTCAGCCGGTAAAGGGGGGTGAAAAGATTAAGAATCGTGAAGCCGATCGCGGATTTTAAAAGATTACTCGGATTCCACGGAAAGAATAATTAATTTTTAGATCGTCCGTGGAATCCTTTAATCCCTTAAAATCCGCGATCGGGTGATGGTTCAGGCTACAACACTTGCAGAAGTTGTTTAATTTTGGTGTCTTGGCGTTGCTTGAATTTATCTGGGAAATTTAACTCAATGGTAATTTTGCCATCTGTCTCTTCTACAGAGCTAATTTCAGCAACAAATCGATTCGGTGAGGGATTGTTTGTTTCTTGACTCAACAACAACCCAACCAATGGTTTCCCAAGCCGCATTGTATGCAAGTCTTGTTCCCCAATGAATTTGTTCGCAGATAAAGCTTTTTTCCCCTCTAACTCCAAGCGCAAACCTGTTACGCCCAATTCTGTGGCCAATCCAGGGAAGAAATGACCATCCCAGTAGAGTTGACCAAAAGCACTAACCGCCTTGCGTACTTTCTTACGGGTAGTTGGTTTGATGTCACGCAAAGAACGACTCAAACTGGTTGCCAAGAATTGCAGGGAGGCAAAGGGTTTATCTACATACTTGCGTTTTTGAGAATACCATTCCTGCACATCAGAATACATCACTAAGACCAAAGCATCAATCTGAGCGCGGGTGGGATTGACAAAATCAATTGCCAACAAAGTTTCTGAGTCATTTACGGGGCTGAGTCGAATAACCCGTCCGGTCAGCGTGACGCGAGCTGTAAAATCTCCCATGACTTCAATTTCCACTTCATCTGGTAAATTTGGCCAAGATTCCAAAGAAACCAAAGCGCCTGTTTCAGAGATGTTTACCGTTTCCCCCATGATTGTTTGGTCGTTGCTGGAAATCACAACGGGTAGACGACGATCCAAACGGTGGGCAGTACGGATTTGTGGTTGTTCAAAGCCTACTAGTAAAGCTGCCGCCAACAAAATCAGGTTAAAGCCCGACCACATGGTGTTTACTAATACCGCCTGTGTATCTTCTGGGCGTAGCAACAGCCAAAAAGGAACAGAAAGTAAGGAAGAAACAACTAGGGCAGTGACAATTATCAGACCGCGCATTGATTGCCAGTCGAAGGTACGTTTGCTGATATAACTTCCTTTATCGGTAACGTTGAACGAACCGAGTTTAGGGTTAAGCAGCGCCAACATAGTCACCCACCCCGCCTGAAACGCCATCGCAAATTCAAAAATTTCGTTCCAGAAGGAGAAGCGGACGTGTTTGTAAATGATGTAGTTAGTAAATAGCGAAAGCAGAATATGTGGTACCGCGTAGGCTAGAGTTTCATAACCCAAACCTTGGACGGAGTTGATGCCGAATAGTAAGAAAAGAGTTGGAGCGATCGCATAGACTAATCGGGGATAACCGTACAAGAAATGCGAAGTCGCGCTGAAATAACAAATCCTCTGGGCAAGTGTCAGGTTAAGCTTCGGGTTAAAAATTGGGAACTCCAATCTGAGAATCTGTGCCATTCCTCTGGCCCATCGTACCTGTTGACCAACATAAGAAGAAAAGGTATCAGGCGCTAACCCAGCCACCATAACTTTGTCGTAGTAGACAGATTTGTAACCCCGTGAATGCAGTCGCAATGCAGTGTGACAATCTTCTGTCACCGTTTCTACTGCGATTCCCCCAATTTCTAAAGCGTGTTCTTTGCGAATTACAGCTGCAGAACCGCAGAAAAAGGATGCATTCCAAAAATCGTTACCTTTTTGCAATACCTTATAGAATAGTTCGTTACCCACAGGAATTCTACCGCCTGTAACCAAATTCCGCTCAAAGGGGTCGGGGTTATAGAACCAGTGGGGAGTTTGGACAAACGACACTTTCTTGTCGTAAAAGAATCCCACAGTATGTAGCAAAAATTGCCGCGTTGGAATGTGATCGCAATCCAAAATCAGTACCAACTCGCCACCAGTTTTGTGAAAGGCGGTGTTGATATTACCAGCTTTGGCATGGTCGTTATTATCCCGCGTCATGTGGATACAGCCAATTTCTTCGCACATTTGCCGCAGTTCTTCCCGTCTTGCGCGAAACTTTTCCCGACGCGGGTCATCTTCTTTATACCTTTCCGGGCGACCATCATCCAAGATATACACCTTTTTTTTACCAGGTGCATACTCGCAAACCAAAGCCGCAAGCGCCGTCTTTCGGACAATTTCTACATCCTCGTTGAAGGTGGGGATATAAATATCAACATTAAACCATTCCGCTTCGGGAATAGCGGCAAGATTAACTGGCTGGCGTTCCTTAATTTTTATGGTTTGAAAGTATGCCAGTACCAGCGTCAAAATTGCGTATAACTCCGCGAGAAATAGCAGAGTACAAGCAGTGCCGTTGATGAAGTTATCAAAGTTGAGGGTATAACTTGTGCGGTAGAATAAGTAACGTAACGTTGTTACCAGACTCATCCACACCATAAACAGGTGGTAATACTGGCTGATTTCTGGGGAAGACTCTTTCTCTTCCGCTTGAATTACCACTTGACCAAGTACGATCAAAAATACAGCGATCACCCCCTGCTGCCAAACTGCGATTGGGGTGGTAATCAGTGGTATGGAGAGCAACAATAGCAGCAGGACAATCCACTTAAACTGTCTGAAGCCGACCCTTTCTAAAGCCCGTTCAAAAAATCGCGGTGTTAGGTCGATTAGCCAACGGCTCAAATTAAAGCGCGGAGGTTCACCTGGTCCTTGAGGTGGTCTAAATGATGATGAAGACATCTTTTGATTATGGATTTTGGATTAGAATTTTTTGATCCCCGATTTGGAAAAAACTTTAGTTGGTAGTTGTTAGTGGTTAGGAGTTAGGAATTCACAACCAACAACTAACAACTAACAACTGGTGTTTACTTCTTTTCCCCAGTGGTAAGTCGCTTCAAATACAACTGAGCGACTCCATAAAGAAGGAGAGATACACCCACAATTCCTAAAAATAGTAGTATCCAGTTTTCCTGTAGCAAGCGTTGAACTTGACTTAGAGGAGAAGTATTTTCCACTCGACGGGTAGAAGGAGCAGTTTGGAAGAATGCCAGTTGATAAGCATCGGGGTCGTATACTGCTGCTTCTTTTTTGTCACTGCTAATTACCACCGTATCTTTCTTCAATTGGAAGAACCACGGGTCTTGCGAGAGGACTTGGCGCACCCGCTCCAAACCAGCTTCGGTCTGAGCGCTCAAAGCTAAAACTACGCGATCGCTACTCCAAGGGGAAATTATCTGCTTAATCATGCCTCCGGAATCTGGTAAGGTTTGAATCGAACCATCTCCTGATGTCCGGGCAAATGCTTGACTCAAGTTAAATCCACCAGATTTAAATACTTCTGGGAAAGGAAATTTATCCCGTGTCCCAATTCCTACCAAGTGGTCATTTTTGCGGACTGTTTCTGGTAAGGTGTCGGGGGTGTAAACATCTAGTTTCACGGAATCTGCCTGACTGAGCCTTCCCAAACGCTCGCTAAACGCCAATACAGTCAAAATATCTGTATTACTCGGATTTTGCGGCACCACAATTGCCGTTTTGGACAAATCCTGAGGGGCTGCAAATGGAAAACCATATTGCATTAATTGCAAATCTGGTAGTTGTGCAGAAGTTTCCCGCTTCAAATCAAAGCTGGTATCAGAATGGATTGTACCTGTGAGTTGTTGGTCTGGTGGATTAATGCAGTTCTGTTTGTCGTAGGCTTCTCTAGCATTCATCCGAAAAAAGACTTGCAGCTTGGAGTTTGGCTTCACCAAATCTGGTGGTAAATCCACCTTCAAATTTTTCCGACTTGCTCCCGACTCTGATTCTAGACGCGCTCCACCGATAAAGTTTCCATCCAGAAGTACTTGGACGGCAGAAGTTCTCGGGTTAATTTGCGGTCCGTAACTGTAAACCAAGTTCATCGAACTGCCCCGCGTAAATCTATCATCTGGCAAGGCGCGGAAATCAATGTCAATCGCAGGGGCACCCACACCCCGGACAGTCACATCCTCAAATGGCTCATCGTTCGCTTGGGTTTTAATCTCGCTAAGTTTAAAGGAATTTTGTTCGGGTAAGTGACGCGGCCACTGACGCACACCAGGTGTTGTTGTCTCCTTAACTTGATCGACAAAAACCACCTGACCTGTGCCCATTTTCCGCAAGTCTGGCTGTGCCAAAAACTGTGCGGCTTTGGTAACGCCTTTGGGTCCATTACCAGTGACAATTAAAATTGGGGCACCACCTTTTTCTGCCTTAGTCAAAATTAGCACCCCCCTATCTTCTGAGACGGGGTTTTTACTTTGGTCGAGAATTTGACCGCCAGCAATAGTCAAGGGCAAATTCTTCAAAGTCGCCAATGCAGGTTGTTCGGCAGGAGTACCAATAATTACCAACCGTTCCAAAGGCTTTACGGAAGCTACATCAGCAACCATATTCGTTTCAATGGGGCGGAAATCTGCCAATCTACCCAACGCTGCTTGCAAGCGAGCGGCTGCAGTCAGGAAAGATGGGCTTGCTTGGGCTGGTTGCAAGTAATCAATCTTGTTAGTTTCTAACCCGAGTTGGTCAAAGAAAGGATAGGGATAGCGGCTAAAGTTGAGGGCAATTGGCTGCCGTTGAAAGTTAAAAAGTAATTTGGAATCTGGCAGAATCTCCGTCCACAAATCTGGACTGTTTGGGTCGCTACAGCCCTCAGTGTTATTCTGCTGCGCTACTACAGTTAATTCGTTGTAGTCTTGAAGGATCTTTGGGGGAATATTTATTAGCAGTTGCCCCACTTGGGACTGTTTGCGGTTCAGTGGCGCACTTCCTACACTTTTGCCGTTAACTAAAATCGTGATGTTAGAGCGGTTGGCATACAGCGACGGCGAATGTTGGAAGCGGATTAATGCTTGTACCTTACCTTTGTCTAAATTCCAGCCACGGGGACGGGTAAAGCCAAGCCGACCTTCAGAATATACTCCTCGCAAGCGCATCTGATTGCCGACAATCGGACTGCGATTAAATTCTAAGTTGTAACTTGCTAGGTTCTTGGTGTCAGTCTCTTCTAAATCGGTTGTAGTTCCTGGCTTTGATTTCGGTTTGGCAACTTCTTCTGATGTAGTTGCTTGTGCCAAAATCATGGAATTATCTTGCTGTAATAGATTGTCTTTATTAGTCGCTCGAGCGCTTAACAAGGAACTAGGAAACAGCAAAAAACAAAAAGTTACAGCAAAAGCTTGTTTACTGATTTGAGAAAGATAAAACAACTGCTTCATGGGACAGTGCAATGAATGGTGGATACTGGGTGCTTAGTGTTACTTATTACTAAAAAATGCTAGTCATAAATACTAATTTGGCAGATGTTCTGTTTGTAACCCAAAAATAGATAACATATTTTATACTCTCTGAATGTATTATCAGCAAAAAACATCAGCTAGTTGGGTTGTAGCAGTTGCTCAGGAATTGCTTTATGCGGCAGCAAACCTAACCAAGCTAGGTTCTGGGTATAGTAAGCGGAATGATCGCCCCATATACCTTGTTTGTATTGAGGTAAAACTTTTTTCACCAGTACTTCCGAAGCCAACTTTGGTTCTATTAACCCCCATGCTGAATAAAGCATTGCGTATTGAGATGTCGCTTCATACTCAACTAATCCTTTTCCCTGTAGGTCAATGCGTGCAGGGAGACGAGATTGTTCTCGCCAAAGTTTTTGCAGATGTTTGGTAGATGCCCCTAAATAGCGCCGCGCTTTCGGTGAATTAAACCATGCTGCGTCCAATCCCACCCGCCACCAAACTCGATAAGCATCAAAGCCATACAATGTTTGGATTGGACTTGATTGCGGCAGGGGCTGGTATTTACCAGTGATTGTATCTAGAGCTACCCAATCGCTAGGCAAACCTACTGTTGACAGTTGAGAAGAATTTTCCAGTATTTCGTAGCTGGTGTCAACTAAACTTAACCAATCGCGTTCTTTGTCAACTTGAGCAAACAAACGAAAGGCATAAGGAGCCAGATAAGAGGGGTTTAAGTACAGGGTCGATGCATTGGGCATAAACGCTGCGGCTGGACCTGGTAGCAAATAGCGCTTACCTTTATATCCTGGTGCGGTGGAAAAATTCCACAAATCTTGCAGTTTAACTTTCGCTAGAGCCAAGTATTCTGGCCGATTCCAGCGTCGTGAGGCAAAAATCAATGCCGTAATTGCATCAATATCGCCATCGCTGGCAAAGTTATTGTCAATGGCACCCCAGATACCCGATGTCTTTTGTCCCCACTTCCAAGCCCAGAGACTATCTAGACGTTTGCCATTTTCTTGTCGTTGGAGATTGTTTTCCCCCCACTTCAAAGTCAGGGCAAAAGTCTCAGGATCGTTGATGATTACCGCTCGTAGCATGGCATAGGCTTGACCTTCACTAGTTGAGCGATCGCTCGCTTCAAAGTCAATTACTCGGCCATCTGTCTGAATAAATCTTTGGCGGTAGCTGTCCCAACTTTGGGCTAGCAAGTCGCGGTTTGGGGTCGCTTTGGGTAAAGCTGCCAAAAATATTGCGAGCTTTTCGCTACTACCATTAGGCGCAGATGTAACCACGGTCGCCTTTTGTTCCGGTATTTTGTGATTGACTACTGAATAACCTGAAGTACATGAACATAGACCGATTAAGCTGGCAATAGCTGCCAATAAGAGCAAGTGCCGCATCCTAAGAACCGTTTGTATTGGTGAAACGTTGGCAGAGGGTGCTGGGGAGATGAGGAGTTATGAGTTATGAGTTAAATTCAAAACTCATAACTCCTAACTCTCCTGACCCTATCTCCCCAAAGAGAAGCTATGTTTATTGTTCCCGTGTTAGCGTTCACAATTAACGCCCTAATTGCAATATTTAATTGACACTTAGGGTGATTTTGCTTTTGGCCTGCAACAGTTGAATTTTTGAAACTCCTTCTGACCAAGGGTTCAACAATCTTAGAGACCTTACACACAGCACCCGACCAAAAAATCCTTGGTGACAAAATCGCTCAACCGCATCGGTTCTAATTGTTATTTCTGCGTTCGTACGTTTCCCAAGGGGGTTGAAAACCACGTCGGAGCAGAAAGTCTTCTTGTATTTGCTGCATCTGCTGGGAGATATCAGCATCACTCGAACCCTGAGACATTTGCAAAAGTTGCAGTTGCTCAAGTTTTGATAGCGCTGCTAATGGTTGATCGAGAATATTATCCAATCCAGCGATCGCCCGACGTGTATCTCTATCTTCCGGTTTATACGCTAAGACTTCAGAATAAATCTGCTGTGCTGATTCAAACCGCTTTTGTTGAAAACGTACACCAGCTAAAGCAGAAAGGGCTTCTAAGTTATCCGGTTGTTGCGCCAAAATCGTCTCATAGGCATTACTCGCCATCTTGAAATCTTCTATGGAAGAAGCTAATTCTCCTTGTATTTGGAGAGAATTAGGGCTGTTTGGCAAGTTTGCAATCAATTGCTTGACTCGCACTTTTGCCTGGGCTGGACTACGTTTGGCTATCACTTGCACCAGTCGCAATTGCACTGGAATGTATTTTGGTTCCCGCTGGGCTAAGTAATTATACAGAGCTTCGCGTTGCGGGTCGGCGGGCAAATCTCCCACCAAAGTATAGAGTTCTGGGGGAGCATTGGTTGCGGGTTGTGTGGCTAACCAATTGTTCAGAACAGCTTCTGCTTGTTGTTGGTTAATTCGCTTGGCTTGATAAGCAAGGCTTGTACGTCCTAACTGAACGCCTAAATTCTGAGGGTTACGAATTATGAGTTGGTCGTAAATTACCAACGCTTCGTCATAACGCCTTTGTTGCCTCCGTACACCCGCCAATTCCCGCAAAGCAGCATCCGTAATATCGTTACTATCTGGTTTGGCGTTCAACACTGCGAAGTAACGTTGGGCACTGGCTTCCAGGTTGCCCTCCCTACGTTCAATTTCTGCTGCTAGCAACTGCGATGACAAATCTTTAGCACCCTGGGGAGTTGCTGCATAACTGGCCAATGCTACTCTTGCACCATTGAGATCGTTGAGTTGCACGTAAATTTCAGCCACCCGGAAATACAAAAACGGCGCATTAACTCCCGGATTGTTGACTTTGGAATCCAACATCGCTTGATAAATCGGCAGCAATTCTGGATCGGGGGAATTAATTTGGGCTAATGCCAGACCTAATTGTTGCAGTTCCACCCGATCTGTAGGTAAGGTTTGCAATACAGTATTCAAGCGCTGTTTCAGGTCAGCTTTACTCAACAAACCGAGTTGATTTTCCAAAGCCAACTGCCGTACCGCCAAACTTTTATCATTGGGAAACTTTAACGCTACTTGGCGATACAGTTCGAGTGCAACTTGCTTTCCTTGGGGTAAACCGCTGAAAACATCAGCAGCTTCCTGTAATAGTGCAGGGTTAGGATTATTGGCGATCGCCTGACGGTAGAGGCTACCAACTTGTTGGGTAATGCTTTGGTTATTGGTAATCTTGCGAATTTCGTTGAGACTGCGTGCTAAGGGTAAAAGTGCATCCGGTCTGCCCTGCAATTGATCTAATACCGCTAAGGCTTGGGGTAATTGTTGATTAGCAACATAAGCCTTCGCCAATTCTGCCCGAGTTTCAATTGCTAGGCGATCGGTGCTTTTTGAGCGCTGTAATTGCGCTTCTAAAATTTGTATTGCCCCTGATACATTCCCACTTTCTCGCAAAGCACTGGCATAAGCTACCGCTGGAAAACCCACGATCGCTTTTCCGGTGCTGCGGTAGCGGTTAAATAACTCCAATGCCCGTTTCGAGTCACCACCGTAGGTAAAAGCTTGAGCCGCACCCAATACTGTATCTGCAGTTGGGTTATTTTCTAGGACAATTTGATAATCGGCGATCGCTTCTTTTTGCCTTCCTTGATAAGTGTAGAGTAGAGCCCGGTCAGACCGTGCTTCTACATCATTGGGGTTTAACTGCAACAAAGTCGTCAGTGCTTGAATACCCCGGACTTGCCACTCAGGACGGTAAGTCCCAAACAAACCAATAGACTTTAAAGCTAATTGGTTGTTGGGGTCTTGCGCCAAAACACTTTGATAAGCATTCCAAGCCTCAGGAAGTTTCCCGGCACGTTTGTAAGCGATCGCTAAACCAACCTTTGCTTCCAAAGATTGCGGCTCTGCTTTCAAAGCTTGTCGAAAAGCTGCGATCGCATCATTTATCCACCCCTTTTTCAGAAGTCCTAAACCCCGTTGCAATGCTGTAGACTTTTTCTGTGCCTGTGCCGGGGCTATACTAGTGCCTAAAGGTGGCACAGCTACTAAGTAAGTAAAAAGGAAAAACGAAAAAGTAAACAACAGAAAACTTCTAATCCTCTTACCTTTTTGAAGAAGACTCATCGAGCTATTCTCCCTCTTGGAGTCACATCAAACTCAGATTTCACTCTGACACCGACAACAGTTTCCCCAAAATCATCGCGTCCTTGAACTGAAAAACCTAGGCGCAGATTGGGTAAGAATTGGAAATCGTAGTACATTTCCAACACATCAAGTGAGTTGCCACGATGCAGACTCTCGTTTGACAGAGCGCGTCCGTAAGCTAAACCCAGTCGGTCATCAGCAGTAAACAAATCCACTAAACTCGCACCCAGGGTGTAAGTATCTGCACCTTTTCCCAAATCCCGGTTTTCATAGCGACCGTAACGCCCAAAGAAACCTAATTTTAGATTGGGAATAAAAACTTCAGCGTTCAGACCATAAGCCTCTTCGCGATCGGTTTTTAGTGGGCCAAATACTGTTCTTTCTGTATTTCTGGCAAGCCCAAAGCTTTCAGGAAAAGTATCTCTATTTCCACCATCGCGATCGGAAGCATAAGTACCCCGAATAATCGCATTGCCGTAACGGATACCAATTTCACCCGCAAATCCATCTAAAGCAAAGTCACTTATCCGGTCTGATGACGAGAATACAGCCGCTTTGGCATCAATGTTATCAGTGACACTCCAGTTCAGCAGTAGTGCAGGACGAGAACTAATCCCTGTTGCCGATAGTGCCGGATTTGTTTGGAATACAGGATTGAAGAATTGGCTTGCTCCGTCTTTAGAAAAGCTGTTACGGTCAAAATAAGATGTTAAATCTATTTGACCCGCCACAACCCGCAGATTCGGCAGACCTCCCAAGGAAGTTGCAAAATAAAGCTCGTTGATATTTAAACCTTCCCGTCGGGAATCATCAAATCTGCTACCTTCGCTCGTCAAATCCAAAGTTGCCCCAAACAAAAGTTGGGGAGTTAGGGGATAAACTCCCGAAAGTCTTGCCCGTGCAGAAGTATCGCCTCCTTGGGTAACATATACACCTTGGAGCATTAAAGAAGGTTCCTTCAACGCACTGCTACTAAAAAAGCGTTGTTGATTCGCTAATTGTGTAACTGGTCTTGGTGTAGTTGGCTGGGTAGCAGGGGGAGTTGCCATTCCAGGGAGTGTTGGCAGTGGCGTTGCTTGGGGTTGGGAGTTGATTAATTGATTAAAAGTTCCTGCTCCTGGTGCTGTAAATTCCTGACTTGTTGTGCCTGGAATCAATGGCTGCTGTGCTGTTTGAGCGTTGATTTGTTGATTGAACGTTGGCGCAGTCCCAGGTAATGGTGGCAGTGCGGCCGTTTGAGGTTGAGAGTTTAATAATTGGTTAAAGGTGGGTACTGTAGCTGGAACACCACTGGCTGCAGTTGTTTGGGCGTTTAGTAATTGATTAAAGGTCGGTGTCCCTGGTGCAGTCGCTGGTAATGGTGGCAGTGCAGCCGTTTGGGGTGGAACATTGAGTAGTTGATTAAAGGTGGGTACTGTAGCGGGGACACCGCTGGCTGCAGTTGTTTGGGCGTTTAGTAATTGATTAAAGGTCGGTGTTCCTGGTGCAGTCCCTGGTAATGATGGCAGTGCTGCAGCTTGGGGTGGAACATTGAGTAGTTGGTTAAAAGTCGGTGCAGAACCTGGGTTTTTGCTTGTACCCACCACGGTTAAACCAGGGTTGATTTCTCCACCTGCTGCAAATAACGGTAAATTTGTTTGTCCTTGATATTTCACTTGGGCTGCTGGCGTTTTTTTGCCTTTATACCCTTGGATAAAAGAATTCTCCAGTTGCTTGATATCGTTCGCTGGTGTCTGCCGGATAGTTAAGTTTGCTCTGGGGTTAGCGATATTCCCAATTGAGTAGACATTTTCTGGCTGAATTTCAAGAGGAGGTGGAGGTGTTGTACTCCCTGAAGGCCTAGCATTTCCAGCAGGTAGGGGAGACTGAGGTACTGGTAGCAGTCCACCAAAACCGACTTGCAAATCACCAGCCGGTGGGTTCGAGGGGTTTACTTGCGCTATTGATACTTCATTAACTGCCAGCACCCAACAAATTGAGGCTGAAGCAGTACAGAGTAACAAGTAAACCCTGTAAATCTCTCTTGAGGAAGTAAATTTATGACAATCTAATACTGGTTGGCTCATTAGCCTAATCTCATGATAAGTACATATGGACGTTGATTGATGTCGCCACTGTAGCAAAAATTGTGGGTATTATCGACGACAGTGTACATATTTTGTGATCAACTAGCAAGTAATTTAAGAGTCAATGAAGCTTTTTGTTTTCAATGTCAAATTTGGGCATAATAAGTCAAAATGAAGGCTATCTATTTTTGAATCCTGTCGAATACCCGATTTTTCTATGCTTAATCTCTATTTGGAGCGAATTTCCTTGAAAAATAAAAAATTGCATCGAGTCACCTTCTTCGCAGCCACGTCTCTTATCCTCTTGGTTGGGATTTCTAGTTGTTCTCAAAAATCACAAGATGAGGCATTGCTAGAAATTAAAAGTGTACAACCCTCACAAAGTAACGGTGGATACAATATAGTTGGTAGTACAAATTTACCTGAATCTAGTAAGATTACAGTCACCGCTGTTCGTTATTTACGCCCAACAGATGAAAGTATTGGTACTTCTTCAAGTGACACCAATATTAACCGTTCAATTCTTGCTCGCAAATTTGTTGAAGTCAAACAAGGACAATGGCAAGCAGAAAATCTCAATATCTCGCAAGTAGCCTCTGATGGTAGTATTCAGGAACCCTGGCAAGCAGATCCAGAACAAAAAAAATTGACCCCAGAAGGTGGGGTTATGTTTATCGCAACCTACGATCCTGCTAGTCAATCACTAGCGTTAAATAAGCCAGAAAATAAGGAAAAATCGCAGGAGCTACAGCCGGAATTCCAAAACCTTGAAGGTAAATTAGTTCGCTTTACTAACGAAGGTGAAAAATTTGTCCAAGCAAGTCAAATTGTAGCGATCGCTTTACCTACAGGCAAAACATCTCCTAACTCGCAAGCTGAAGATTTTAATGGTGGCTGGGGGAACCGATCTCAAATCAAACCGCAACCGTTAGGTTCTGGATCTTTCTTAGTTGCACCAGCTAAATCTAGGCAAACTAATGCTCCTCTGTCAGCCTTACAGTTTCTGCGCTAAACAGTTATCAGTTACAGCATTTTTCAACGATTATACCAATTCTCTGTGAAGGTGCATATAATTTTTACCCCTCCAAACCTCCCCGTATGTCTTGGGGAGGGTGGGGTTTTTGTATGCATCTTCATATAAAAATGGTATCTGACCCTTGTAGAGACGTTACACGTAACGTCTCTACAAGGGTTAGAGACCCAACTTCTTTCAAAAGTCGGGGATCTTGCTTGCTATTTTGTTGTCCGTTGATTTTACTTAAAGCGCACCTCTGAGGTGCTTGGAGCTTCATAATATACGCTAAATTTATCTGAAACTGTTGCAGCCGTACTGGTTGCTTGTGGCACTAATTGCCGATGGTTTTGCATTGCCTGCATCTGGAACATCATTTGTTGAAATTGCTTTTGCATCTCTTCTCTGAGCTGTTGTTGCATTTCCTCAAAGTCTGATGCAGTGATTGTTGTTTTATTTACTTCACTAGCCACAACAGTTTGTTTGGAGCCATTACTGCTGTTGTGAGCATAACCGAATCCATTTTGGGCAGAAGCAAATGCTGAAGCTGCACTAATCGGTGTATTCATTCTATTTGTACTCTGTCTAGCTGGAACAGAAGGTACAGAGTTTAGTATTGGGGCTGGAGTTTGGGTGACAACGGGTTGAGATACGCTTGTCTTGAACTTTTGGCTATTGACAGCTTGCTCAAAAGGTACTCCATCATCTAAAAAGCTGCTCAGTCCAGAAAGTTGCAAGCGATTGTCTGAGAGTTTGAGTTCCCTGAGCAATTCTTCTTTTTGCTGTAAATTTTGCTCTAGGCTTGATAACTCTAGTTTAATTTCTGATGATTTCCGGGCCGAATGCCGCCACCCACACACAGCCGCAGCTGAAATTCCGGCTCCGATACTGAGTGCGGTTGCTGCTACTACATAAAGACTAGAAACATCTCTGAGCCTACCGCTAAAAAATGGCTCTTGTTCCCATCTGATGTCGATTTGCTTGTCACCCTGCATTGCAAGGGGTGTTGACATAGCTGCAAAAACAGCAGTAGAAGCGATAACTGGTGGCAGCAGAAATTTTTGTAGTACAGATAGTGTCATATTTATGATTAGGATTATTTGTCAATGAAAAGACAATGGATAGAATACAGCAGTTCTAGCTTCTTTCGGTCAGTGAATATCTCTACTGCTTTAATATCTAACCTTATTATTTATACCCTCTATTATCAATATATTAGGTGTGAAGAAGTAGGTAAAATCTTTAAAATTATTGTAAACTTTACAACTCCGGGATATTGCAGAATTTTCGCTTTCCCTTTGCTGAGATTATATTAGCGATATTGGTTAAGAGTCGGGTGTTTTTACTTGCTTGGGAACTTTATAGCTCAAAGTTAAGTCTTGAAAGTAAGTAAAAATCTGTATATTTCCCAAATCAGGTATTTGCGTGAATACATTGAAGAATGGATCTATTTCATGTTTGTTAATAGTTGCAGTATCAAAATAAAAATTTTTTGTTTAATTCACTAAGGAATTAAATTGTTACTTAATTAGAAATTCATTGATTCTTAAGTATTACGGAGACTTTTTTGCCCCCTACCCCCAATTCAAAGGGGGAAGAAAATTCAAACGTCTGAGAAGCTTTTTTTGCCCCCTACCCCTAAATTCGGTTCGAGAAAAAATGCAAAGTTGAACAAACTATCCCATGTTGAGGGTCACGGGGACAGGGGATTTAGTTCTCCCTTACCCCTGTATTTATTGAAAGTGGTAGTATTTTCTTTGGAATTTTAAAAATATTGGCAAAATACATGCTATATTAAGAAGCCTGGTAGTGTGTGTACATATAATTAGCCTTTTCACAGAACTGATGGCGAATAACAAATCTGCTCTCAAACGTGCCGAAATCGCAGAACGCAATCGGTTGCGTAACAAATCGTACAAATCAGCAGTCAAGACGCTGATGAAAAAATACTTGACAGCTGTAGATAGTTATGCAGCTAACCCCAGTCCAGAATTGCAGCAGGATGTGCAAGCGAAAATGTCAGAGGCTTACAGCAAAATAGATAAAGCTGTAAAGCGGGGTGTACTGCATCCAAATACTGGTGCGAGGAAAAAGTCAAGATTGGCGAAACGTCTGGCAGCGACCTCTGTGTAAATAGTCAAGGGTCAAGAGTCAAAAGCTTATTGACTAGTGACTATTGGCTCTTGACTACTGATATGTGAGTAAAATGCAGTTAATTGACACCCACGTTCATCTTAACTTTGACCTTTTCCAGCCAGATTTGGAGGATGTGAGATCGCGCTGGCTTTCATCAGGGGTAGTGCGTTTAGTGCATTCCTGTGTGGAACCATCGGAATTTTCCACCATCCAAGCGATTGCGAACCGATTTCCGGAAATCAGTTTTGCCGTTGGGTTGCATCCATTAGATGCTCATAAATGGGATCAGGAGACAGCAGATAAAATATTACATTTAGCTGGGTCGGATCCCAAAGTAGTGGCAATTGGGGAAATGGGGCTAGATTTTCACAAAGCGGACAACATTCAACAGCAGATGATGGTGTTTGAAGCGCAGTTAGCGATCGCCGAGTCACTCGATTTGCCTGTGATTATCCACTGTCGGGATGCGGCACGGGAATTAAGGGAAGTGCTGCAAAAATGGCGCTTACTTAAAGGAGAAAGAGTCCGGGGTGTGATGCACTGTTGGGGTGGAGATCCTGAAGAAACTCAATGGTTTCTGGATTTAGGCTTCTACATCAGCTTCAGCGGGACGGTCACCTTCAAAAATGCCAAACAGATCCACTCGTCAGCAGCGATGGTAAGTAGCGATCGCCTATTAATAGAAACAGACTGTCCATTCTTGGCTCCGGTTCCCAAACGGGGGGAACGGCGAAACGAACCTGCATACGTTCGTTATGTGGCAGAGCAAGTAGCTCGCTTGCGGGGGGAAACATTAGAAGCGATTGCTAGTTCAACCACTGAGAATGCCTGCAAATTATTTGGCTTGACACTTTAAGCCGGGTTTAGTATGAAGTCAGCTTTTTTTTGATAAGATAAAATTTTAGGAGGTTGAAAATATGATATTATTGTTTCCTCCAAAACAGACTTAATTGCGTCATAATGGTAAACGGAGTGGACTACAACTCCTGAAGCTGAAATTTGCGCTATTATTTATTGCGTGTTACATAGTAGGAATCTCTACAATTTATCCTTTTTTAGTCAGGTTGAGACAAATTGCTTGGTGAAACCAGCTTCAAAATTATTCTATAGAAAATTGTTAAACGTAGTTTGCCTTGTGAGTACCACCCGCCAAAATATGCAATACATACCCTTCCTCAGGTTCAGGTTGAGGACATCGTTTGTAATACCCTAAAATTACCATATTTGTGGGTATAAATACAGATATTTCATGAAAGAGACGACAGTTTATAGCTGCGTAAACAAAGTAATGCGCTTTTTGGAGGGGGACGTGAGGAAAGTAAAACCGATTCTGAAAAAATCGAACTATCAACTATTGGGAGTAATTAAGCCATTATTTGGGTTTTGGCGGCAATTAGCTAATAGGGGGAAAATAAATGCCCCCTTGACCCTTGCCCGGTTCTATTTTTTAGGGGTAGCCTCATGAGAAGTTCCCCAACGGCAAAGGCACATAATATTATCCACATTTTAGTGTGTCGAAGGAAAAAATGCAGTAGCTTCTTTTAATCCGAGGCTGCATTCACCAAAGTATCGAACTTAAGTTTAACCAGGTTGACAAAGGTAGAGGCATGACAAACGAAACAATGATGGAACCCGCCTTTTTGTTGCCCGACTTGATTGAAATTCAGCGTTCTAGCTTTCGCTGGTTTTTGGAAGAAGGGTTGATAGAAGAACTTAACTCCTTTAGTCCGATCACAGATTATACGGGCAAACTTGAACTGCATTTCTTAGGTCACAACTACAAACTCAAAGAGCCAAAGTACAGTGTTGAAGAAGCTAAACGACGGGATAGCACTTACGCGGTGCAAATGTATGTTCCTACACGTTTAATTAACAAAGAAACGGGGGAAATCAAAGAGCAAGAAGTATTTATTGGCGATCTGCCTTTGATGACCGATCGCGGAACTTTTATTATTAACGGTGCCGAGCGCGTCATTGTCAACCAAATCGTGAGATCGCCGGGAGTATACTACAAATCGGAAATTGACAAAAACGGTCGTCGAACCTATTCAGCCAGTTTAATACCCAACCGGGGAGCATGGTTGAAGTTTGAAACAGACCGGAACGATTTGGTATGGGTTCGCATCGACAAAACCCGCAAATTGTCGGCACAAGTACTGTTGAAGGCTCTAGGACTGTCAGACAACGAAATCTTTGACTCTCTGCGACACCCAGAGTATTTCCACAAAACCATCGAAAAAGAAGGGCAGTTTTCGGAAGAAGAAGCCCTGATGGAACTGTACCGGAAATTGCGTCCAGGTGAACCCCCGACAGTACTGGGTGGGCAACAATTGCTCGATTCCCGCTTTTTTGATGCCAAGCGCTATGACCTCGGTCGTGTGGGTCGATATAAATTAAACAAAAAATTGCGGTTGACAGTTCCAGAACCAACACGGGTACTAACCAGTATCGACATTTTGGCAGCGGTAGATTACCTGATTAACCTGGAATTTGACATTGGTAATACAGACGACATCGACCACCTGGGAAATCGCCGAGTGCGGAGTGTGGGTGAGTTGCTGCAAAACCAAGTCAGAGTTGGGTTGAACCGTTTGGAGCGGATTATCAGAGAACGGATGACGGTATCGGATGCCGAGGTTTTAACTCCAGCATCTTTGGTGAACCCGAAACCCTTGGTGGCGGCAATTAAAGAATTCTTTGGTTCTTCCCAGCTGTCGCAGTTCATGGATCAGACCAATCCCCTCGCAGAATTGACCCACAAACGGCGGTTGTCTGCTCTTGGACCGGGTGGTTTGACTCGGGAAAGGGCGGGGTTTGCGGTGCGAGATATTCACCCGAGCCATTACGGACGAATTTGCCCAATTGAGACTCCTGAAGGTCCAAACGCTGGGCTGATTGGTTCTTTGGCGACTCATGCGAAGGTGAATTTGTACGGCTTCTTAGAAACACCGTTCCGACCGGTGGAAAACGGCAAGGTGCGGTATGATATCCAGCCGATATATATGACTGCCGATGAAGAAGACGATTTGCGGACGGCAACGGGTGATATTCCGGTAGATGAGAATGGCTACATTGTGGGGCCTTCTGTACCGGTGCGCTACCGTCAGGAATGGGCGACAACAACCCCAGAACAGGTGGATTATGTCGCAGTTTCCCCAGTGCAAATTGTGTCGGTTGCGACCAGTATGATTCCCTTTTTGGAGCATGATGACGCCAACCGAGCGCTGATGGGTTCCAACATGCAACGGCAGGCAGTGCCATTGTTGAAGCCAGAGCGTCCTTTGGTGGGAACTGGTTTGGAGGCACAAGCGGCTCGTGACTCGGGGATGGTGATTGTGTCCCGGACTGACGGGGATGTGACATATGTAGATGCCACCGAAATTCGGGTGCGTCCCAAACCCAATGAGAAAGAGCAAAGATATTATCTTTCTAAATATCAACGTTCCAACCAAGACACTTGTCTGAACCAAAAACCGTTGGTGCGGATAAATGAGAAGGTGGTTGCCGGTCAGGTGCTAGCGGATGGTTCTTCCACTGAGGGGGGAGAATTGGCACTGGGGCAAAATATCGTCGTCGCGTATATGCCTTGGGAAGGTTACAACTACGAAGACGCGATTTTAATTAGCGAACGCTTGGTACAGGAGGATGTTTACACTTCGATTCACATTGAGAAATATGAAATCGAAGCCAGACAAACCAAACTTGGTCCAGAGGAAATTACCCGAGAAATTCCCAACGTTGGTGAAGATGCCCTGCGGCAATTAGATGAGCAGGGAATCATTAGAATTGGGGCATGGGTAGAATCTGGAGATATTTTGGTGGGGAAAGTGACACCCAAGGGTGAATCCGATCAACCACCAGAAGAAAAACTGTTGCGGGCGATATTCGGGGAAAAAGCGCGGGATGTTAGAGATAATTCTTTAAGAGTACCCAACGGTGAAAAAGGCCGCGTAGTAGACGTGCGCTTATTTACCCGCGAACAAGGAGACGAACTGCCACCTGGAGCCAACATGGTAGTCCGGGTATATGTGGCACAAAAGCGGAAAATCCAAGTCGGCGACAAAATGGCAGGAAGGCACGGAAATAAGGGAATTATTTCGCGGATATTGCCCCTAGAAGATATGCCGTATATGCCCGATGGCAAACCTGTGGATATTGTCCTCAATCCCTTGGGTGTACCTAGCCGGATGAACGTCGGACAGGTGTTTGAGTGTTTGTTGGGCTGGGCTGGTCATAACTTGGGAGTCCGGTTTAAGATTACTCCCTTTGACGAAATGTATGGCGAAGAGACATCGCGGCGCATTGTTCACGGTAAATTGCAAGAAGCCAGGGATGAAACAGGTAAGGATTGGGTGTATAACCCAGACAACGCCGGCAAAATCATGGTATATGACGGTCGGACTGGGGAACCCTTTGACCGAGCAATAACCGTGGGTGTGGCTTATATGCTCAAACTGGTGCATTTAGTCGATGACAAAATTCACGCACGTTCGACTGGACCATACTCTTTGGTTACCCAGCAACCCTTGGGTGGTAAAGCCCAACAAGGTGGACAGCGGTTTGGAGAAATGGAAGTTTGGGCACTCGAAGCATTTGGTGCCGCTTACACCCTGCAAGAATTACTGACTGTGAAATCAGACGATATGCAAGGTAGAAACGAGGCATTGAACGCGATCGTTAAAGGTAAGGCAATCCCCCGACCCGGTACCCCAGAATCCTTTAAAGTATTGATGCGAGAGTTGCAATCACTGGGATTGGACATTGCGGTTCACAAAGTGGAAACTCAAGCCGATGGTGGTTCCTTAGATGTAGAAGTTGACTTAATGGCAGACCAAGGAAATCGTCGCACCCCACCCAGACCAACTTACGAATCACTCTCTCGTGAATCGTTGGAAGAAGAAGAGTAAGGAGTACAGCTGTTAAAGTGTAAGCTGTGAAATAATCTTTCCTTCGCTTCTTCGCGTCTTCGCGGTTAAAATATATCTTTTTTTAACCGCGATAGACGCAAAGAACGCGAAGGGAAGAGTTAAGACTAACTATTTTGCACTCCGAATTGAGTCACCTTAACAGCCGTAAAGTTAGGAGTTAAGAGTAGTAGGACATAACATATGTCGTCCGTTACTGAGTTAACAATTCAAAACTCTTCATTCATAACTCCTAACTACCAATTCCTACTACAACATTACCTATATATCTCTCTATTTTCTTTCTTGGCGTCCTTGGCGTACTTGGCGGTTAATTTAGATAGGTATTCTTTGCATGAGAAAAGAGTAACTGTTGATTAATAATTCATAACTCATAACTAAGCGAAAAATGAGACCAGCCCAAACTAATCAGTTTGACTACGTAAAAATCGGCTTGGCATCGCCAGAACGAATTCGGGTATGGGGTGAACGGACTCTACCCAACGGTCAGGTAGTGGGTGAAGTTACCAAGCCGGAGACGATTAATTACCGGACTTTGAAGCCCGAGATGGATGGGCTTTTTTGCGAGCGCATCTTTGGTCCAGCAAAAGATTGGGAATGCCATTGCGGTAAGTATAAGAGAGTCCGTCACCGTGGTATAGTTTGCGAACGCTGCGGTGTGGAAGTTACTGAATCGCGAGTCCGCCGCCACCGGATGGGTTTTATTAAACTAGCGGCTCCTGTGGCTCACGTTTGGTATCTCAAAGGGATTCCCAGCTATATCGCAATTCTGCTGGATATGCCGCTGCGGGATGTAGAGCAGATTGTTTATTTCAACTCTTATGTTGTGCTGTCTGCGGGAAATGCGGATACATTGTCGTACAAACAGCTACTGAGTGAAGACCAGTGGTTGGAAATCGAAGACCAAATTTATAGCGAAGATTCGACCCTGGTTGGGGTTGAGGTGGGTATTGGGGCGGAAGCCTTGTTGCGCTTGCTGGCTGATATCAATCTAGAAACGGAAGCAGAGAGTCTGCGGGAAGAAATCAACACTGCTAAGGGTCAAAAGCGGGCGAAGTTAATCAAACGCTTGCGGGTGATTGATAACTTTATCGCTACTGGTTCTAAGCCAGAGTGGATGGTGATGACGGTGATACCCGTAATTCCACCAGATTTGCGCCCGATGGTGCAGTTGGATGGAGGACGGTTTGCCACTAGCGATTTGAACGATTTATACCGTCGGGTAATTAATCGTAACAACCGTCTGGCAAGATTGCAAGAAATTCTTGCACCAGAGATTATTGTCCGCAACGAAAAGCGGATGTTGCAAGAAGCGGTGGATGCGCTGATTGATAACGGCCGACGGGGACGAACCGTAGTCGGTGCAAATAATCGACCACTGAAATCGCTTTCGGACATTATCGAAGGGAAGCAAGGACGTTTCCGGCAGAATTTGTTGGGTAAACGGGTTGACTACTCAGGACGATCGGTTATCGTTGTGGGACCAAAATTGCAAATCCACCAGTGCGGTTTGCCACGAGAAATGGCAATTGAACTGTTTCAGCCATTTGTGATTAATCGCTTGATTCGCAGTGGGATGGTAAATAACATCAAAGCAGCGAAAAAGCTGATTTCTCGCAACGACCCCAGCGTCTGGGATGTGTTGGAAGAAGTGATTGAAGGGCACCCAGTGATGTTAAACCGGGCACCAACATTGCACCGTTTGGGGATTCAAGCATTTGAGCCGATTTTAGTAGATGGTAGAGCAATTCAACTGCATCCTCTAGTATGTCCGGCATTTAACGCTGACTTTGACGGTGACCAAATGGCGGTACACGTCCCATTGTCGTTGGAAAGTCAAGCAGAAGCGCGATTGTTGATGCTGGCTTCTAACAATATATTGTCACCTGCGACAGGCCGACCAATTATTACACCCAGCCAAGATATGGTATTGGGGGCATATTATCTCACGGCTGAAAATCCTGATGCTCACAAAGGTGAGGGCAAGTATTTTTATTCCCTTGATGATGTGATTATGGCCTACGAGCAGAAGCAAGTTGATTTGCATGCTTACATTTTCGTCCGGTTTGATGGCGAAATGGAACCACCAGAACCCGATCCTAAACCTGTTGAAACGATTGAAAACAACGACGGTACTAAAACATTTATATACAAGTATCGCCGAGTTAGAGAAGACGCCAAAGGAAATTTAATTTCTCAGTACATCAAAACGACGGCAGGTCGCGTTATTTACAATAATGCCATTCAGGAAGCGCTTGTAAGTTGAGTTGGGAGTTGGAAGTACGGCTGTTAAGGTGACTGAATTGGGAGTGCAAAATAGTTAATCTTAACTTTTCCCTTCGCGTTGTTTGCGTCTACCGAGGCGGAAGGCGAAGCGCCTATCGCGGTTAAAAAAAATATGTTTTAACCGCGAAGACGCGAAGAAGCGAAGGAAAGATTATTTCACAGCTTACACCTTAGCAGCCGTAGAGTTAGGAGTTAGGAGTTGAAAACTCGTAATTCATAACTCTTGATTAAAGACTCATAACTCATAACTCATAAATCGTAACTCTTAATTCATGACTCAGGAACGATAAATGACTAACATTAAACAAGTTTTTCGCAATCGTGTAGTTGATAAAGGGCAACTGAGAAATTTGATTTCTTGGTCGTTTACCCATTATGGCACTGCACGAACGGCGGTGATGGCGGATAAGTTGAAGGACTTGGGATTCCGCTACGCCACTCGGGCTGGGGTTTCGATCAGTGTCGATGATTTGATGATACCACCTTCCAAGCGAGCGCTCTTGGAAGCCGCAGAAGAAGAAATTCGCTCAACTGAAGAACGTTATCAACGTGGTGAAATTACGGAAGTTGAACGTTTCCAGAAGGTAATTGATACTTGGAACGGGACTTCGGAAGCTCTGAAGGATGAGGTGGTAAAACACTTTAAGAGTACGAATCCGCTCAACTCAGTGTATATGATGGCGTTCTCGGGAGCGCGGGGTAATATCTCTCAGGTGCGGCAGTTGGTTGGTATGCGCGGTTTGATGGCAGATCCACAAGGGGAAATCATTGACTTGCCAATTAAAACCAACTTCCGTGAAGGCTTGACTGTTACTGAGTATATTATCTCTTCTTATGGTGCCAGAAAGGGCTTGGTAGACACGGCACTGAGAACTGCTGACTCTGGTTATCTTACCCGTCGTTTGGTGGATGTATCTCAAGATGTGATTATCCGGGAATTTGACTGCGGCACCACCAGGGGTATTCCCATCCGAGCGATGACAGAAGGTGCCAAAGTCTTGATTAAATTGTCCACCCGATTGATGGGACGGGTAATTGGCGAAGATGTGGTGCATCCGACGACTGGAGAAATAATTGCCCTTCGGAATACACCAGTTAATGATGATTTGGCGTATGCAATTGAGAAAGCTGGTGTCGAAGAAGTCATCATGCGATCGCCTCTAACTTGTGAAGCAGCCCGTTCTGTTTGCCAACACTGCTACGGTTGGAGTTTGGCACATGCCAAGATGGTGGACTTGGGTGAAGCTGTAGGGATTATCGCAGCCCAAAGTATTGGTGAACCTGGTACTCAGTTAACGATGCGGACATTCCACACAGGTGGTGTATTCACCGGAGAAGTCGCCAAACAAGTCCGTGCAGAAGTTGATGGAACTATCCGCATCCCCCGTAAACTACGAACTCGTCCCTATCGTACCCGTCATGGGGAAGAAGCGATGTTTGTGGAGGCAAATGGCAATCTGACTCTCGAATCTCCTAGCGGTTCGGGTTCGCAAGATATTGCTGTTACTCAAGGTTCTACACTATATATTACTGACAATCAAAAAATTAAACAGGGTCAATTGCTCGCAGAAGTAGCACTTGGTGGTAAAACGACTCGGATTAATACTGAGAAGGCTGTCATGGATGTGGCTTCTGACATGGCAGGTGAAGTCCAGTTTTCGGAAGTTGTTCCAGAAGAAAAAACTGACCGTCAGGGCAACACAACCACAACTGCAGCCCGTGGTGGTTTGATTTGGATTCTTTCGGGGGAAGTTTATAACTTGCCACCAGGGGCGGAATTGGTTGTTAATAATAATGATTCGATCACTTCAAATGGAGTGTTGGCAGAAACCAAGTTAACAACTTTGCACGGTGGTGTAGTCCGTTTGCCAGAAGCAAATCCTGGTAAGAGTACTAGGGAAATCGAGATTATCACCGCTTCCGTGGTTTTAGACCAAGCAACGGTGACGGTTCAAAGCTCCCAAGGCCGGAATAACTACCTCGTTTCTACAGGCAACAACCAAATCTTTAACCTCAGAGCAACTCCAGGCACAAAAGTGCAAAATGGTCAAGTAGTAGCTGAGTTGATTGACGATCGCTATCGCACAACCACTGGTGGATTGTTGAAATTTTCCGGTGTAGAAGTCCAGAAAAAAGGTAAAGCGAAGCTCGGTTATGAAGTCGTCCAAGGTGGGACGCTGCTGTGGATTCCCGAAGAAAGCCATGAGGTGAATAAAGATATCTCCCTGCTGTTGGTGGAAGACGGACAGTATGTGGAAGCCGGCACCGAAGTCGTGAAGGATATCTTCTGCCAAAACAGCGGTGTGGTAGAAGTCACCCAGAAAAACGACATTCTGCGGGAAGTAGTGATTAAGCCCGGTGAACTGTTGATGGCAGATGACCCAGAAGCTGTGATGGGACGCGATAATACCTTCGTGCAACCCGGTGAAGAATTGATGGGGCAGGTACAAACCGAACTCCGTTACATCCAGTATGTGGAATCTCCAGAAGGTCCAGCATTAATTACCCGTCCGGTGGTTGAATTTGCTGTACCAAACAATCCGGATGTACCTTCGACTACATCAATTAGCCAACAAACAGGGCGTTCAATTCAACTGCGAGCAGTACAACGCTTGCCTTACAAGGATTCTGAGCGCGTCAAGTCAGTTGAAGGTGTGGAACTGTTGCGGACTCAATTGGTATTGGAAATTGAGCAAGAAGGCGAACAAGACCACAATGCTTCTCCTTTAGCTGCAGATATCGAATTAGTCACCGATGTTGACGACTCAGAAATTCATCGCTTGCAACTGGTGATTTTGGAATCCCTGGTAATTCGCCGTGACATCTCCGCCGACGCAACCCAAGGTAGCACCGAAACCTCGCTAGAAGTAGAAGACGGACAAGCGATCGCTCCTGGTGCAGTCGTCGCCCGTACCCAAATCTTGTGTAAAGAAGGTGGTATAGTCCGGGGTGTGCAAACAGGCTCCGATGTCGTCCGCCGTTGTTTGGTGTTGCGCCCGATGGACATGGTGACAACAAACACCAAGAGCCAACCGAAGGTAAAAGTCGGCGACCTAGTGGTAGAAGGTTCCGAAGTTGCAACTGGAGTTTTTGCCGAAGAATCTGGACAAGTAGTATCACTTACCAATCCAGGTGCAAAATCTACAGGACAAGATTCAGCCCTTGCAACCCAACAACATTCCGTTACCATCCGTTCTGGTCGTCCTTATCGCGTCAGTCCTGGCGCTGTGCTACAGGTCGAAGATGGCGGACTGGTACAACGAGGTGATAACTTAGTATTGCTCGTATACGAACGTGCAAAAACCGGAGACATTATTCAAGGTTTGCCCCGGATTGAGGAACTTCTAGAAGCTCGGAAGCCAAAAGAAGCTTGTATTTTGGCGAAAAGAAGCGGAGAAGTCAAAGTCGTATACGGCGATGGCGATGAGGCGATCGCAGCTAAAATTATCGAAGCCAACGGTGTAGTTACAGATTATACCCTCGGACCTGGACAAAACTTGACGACTCTAGATGGTGGATTTATCGAAGGTGGACACGCACTTACAGATGGGCCTTCAAATCCCCACGAAATTCTAGAAACCTACTTCAACCTCGGTTCTGAGGATGGAATCTATGCCTGTGCGAGCCATGCTTTGCAAAAGGTACAGACATTCTTGGTGAACGAAGTACAGTCAGTATACCAATCTCAAGGCATTGATATTTCTGACAAACATATCGAAGTTATTGTTCGTCAGATGACCAACAAGGTGCGCGTCGATGATGGTGGGGACACCACAATGCTCCCTGGAGAATTGGTGGAACTGCGTCAAATCGAACAGGTGAACGAAGCAATGGCAATCACCGGTGGTGCTAGGGCGCAATATACCCCAGTCCTTTTGGGTATTACCAAAGCATCTTTGAACACCGACAGCTTTATCTCCGCCGCATCCTTCCAAGAAACAACACGGGTATTAACTGAAGCCGCAATCGAAGGTAAATCTGACTGGTTGCGCGGTTTGAAAGAAAACGTAATTATCGGACGTTTGATTCCTGCCGGTACTGGGTTTAATGCCTATGAAGAACCCGGTGTTGTTGATGACTACACTGCACTTGAAACCAGCAGTGTCTTGGATGAAGTCGATGACCCATTAGACATGGTTCTTGATGACCGCACAGCGCGGAATTACAATTTAGATTCTCCAGCCTTTGAATCTGGATTTACCAAACGTGCCGAAAGGTCTGTTTTGGATGAGGATGATGACTTAATTGCTGATGTCCCAGACCTCGTAGTTGATGAGGATGATTACGAAGAAGTAGAAGAAGAAGAAGAGGATGATTTTGAGGATGATGAAGAGTAAAAGTTAGGAGTGAGGAGTGAGGAGTTATGAGTTAACAATTTTTAACTCATAACCCATAATTCATAACTCTTAATACCAATGCTTTATAAAGATGAAGCTCAAATTAGCCCGCGTAGGTGGGCTTTGTTCTTGTAGCCCCAGCATTCCATGCTGAGGACATTATGTGCAACTTCATATAAAATTTGGTATAACTCCCAACTCCTAACTCTCAATTCTTACTTCCGTCGGCTGGTATTCGTTGCCACGTTTATTTGCACAAAAGCCAATATCGCGAATTTTATTTGGTTCGATTAGCCGTCCCCAATCTAAAGGAGTTACAACATATTGTGTGGCTCCTTTTTGTTGAAAATTAGCACTCCAGGAGTTATAAATTTCCGCCTGTTTCATATTAAATGTCAGTTGCCAATCAGCTACCTTATTACTACCCTGATTGGCAATTTTAAAACTCACACAAAATCCTTTATCCCAATTTGAATATATGTCCGTTGTGAGCTTTAGTTGAGCAGTAGAAGAAGACCCTGAGAGGGGTAGACGTGGTGAAGCAGTCAAATTTCCCCCCAGTCCCCCTATCACTTGTACATCTGGAGAAGTAAACTTGATTGGCAGCAGTTGAGACAGTAACTGTTGTTTGGGTACATCAATATTTTGCCAATCATCTAACAGAATGCCACCTGTATCTTTACTGTTAGGATTCCAACTCCAATAGGCAAAGCTCAAGTTTTTCTTTTGGATATATTTTACGAACTCATTTTGCCAAATTCCCTCTTTGGAATTTGTATCCACTTGTCGTCCGCCAAACTCCCCAATCAAAATAGGAGCTATATTTTGGCTGGAAATATAGTAAAAACCTGTTTGCCAGCGATCGCTTAAATTTTTGGGAAATGTCTTTTCAGAAAAGTATGGTGCATCAAACACTCCAGGCCCATACTCATGAGGAGAATAAACTAGTTTGTTGCGACGAGATAAACGGACTGGGAAACGCCTAACTCCTTCTAAATTGCCACCCCACCAATGTGTCTTTAGTTTTTGTCCAGGGACATTTTTTTCTACCCCTTCAACAACAATTAACCAGTTAGGATTAATATCAAGAATCCCATTACCAGCCTTTTCTGCTGCCAATCGCCAATCCGTGAGCCGCTTATTGGTACCCCAACTAGCTATTCCGTGGGGTTCGTTTTTTAAATCGGCACCGATGATGTTAGCTTGATTTTTGTATCTAATTGCTAACATTTTCCAAGTATCAATCCAGTCAGCTTCGCTAAAGCCATCTCCATACCACAATTCGGGAATGCGTTCATCATTCAAGCGGTGAGAGTCGAGTAGAACTAGTATTCCTTGGCGTTCGGCTTCGGCTACAATCAAGTCCATTAACTCTAAAGGAGTTTTACCTTCAAGCTCTTTGTTGCTGCCTATATTGAAGTCAATACCGCTGACCGTCGTGCTTCGCAATGCTTGTACAGAATAGGGCAAGCGAATCAGGTTATATCCCAAACTCTTGAGTTGCGCCAACATTTCTTTATAATCACGCTTCCATAAACCGTGGGGAGCATGTATTTCTGTTTCCATACCAAACCAGTTGACACCAAAGAGCCTCACCACCTGACCTTTAGCATCGACTATTTTAGCTCCACGGGTTGAGAGTGGTAACTGCATTGTCATTGCATTAGAAGCTAGTGAAGCTTGGCTTTGAATGGGCAATTTGATGATAATACTACCGAAAAATACCACTAAAGCGACGATAAATATTAGTAATTGCTCGAAAAACCTAAATTTGCTCCGTTTTTTTTTCGAGATATATCGCATACTATTTTTCCCTTAAGTGTGCGCTGAGACTTGGGGCAATTGATTGCAATTTGAATCCATGAAAATTATTTATAATTACACTTTTAGCTATACAGCAATCGCAATTCTTAAAGATAAATTTTTCAATCCTCCGGCTCTTGAAGATGAAAGTCAATAGACTGATTTAATTCGGGCAATATTTAATATCAGAAGACTTTAAAACATTCTCTAAAGTTCCTTCAAAAGGTGTATTAGTGGTTCGCTATATTAATTTCGCTCTTGCTGCAAGATCCCCGACTTGTTTAAGAAGTCAGGGGTCTGACCCTCACAATTGGTCAAAATTCATGTGGTGGAGTACTAGTCATAAATAACACTTTGTCTTCAAAAGTGTCCACCCAATTGAATAAGGAACAGGTTTTGAGTTGGGGATTGGAACTCCAACTCAAAACGAGCCACCTGTAGACAGAGGTCGGGGTATTAAACCCCCTGCTCCCCGATAAAAAATATCCTAGTCGGGGTTGGATGATTGTGAAATAAGCTTTATAAATTAACTAGCTTTGGCAAGTCTGGGTTTAAGTAAATGACTAAAACTCTAATCAAATTTATTTCTGGACACTCCCGTCAGAGCATCTTTTTTACCCTCGAAGAAAAGAGACTATATTTTTTTTGAAAGTTAGGTTAATCATCTAAAGCTCTTGATAAAATTCTTTAATACTTAAAAGTATTTATGAAGTCCTCATATTTAATGTGTTGCCAAACAGAGAAATGCGTTAAAATAAAGTACTAAAGTAAAACGCGACCTGAACTCACCAAAACTTTAAAAATGCGGTGTTGAGCAGCCATAATGTAGTTACTCCCTACAGGGGATGTGTTGCAAAAGGCAAATATTTATGAACGCCTAAAGTTCTAATATGTCGCATCTTTAAGAAATTTCGTTTAAGTTAGTATAAATAGGAGCAAAAATTATATTTAAACCAACCCTCCTTAACAGAAGCTATGAGCATAAGCCTTTATTCAAAAACCGGGTAGATGGGAAACTCAAGATCCTCATGTGAAAATAAGGGCAGTCGGCAGACAAGGAAAAATTATTTCTTCGTTGTCTAAAAACTTTATCCCATCCCCCAGTTATTGTGAAGGATTCTTTCGTTAGTTAGTTTTTGATGCAAACCATGTGCTATTGCCTGTGGAAGTATCAAAAAAATCCAGGTTAAGCTATAGAAGAGAGTCAAGTTAGCTTTGCGCCCTTTTGGGGAAAGAGCAAAATTTATTCTCACTTGTTGGAATTTTTTCACGTTGGCATCGTCCTTACTCCATGCTGCGAATCATTAATCAGCAGGCAGACGTTAGATCTGAACTACAACGCATCTGCGATCGCACCCATGATGAACAAGTGCTTCACAAAGAAGCAACAGTCCGGGAAGTGCTGCAAGCAGTCAAGCGCCAAGGCGATAAAGCTGTATTGCATTACACTGCCGAATTTGACAACCAAATCCTGAAGCCAGAGGAACTGCGAGTTACCGGTTCGGAACTTGACGCAGCCTACCAACAGGTCTCAAAGGAATTGCTGGAAGCCATCAAGCTGGCTTGCGGTCAAATCAAAGCGTTTCACCGTCAGCGAATTCCAAAAAGTTGGGTCAACTTTGGGGATGATGAGACAGTACTGGGCAAGCGCTACACTCCTGTAGACCGTGCGGGACTTTACGTGCCCGGTGGTCGCGCAGCGTACCCAAGTACAGTGTTAATGAATGCTATTCCCGCAAAAGTAGCTGGTGTACCGCGAATAGTCATGGTAACGCCACCAGGCCCTTTTAAAGCGATGAATCCAGCAGTGCTAGTGGCAGCCCAAGAAGCTGGCATACAGGAGATTTATCGAGTTGGAGGAGCCCAGGCGATCGCGGCTTTAGCATACGGAACAGAAACTATCCCTAAAGTTAATGTCATCACAGGACCGGGTAACATTTACGTCACTTTAGCGAAAAAACTCGTCTATGGGACAGTGGGTATTGATTCACTAGCAGGACCAAGCGAAGTGTTAATTATTGCTGACGAAACTGCAAATCCCTCATATGTAGCAGCGGATTTGTTAGCGCAAGCAGAACACGATCCAATGGCAGCAGTGATTTTGTTGACAACGGATGCTAATTTGGCTCATGACGTGAAAGTCGCAGTCGAAAGGCAACTAATAGATCATCCCAGACGCACCCTCACGGAAAAGGCGATTGCTCATTATGGCTTGATTGCGATCGTTGAATCCCTAGAAGTCGCAGCAGAACTCTCCAATGAGTTTGCTCCCGAACATCTGGAGTTGGAAGTCGAAGACCCTTGGGCATTACTGTCACATATTCGCCATGCTGGTGCCATCTTCTTAGGTCATTCTACACCAGAAGCTGTCGGCGACTATTTAGCTGGACCAAATCATACCTTGCCCACCTCTGGTGCTGCCCGTTATGCCTCTGCTTTGGGAGTTGAAACCTTCTTAAAACACTCAAGTATAATTCAGTACTCACAGACCGCGTTAGAAAAAGTGGCTGGTGCAATAGACCTATTAGCAACAGCTGAAGGCTTGCCCTCCCATGCCGATTCAGTCCGCCGCCGAGTCCAAAAAGAAGAGTGATTTTGAATTCTTAATTTTTTCCTATACTTTTAGTAAAAGCTACAAAGCTGTCTCAAAGTAAAAGATTAGGGTCGATTTTGGATTTAGGATTTACCCAGGTTTGGAATCCGGGAGCTTGAGGATTTTGGATTTATTCCATACTAGTTGCCCTGAAACCTTTTTACTCCTTGGCTCCAAAATCTAAAATCTAAAATTAGGTCACATAGATATGTGGCCGTAGCTTGGGAATTATTAGTGCTGTTCCACTCTTCCCTAGCTACGGATACTTATGTATATTAAGAAGTCACTCTCAATTGGAGGCGACGGCGGTGCTGAAAACTATTTTGGTAGCTCTGGACGGTTCAGAACTTGCAGACAGAGTAATTGAAACTTTACAAGAATTGGCATTGCCGAAAAATGCCTCGGCTATTCTTTGTCATGTTTTCCCCCCCCCGGAAACAGAGATGGAACTACCCGCCGATCGCCCTAATTTAGAAATGCCTGCAGTTTCTTTTTTTCATATCGAAAAGCAGTTGCAATCCTACCAAGCCCAGCTACCAGTTGAAAGCCAATTAGAGATGGCAACAGGCGATCCAGCACAAGAGATTCTTCGCATTGCTAATATTTATAAAGCTGACTTGATTGTCATTGGCAGTCGGGGATTAACTGGTATGACACGAATTGTCAAAGGTTCTGTAAGCTCTCAAGTGGTGGAAGAAGCTAATTGTTCAGTGTTGGTAGTCAAGCCGATGTGAATGAAGGAAGAAGGAGAATTAAGGTGTAAGAAAGTCTAAATGGTCACCTGGCTGCTTGCGTAAATCATTTGGAGTACCTTGCATTTTCATCTGACCTCGATCCAACAATATAATCCAATCAGCGCGATCGATAACTCTGGGACGATGGCTGATGAGAATTGTAGTTTTACCTTGTCTGTGAAATAACAAGTTGTCTAGAACTTCAGCTTCAGTTGTGGGGTCGAGTCCGGCGGTGGATTCATCTAAAATTAGGACGGGTGGATCGTTGACTATAGCACGGGCGATCGCGAGTCTTTGTTTTTGTCCACCAGAAATGTTGGAGCCAAATTCACTCAGAACAGTTTGATATTTATCTGGTAAGTTACTGATAAAATCATCTGCAAAAGCAATCTGACAAGCATTGACAATTTGCTCAAAACTTAGGTGAGGAGAACCCAAGCGAAAGTTTTCCAAAATTGAACGACTCCAAAAATGAGCTTCTTGAGGAACCAAGACTACTTGTTGGCGCAAGCAATCAAGGGATAAATCGTCTAAATTATAAATACCAAAGCGAATATTGCCAGATTTAAGTGTATATAACCCTGCAATTACTTTTGATAGGGTACTTTTGCCACATCCAGATTTTCCAATTAAAGCAGTGACCTTTCCACCTGGAATTGTTAAAGAAAAATTTTCTAGTAAGTCTACTCTACCAACGTGGTGAAAGTTAAGATTCGTACAAAATATATTGACATCGTTTGGTATTTTTGCTTGTTGTTTTTTACTATCGTTTTGATTTTCAGGTGTGCAATCTATAACCTCGGTTAGTCGTTGCGTAGCTGTTTTAGCACGAGTAAACTCATCTACAAATCCAATGACAGTACTGATGAGTGCCAAAAAGTTACCATTCATACCGTTAAATGCTAACATTTGACCTATACTAAGTTCTCTGCTAATAACCAACATACTGCCGAACCCAAGCAAGGCAATACTGCCAATAGCATAAACTAAACCCGAGAAAATTTTGTTGATAATTCCAATCTGAACTGTACGGAATGTTTGATTTGCTAAATGACCAAATCGACTTTGGAATTCTTCCCAAAATTGAGGAGCAGCGGTAGTAGTTTTCAGGGTTAGCGCTCCCTTAAAAGTTTCAACTAGCAGACCTTGGTTTTCTGCTTCTAAAACTAATACACTTCTGATTTTTTGCTGGAGTGCAGGGAGAAAAATAATTGTAGATAAGGTCATGACACCAGCAATGATGATAGCAGCAACAGTTAGTTTCCAGCTATAAAAAAGCATGAAACTAAAAGAAAGTAATGATATAAATAATTGGCTAGGTAGATTGATAATAGCTTGAGAAACTAACTGATTAATTTGTTGAATATCTTGCAGTCTACTAACAATTTCACCACTGCGACGAGATTCATAGTAAGTCAGAGGCAAACGCAAAATTTGTCTGGCAAATTCTAGAACAAAACCTAACTCAAGCCGCTGGGCAAAATGGGCAATAAGGTTATATTGCACTAGTTGCAAACTACTTGATACAAAATTCATTAAAACGACGGCAATGATTAAAGCACTTAAAAGCTTAATATCTCCCCGGACTAATACATCATCAGTGAGAATTTGGACTAAAAAAGGAGAAGTTAATGAAAGCAGACCAATAAATACAGCGCAAAGAAAAGCTTCAAATAATATATTCCGATAAGGTAATAAACGCCGTAAAAAGCGCTGAAAATTATCAATTTTGTCGTTCGGTTGAGTGTTGAAACGGACTGCATCTGGCTCTAGTAAAAGCATCACCCAATCTGTCCAGCCTTCCATTAGCTCCTTTTTCGAGAGATAACGGACATCAACAGCTGGGTCACCAATTACGTACTTTTTTCCCCGTTTACCATACAAAATCACCCAATGATAACCTTTCCAATGAATGATTGCAGGTAGAGGGGCTTCATTTATCCGGTCAACTATTTCACTTGAAGCTCGAACAGAACGCGCATTGAAACCAATTGCTTCTGCACCTCGCCTGAGTCCCAATAATGTTGTTCCTAATTGTCCTGTACCTACTGCTTCCCGGACTCGATTTAGTGTTAAAGTCCGTCGGTAATGTTTAGTAATGGAAGCAAGACAAGCAGCCCCACAATCTTCTTCACTATGTTGTATGACAACTTGGTATTTCATTTAATGCCAAACGGTTGAATTATATGATAAAAAATATAAAATTATTGGAGGATATGATTAATTGCAAATATCAAAGAATTAGTATCAAAAATTTTTATGTTTGTTTTATTAAAAAAATGCTGAATTTATTAAGTTTCCTAAAATGTGATGCACCCTATATCCTAATCAATTATTCCGATAAAAAGTAGTATGCACCAAGTTACTTTCTTTGCTTAAGTTTTGAGTCAGTTTGTAGACTACAATATCAAAGCATCACTCTGATTGAGTTGCTATTGTTGGGTTTGTGGACTCTAGCTATTTCTCCGACCACCGAATACAAAGTTTACCCCACCACCACCAGTTGCATCACCAGAGTTGCCTAAAATCGCACCGCCGGAACCCGCGCCACCGCCAGCACCATAAATATCCCCGAAAATATTAACGATTGTAATATCCACATCAATGGATACTTGGGGTTTATTACGCCTGCTTCGAGAACCCCCAGACAAGTTTGCTTCTTCGTTCTGTGTAAGTTCGGTGAAAAGAGAATTACTTGAAACCATTAAGTTAACTCCTGGTAAAGTACATTAAAATTTTTAAAAAGAAATAATTTCCACCTGACAACAGCAATCTTTCTGGGGTATATACCACCGACGGAGACTAAATAGCCTCCGTCGAATAGCACCCAATGACGCTTGCTAAGGTAAGTAAACGAACTCAGTAAACGTATGCTAGGATATGACAAGGTATCACTGGCTAATAGCTAATAGTTTGAAGGCGATTAGCTGTTAGCGATCCTGTAGAGACGCGGTTATCCAATCGCGTCTTTACGTTTATTTATATTCATATACTTCACATAACAAATTGGTGTATAGCACTATAAGTGACTAAGCTCCACCAAGAACGATGGCAATACCAGAACCACCAGTTGTGTCACCTATTTTGGTCTCTGTTTTACCAGGACTATCAATAACGACACCACCGCTACCGGCACCACCACCTGCACCGTTGACAACAACAGTTACGTTTTTAAGCTTTAACTTCAAACCACCAGATAAATTAGTTTCTTCATTGGTGGTCAATTCAACAAATAGTGCGTTATTCATGTTTTTCTCCAGGAAAAATTAAACTACTACAGTTGAACGACGATACCATTACCACCACTTGTGTCACCAATATTGGTGGTTGTTTTACCAGGAGCACCACTAATGACACCACCGCTACCGGCACCACCACCTGCACCGTTGACGACAACAGTTATGTTTTTAAGCTTTAACTTTAAGCCACCAGACAAATTAGCTTCTTCATTGGTGGTCAGATCGACAAATAGTGAGTTGTGCATATTTTTCTCCAAATGGTAGACGAAACTATGACACCAAGAATGTACTGATTACTTCTCAGCGACCTTTTTAATGTACCAGTATTTTTACGGCAGGCTACATTTCTCTTATACAAAAAAACTTATACATACTGAATTTGATTGATACAGAGCTTACTTGTCTTCATAATTACTTTACAGCAATAATCATTACTTTTGATAGTTGCACTGTTCCCAATTGCATACGTATTAATACGTAGATTGAAATCGGTTGGCTATACCAATAGTGTCAAGTAATTATAAGTAATCTATATAGCGTGTTTTTTCTAATTACTAGTTTTGACTATGCTGGGTAAAGTATGTAGCTAATATTGGTATTTAGAGTTTGATAATATTTCTGTATATGACTTTACGGAATCTACATAAATTTGAACACATATAAGGCAATAATATGTAGTGTTTGTACTGACAACATTGTTTAAAATTAAATTATTTTACTAACAGGACTTACGCAAGATTTGCTTGAGAACCTACTCTCCCGTAGCGGTAATACCCTGCGGGATGGCTTCGCCAACATGAATTACCGCTACATCAGAACTTTTTTGCGTAAGTCCTAACTAAAAAAAATATCTTCTCTCTCCAAAAGAAGCGGACTCGGCATCCTTGCTTCTAGGAAACTTGGAAAATTTTAGAGAATTAGAAACTATAAAGGAAATTGGTAGTAGCGTTCATGATTATTGACCCCAAACCAGATTTGCTTTCTCCATTAGAAATAGATGAATCTCTTCCTCCCATCAGTATTTGGATGCGACTGGGAGGGCTATTTATGATTGGAACTATTGGTGCAGTCGTTGGTCTTGCTGCTGCGATCAAATGTAATATTACGGTGAAAGCTTTAGCCACTGTTCGTCCTGTAGGTGAAATCCGCTTAGTACAAGCTGCGTTGGAAGGAAGTATTAATCAAATTTTTGTAAAAGAAAATCAGGTAGTTAAGAAAGGAGACGCGATCGCCAGCATTGATTCTCAGCAACTACAAATTAAAAAAAGTCAGTTAGTAGGGAATATTCAACAAAATCGGCAGCAAAGCTTTCAACTAGATGCCCAAATTCGGGCTTTAGATGGGCAAATTGCGGGGGAAACTGAACGTAGCGATCGCGCTGTAGCCTCAGCGGAAGCAGAAATGAGCCGTACGCAACGTGACTATCAAGACAAAAAAGTTACCGCTAATACTGACGTTCAAGAAGCAAGTGCTAACATCAAAATCGCTGAAGATGAATTGCAAAAAGCGCAAATCGAGTTAAAGTCAGCCGAAGCGAATGTAAAAGCAACGGAAGCAGCACTAAAATCGTCCATAGTCAAACGCGATCGCTATAAATCTATTGCAGAATCTGGTTCAATATCTCAAAATCAAGTAGAAGAGGCAGAATTAGAAGCCCAAAGGCAACAACAAGCTTTTTTATCTCAAAAAGCTACTGCAGAAAGTCAACAACAATTAATTGAGCGACAAAAGCGAGCAGTAGAAGTAGCAATTGCTAGAGAAAAACGGGCACAAACTGCTGTTAATCCCAGCAATGCCATTTTATCAATAGCAGAGGAAAAAATTGCTCAGGAACGTGCCTCAGCAAAAACTAGTATTGCTAGATTAAATCAAGAAAGAGAAAGCTTGGTTCAGCGTCAAGTGGAAATCCAAAATCAAATTAATAACACTCAAAAAGAACTCAAACAAATTGAAACTGAACTGCACAAAACTATTATCACTAGCCCCGAGTCAGGTAGTGTCCTGAAATTAGAATTACGAAATAACGGACAGGTCGTACGTAGTGGGGATGCGATCGCCCAAATTGCTCCAAGCAATACACTTCTAGTAATTAAAGGCCGTATTGTTGCTGAAGATGTGGGTCAGGTGAAAGTTTGTAAAGCAGTAAAAGTAGTAGATTGTCCACAGGGTAAAGTAGAAATGCGGGTGTCAGCCTATCCCTATCCAGACTATGGAATCCTCAAAGGTGCTGTCAGGTCTATAACTGCCGATACGATTACACCTCAAACAAATAGCAACACTCCAACCGCACCTTATTACGAAGTTATAATTGAGCCTGAAAAATTTGATTTACAAAAGGGAGGAAAATCTTATCCCATTCAACCGGGTATGGAAATTGCTGTCGAGATAATTTCTCAAGAAGAAACGGTATTGACATTTGTTTTGAGAAAAGCACGACTGATAACCGATTTATAATCTAATACGCGCTCTTATTTGAATTTGCAAAAATTATTGAACAGTTCGCAACACCAGAAAACAGCTAAGATAAACGTCGATGCTCCCTTGTCTTGAAGTCGCTAATCAATGTAAATGCTGCTGAACAACCGCTATCGAGTTATTAGCACTCTGGGAAACGGTGGATTTGGAGAGACTTTCCTGGCGGAAGATACCCAAATGCCCTCAAACCGCCGTTGTGTAGTAAAGCTGCTCAAACCAATCCAGAACAATCCCCAGGTTTACCAGTTGGTGCAAGAGCGATTCCAACGGGAAGCGGCTATTTTAGAAGATTTGGGTGGTTCTACCGACCAAATTCCCGCTTTGTATGCTTATTTTCAGGTAGACGGTCAATTCTATTTAGTTCAAGAGTGGATTGAAGGTGATACTCTGACTGCAAAAGTCCAACAGCAGGGAGCATTAAGTGAAAGTGCCGTCAGAGAAATATTAATAAATTTATTACCAGTATTAGAATACGTACACAATAAGCGCATCGTTCACCGCGATATCAAACCAGACAATATCATCCTGCGCTATCGTGACAACAAACCCGTGTTAATTGATTTTGGTGCGGTGCGAGAAGCAATGGGAACGGTATTAACTTCTCAAGGCCACCCCGCTAGCTCAATCATAATTGGTACCCCTGGTTATATGCCCAGCGAGCAAGCAGCAGGTAGACCAATGTATTCCAGCGACTTATATAGTTTAGGAATCACGGCAATTTTTCTGCTCACCAAAAGACAGCCGCAAGAATTAGAAACAGACCCGCGTAATGGGGATTTAGTCTGGTATAGATACGCTCCTGGTTTGAGTCCAACAATGAGGGCAGTCTTAGATCGAGCGATCGCCTATCATCCACGCGATCGCTTCTCCAATGCTAAAGAAATGTTGGAGGCATTACTATCTGGAGGTTTTTTTGCTGCTCCTACGCTCACAGTTGGACATTCCACCCAACCTTCAACGATAAATACACAAGTTACCCAAAAAGCTCAAAATACGGTTCCCATCGGAAACACACCTTCTTATCAAGCTCCGATTCGAGACAACGGTACAAAAGGCATCTTACTCGGCATTTTCCTCGCTGCTGCTCTTGGTGCAATTGGTGCAATTGGTTTTGCTGCTTTCAATAAACCATCTCCACAAGAAACACCAGAACCACAACAGATACAGCCCACAACTTCCCCAATTGAACCAACCACCGTACCAATAGAACCTCAAGAGACTCAGGCACCTGTACGGAAAAAAAATCGGCCAAAAATTCAAAGAACGATTGAACCTTCTCCCACACCCATAGAACCAGAAGAGGTGACACCAACCCCAACCGAAGTTCCCACTCCGGAAGTTACTAATTCTCCACCTGTTTTGATTCCCACTCCCACTCTAACTCCCACTCCAACTCCAACTTTAGAAGTTCCAACCTCGACACCAATTCCTTCACTAACAACACCTCCCCCACAAGTTGATAAACCATCACCAACGCAATTTGTGCAAAATTACTACGGAAATATTAATAACCGTGACTTTGATTCTTCTTGGAACCAGCTATCTCCCAGCTTCCAAACTAATAGAAAAATTCATCCATATGGTTACAATTCCTACGTCGGCTGGTGGGGGGGGCAGGTAGAACAGGTAGAAATTGACCAAGTTAACCTGCAAAAAGCAACTTCAGAAACAGCCACAGTTGATGCACGGTTAAAATATGTCCTGAAATCAGGACAAGTATCACCTGCTTCTGTGCGCTTCATTCTGGTATGGAATGCTGCTGATAACAAATGGGTTGTCACTGATGCCAAACGTCTGAGGGGATAAATTTCGGTTAGATTGCTTGTGGAACAAGACGTACCATATGCATTTCGTCATGCAGCGCTCCGTCAATGAGTGCAGCAGCCGGCTCTATGCCGAATGACTTGAAGCCAAAAGCTTCGTACAGTGAAATCGCCGATATATTGGCGGTGTTAACCACGAGAGTCAATTGGACAAGTCCTGGCTGAGAATCTGCGAAACTAAGGGCATGCGATAACAACTGCTTGCCAACCCCTTGGCGGCGATATTTTGGTGCGACATACATCCCACGGATGATTCCTTTATGATTGACCTTTCGGCGAATTTCACGCCCAAAGCCCACGGTAGCCACGAGTTGGGAGGCATCAAAGACACCAAATATTCCGCGAGACGGACTCGGCACCAGCAAGTCCGCAAACTCCGAAATAGATCGTTGTTTTTCTTCTTCGTAGCTTGAGTTAAATGCCGTCGGACTGTCACGTAGAGCCTGTAGTCGAATGGATTGGTATGCAACTGCATGTCCTGCATCAAGTTGGTGTAACTCTAACTCCGCGTTCATCCGTGTCCATCCGCGATCAAAAATTATTATCCCCTCCACGTTCATAGCGGGGAGGGGATATCATTGCCTTAGCTGTAATGTAAATGTAATAACTACTTAATTACGACCTTACCACCAGCTTCTTCGATCCGCTTCTTAGCATCTTCAGCGGCATCTTTGGCGATCGCTTCTTTAACTGCCTTGGGTGCAGCTTCTACCAAGTCTTTCGCTTCTTTGAGACCCAAACCGGTCAATTCCCGTACAATTTTCAGTACGGCAATCTTCTTATCGGCTGGGACTGATTCTAGAACCACATCAAACTCAGTTTGCTCAACAGCTTCTTCAGCAGGCGCACCAGCACCAGGTCCAGCCATCATCATCATGCCACCAACTGGTGCAGCAGCACTAACGCCGAAAGCTTCTTCAATTTGCTTAACTAACTCAGATGCTTCCAACAGAGTTAGAGATTTCAATTGTTCCAAAATTTGTTCGGTTGCAGCAGACATTGATATAACTCCTGTAATTTTGATTATTTGTTGACTTTTGACTGTTATTTGTTAGTTGTTGGTTGTTGGTTGTTCACTTCTAACCACTAACCACTAACCACTAACTAATAACTATTCAGCAGCAGTTTCAGCAGCAGTTTCAGTTGCAGCACCACCGCCGTCCTTCTCAGCCTTAGCTTGCAAAGCACGAGCCAGCGAGCTGGGAACCTCGTTGATACCCACAGCAATCTTGGTAGCCAAAGCGTTGAGAGCTCCAGCAATTTGCGCCATGAGTTGTTCTTTGGAGGGCAGGTCTCCCAGTGCTTTGATGTCTGGCTCTTTCAGCAGCCGTCCTTCCATTACACCACCACGAAGTTCTGTCTTCTTGGTGACTTTTTGGAACTCTTGGTAAGCCTTAATTGCAGATGAGAAATCCTCTTTCACCAACAAGAAGGCAGAGGAACCCTTGAGCAATTCCGACATTGATTGCCATTTCTCGTCGTTTTGAATGGCAATGCCCATGAGGGTATTTTTAGCGACCTTACATACGGTGCCACTTGGTCGCAACCGCCGCCTTAAATCGCTAATTTCAGAAACAGTCAGACCCTGATATTCAATTACCAGTGCCAATGTTGACTCACTCAAGGTTTCCTTAAGATCGGCAACAATTTCTCTTTTGTCTTCTAAAGTTCTACCCATGTTAACCTCACCTCCTGAAAATTTTTTGTTGTTGGTTGTTATTTGTTAGTTGTTAGTTGTTATTTGTTGGGTATTCCACTAACTCCTAACCATTAACAAATAAAAAACAACAAACCCCGACTATAGGAAGCCGGGGTTTATCCAGTTATACTCTTAACGCCAAATTATTTTCACCACTGAAGAAGTGGTTATTTAGGCATAAGTGTAAACCTCGGCAGGATATTAAGCTATTAACACCTGCTGTCTCCGGCTTTATTTAATTTCAAAGCTATGAGTTAAGAGTGACTAGTTAGGAATTAATTTGAAACTCTTAACTCCTAACTCAATTTATCATGCTTCACTGAATTTTAAATCGCGTAGGGCGTTGACATCCACTCTAATGGATGGCCCCATAGTGGCAGACACGTACATTGTGCGCCAATAACGACCTTTTGCACCAGAAGGACGGTTGCGGTCAACTGTTTCTTGCAATGCCTTCAAGTTTACTAACAAATCTTCAGGCGTGAAGGATGCCTTACCAAACATAACATGGACAATACCGCTGCGATCGGCACGAAATTCTAATTTACCTGCTTTGAATTCTGCGATCGCGCTGCCAATATCAAAGGTTACGGTACCACCTTTGGGTGATGGCATTAAACCACGCGGACCAAGCAATTTACCAAGCTTCGCCACTTGTGGCATCACATCTGGGGTGGCAATCAGCTTGTCGAAATCCATTCTACCTTTTTGGATTTCGTCGATTAGCTCTTCCGAACCGACAATATCAGCACCGGCATTAGCGGCTTCGTTGACCTTTTCACCGCGTGCAATTACTGCGACTCGGACTATTTGTCCTGTACCTTTGGGGAGTGCAACAGTTGTCCGCAATTGTTGGTCGCTATATTTTGGGTCAATTCCCAATCTAATATGCGCTTCTACTGCTTCTGAAAACTTTGCTGTCGCTGTCTCTTTAAGCAAGCTTAAAGCTTCAGCGGGAGCATAATCCCGATCTTCTACTTTCTCTAAAAGCCCTTGTAAGCGCCGTGATACTTTCTTCGTCATTTTTCTCTCCTGGGGTAGTTAACGAGGATGATTCTCTCCCCCAAATAATTTTACATTTCGGATTTTATTCGTTGCTAGTTGTTTTAATAACTACTAACTATTTACGAATCTGCAATGGTCACGCCCATATTCTTGGCGGTACCTTCAATAATTTTCATTGCCGCGTCAATATCATTGGCGTTAAGGTCAGGCAGTTTCGTTTGAGCTATCTGCCGCAATTGCTCGGTTGTAATGGAACCAACTTTCTTTTTGTTGGGTTCATTAGAGCCTCTTTCAATCTTAGCTGCCTTGGTAATCAATACTGATGCTGGTGGAGTTTTGAGAACAAATGTAAAACTCCGGTCTTCATAAACCGAAATTTCCACTGGTATCACCGTCCCAGCTTGGTCTGCTGTTTTGGCATTATACTCTTTGCAGAACATCATGATGTTCACGCCGTGTTGACCTAACGCAGGACCGACTGGCGGTGCGGGGTTGGCTTTACCAGCATTCAGCGCCAGCTTAATGATCGCTACTACTTTCTTCGCCATTTTTAATTAGCTCTGTTTCTCAACCTGATTAAATTCCAATTCTACAGGTGTATCTCGTCCAAAAATCGAAAGCAAGGCTTTAAGCTTGCTGCGTTCTGGGCTGACTTCAATCACCTCGCCTTCAAAGTCCTTAAACGGACCACTAAGCACAATTATCTTATCACCAGCAGCCATGTCAATCTTTAGAACTGGTACCTGTTCGGTTGCCTGTTTAAAGATTCGTTCTACTTCGCTTGGACCCAATGGTACGGGTTTAACGTGACCCCGACCTTTGCCAGTACCGCGTTTTTGCTCTGCTCCCACAAAATTAATTACATGGGAGGTGTTTCGCACTACCTGCCAAACGTCATCATCCATCAGCATCCGCACTAAGACATAGCCAGGAAAAACCTTTTCGTCTGTCTCGTGACGGCTGCCATCCTTCCGGATTTTGAGTGCTTTGGTTTGAGGTATTTCCACTTGAATGATTTTATCAGCGACATCAAAAGTTTGGATGCGCTGCTCCAAGTTGGTCTTTACACGCTTTTCACAGCCTGAGGCTACTTGCACTGCATACCAGCGTGCTTCTCGCGAAGCATCTAGTGCTGCTTCTGTCATTTCCTCCGACTGCAACGAAGCCGAATTGCGTGGTTCGTCTGTTGCAAAAGTCATCAGAACACCTGTTTCGCTGCCCAAATAAATAATTTATCCACCAGGAATATCATAGCTGCGGAGAGTGTGACCATTAACAACACTGCTGCTGATTCGCTCACCAATTGCTTGCGACTAGGCCAAACCACTTTCTCGAACTCTTCTCTAATTCCTTGATAAAAGTCCGTGATACTAAACCCGTTGGTGGTTTCTGGCATTTCTGCTTCGGTTTTCTTGGCCACTGTCGTTTCTCTCCCCCATGAGTGCTTACAGCTATTAACTGTTGATTTGCATCGATTTTGACAGCCTTAACTCAAATCAGCTGATTTGAAACAAGCTGCAACTTAAATTATACTCAAATTTCTCAACGATCTACTAAAGACGCGAATTTGCTTCACTCCTGAGAGTTTGGCTAACGCGTCTCTACGATCGTTTTATTTTTTTGAGAGCGCGCCCTGGAGGACTTGAACCCCCGACATCAGGTTTTGGAGACCTGCGTTCTACCAACTGAACTAAGAGCGCACAAGCTGTCTTCGATTCAGTTATTGCGTAAGACTTTGTTACTATAACGCAATTTGGCAACAATGTGAACTATATTTTGACTCAAAAAAAATATTAGCGGCAAATGCCGCTTTATTATTTGAGTCATGAACAGTTTTATTCGCCGCTTAATTACAAAGCGCGGTCAAAGCGTTGTTTAATCCGGGTCGCTTTACCAACAAGCTTGCGGAGATAATAGAGCTTCGCACGTCTTACCTTACCGCGACGCATGACCTTGATGGTGTCAATACGAGGAGAATTGATGAGAAATACCCGCTCAACGCCAACACCTTGAAACACTTTCCGGACGGTAATTGTTTCGTTGATACCGCCATTGCGTTTGGCAATAACAACCCCTTCATAGGGCTGGACACGGTACTTTTCGCCTTCTTTGATTTTGACTCCCACTTTTACGGTGTCACCCACGTAGATGTCGGGCAGATCGGACTTTAATTGTTCCGCTTCAATGGAGCGGATTATTTCTTGCGCTTTCATAAAAAGATTCAGATGTTTGTAAACCCAGTGTATCAACGACCTGGGAGGAAAAAACGATGTGTGAGTCCGAGTGCCAACGAAATGCACTTAGTCCAGCTTTTAAGCAATTAGAGTGGATTAGACCACACTACATAGCTACCGATTGCTGAAATTATAGTCAAAACTCACGATCATCAATATTAAATCGTCAATAGCCTTTGAGTCTAGTTATTTTAGATGATGATTTGGTCGGGCAAGATGGTTTTGAATGTGAATATGTATTATAGAGCGTTGTGCTAGGGGTATTGAGATTATGAAATTCAGCGTCGTCATCACGACTTATAACCGCTTAGATTTGCTAGAACGAGCGATTAAATCTGTTCTCAACCAGACGATCGCCTGCGAGGTGGTTGTTGCCGATGACTATTCGTCTGATGGTACTCAAGATTATCTCAAAAGTTTGGGATCGCACATTGTTTATCACCGCAATAGTAAAAATCTCGGTCATGCAGCAACTATCAATGCAGGTGTAGAAGCAAGTAGTGGAGATTGGATTAAGTTTTTGGATGATGATGATTACCTTGCACCTAATTGTATAGAAGAGATGGCAAGGGCAATTCAGATGCATCCAAATACGGCTCTAGTCTCTTGTGTTGCGGCTCAAGTGGACTACGAGGAGGTGGAAGTCAATCGTACCCCCCAACTGGGCCCTGGGCTAGCTTTTTATGTCCCCCAAGCTGATATCCATTACGGGATGCTGCTTGAGCTTTTGCCTTTTGGTACACCTGTTCAGGTCGCTTGCCGTCGGGACATTTTTTTGCAAACTGGTGGTTGGGACTCAAGTCTTGATACCAATTGCGATGATATTGATTCCTGGATTCGGATTGCTCAGTTTGGCGATGCCATTTTCTTGAATCAATGTCTAGCCTATCGAACCATTTGGCCTGGTGCTTACAATTACAAATTTTCTCTGCAAAAACGCTTGATGACGAATATTCTCATGAAGGAGAAAATTTACGCTTTGATTGACAAACAGTATCACCGTAATACTCCAGACATTCAAGATATTAGAAATTACCTGAAGCTACATTGGAGTTTAGTAGCACTGAAGCAAAAAAATATTAACGGTCTTTTCAGTATGATTGATATATCTGTACTATCTTGGAATGCTTGGCGGCTTTTACTAACTGCTACTTTCTCTCGTCAATCAAATCAATCTAATTACAATATTCGCAAATTTGTACTGATTGAATCTTGATTTTTAACCTTTCAATAAACACATTCTACAATCCATATATAGCAAGGGTTACAAAAAAAATGTGTTTCTCCCATATTTTAGTCTTGCGTTTGCGGCACTCGTCGGAGGCTGATGTCTTGCACCTTCAAAAAAATGTCAAAATTAGAGATCCTATTACTCAGGTAAATCAATTAATGTCCCTACCAGCTCTTAGGCTATAAATCGCTGAATAGTTGCACAAGTTCATTTTAATGGACTAAAAATAGGGCTTTTATTTTGTTGTAATTTTCATAACTTACTAAAATCATAAATATGTGGTTTATACGCAAGGTGCAAGATATGAGCCTCTAACTAGGGCTAAAGCGCAGCTAGCAAAGTATGACAGAAACACATTTTTCCTGAATCCCTGGAAGGTTTGCTATACAAGGGTTTTCAAATGTGTATCTTCCGAGTAACTAGACACTGCTCCAAGTGAAAATGTTGTTGTGGCTGTACTTCTCCCTGGGAATGAGATATCTTGAAAATAGGGAAATCGAAAGAAATATTTTCATAATTTGTTGTGTGGTTGCCTAGCAGCCATCTTGATTTTCAAATAATATAGGGTTCTAGCTGGGAAATACTGATTAAACAAACATAGATATAGATTTCGATGTAATTGTCTAACCCCTAGTCCTATTTCATCCGTTATGATGTAAGCAGTTTAGAAGTTTTACTTAAAACTAATAATTAAGATAAACCTCAACCTCAAGGAATAGTTTTTTTTTGTTAAAAAAGTCTAATCTAGATAAGTATATTTCAATAAAGATTAATTTACTTCCCGCTCGGCAAAAGTTTTATGCGAATCATACATATCTTGAACGATATTCAAGAAATCGGTAACGGTATTGTAAATGTAGCCGTGGATATCGCTTGTCAACAGGCACAGACAGGCCATCAAGTAGCGATAGTTTCTGCCGGTGGAGAATACGAAAAATTGCTAACAGTTTATGGTGTTAAACACTATCAACTGCTTCAAACCAGAAAACTACGAAATATCATCAGAGCGTCTGTAGGTTATCAAGCAATTGTCCGGGAATTTCAACCAGATATTGTTCATGCTCACATGATGACAGGAGTGGTATTGGCATACTTGTTTCGAGGTAAAAATCGCTACTTTTTAGTATCTACAGTACACAATGAATTTCAGCGAGCCAGTGTGCTGATGGGTTTAGCTGATAGAGTAATTGCTGTTAGTCAAGTTGTGTCTGATTCGATGGTGCAACGTGGTATTTCGGAAAAAAAATTGCGGATTGTATGTAATGGAACTTTAGGTAGTCCTCGCACCCGTCCCTTGTCAGATTATTCTCCTTTACCTTTACAACATCCGGCGATCGCTACTGTTGCAGGTATGTACGAACGTAAGGGTATTGCTGAACTAATTGCTGCTTTTGAACAAATTGCTAACTTATTTCCCGATGCGCATCTTTATTTGGTAGGAAATGGGCCAGATAGAGAAAAGTTTGAAGTCCAAGCAAAAGAAACTAGTGTTAGTTCCCGCATTCATTTTGAAGGATTTGTGCGCGAACCGCAACGCTATTTCCTCTCTTGTGATATATTTGTTCTCCCTTCTCATCGTGACCCTTGTCCTCTGGTACTTTCTGAAGCGAGAGAGGCTGGTTGTCCAATTATTGCCACTCATATAGATGGCATTCCAGAAGCACTAGACTATGGAGAAGCGGGTCTTTTAATCCCACCAAGTGACAGCAATGCTTTAGCAAAGGCATTAAGAGAATTGCTGAGTAATTCAGATACACTCAACTATTGGAAAGAGCGATCGCATCAAAATCTAGGAAGGTTAAATGTTGCCCGTGTTAATCAGGAAACTTTGGCTGTGTATGACGAGTTACTCCCGAACCATTTCCTTGCAATGCCTATGTGATATCTCCTTCTCGGATAAACAATCAGCATAAGAGATTTCTCATTAAAACTTCATAGTATATTCATATCTAATTAGTATTAATTAAGACAAGGAATGAAGTTAAGATTTAAATTTAATTTGTCTTAGCTTATACCGAGTATTAAATTAATGTAACGTTTTTGGAACACAATTATGGCGTTAATAATTGGTAATGATAGTGACAACCGTTTTAGAGGAACATCGGGTTCAGATACTATTCGAGGAAGAGATGGGAATGATATTCTTGAAGGTCTTGAAGACAATGACACGCTTTTAGGTGGCAAGAATGACGATTACCTTTTTGGAGGTCTGGGTTCTGATATCTTGTCTGGTGATGGAGATACATCAGCACTTAATCAACTTGAGAAGGGAAATGACGTCCTAGTAGGTGGAGCGGGTACTGACACGCTGATTGCTTGGGGAGATGACATTCTCGTGGGAGGAGGTTCTAACCAATATAATGACCAGCTAATCAATAACTTGCAAAATGATCCGTTCAGCACTGCCATCACAGGAGACAAGCAGATGGATACTTTCGTCGCTGTCAACAAAGATGCTATTGGCTATACTTTGACTATTGCAGATTACGAGGTTGGTATAGACAGGATTGACCTAAGCGGCTTTGGTGTTTTTGGTATTGGTGACTTCGCCGAAATCCAGGATAAGGGAAATTTCTTTGAAGCGAAGACTTTTGAAATTAATGGTGCAGAACTTGTACTGCGAATTAATGCCGATCCATCATCTCTAAATTATATCGGTTAAGAAAGTCAATATCAAGATTTTGGGTACATCAGTTATGGGGACACGGAAATACTGTGTTCCTATGACTTTGCGAATATGTTACTGTTAAAAACTTCAAGTAGGAAGCCAACAAATTTCATCTGTAATGTGCCATTCATTACTTCATTGGCATGAACAATTAACTAAGCACCCTGTTGTCAAGAAACAGTCAAAATCAACACTTAATAAACAAAAAGCCGCGTAATTGTTCTTAGGCTTTAGGGGTTTTACTCAGTTTTAAAAATAACTGGGCTAATTTATGATGCCTAGTTTTTGTTGGCAAATAATTTACGCAAACACTTCTTTTTTGTCCAAAGTCCAGAAGAAATCTCAAAATCCAAACTTTTTCAGTTTTAGCCAACGCCAACTAAGTAAATCGTGCAATAAAGTATAAAAACAGGGAATAATAAATAGCGTCAGTACAGTAGCGATCGCCATTCCAAAGAAAACGACAATCCCCAAAGGCTGCAAAAACTCTGAACCTTCACCAATACCTAAAGCCAGTGGGAAGAGTCCCAGAATGGTGGTGACTGTAGTCATCAGAATTGGGCGTAAGCGTTGAGGAGCGGCTTTGAGGATGGCTATTGTGCGAGTACAATCTTCCTCTTCGCGAATTTGGTTCGCTGATTCCACCATCAAAATCCCCGCATTGACCACAATTCCTACCAGCAGCACCACACCAACAATCACCGTTGCACCGATAGCAGTTTTGGTGATATAAAGTCCGAAAATACCACCAGCGAATGCCAAAGGAATGGTAAATAAAATTACCAACGGGTCAATCAGCGAGTTGTATTGGACAGCCATGACGACGAAGATTAAGAACGTCGCTAAGGCTCCTAAAGTTTTCAAAGCATCCTGAAGCTGCTGATTAGTCTCTTGGGCAGAACTAGGTATAATTGATACGCCATCAGGTAACTTTACGCTTTGGAGTACTTGATTCACTTCTGCGATGGCATCACCAAGACTAGCTCCCTCGCTGAGGTTGCCTGCAATAATAAAAGCTTGACGTTGGTTTATTCGCTGCACCTCACCAGGTGCTTGACCTTCTTCAATGCGGGCAACATCTAAAAGGCGGATTAGTTGATTGTTTTGTGTAAACAGCGGTAATCGCTCTAGCTGGGAGGGACGCTCAATAGCTTCTTGATTCAACTGCACCCGGACATCAACTAAACGGTTACCACGTTGAATTTGTGTAGGAACTGAACCTTCAATCGCTGTCTGAATGGTGTCACCAATTTGTTGAGCTGTTAGTCCCAAAGCTGAAACTCTTTCCCAATCCGGACGAATTTGGACTTCTGGTTGCCGGGGGTCAGCATCTGGTCGGAATCTCGCTAATGTTGCTTTTTCAGTCAAAGCTTGCAGCACGTCCGCACCTGCTTGTCGTAATTTTTGTTCATCCTCACCTTGCAAAATCACGTCAACTTCTGACCCTTGAGCTGGGGTATTACTCAAAATTAAACCCCGCACCTGACCGGGATTTAAGCGCAGCAGAATTCCTGCCAAGTTGAGTTTGTTGAATTCTGAAGTGACTTTTTTGACAAACGCTTCGACATCTTCACCCTGTTTCAGATTGATAGTGCTGTTTGCACGTAAAGGGTTTTCGGAAGTGGTGTTGCCAAACAGAGAACCGCCGACAGTTGTGAAAACATATTCAGTTTCTGGTTGTTTCAACAAAATCTCATCGACAGCTTGCATTACTTTTTGTGAAGTTGCCAAAGGTGTGCCGGGAGGAAACTGCGCTCTCAAATTGGCTTGTCCGGTACTGATGCGGGGTAGAATTTCTTGGGGAATTTCACCAACCATGAACAGGGTGCCACCGCCTAGAATTGTTAAAGCCGCGACGACTACAAGTAAGCGATAGCGTAAAATTTTGGTTAAAAAGCTGCTGTATACTCGTGTAGCATCTTCAAAACGGCGATTGAACTGTTTGATTGGCCAAAATTCATTTATCCCACTAGACCAGCCAATTGCCAGCAATCGAGAACTCAGCATCGGTACTGCTGTGACAGCGACAAGCAGAGAAGCGGCTACTGCAAAGGCAATTGTGAGAACCAGTTCATTAAATAGAAGTGATATAAATCCCCCAACTAAGAGGAATGGCGCTATAGATACCAAGTTGGCGGCAGTAGCTGCAATTAACGAGGATTCTACTTCTTGGGAAGAAGAGGTGGCACTCTCAATAAAGAATTTTTGATTTTCGATTTTCGATCGTCGCGTTTTCTTTTTCTCCCCATCTTGAACATTGGAAATTATCCCTGCTTTTTCGGAAATGTTCTCCAAAATCACAACTGATGTATCAATTGCTTGACCAATTCCTAAAGTCAAACCTGCCAGACTGAATACATTTAAACTGAATCCGAACAATTTCATCAACGCGATCGCCGCCAAAGTACACAGCGGAATTGCCAGACTGATAATAAATGTTTGTCTTATTGAACCCAAAAACAACAGTACTGCTGCTGCTGCTAACAATGCCCCAGAAACCGCTGAAAAGATAACATCATTTAAGGAATTGCGGATGAAGCGAGATTCATCGGTGGTCGGGGTCAGAACCATATCTGCTGGAATCAAACTGGATGAGCGCAATTGTTCAATTCGCCGCTTCACCGCATCTACAACCGTAATTGTGTTGGCATCGGGTTGTTTTTGAACCGACAATTTCACAGATGGCTTACGGTTCAGGTAAACAGATACTCGCTCGTTTTGTGTGCCATCTATTACCTCAGCAAAGTCTCGCAGATAGACCCGACCTGTCGGCAAGGGATTATTCACGCTGGTGGAGGTCGAGTTTCCCCGTGCAACTTCAAAAGAGAGGTTTTCAATTTCCTTCGCATTTTGAAATCGGCCTACAGTGCGGGTTAAAGGCTCAGAATTTTCCCCCAAAATCCGACCCCCAGAAATATCCTGGTTGCGGGCTGTTAATTCATCAAGTATGCTGTTTAACCCAATACCTAACGCTTGCAAGCGGTTTAAATCAACAAGGACTCGTACTTCTTCTTCAGCCGCACCAGATACATCAACTGCAGCAACTCCCGGCACAACACTCAGTTCGCGGGATAATTCTTCATCAGCAAATACTCGTAAATCTTTACCTTGCAGGGAGTCAGATGTCAAGGCCAGCTCGTAAACTGGTAATTGGGAGGGATCGAATTTAAATAAGCGTGGCTCCTCAATAGTGTCTGGCAGTTGTCCCCGACCTCGGTTAAAGGCAGCAGTAGCATCATTGAGCGCTTGGTCAATATCGCCTCCTGGTTGGAAAAATAAATCCAAGCTCACCTGTCCCTCACGAGTCCGAGAAAAAACTTGCACTACATTCTCCGTAGCGGATAAAGCTTCTTCCAGGGGTCTAGTAATTTCATCTACTGCGACTTCCGGTGAAATACCAGGTGCTTCTAGCCGCACCCCAATTCGGGGATAGGTAATTGCAGGCAGAAGATCCACTTGGATAGTCGTAAGAAAAAACACGCCAACGACAATCACCGCTATCGTGAGCATCAGCGTCCCAATGTGTTGGCGAATAGCGATTGCGCTAATACTAAATCCGCTACCTTTATTAATTTGCTCCATCCCCTCTGTTCCTCTGCTTTTCTGGTGCGGTTAATTAAATAGGACTTAAAGGCAAAAACTCTCTTAAACTCTTATTCCTACCGAAACTCCAGGCTTACTTGGCGGTTAATTAAATCAAAGTTTCTGGCAATTTCGGCGTAAGTCCTTACTGAATCTAAAAGCCTAAGTTTTCTCAGAAAGAATCGACAGCCGTACAGTTTCCCCATCTTTCAATGGCTTACCGCTTTGCACCACATAAGATTCTCCCGGTTGCAAGCCAGATAAAATTTCCACCTTGCCATCAGCACGAGAGCCAAGCCTTACCGATCTAGCAGTAACCGTCGGCTTACCCCCAACATCTCTGACTACAAATAACGTCTGATTATTTTGGATTTTGGATTTTGGATTTTGGCTTGAACTATCCCCACCTGTTCCCTGAAAAGCTGTCTGTGGAACAACTACCCGTTGTTGTACTGAACTTTGAAAATTCACTCGGGCTAAAAGTCCGCTACCAATTTTCCCACCACCGTTAGGAATAACCACTTCCACTGGTACCAACCGAGCAGTTGCATCGGCAGTCGGAGAAATCCGTGCCACTCGTCCAATTAAACTTTCATTGGGGAAGGCATCTAATCGCACTTGTACAGATTGCCCAACAGCAATTTTTGCCAGTTCTAATTCAGAAACTTGCACCACCACTTTCACACGACTGAAGTCACCAATTTTTAAGACTTCCCCACCTGGTTGCACTAGATTTCCCGGTTCTGTAACTTTTTCTGTGACTATACCAGTGATGGGAGATTTTAACTGAGCGTAGGATCTGCGCTCCTTAGCTTGTGCCACTACCGCTTGTTGGGCGCTGAATCTACCTTGTGCCGCAGCGACTGCCTGCTGTTCTGTACGCACTTGCTCCGTAGCAGCACGTAGGGCTTGAGTAGCTGTTCTTGCTTCGGTGCGAGCTTGTTCGGCGGATTGTAGGGCGATCGCTCCTTCTTTTAATAATTTGTCCTGTCTGGTAGCATCATTTGTGGCTTGTACTACCTCTAACCGCGCTTGTTCGACTAGAGCGCGAGCGTTACTTACCTGAGTTGTTGCCCTTGCGATTTCTGACTTCAAGGCTGCAAGTTCTGAAGTCGCTTGATTTAATGCAGTCAACAGCAGAGCATCATCCAACTGTCCGACGATTTGCCCGATTTTGGCACTATCCCCCACATCCAGCTTTAAATCCAGCAACTTTCCTTCCACTTGCGATCGCACTGAGACAATCCGGAATGGCGCACTAGTACCTGTATATTCTAGCTGTGCTTGCAATGAGCCTGTCCGAGCAATTGCCACATCAACGGGTGTTGCTCCTTGACGTTCTGGTTGTGCTTGGGCTGCTTCTTTTTCAGGAGAACTGCAACTAACAGTTAGTAGCCCAATACCCAGAAAAAAAGCAATAAATGATGCTTCACTTGAGACTTTTATCAGTTTATGCGGCTTATTTACGTCCAAAATCATTCCTAAATTCTCCTAGAAGGGCGGTTTTGGGCTAAAATAGCCGTTTATTAACAACTTTCATACACAAACTGACAGTTTGCCAAAGTAATAACTAAAGTCAGATATTTGATCCTAAAAAATATATGGTATCAAAAACTACTTTTTTTTTAACAAAATTAATGCAATTCCGCTGGCGCACAAGCCAACAATCTGGTAATGAACGATCCGAAATGTAAACTTAGTATAAATATTTTTAACTTACTTTGTGTCTGTCGCAAGGTAGAAGACTTCCTATTCCCCAAAAATTGGGCTTTTCCTCCATCAGTTAGAGGGAGCCAAAATATCAAGAGCGTTCATTTCTTTCTCAGCTAATTAATTATTCGTAGCAAAAACCCTAGCTTTTCTTTACAAAAAACTCATATTAAGAAAATTTAAGATAATTTGCCTTTTTGTAGGTTGTAACATATATGGAATGGTTGATTACTAACGCTATAGTGAGGATGGTTAAGAGTGGCATCACCAGTAAAAGTTGCACAGACAACCGAAGAATCGCAGCTTGCGGAATTTTTTCAAGAATCAGTGGGGAATTGGCGATCTGAACGACGCTATTACACCCTACCCGAGGGAGAAACGAAGGAAATGGTAAGTATTGTTACCATCCGTTATTTAGAGTCTGGTTGCGAAGAATTGCTGCTTCTAGCACAGATGCACAATTTAGCAGATTCTTCGAGTTTGATTTGTGGTGCCCAAGTAACCTGGGAAAGTGCAGATTCAGCCACGGGAAGGAAAGAGTCGAAAGGTTCAACATTGTTTGGCGCATTGGGAAATATTTTGTATCGCGACCGTGGTTTCGCCACATCCAAACCTGTCACTGCTCAATATTATTTCCCCAATGGAAAAACTCTCTGTTTGCGGACAGAGTACAACAACTCGGTATTTGAAGAGGAGCTAAAGTTAGTTGGCAGCAAATATCGCACTCGCCAAACAATAATTTCCCGTGCTGGCGAGCAGTTGATGATTGGTCAATATCTGGAAAAAAGAATTGATTAGGAGTTGCCAGTTAGGGATTAGAGGAGGTTTCATATTTCTTCTTCCATGACTCTTCTAATATCTGAATTTGCTTGCGACGAACCGCAGACCGATATTTTTTATAAATACAAATACTTAAAATAATAAGTATCGGAAAACAGATGGTACTTATCGCCATTAGTGTATTTGTCTGGTGATAAGAGCTAGCAGTTTGCTGGTTAGCTTTATATATTTCCATAATTAGAAATCCTGGTTGTACAGAAGTTAGGGTATAGCAGCCAAAAAAAAGCTTTCCAACTGATGGAAAGTTACAAAATTTTTCTCTAGCTATGGTTACCTAACTTGTAATAGATGTGGTTGAATCTAACTTATGCAGTGTTGTCGTTAGGGTTATTTTTCAGATGACCGCCTCCTTGTCACCGCTGTAGGCGATCGCTCGTGGTTTACCTGTCTACTTAGCAATGAATGGATAAGTTTGGCAAGGTTTTTGCAGCGCTCCTTTTCTCTTGACATTCCTTCCGAGGGAATTGCGATCGCACTGTTTGGACAACAGATGTGTAGCTTAACATCGTCAGCTCGTATGGTAATCGGAAAACTGCTTTTTATTTGGAGTCCAATATACTGCATTGACTTGGTCTGACTGTATTTGATATAAATTTTGCTCTTGAACGTGGGAAAGATAACTCTAGGAAACCACTAAAGATATCGATAAAGAGTAAAATCTATGAATCCAGTTAAAATTGAAGCAAACCAATATCCACTTCATAAAGTATTTGGAAACGATTTTGTCTTTACTATTCCCTTATATCAGCGTCCTTATGGTTGGGAAAAGGAACAAGCTAGCGAACTATTAGACGATTTGATTACAGCTTTGGGAGATAGTGACGAAGCAATTGAGGATATTAACCCCTATTTTTTGGGAACTGTTGTACTGATTAAGGAAGATAAACCAGATGCTCAAGTGGTAGATGGTCAACAGCGTTTGACTACACTGACAATACTTTTAGCTGCTTTACGCTCATCTTTATCTATAAAGGAACAACATAAACTATCTAAATATCTATATCAAGAAGCTGATTTTTTAGAAGTAAGTCATAGTGCCTACCGTTTAAATTTACGCGAACGAGATAGAGATTTTTTTCAAAAATATATTCAGGATGAATGTGATGTATTGAAACTAAAAGAATTAAGTGATGCCAAACTCACAGACAGTTGTTTGCATATAAAGGAAAATGCTTTATTGTTTGTAGATAAGCTTCAAGAATTATCTGAGTTTCAGCGTCTTCGTCTCGCTTCTTTCATTCTGACACGTTCTTTTATAGTTGTCGTCTCTACTCCAGATATAGAATCTTCTTACCGAATATTTTCTGTTATAAATAATCGCGGACTAGATTTATCACATGCAGATATTATCAAAGCGGAAATAATTGGCGTAATTTCTGTAGATAAACAAGACAAATATAGTAAAAAATGGGAAGAGATAGAAGAAAAGCTAGGACAAGAAGATTTCAAAAGCTTATTTTCTCATATCCGAATGATTCACGATAAAAATAAACCTCGTGAAGGAATACTCAAGGAATTTTATAAATGCGTTAAGCCTAGTCCTACCGAATATCCACAAGAGTTTATTGATAAAATTCTAATTCCTTTGGCTGATGCTTTTGATGATATTAAAAATAAACAATACAAAAGTATAAAGCTAGCAGAAAAGGTAAATCAAAGTTTTAAGTGGTTAGGTATGATAGATAATTCTGACTGGATACCAGCAGCAATTTTGTATCTTTCTAAGAATTATTCTAAACCAGAATTATTAGTAAAATTTTTCACAGATTTAGACCGACTTGCTTCTGCACTAATGATTTTGAGAGCTAATAATAATCAGCGTGTAGAACGTTATAGCTTATTGCTCAAAGCTATTGAGACAGAAGAAGATTTATTTGTACCTGATTCACCACTACAATTAAAAGAATCGGAAAAAAGTAATATTTTGCAAGTTCTCGATGGTGACTTGTATTCAATGAAGAAAATTAGACTTTATATTTTGCTACGCTTAGATGCATTCCTCTCAGAAGCTGAAGTTGTTTACTTTTTCCCGAATATCACTGTTGAACACGTACTTCCACAAAATCCAGCTTCTAAAAGTGAATGGTTGAAAAACTTTCCTAATCAGGAAGAACGTAATAAATATGTTCATCGTTTAGGAAATTTAGTCTTACTTTCTCGCTATAAAAATAGCTCGGCACAAAACTATGATTTTGAAGTCAAAAAAACTAAGTATTTCACAACTGAGACAGGGATTTCCCCTTTTGCACTCACAACTCAAGTGCTAACACAAAATAAATGGACACCAGAAGTCATTGAACAACGGCAGAAACATCTCATTGATAAACTTAAGCAACTTTGGCGTTTAGACATTGGATAATTAGTTTTAATTGTCGTTGGGTTAAAGGCACAGTTGGCAATAATTTATTTTTGTAAGCTTGGACTTCCTTCCTTAACCCAACATGATATTCCTTAAGGTTATCAAAAACCTAAATTTTATGACAAGGCATATTACTATTCTGAATTTTTGAATTAGTTCAACGCTTTGTTGATTTTCAACGAAAGCTTATCTTTTTAGCTTCGGTTAAGGGGACGAAATCCAAGATTTTATCCTTCTTACGACAAATGCCAACTACTTATAAATTTTGTTAAACAAGCACAAGTCTCATGCATATGAGATTATAACTCATTTTCTTAAGTTAAAAATGTATAAAATTTCATGCCCAAAAAATCCCGGAATTACGTTAATTTATTCGCATTAACCTTAATTATTGACATAAATGTCATGTATTAATGACAAAAAACGCGGTTTTAGTAAAGTTAAATAAACTTGTATGTATTTGAGTGAACAAAAGTACGTATTGATAGTGATTTGAATAACTTGAGAACGTAATTATACTTATTTGAAAATCCGAAGTAGAACATTTTTTAGACTGTTCGTGCAGTTTCAAAAATTGACTCTGCAAAAAAGAACCGCTACATTTATGAGGTATTAGGCATCTGGTAGAAATTAAATATGCGCGAAAAAGAAACCTTGTCGAACCTCCGCACTGCTAGAGTGTCTACCGAGATAATGTTAATTTATGTGAAGCATATTGATAAAAATTTTGATATACGGTCGTTTCACCTTCAAGCCGAGTGTTTCCCCTCCAGATGAAGACATTCCCAAAAAGGTGAAGAGTTGATTTGATTCTGCAAAATTTTGAATATCAACACCGTTTTTTGGCCAGTTAGTAAATCACTAAAGCCCATAAGAAGTTTACCAATGATACGAATATCTTAAGAAAAGTTAGTGATAGATAAGTAACTCAAACCAATCAGCTTTAACCAGAGTCGTTGTTACCATACCATCTCCAATTGAACCTAAGAAGCTAGAACCCTAATTATTACGTAGAATATGTATTTTTATGTGGAGTTGGATAAACGGTGAAACCCTTATTCTTTCGTAGGCGATCGCATAAATTAGAATATTATCAAATGGTAGATGATATTAGGACTAATAAAAATGGCGTAGAACAATCAATATGGTTGAATCAACTACAACATCATAAAAATGAACGTATAGGCATTAATGGTCAATCTGAAGGGTATTATTTTGTAATCAGAGGTGTTGTAATCTGCGATTGCACACCCTACAACTTAATGTTAAAAATTACAAAATCATATGATATGTATTTTTACCCGTTTCTGGAAGTAAAATTAGTCGCTGATTAATTACATCAGGCTGTAATCCTAATTCTTCCATTGGAATTACACCAAGAAGAGCATCTTGGCCTCCTGGTAATTCAGTACAGGTAAATTCGCCTTTTCTACCTTCTACTGTTAAAGTTACGCGCTTAAAAAGACGAGCTTTTACTACACCCGCAGCAGTTTTAACTTCAATTTCTCCAGAAAGTGGTAAGCCTAATCGATTAATAATATCTGCTGGCAAACACAGACGAGTTGCGCCTGTATCGACTAAAACATTATCCAAAGTAATCGAGCGAACTTGCTCGTTAGGAATAAAACCGCGTTCGGCTAAAATTTCATCGACTAAATTTGTAACTGTAATTGTAATAGTGATAATTCCCATCTGATTACTATTTGTCATTGTCTCAACTCCCAATCTACGGGATTATTACAATTCAAAATTATTTTTGAAAAACTAAATTAAATGACTTTTATAAATTTTTGGTTTTCTTCCCTCTGTAAGGGTACACAAACTTCTTATTCCTTTAGTTTGTAAAACCTCATGTCTTACCCATGTAAGATTATAATCCAGTTTTTGGAAAGTGAAAATGTATCAAATTTCGCACCGAAAAAAACCCCAGAATTGCGTTAAATAATTCGCAGTAGCTTCGATTATTGAGAAAAATGTGATGAATTTATGACACAAAATCCTTATTTAGTAAATTTAAATGAACTTATACGTATTTGAGTTACAAAAAAGCAGTATTGATAGTGATTTAAATGACTGGAGAACGCAATTATACTTAATTGAGAATTTAGGATAGAGTCAATTGCGTTCTTGCTCATCGAGAAGATGAAGAAGCCTTTCACGCTTATATAGACAAGCTACATAGTGAAGGCAATTGGATTGAAATGCCTCCGTTAGAATCTGTACAGAATTTAGAAAATTATCCTGAGTTTACTGAGCGTTTTCGTAACGGTTCTGAGCCACGAGATAATGCAGTTTAGCTTAAACGCATCGATTCACAAATTCAACTCAAACCCAGGCAAAATATCTTCTCCAGAAAGTATCGCTGGCAAAGAAATCACTTCTAATTCTTGCCCTAGTCGGTAAATTTGAACTTGGTTATCTTGAGGATTTATCAGCCAACCCAAGCGCAAACCATTATCTATATATTCCTGCATCTTTTCTTGCAGAGATTTTAGGCGATCGCTTTCTGAACGCAGTTCAATTACAAAGTCAGGTATCAGTGGGGGGAATTTTTTCCGTTGCTCAGAAGTTAATGCTTCCCACCGCTCCAATTTAACCCAAGCAGCATCAGGCGATCGCTTTGCCCCATTCGGAAGTATAAAGGTAGTCGAGGAACTAAAAACCTTGCCTAATTTCGTTTGACGGTTCCAATTATTCAAGTCGGTAATCAAGTCTGCTTCCTGATTTCCGCTTTCTCCTCCGACTGGTGGCATAATAATCACTTCCCCAGTTGCATTCAATTCTAGGTTCAAATCCCGATTTGCCATGCACAGTTGGTAAAATTGCTCATCTGTGAGATGAAGAATTGGCTCCAGATTTAGCACAACGGTATTCATGAACTGCTCCCAAAAAATAAATAATTAACCGCAGTAGCCGCACTCGTCGCAAGCGTCCCGTTAGGGATACGGCTTCTGTGTAGGGTAGAACAGAGATGGACGCAGATGAAATGCAAAGGGATGCGGAGTATTATTTCAAACTCTGCGTTTATTTGTGTAAAAAACTACTTAATAATGATTTCCGGACTGGCGATGATGCACTGCAGTCACAGCATCTGGATTCAAGACTTTTCCACTATTCACACTCGCATAAACAAGCCAGTGGTCGCCAACATCCATCCGATTTTGTACTGAGCATTCTAGGTAAGCTAAAGCACCCATTAGAATCGGACTACCATTTTGTGCTTCTTCAATATCTATTCCAGCAAATCTGTCTTGTCCTGGGGCATAAGATTTGATAAAATGCTTTTGCAGTTCTTTGCCTTCCGCTAAAATGTTGAGAACGAATTCGTTTCCGGAGTGCGTTAGCGGTTCGATTGCTCTATCTTTAGCGACAGCGATCGTTAATCCAGGAGGGTTAAAGCTGGCTTGAGATACCCAAGAGGCTAACATTCCACTTGAAACTTCACCTTGTTTGGCTGTGACGACACAAAGAGAACCAACAACTCTTCCCACTGCTTGTTCTACATTACTAGCTGGTTGTTTTGGCGCACGAACCTTTGTGGCTCTTTTCAAAGCTTGCGCAAAATCGGTTCCGGCTTCAGAGCAAGTTTGCAGGGTTTTTTCGTCGGGTTTGAATTTCACTCTGATCGTATCAAAACCCAAACGATAGCCAGCATCTTTGAGTTTACCTTCAATTAAATCAATCGCTTCTCCACTCCAGCCATAGGAACCAAAAACACCAGCGAGTTTGTTTTTTGCTGCGTTAGCCAGAACAATACCCAAAGCTGTCTGAATTGGTGTCGGTGCATGTCCGCCAAGGGTGGGTGAGCCCATGATAAAACCAGCAGATTTTTCCACTGCTGCTTGGATTTCAGCAGGTTCTGTAAATTCACAGTTAATTGATTCTACATTCACCCCAGCTTTGGTAATCCCGTGAGCTAGAGCACTAGCTAATGTGGCGGTATTTCCATAAGCGGAAGCATAAATCAAAGCTACCGTGGTATCAGCAGATGTTTGCTGTTGACTCCATTGGCGATAGGCATGAGTCAGTTCAATTAAGCCGTAGCGGACTAAGGGTCCGTGCCCAGTAGCATACATCCTCACTGGCAAATCGGAAAGTTTGTCCAGCGCAGTTTCCACTTGACGAGCGTGGGGAGCCATCAGACACTCAAAATAATAGCGTCTGTCTTCAACAAGGGTTTCCCAACCTTCATCAAACACTTGATCGCCGCAAATATGTGCCCCAAATAATTTATCTGAATAGAGAATTTCTGTTTGGGGGTCAAAGGTACAAAGTTGATCGGGATAGCGGGGGTTTGGCGTAGGAATGAATTGAAGATTATGTCCCTTGCCTAAATCGAGAGTTTCTTCCCCCCGCATAATCGTAATTGGCAAATCAGCATTTTCCAACGCACCCCGCAAATTTATTGCTCCTGGATTAGAACAAACAAAAGTAATTTGCGGTGCAATTTCCAGTAAAGCTTTTAAAGTTGCGGCCCGGTTAGGATTGACGTGACCGATAATCACATAATCAATCGCTTTAACATCAATCCGAGAAAGTAAAGCTTTGAGATAACTTTCAGTAAAAGTTTCTCCCGGTGGGTCAATCAAAGCAACTTTATCAGCTTGGATTATATAACAATTCGCAGTGGTACCTTTAGCAAGGGCATATTCGATTTCAAATCTGAGTCTTGCCCAACTGCGCGATCGCAATATGACACTATTTGTACCAATGGGTAGAACCTGAACGTCACGGGGCTTTGTTTCTGACATAAGCACAGGAAAGGAGTTAGTTGTTGGTTGTTGGTTGTTGGTTGTTGGTTGTTGGTTGTTGGTTGTTGGTTGTTGGTTGTTGGTTGTTAGTTGTTAACTCCTAACCACTAACAACTAACCAATAACAATTAACCAATAACAACTAACCAATAACAACTAACCAATAACCAATAACTGAAATTAATAGTGGTTTCCAACTTTCCGATGATGCACAGCCGTCAGTGCTTGCGGCTTAGATACCCGTCCAGCATCAACTGTGCTGTAAACTATCCAATGGTCACCGCCATCCATCCGACTAACGACTTCGCACTCCATGTACGCTAAAGCGTCAGCAAGAATTGGCGTCCCATTTTGTGAAGGCTGAGTTCTGACTCCTTGAAAACGGTCAGCACCAGGGGCGAAACGTTTGAGGAAGTGCTTCATCAAGCTTTGATAATTGCCTTCTTCTAATACATTTAACACAAAGCGATCGCCTACTTGCATCAGAGATTCGATTGCCCGGTCTTTAGATACTGCAATACTCACTCCCAATGGTTTGAAGCTGGCTTGAGTTACCCAAGAAGCAAGCATCGCACTGGATACATCGCCTTTTTTCGCAGTGATAATATATAAACCACCGCTAATCCTACCCAAAGCCTTATCTAAATCAGCACCCAAGGATTTCATTGCTTTGATGCTTTTATCCCTTGTCACCCATTGCCCTAAGTCTGTGCCTGCTTCTTCACACAGCTTGTAAGTGTTTTCACTGGGTGTTTCTCTAATCTCAATTACTGGGAATGAAATATTTAAGCCTAAAGCGCGGAATTTATTGAGTAAGGGATAAGTCGGTTCATCGTCACCACCACCAGTCTCAAATATACCGATACCTTGTTTTTCCTTTGCCGAACCCAATACAGTACCCAGTGCGGCTTGAGTCGTGACACCAGCATTCGTTGGCGGCATACCGATCACAATTCCGGCGCAACGGCTCACCAATTCTCGCAATTCTTGTAAATCTGTGGCTCCACGCAAATCGACCATTTCCACGGCAACCCCAGTTTTGGCAATCCCGTTAGCAATGGATTGAGCTAGGCTCACGCTATAACCGTAATCCGCAACGTAAAATATTCCAACCGCAGTTTCTGCCTTCGCTTGGGTTTGACTCCAATTTTTGTAGCGTCCGGTCAATTCGTCAACATTGTGATATAATAGTGGACCGTGACCTGTAGCGACCATGCCGATTTTGGGCAATTCACCCATCCGCTTCAATGCCGACAGTACAGACCGAGCATTCGGACCCATCAAACAGTCGTAATAATATTGATAATCTGGTTCAATCGCAGCCAAATCTTCGTCAAAAGTGCTATCCGAGCAATAGTGCAAACCAAAAGCATCGCAAGTGTAGAGAACTTGAGTTTTGTGGTCGAAAGTGAACATCGTATCCGGCCAATGGAGGTTTGGCGCAATAACGAATTCTAACTCATGACCGTTACCCAAATCTAAGCGATCGCCATTTTTCACAATTCGCCGCTTAAAGGGCTGATGCACCATGTCCTCTAAGAACTGAATCGCTACCTTAGAGCCGACAACAGTAATTTCTGGTGCAAGTTGCAAAATATCCTTCACCAAGCCACTGTGGTCAGGCTCAGTGTGGCTGATAACCAGATAATTAATTTCTGCTGGGTTGATTAATCCCTTAAGAGTATCTAAATATAACTGCCGAAACTTTTCGTGAGACGTATCAACTAATGCAGTCTGCTCGCCCCGAATCAAAAATGAATTGTAGGTAGTGCCATTTTGCAGACCGAACTCAATGTCGAAGCGATCGCGATCCCAATCCAACGATCGCATCGTGGTTGTATCAGCCGCAATCTCGGCAGTCTGCATGGTTAGCTTTTTCTTAGTCTTTTCGGTGAGCGCTACCATAAGTGCCTCCATAACAAATGAGTATTTTTCCCCTGACTCCATTTTGACACGACTTACTTGTAAATATTTATTAAAAAACCTATGGGTTAGTTAAATAAAACTAAGAGGATTGAGAAACTCAACTAAATTTCAACCCCTTATACCATTTTTATATGAAGATGCATACAAAAACCCCACCGCCTGCGGCACCTCCCCTAAGCATACGGGGAGGTTGGGAGGGATAAAAATTATATGCAGCTTGCCCGAAGGGCAAGCTTCGCTAACACAGCAAATTGGTATTAAGTGGGTTGAAGCTTATCCCTGTGAAATTTATAGCGTTTTGGATTTGAGTAAGAGTACTCCAAATAAAAAAGTGCCCGATTTTCATTGCGTAGCAATGGCAGTAGCCTTAGTAAGGGAAGAAGTTTGCTCCGGGAATTCTACAATTTTATATTCAGTCTAAGTATTTTTTTTAAGTGTTATTACTGAATCATGTAAAAATAACAGTAATATTTAGAGTCATCTGATAATGCGGTATTCGCTCGTTGTTACGTCTATTTTGGCTGTTCTATTTATGAACACAGTAACAGTTGAAACATAGACTTAATAATTAATGCCTAAATTTATGTCCAAACAATTGCCCGAAAAACTTGACTGAATATGTATCAGAAGTGTAAATTTTGTCTGAGGATTAATAGTGGAAAATGACTCTAAAAAAATCCCTCTGTGTCAATTGTTAATTCTGTGCTGGATCAAATTTTCATTTTTTAATTTCAGCTAATCTGAGTAAGCTGAATCACGCGTAAAAGCTTAAGCTTCCATATAAACTAGACTGTTCGTCATCTAGTTCTAGTTTTAGATTTTCTTGGGAATTGGGTGGAGAAATTAGAACTTCAATAGTGAACGTGATATTTATAATTACAAGCTAAGAGCAAAAGCTTTTTCATTGACTTAGTCCTAAACGAATCAAAAATGTTCCTAGCTTTAATGATTGGCAATTCCCGGTTGCACTGGGGTCGGTTTGAAGGCAAAACCCTTTACCGAACTTGGAACAGTGACTACCTATCACTAGATGAATTGTCATCCGTAATTTCTTCCCCCCCTCCCCCTCTCCTCCTCGCTTCCGTCGTTCCCAGCCAAACTGAAATCTGGCAAACTTACCCAAATGTTCGCATTATTACCTTAAATCAAATACCGCTTGGAGGTATGTACCCCGCTTTCGGGATCGACCGTGCGTTAGCTCTATTAGGTGCAGGAAGCAATTGGGGTTTTCCAATGCTGGTAATCGATGCAGGCACAGCACTCACTTTTACTGGTGCTAATGCTAACCATAATTTGGTTGGGGGTGCAATATTACCAGGACTTGGATTGCAAATAACAACTCTTGCCCAAAAAACAGGACAATTACCACTTATAGACACCGTAAATTTAGGGTCTGTTTCTCTACCCTCACGTTTTGCGTTGAATACTGAAGAGGCTATCCAAAGTGGAGTAATTTACACCCTAATAGCAGGAATTAAGGACTTTATCGAAACCTGGTGCCAGTCATTCCCTGATAGTCATATTGCCATCACAGGAGGCGATGCAAAGCTGATATTAAACTATTTGCAATCGCACTACCCAGAAATTGCAAGAAAATTAAATATAGAACCGAATTTAATTTTTTGGGGAATGAGGGAAATAGTTGACAGTTAGGAGTTATGAGTTATGCATATTTACATTAACTGCTAACTCCTAACTCCTAACTCCTCACTCCAAACTCCAAACTTTTCAAACTTCACCTTTAATAAAATCTCGAATTTCCCCTGCAGTAACCCCAGCGCAAGCAAAAGGCATATCATGTCCTGCATGGGCAATGATTTTGAACTGTGCTTGAGGAATCAATTGAACATATGCCCGAGTCATTGCGATGGCATCGGCTGCGTCTTTTCCACCCTGCAAAATCAAAACAGGCATTTCCATTGAATACAATCGATTTTGCAGTAATTCGGCTTCAATTTCTGGTTGCTGACGTTGAAATATTAGTTCGCAAGACGTAGGAAATTGCAGCATTAACTCGTGTAACTGCCAATCTTCTTCAACTTTGATTTCTACACCAAATATTTTAGCGACAGGACGAAGCAATTTTAATAAACTGAACATAAAAGGCGATCGCTTAACTACTTTGCGCATTTTCTGCCTGCGATGAACTTGTTCTTCTGTGTCTACACCTTCTGGGGCTATCAATACTAAAGCAGTAACTTGTTCTGGGTACTTTAAAGCATAGCTGGCAGCAATCCACCCACCAATAGAATGCCCAACTAAATATACTTTTTCTAGCTTTAAAGCCCTAAGTAATTCACCTAAAGACTCTAGTTGCAAATCAATTGAATAGTGGACATCAGGAAAATCTGACTCACCAAATCCTAATAAATCTGGTGCAAAACAATGGAAATCACGAGAAAGCGACTCCATCACTGATACCCATTGACTACCATCAGTCCAAGCACCATGCAAAAAGACTATCGGGGTTCCAACACCAGCTTCACGCCAGAATAATAGCCCTTGAGAAAGCTTGATACGCGAGTTTAGGAATAAACTTTCCATACTTCTTTAATTTAGAATTTAAATCTTGGCTATTTTAGATTGAATCCAAAATCCGTCTTGGAAAATATGTATGGGCACCAAACCGATTAAGCTACACTTCCCGCAAAATCTAAAATCCAAAAAGCGTTTTATGCCAATGTTGTCAAGCCCTTTAAGTAATCTTCTAACTGCCGACTGTGGTCATGGGACATTCGCCCCGGAGGTAATGAATCCGGGGAAAATGCTTGGATCTCTATTACTTCCAAAGGATCTGTAACATCCATTGTTCCCTGCACTTCTGCTTCAACCACAATACAAATCGAATGGATTCTAGGATCTCTGTCTGGCTTCGAGTAAACTCCTACCAAACGCCGAATTCTCACTAACTCAAGTCCGGTTTCCTCCATCAATTCCCGCTGCACCGTATTCGGAATATCCTCTCCCCAATCCACCATGCCTCCGGGGAGTCCCCACAGACCATTGTCAGCCCTCCGAATTAGTACAATCCGACCATCGGGCAGAATCGGAATGATACTGGTGCCAGTAATCGGATGGCGGAAGATTAGACCAAGTACAGTTTGTCCAAAGCGCCATAAGCCTTTTGTAAACTGGACTGCTACACCAAAAAAAGCAAGAATGTTCAACCTTCCAATGTTTGTGTTGTAAAGAATTTTGAACCACTCACATTCACTCAAGCACTAAAAATCTTGAGTTTTGCACTATACAAGAACGCTTGTGGCTTGGGGTTTATTCTAACGGTAATCGTAGAATAAATTAATTTTACCATCTACTGAAAATAATTATAGTGTATAGATGTATACATAATTGTTTTTATGAATCATGAAACTTTTTTACTTGTAATCCTAATTACACTTATTTAAATATGAGTGTTTTAGAAACCGGACTTCTCAAAGAAGTGGGGTTTGTGGACACCAAGAATTTTTCTAAGTGATATAAGATTCTTATATATGGATAATTGGCAAATATTAATCCATATTGTTGCTCAAGTTTAACTAATAATGACTTATAGAAAAATTTATTCTCAAATAGAATTTAACTTAAAATAAGTACCTAGTACAACAAGGCACTCATCAAGGAAGAATATTTTATGGGTTTTTCAGCCATTTAAGATGGCAGGTTTATTTACGCCGTTGTGTACTAGTTATTACTGTTGGCTACCCTACTCATCGTGTTTTTTAACAGTACTGAATGAGCAAAATTCGGAATTTACTTTGACAAATAGAAACAAATGCGGTAAAGTTATAATTTGTTTAAAATCTGTTGTTTGTTAGACTGGGCAAAAAGTATATCAATAGCACTGGTAGCTGATATTGCCTATGTAATGCCTAAACACAGCTTTGTTGTTTATTTAATGAGGTGAACATGGCCAAGCGCCGCAATCCGAAAAAAGAAAAGGCGCTACGGAACCAGGCGTATGCCCGAAAGTTTCGTAAACGGACTACTACTGGGCGTATGCAGAGAAGATTCCAACAAAGACCGCCGAAGAGTGAAGAAGATGAGGGCGCAGCAACAATGGATGCTGCTGAATAAATTACCCACAGCAATGTCTCTATTTTAACTCTTTCAAATTTAAGGGCGCACATCTGTAGGCCCTTAATTGTTGGTTGTTATTTCTTTCTTGACTGTTGACGGTTAACAGTTAGCAGTCAACAGTCAAGAAATTACTTCATCCTCGAATAAACTTTTTAATACCCCGACTTATTCAGGTCGCTCGTTTTGAGTTAGCGTCCCAATCCACATAATATAAACCTGCTCCTTCTTCCTTCATTCAAAAAGCAATTTCCGTGCGAGCGGCAAGGAGTGCTTTTTCTATTTGCGCGAAACCTGTACCACCGTAACTGTTACGGGCTGCAACGACTTGACGAGGTGCGATCGCCTCATAAATATCTTCCTGAAACGCGGGATGGATTTGTTGCCATTCAAGCAATGTCAAATCTTTCAACAATTTGTCAGCAGCTATGCTAGTTTTTACTACTTTGCCCACAAGGTTGTAAGCTTCCCGGAAAGGCACACCCTTCGCGGCTAAATAATCTGCGACATCGGTAGCGTTGGAAAAATCAGATGCGACTGCGGATGCCAAGCGTTGGGGACGGAATTCCAAACCTTCTTTCAGCAAAATTGTCATCGCTTCCAAACACCCTTTGACTGTGTTTACGCTATCAAATAGACATTCTTTGTCTTCTTGCAAATCTTTGTTATACGCCAAGGGTAGCCCTTTCATAATTACCAGCATCGCTTGTAGATGACCAAAGACACGCCCAGTTTTCCCCCGTACGAGTTCTGGCACATCAGGGTTTTTCTTTTGAGGCATGATGCTCGAACCGGTGGCACAGCTATCTTTGAGGGTGACAAAGCGGAATTCTTCAGATGCCCACAAAATCACCTCTTCGCTAAGACGGCTGAGGTGAACCATGATTAAACTAGCAGCACACAAAAACTCAATTGCAAAGTCGCGATCGCTCACTCCATCAAGGCTATTTGCATAAACTTTGTCAAATTTTAATAGTTCGGCTGTGTAATGGCGATCGATGGGAAAAGTGGTTCCCGCCAAAGCACCGCAACCTAAAGGCGAAATATTCACACGTCTTGACACATCTCCTAGACGCTCCCAGTCGCGTTGCAACATCTGATAGTACGCCAAGAGGTGATGAGCCAAACTCACAGGTTGTGCCCGTTGTAGGTGCGTATAACCGGGAATCAGGGTTTCAACGTTATTGTCGGCTATATCCAGTAAGGCAGTTTGAAATTCTCGTAGTTGGCTGCGAATTTGTTGAATTTGGTCACGGAGGTAAAGTCTAGTATCCGTACCAACTTGGTCATTGCGGGAGCGGGCTGTGTGCAGCTTTTTACCAGCGTCACCGACAATTTCCGTGAGTCGCCGTTCAACTGCAAAATGGACATCTTCGGCATCAATACCAGGATTAAATTTCCCTTCGCGATATTCCTGACGAATTTGTTCTAAGCCTGCGACTAATTGCTCTGCTTCTGCTGGGGGAATAATATCACACTTACCCAGCATTTTGGCATGAGCGATTGAGCCAGTCAGGTCATACTCAATTAATTCAATATCAAAATTAATACTGGCATTGAAGCGAGCGATCGCAGGATGTAGCGCTGATTCAAATCGCTCGCTCCAATTTGGCTGTTGAGTCATATACCTAGGGAGTGATGAGTGATGAGTGATGAGTGATGAGTTAGGAGTTAGGAATGGCAAGAGTTAGGAGTTGTCAGTGAGAGGAGGAACTAAGGTTAAAGGTTCAAGGGAAAAGTAATTAATTTTTCTCCTAACTCTTATCCCCCAACTCCTAACTCCTAACTCTTAATTCCTAACTCTTTACTTTAACCGTAGGTGGTAAGATTGCGAAATACATAGCCAATAACTAATCCAATCAACATTGCCCAAACTTGGCCTGTTTTCACAAAGTGGTTAAAGGCCTGTTGCATCTGACCGACGATGTTTGGATCGGTGATGTTTTGGGCTACAACTGTCCAGTTTACAGGGAAGTGCCAGACTAATTGAGATATTAAATCTGTGTAATAGTTCATATTTTCTCAAATGAGCTTTATTTTAGTAAATAGTCAATAGCCAATATTCCATAAATTACGGAATGTTAACTATCAACTATGAGCTATGGGCGTGTCATTCCTCGACTAAATTACTAGGGATGACTTTCAAGTGATAACCTCTAATTTTGGCGATCGCAACCCCTAATTCTGAAGTAAGTGCTAAATATTACCTATAACTAATAGTCCACACATACAAGATCCCCGATTCTTAAAGAAGTCGGGGATCTGACTCTTAACCTCAAGTTCCAGCTAATACCTACCGCAATTTCTCGGCTGTCCGCAAAATTTGCCCTGCTAAAACAGCAGCACCAAAACCATTATCTATATTCACCACGCCCACACCAGCAGCACAAGAGTTTAACATTGTCAAGAGCGGTGCTAAACCATTAAAACTTGCACCATAGCCGATGCTGGTAGGAACGGCAATTACCGGACAATCAGCCAAACCCGCAACAACGCTAGGTAATGCCCCTTCCATTCCCGCAACGACAATTAAAACTGAGGCTGAATCAATGACGTGGCGGTTACTTAGCAAGCGATGAATGCCAGCAACACCCACATCCCAGAGACGTTGGACGCAGAAACCAGAAAGTTCAGCGGTGACGGCAGCTTCCTCAGCGACGGGTAAATCAGCGGTTCCAGCCGAAAGAATGCCAATAGTACCTTTGGAACGCGGTTCAATGGTATCAGGAGTAATGGCACAAATTTTTGCTGCTTCGTAGTACTGCAAATCGCTGACTTTAGGTTGCAGTGCAGTGTAAACTTCCGGTTCGATGCGGGTAGCCATTACTACCGGGTTACGCAGGCGCATCACCTCCATAATTTTGGCGATTTGGTCAGGACTTTTACCAGGGCCCCAAATTACCTCTGGGAAACCAGTTCTCAATCCCCGGTTGTGGTCAATTTTGGCAAATTCCCCGACTGATTCATACGCCAAATCTTTGAGTTTGTCTACTGCCACATCGGGGGTAACCTTACCATTAGCAACCGCAATCAGGAGCGATCGCAAACCTTGTTCATCAGTCATTTTTATATTGAGTTATTGGTTGTTGGTTGTTAGTTGTTATTTGTTGGTTGTTGGTCGCAAACCACTAACCACCAACCACTAACCACTAACAACTAGCCATTATCCGCTTCCTTGTGGGTGGTTTGATACCCGGATAAGAAACAGGTCGCTCGTTTTAAGTTGCGGCTTCCGGGTGAGCGTTCAGCGTTCGACTGACTTGTACTGAGCCTTGTCGAAGTAGCCGAAGTCCGAAAAGTCTCAATCCCCATATATAAACCTTCTTCCTTCTTCCTTCTTCAATCTGTGATTTTAATTTCGTGAATATTCCAGAATGCACCGCCGATAGCAGAAAACTGGATACCTTCAAACCGATTGCGGACTGCAGATAGGGCCAAGGGATTAACCAGGTAAATAAAAGGTAAGTTTTCCTGAGTTATTCGCTGAGTTTGACCATAAAGTGCTTTGACTTTGGCTTCATCAAATTCCTGAGTCGCTTGAATATAAAGTTTAGCAATTTCTGCTTCCCAAGGATATACCTGTTGACCTTCAATTGGCTTTTGTCCTGCTTGGGGTTTTTGATTAAACATATGCAATCCGCCTTCAGGTGCCCAAACGTTTGCACCATCATTCGGTTCTAAACCACCAGTCAGTCCCATCAAAATAGCTTCAAAGTCTAAGGAATTAGAAACTTTATCTGTCAAAGCACTCCAAGCGATGGGATTGAAATCAACTTGGATGCCGATTTTCCCCAAGTCTCGTTTAACTTGCGCTCCCATTGCTTCCCGGATTTTGTTCCCAGAATTAGTAATCAAATTGAAACGGATGCGGTTGCCTTCACTATCTAATAGCTGACTTTTTTCGTTATACTTAAACCCAGCTTTTGTGAGCAGTTGCTTTGCTTTCTCGGTATTATAATCGTATACCTTTAGTCCTTCTTTAGGGGAAAGGTAATAGGGGCTTTGTAGAGAAATTGGTGAATCCTGAGGTACGCCTATGCCACGAAAAGTATTGTTAATCATTGTTTGGCGGTCAATGGCATAAGCTACTGCTTGTCTGAATTCAACACTATTAAACCAACGGGACTTAATGGGATCGATTAACGGCTTGCCGTTTCTTTTACCTTGATTCAAATTAAAAAATACAAAGGAGGTGCTGGTTGTGGGACCACCGTTGTAAATTTTGAAATTGCCCTGCTTTTCTTGCACCTTTAGCAAAGAAAAATAATCAGGTGACACCCCTAGAGAATCTAAACCACCAGAGCGAAATTGTAACAAAGAAGTATCTGTTGATTCTACAATTTGCATTACAATTCGTTCGATATAAGGCAGAGTTTCACCTTTAGTACCTTTGCGCCAATAGTAAGGGTTCCGTCGCAATATTAGCCGCTCGCTAGTGACATAACGTTCCAATTTATAAGGCCCATTAACAATAATTTGGTCAACAGGTGTGTCAATACCCCACTTCTTTATAAATAATGGGTTGCCCTCTGAGTCTTTTGTTTTTACCGATTCTCGCAAAATATGAGCGGGTAAAATTGGAACGCTGTTATTGAGCAGAAAAGGTCTAAAGGGTTCTGGTAAAGTAAATTCTATACGGCGCTCATCGACTTTTCGTAAAGTGGGCAACTTGCGACTTTCACCAATTCTAAATCCATCTCTAATATCTGTGGGAATCGCTTCATTGAAGTAAATATCATTGTAAGTAAACAGAACATCATCTACGGTTAAAGGCTGTCCATCAGACCATTTTAATCCTTGCCGTAAGGTAAAAGTAAACTTTAATTTGTCATCAGAAATTTGCCACGATTCGGCTAAGATAGGTTCAAGTTTGGCAGTTAGCGGGTTTTGGCTGATTAATCCCTCATAAGCCAATCCTAGAATTCTGCTTGAATCTGCATCTTGACTAAGAGGATAGTTAAAAGTTTTCGGATCGCTGAGAAGACCTTGTACCAATTGTGGTACTTGTGCAGCCTTGGATTTATATTCCAACGGGTTGCAGGCAACAACTGTCAGTGCTGTTACCATAGTTAAAATTATTGGTAACCAAAAACGTTTAATAATATTCATCATTTCAATACTTGATTTCCTTGCTAAATTGATTGAGATTGTAGCCAACCGATGAGGTTTTCCGTTTTGTTGAAGTACTGGATGCCAGTATTGCGTAAAATTTCTGTAACTTCTGGTTTTCCAAATTCCTTAGAATTGTTACTTAAAAATATCTTTACTTCATTTGAATGCGAGCTAGCATGAGAAATAATGGAGTGATGTCGGTGTATTTAGCAGCAAATTTTCTGCTAGTTCATCCTGCCCTTTAGCAATGCTCATTAAAAAGTTTGTTTCGACGTAAAGTAATACTGTCAAGGCTGAGTAAGTCCACCTTCTAGTAACTGCGATAAACCTATTTCTGCCATCTCATTTAAAGCTGGCGGTATTTCTAACTTCCAGCGATAACACAAATCACCGATCCAGGCTTCTATTAGACCTGTGAGATAAGCATTAAAGATTTGTTTGTCCCTAAATTTTGGCTCATAATAACTCAAGACATCGACCGTATTAAGACTCAGAATTACTTCTGAAAGTTTTGAACCATCCCATCGGAAAACCAAAATTTTTTCCAAATCAACAAACATCCCAAATGGAATCGAAGTTTTTGACTCTTGTAAATAATCGATAAGTTGCAAGATACCATATTCTCTTGTTTTTTCTCTGTTTGAATCAAATGGATAACCTGTGACTTCCACTATCAAAACAACTTTATCTTCTTTGTCTACTGCAATGACACCCGGACGGTGTACATCTTCCAAGTTTTTTGCGAACATTTCTTTAAACCTCTTAATTCGCGATCGCTTCCCATTATCTATTCCCGACTTAGCAATACAACCGCATAAGCGCAAATACCTTCCTCACGTCCAACAGGGCCTAATTTCTCATTAGTAGTAGCTTTCACACCAACTTGATTGGGTTCCAATTGCAAGACATGAGCAATTTTCGAGCGCATATTGTCAATGTGCGGTTTGAGTTTGGGACGTTCTGCGACAACTACAGAATCAATATTACCAACCCGCCAACCGAGTGAGCGTACCAGATCGTGTACCTTACCCAATAACACCAAACTATCAGCCCCCGCCCATTCTGCTTCAGTTGGTGGAAAATAATGTCCAATATCTCCCAACGATAAAGCCCCCAACATCGCATCCATAATCGCGTGGGTGAGGACATCAGCATCACTGTGTCCCAACAAACCCAAACTGTGAGGAATATTTACACCACCCAGAATTAAAGGGCGATCGCCTACTAATCGGTGTATGTCGTAGCCGTTACCAATACGAATGTTCATGTTCTCAATTTTAGATTTTAGATTGGCACAAAGGAGAAAAGTTTTGAGTTTGTAAGTTTTTTAACTCCGCTCCTCCTAACTCCTACTTCTCCTCTTCCCATTCTTGAAGCAAGTCAGGACGACGCAAGCGTGTTCTTTTGAGTTGTTGTGCAAAACGCCACTTGGCAATTTCAGCGTGATTCCCACTCAGAAGAACATTCGGGACTTTCCAGCCGCGAAAATCTGCAGGACGGGTATACTGCGGATAATCCAGCAACCCAGACTCAAAACTCTCTGCTTTTAAAGACTCCACCTTGCCCACGGTTCCTGGAAGCAAGCGCATCACGCCATTAATTAAAGCCATTGCCGGGATTTCGCCACCGGTAAGAACAAAATCACCCAAAGAAACCTCACGGGTCACTAAATACGACACCCGTTCATCGACTCCTTCATAATGACCACAGATAACAATTAACTGGTCATAATTTTCCGCCAATTCTCGAAACAGAGGTTGATTTATAGTTTGTCCTTGAGGACTCATCAAAATCACCTCTCTTCGAGGTAAAATCGGCAGTGACTCAACAGCAGCAAAGATGGGTTCGGGCTTCATTAGCATCCCCACGCCGCCGCCATAGGGTTCATCATCAACTTTTCGGTGCTTATCGGTGGTAAAGTCCCTTGGGTTAACCAGATGCACTTGGGCAATCTGTTTGGCTAGGGCTTTACCCAGCAGTCCAGAGCTTAGAACTGAGTTAAAACAATCAGGAAACAGCGTAACTATATCAAAGCGCACAGTATTTCGTATTCGAGGACACTATTCTTAAGAGTGAATGTTTTACAAAAATAAACAAATGTGGTCTAAAACAGAGACAAAGTGAATCAATAGTATCTAAAAGTACCAGAAAACTTGGATTCCATGAGGGATCAAAAGTTTTTCTAATTACTTAATTTATGTTTAAATATTGTCACATCTAAATTGAAATTAATAATCTGACCAGGTTAACAACTTCGGTGGCTGCATCGATCCAGCATGAAGAAAACAGCGTGTTAAAGCCTGCTCTCCTGCCAGGAACCACGAGAAACACAAGCCCCCACATCATAATATTTTGCCAGTCTAGAGAAATTGGACAGGTAAAAATCAAAGTGCAGGCTAATATAATCGACAACGGACAAATGAAAAACTCTGCGGCGTTTGCCGTGTTCAGCAGTGTCCTCAAGAGCGGGGCGAAGCGCGAAAATAATTAGGCGAACAACCTTGTTTAACTCACCTGAAGTTGTTGACAGGAGGAACACAATGCCGCAATTAGAAGCTAAAACGCTAGAAATGAGGACACCCCAAGCAACTAAAACCGCCGTTCTGGTTATCGGAGGCGCAGAAGATAAGGTTCACGGACGCGAAATTCTGCGGACTTTTTTTGGTCGTGCTGGTGCAAGCAAGGCTCATATTACAATCATCCCCTCCGCTTCCCGCGAACCAGCCATTATCGGCGGTCGTTACATTCGTATTTTTGAAGAAATGGGTGCAAAGAAGGTTGAGCTTTTAGATATTCGCGAACGGGAACAGTGTGAAGGCTCCCAAGTTCAAGCATCTCTAGAAGCCTGTAGTGGGGTATTTTTGACCGGGGGTGACCAATTGCGCCTCTGTGGCGTTTTGTCAGACACACCCGCGATGGAAATTATCCGTTCTCGGGTGAGAGCAGGGCAACTAACCTTGGCAGGTACCAGTGCCGGAGCAGCAGTTATGGGGCACCACATGATTGCTGGGGGTGGTAGTGGCGAATCGCCAAATCGCTCCTTGGTTGATATGGCAACAGGCCTAGGCTTAATACCAGAGGTGATTGTCGATCAACACTTTAACAATCGCAATCGGATGGGGCGCTTAGTCAGCGCGATCGCCGGACATCCGGATCGCTTGGGTATTGGCATTGATGAGGACACCTGCGCTATGTTTGAACGTGATGGCTGGCTACAAGTGATGGGCAAAGGCAGCGTCACTATAGTAGACCCAACAGAAGTCACTCATACCAACGAACCCCACGTTGGCGCTAGTGAACCTCTAACCATCCATAATCTCCGGTTACATATCCTCAGCCACGGCGACTGCTTCCACCTTTACCAGCGCACCGTATTGCCTGCTGTGTACCGCATCTCCAGCTGACGGAGTAGAGTATCTGGAGTTACACTGGGTTGACCGCTTATTTCTACGTTGCGATAGGAAAAGTGAGAATAATACGATGTAAGAAGAAAAAACTGTTTGCTATGAACAGTTAAGCGGTCAATTCCAGTAAGAAACTAGAATATTGGTTCCGAATCTCCATCTACCTATTCCCATGAGAATCCTCAAGATCCAGACGTTACGCGGCCCCAACTACTGGAGCATTCGACGCCACAAACTGATAGTCATGCGCCTCGATTTAGAAAACCTTGCTCTTACGCCCTCTAATGAAATCCCTAGTTTTTATGAAGGATTAGTTGAGGCGCTGCCAAGTCTGGAGGGTCACTATTGCTCCCCTGGCTGTCGTGGTGGTTTCTTAATGCGAGTACGCGAAGGCACCATGATGGGGCATATCGTGGAACACGTAGCCCTAGAATTACAAGCCCTAGCTGGAATGAACATCGGCTTTGGTCGCACCCGCGAAACGGCCACTCCGGGGGTTTACCAAGTCGTATTTGAGTACCTAAATGAGGAAGCAGGTCGCTACGCAGGTAGAGCAGCAGTGCGGCTATGCCAAAGTATTCTCGACCGGGGTCGTTACCCCAAAGCAGAATTAGAGCAAGACCTGCAAGACTTGAAAGACTTCTGGCGCGATTCTTCTTTGGGCCCTTCTACAGAAGCAATTGTCAAAGAAGCGACAAAAAGAGGGATTCCCTGGATGTCTCTTGGCGCAAGGTTTTTGATTCAATTGGGCTACGGCGCTAACCAAAGGCGAATGCAAGCTACTATGACCGACAGGACTGGTATACTGGGAGTCGAATTAGCTTGTGATAAAGAAGCCACTAAACGCATCCTGGCTGTTGCAGGAGTACCAGTACCCAGAGGTACTACGATAAACTTCTTGGATGACCTAGAAGAAGCGATTGAACAAGTTGGTGGCTATCCGATTGTAATTAAACCTTTAGATGGCAACCACGGGCGGGGCATCACTATTGATATCAGAAGCTGGGAAGAAGCTGAAGCGGCATACGACATCGCCAGACTTGTTTCCCGGTCAGTTATTATTGAAAGATTTTACGTCGGGCGCGACCACCGCGTATTGGTGATCGACGGCAAAGTTGTCGCAGTTGCCGAGCGCGTCCCAGCACATGTCATCGGTGATGGCAGAACCACGATCGCCGACTTGATTGAAGAAACCAACAAAGACCCAAATCGCGGTGAGGGGCATGATAACGTCCTGACGCGGATTGAATTAGACCGTACCAGCTACCAATTGATGGAAAGACAAGGTTACACCATGTATAGCGTGTTACCCAAGGATGCAATTTGTTACTTGAAGGCAACAGCAAATTTAAGTACAGGTGGGATCGCTGTAGACCGCACAGACGAAATCCACCCGGAAAACGTTTGGCTGGCAGAACGAGTAGTAAAAAATATCGGTTTGGATATTGCTGGACTTGATATTGTCACCCCAGATATTAGTCGCCCCCTGCGAGAAGTCGATGGCGTAATTGTGGAAGTCAACGCTGCACCCGGATTTCGGATGCACGTCGCCCCCAGCCGAGGTATTCCCCGCAACGTTGCCGGGGCGGTGATGGATATGCTCTTCCCTAACGAACAATCCAGCCGTATCCCCATCCTCAGCGTCACGGGTACCAATGGCAAAACCACTACTACCCGACTGCTAGCACATATTTTCAAACAAACAAATAAAGTAGTAGGTTTTACAACTACAGACGGAACTTATATCGGTGATTACTTAGTAGAAGCGGGAGATAATACAGGTCCCCAAAGCGCTCAAGTAATCCTGCAAGACCCGACTGTGGAAGTAGCAGTGCTAGAAACAGCGCGGGGCGGTATTCTCCGTTCTGGGTTGGCGTTTGAATCTTCTAACGTAGGTGTGGTATTGAATGTGGCCGCTGACCACTTAGGTTTGGGTGATATTGAGACGATTGAACAGTTGGCGCATTTGAAGAGCATAATTGTGGAAGCTGTTTACCCAGACGGCTATGCAGTACTCAACGCAGACGATCGCCGAGTTGCGGCAATGGCAGAAAAAACCAAAGCGAATGTTGCTTACTTCACCATGAACCCAGATTCAGAGTTGGTTAGGCAGCACATCCAAAAAGGTGGAGTCGCGGCAGTATATGAAAATGGTTTTCTGTCAATATTAAAAGGCGACTGGACACATCGAATTGAACGAGCAGAAAATATTCCCTTAACAATGGGTGCCCGTGCGCCGTTTATGATTGCCAATGCATTAGCCGCTTCTTTGGCAGCATTCGTCCAAAATGTTGCTATCGAGCAGATTCGTTCTGGATTGAACACCTTTCGGGCTTCGGTGAGTCAAACCCCAGGAAGAATGAATTTGTTTAATTTGGGTAACTACCATGCTTTGATTGACTATGCTCACAACCCGGCTAGCTACGAAGCATTGGGTTCTTTTGTCCGCAACTGGACTGCAGGCGAACGCATCGGCGTAATTGGTGGACCAGGCGATCGCCGAGACGAAGATTTTGAAACTTTAGGTAAACTATCGGCAAATATTTTCGACCACATCATCGTCAAAGAAGATGATGACACCAGGGGACGTGCAAGGGGATCGGGGGCTGACTTAATTGCTCAAGGTCTTTCCCAAGTGGAAAGTAATTGTACTTATGAGACAATTCTAGACGAAACAGCAGCAATTAATAAAGCCTTGGATGTTGCCCCAGACAATAGTTTGGTTGTGATTCTACCAGAAAGCGTCAGCCGCGCTATCAAGTTAATCAAAGCGCGTGGTGTAGTTAAAGAAGAGATTCAGCAGCTAAATCCAACTCATATTGACTCCCCAAATGGAATCAGTTCTTCTGTGGTAAAAAGTTTAATGTGAGTTAAGTAGGTATGAATGTAAATAATTATCGTTGGGATAATGCACTCTAGCACTCTAGCAGGGGGAAAAAGGGTTTAAGCCTTCTTTACTTTTCTTCACACAGTTTGGTTTTATTGTGCCGACTTACTTAAGAGCAACAAATAACTCCTAACTCCTAACTCCTAACTCCTCACTCCTCACTCTTTTTTTCTTCTGGACTGTTGTTGTCACTGGGATTTTGTAATTCTTCCTTAAAACCCCGTAAGGTTTTACCCAGTGAAGCACCTAGTTCCGGAATTTTTTTTGGCCCAAAAATTAGAATCGCGACGACCGCGATTATACCCAGTTCCGGCAATCCCAGTCCAAACATTGGAGTTTCCTCGAAAGTATCTTTAAATTAACTATAAGACATAGCGAATATTCCAGGTTTCTATTACAACATCTTGCAACTATACGTATAAATGACTAAATAAATATTATTAAGTAACTTATTTGACCTTAAAGCCTAAATTTATTAACAGTCCTGTAAAGAGGACTTGGGCTATGAGACAGGGACTTAGAGGAGAATGGCGGACGAGAACACAGTCGAAAAATCCCTAAATACTTAGTTATTTTTGTCTTTTAGGTTCTAGCGGGTGTAAGGTGTCAGTTCCCCAACTTAAGTTGTAGGATGTATTATTTATCCTCACTGTTCTTGTTAATACCCCGACCGTTCTCAGGGTCTTTCGTTTTGAGTTGAGGTCTGAATCCACATATATAAACCTCCTTCTTCCTTCTTCCTTCTTCCTTCTTCCTTCTTCCTTCATTCAAGCCCAAACTATCTAAGTTCGCGTAATTGGGATACCCAACCAATCGCTCAACTCCTGAGCCAGCCATTCGATTTCCGGTTCAGATTTAATCGAGTTGCCTCCACCTAGCTGATATTTCTCTACACCAGCCCAAATGATTAACTCAGCGGGAATACTAATTCTATTGCCCTCTACATCCCTCTGAAAATGTCTCGGAATGTAAACCAATTTTGTGATACTTTCTCTTGGGTACGGACGGTGCCTGTTAAATTTGAAACCAAATAATTCATTCTTGAAATATATTTGCTCCCTATCCACACGCAAGCGCATACTAGCAAATAAATTAAATATTATTCCAGACAACATCGACCAACCAGCAAACCAGAAGGGAAGGGAAAATAAGACAAAAGGGATGCTTGCTGGAAAACCCGCAGATAGAACACCGACTGTCCAGAACAAGATAAAAGAATTCCAGGCGATCGCAAATAAACCAGAGAATAGCATTGACCGCTTAAATCCGGGTGGTGGCACAATAATCTCAAAATAATCCCAATTCTTGTTGAGTTGAATTTTGCTCCCAACGGGTTTGCCTTTCTGTAGGGCAATGGTGTTCAAAGGCTGGGGTTGTTCTAAAGCTTGTAGGGCATATGAGGCAGAACTCAAACGCTTCTCTAAACTAGGTTCAGTAATCGATCTCAAATAACGAGTGAAACTAGGACTGTTGTTTGCAACTTGCTCAAATTCAATCCGCAAATCTTTTTGGGGTAAATCCGCAGGGTGTGTACCTGTCACCAAATAAATCAGAGTTGCCCCTAAACTATAAAGGTCAGAAGCAGGAGTTGTTCGTCCGCCAAATTGTTCTGGTGGCATATAGCCATAGGTTCCTACCACAGTCCTAGTTCCACCTTCTCGAACAGCAATAGTTTGGACTGAGCCAAAATCTACGAGGTAAACTTGACCAATACTATTTCCTGAGCGATCGCCTAATAAAATATTGCTAGGCTTAATATCGCGGTGAATTACAGGTGGATTCAGTCCATGCAGGTAAACTAATATTTCTAAAACCTGCTTGGCTATTTGTTTGACTTCATCTTCTGTAAAACTACGACCTGCATTTAAGTATTGCTCTAGAGTCTGGGCTGGGATATAAGTTTGTACTAGAGCAAACCCTTTTATATTGGTTGAATTTACCTCAAAATAGTCTAGATAGCGGGGAATAGAGGGATGTGATAACGCTTTTAAGGTTTCGGCTTCTCGTTCAAACAGCTTCAGATCGTCCCACTCAAAATCATTAGTAAAAGATAGCAACTTGACAACTACCAATTCACCAGTTGAAACTTGACGGGCTAGGAGGGTTTTTCGTCCAGCCTTTTTTCCCAGTTGCTGTTGAACTTCGTAGCGTTCCCCTAAAATTTCCAAAGCCATGATAATTGCTTATAGCGATTAGTTAAAAAAACTTTATTACTTATGACTGTCCGACTTGACCGATATATCTAGTATAGAATCGCGTGTTTATGCCTTCCCAACTTTGGCCTTATATTACTCCTGGTATCCCAGATCAATTGTTTGAGCGCTTGCCAGGAATTCCCCTTACCAAGCGGGAAAATCGCCTGTTATTGATTGCTCAACTGCGTTTAACACCCGATTCCGTACTGTGGGACATTGGGGCCGGTACAGGGACAATTCCCGTGGAAGTTGGGTTGCTGTGTCCTGGTGGACAGATTATCGCAGTGGAAAGGGATGAAGAAGTCGCCAACCTAATCCGTCGCAACTGCGATCGCTTTGAGGTAAAGAATGTTGAAGTCATTGAAGGTAGTGCTCCAGATTGTTTGTATGAACTCAAGCAAGCACCCCACCGCGTCTGCATTGAAGGAGGGCGACCAATTAAAGAAATTTTACAAGCTGTGTGGTCTTATTTGCCGCAATCCGGTCGAGTTGTAGCCACAGCTGCTAATCTAGAAAGTCTGTATGCGATTTCCCAAAGTTTTGCCCAGTTGCAAGCTCGGAATATCGAAGTTGTCCAATCGGCTGTCAACCGATTGGAAACACGCGGATTTTCTCAAACCTTTGCCGCCGTAGATCCCATATTTATACTTAGTGGTGAGAAACTAGATTAAATCATTGGGTTTTAGATTGGTATTCTTAGTGGTTGTTGGTTAGTAGGAGCGTGGGACTTTTTAACAACCAACTACTAACAATCCCTAATCCAAAATCCTTGGCTCAAAAATCGAAAATATATCTATGCCTTGGTCTCGGATAATTAGTGGAATTGTGGCGATCGCCCTCGCTTTGACTGCAACCCTTTTGGGGGGTTGGTATTTTACCATGATTTTTGCAGTGGGCGTCTTTTTAGGTCAAAAAGAATATTTTAATTTGGTGCGAGCCAAAGGCATAGCTCCTACTGTGAAGACCACAATGGTTGTCAGCCAAATCTTATTGGTAATTTGCACCTTAGATGGTAATTTAGCTGATGCGGTCATGCCACTAGCTGGCACGTTCATTTGCTTTTACCTAGTGTTTCAGCCGAAGATGGCATCAATCGCTGATATCGCCGCTTCTATTTTAGGATTATTTTATACTGGTTATTTGCCTAGTTATTGGGTGCGGTTACGAGCTATCGATACTGCCACTATTAGCAATCTACCTTTAGGCGGTTACTTGCCTTTCCGTTGGGAAGATATTCTAGAAGAAAGGAATTTCGCTTCATTACCTCAAGGTTTGACAGCCACCTTGCTGACTTTTTTGTGCATTTGGGCTGCTGACATTGGTGCTTACATAGTTGGTAAGTTTTTTGGGAAAACCCCTCTTTCTAGCATCAGTCCTAGAAAAACTGTTGAAGGTGCAGTTTTTGGCATTACAGCTTGCATTGTAGTCGCCGTCGCTGGTGCTTATTACCTAAATTGGCCCAAATACGCATTAACAGGTATGGCATTGGGTTTACTAATTGGTATTTCCAGTCTTTTAGGTGACCTTACTGAATCTATGCTCAAGCGTGATGCCGGAGTTAAAGATTCTGGACAGTTAATCCCCGGTCATGGGGGAGTATTAGACCGTACCGACAGTTATATTTTCACCGCTCCCTTGGTTTACTATTTCGTGACGCTTTTGTTGCCGTTGTTAACGTAATTAAACAAAGTCCACCCAGCGATCGGTAAACAAGATTGCAAAAATCTTTTTTATTTGCGTCCTACCCTACACAGAAGGCTTACAGCGCTCATCGTGCGGTTAATTATTTATTTCTTCGCAATGAGCCAAAAACTCTAGTATCCTTCGCTGAATGTAGGTGCAAAAAGCTGGTTTCTCAAAAACAACCCATGAAGAATACTCACTATTAAATATTTTGATGGCCATCTTAATATTTCCTTAACTTTTTTTGGTACTAGTGAATATAGCTACTGGAACACCTTCCCTGTTCGCTGTATTGTTTTGAGGACTGGGTATATGTAATGTGAACTTTCCTTGCTTCAAATTGATACCTGCGTCAAGCACGTTTCTAAGGGCAGTGGCTGCAAAAGCCCTAACGGCAAAGCAAAAGTGAAATCGATGTTAGAAAATAAACCCTTATTTATAGAAGTGACTGCAAATAATCCGCAGCATATTCTCCCTAAACAACCTTTATTGTCAAGTTACAAAGCTAACTGGGAGAACTTGGCTCTCGAATATCACCTGCAACCAGCTTATGAAAGTCCCGGACATTACGCAAAACATTACACACTTGTAATTCGTTTGCGAAGCCAACTGGGACTAGAGCGATGGCTAGGCGAGTGCTATAAAAAGGAAAACACCATTACAGGCGATGTTGTGGTAATTCCTCCCTATGTAATCCACAAAGCAGCTACCACTCAACAATCGCAATTTATCGCTCTGACTTTGGAATCTGAGCTTGTTTCAAACATTGCTTATGAATCTTTAGACCCAGGTAAGGTGGATATTATACCACACTTTTCAAAGCCAGATCCGCTAATTTATCAAATTGCGCTGGCACTCAAAGCAACACTTCAATCAGATGGGATGTGCTGTAACCTTTATGCAGATTCAATGGCAACCGCACTATCAGCCCATTTGTTGCAGCACTATTCTGCACTAAAACACGCGATTCAAGATTGTGAGCCAGGTTTACCCAAATTTAAGTTACAACGAGTAATAGAATTTATCATGGATCATTTGGCTGAAGATTTATTGCTGGCAGCGATCGCTCAGGAAGTTGGCATGAGCCAGTATCACTTTTCTCGCTTATTTAAGCAGTCTACGGGGCTTTCTCCCTATCAATATGTAATTCAATGCCGTATTGAGCATGGGAAGCTTTTGCTTTTACAAGGTAGAATGAAAATTTCCGAAGTAGCCTCAACTGTAGGTTTTGCAGACCAAAGCCAATTTACGCGGCACTTTAAGCGTTATTTTGGGGTGACACCGAAAGAAATCCGCACAAAATAGCAAGAAGATTTCAAATTAGCAACATTATTCTATACACCACTTATTTAAAGTCGTATATCTAAAGATAGAAGTTGAAAATCCCTATTGTCTCGGCTAGTGGTGTTCAGCCCAAAGAAAATCCCTCTATTACTCCTTTGAAAAACAAGGAGATGTTTTAATATCCCCCGCTCGGGGAGTAAGGAAGGATTAAAAGTTCAAAAGAAAGTATAAAGGTGTATTTTAATAGACAGCTTTATACTTTTCGCTGGCTTACTGGGCTTTCTACCACTATTTTTTTATCTGCTATCTCAATATTATGGAGATGTGTATGAACGGTAGTAGAAAGCTTTGCCCATACCCCACTCGCATTGATATACCTGTAGAAGTGCGAGCGGATATGATTGACGTCCTCAACTGGACACTTGCAACGGCTGTAGATTTAAAGACTCAGGTCAAGCAGGCACACTGGAATCTTAAAGGTATAAACTTTTACCAGCCATCTGAATTGTTTAATAATATCGCAGCAAAAATAGAACAACACATCGATTTGATTGCTCAACGAATCACAATCCTTGGAGGTAGAGCGATGGGAACCTCTAGGACTGCAGCAAGACATTCAACTTTGCCTGAATACCCCTTGGATATTACTGATGATAAAGAGCATATGGCTGCTCTTGCGGAGCGTCTGGCTATTTATGCTAAATACCTGCGGGAAAATATCGATCTTTGCTTCACATTGGGGGACGCAAATACAGCAAACCTCTACACAGAAATTTCTAGACGGATCGATAAGTATTTATGGTTCTTAGAGTCACAGCTTGCAACTTTAGAACTGAAATAAGTCTTGAAAGACGTTCTAGCACTCCGCCACATTAATTTTGACCCTTTCGCTCTTGCCCAGATCCCCGACTTAGGAGTGCGAAGTCGGGGATCTAGTAACCCATCAGAACTAATGACACGGGCTACGAGTACCTTGTCACACGAACTTTGATGGGTAAGAGATTGAACCGCGTTCGCCCTTGGCGTTGCCGAAGGCTAGACGCAAAGGACGCGAAGAAAGAGGCTAAGAAGAGAAATTCCAAGAAGTTTCACCCATCAAAGTTGATGTGACAGTCTACGAGTACTCCACCACACTGAATATGAGGGGGAAGCTGTACGCCTTCCTTAAGGTAGTGCAACTAGGAGCGATTCCATAAATTTTTCATTTTGATTTCGCTTATCTACATATAATCCAATACGGTTGGTGTTAGCGCAAAAAACCTGGTATCGCTGCTCCCGGTTGGGTTGAGGAACGAAACCCAACATTTGGGCGGGTTGTTGGGTTTAGCAAAGCCTCAACCCAACCTACGATTCTCCTTAACACCAAGCGTATTGACATATAATCAATTGACAAATTCTTAACATTTGTTTAATAAAATTTCAACTCACTTACTAATTTAAGTATAAAATTGATAGTATCAGTTATATTTAGCTGATTTGAATTTACTAATTGAAAAAAGATTTTAATTTATTGTCAGCAGCATTAAGGATATTTACGAAATATAAAAATATGTTAAAAAACTTGCAATTACAACATAAATTCACCATTTTCTTAGTCTTAATTCTTGCATTTGGTTTGAGTTGGAGTGGATTGGCATTATCTTCTTTACTGAGGCAAAATGCTAGACAGGAAATTACCTCAACAGCCCTGATGCTGATGGAAAGCATGAGTTCTGTTCGCGACTACACTAGCGCTCAAATTAATCCAGAATTGGCGGATAAATTAGATACTGAATTCTTACCGCAAACTGTACCAGGTTACTCTGCACGGGAAGTCTTTGAAATTATGCGAAAAAAATCAGACTACCGTGATTTTTTCTATAAAGAAGCTACGATAAATCCTACTAATATGCGGGATAAATCTGACAATTTTGAGACAAATATTATTGAAAATTTTAGAGATAAAAAAAAATTGAAAGAATTGAGCGGATTTCGTTCCATTCCTAGCGGTGATATTTTCTACATAGCTCGTCCGTTGGCAGTTTCTCAAGAAAGCTGCCTAAAGTGTCACAGTACACCAAATGTTGCACCTAAAAGCATGATTGAGCGTTATGGACCGGTTAATGGATTTGGATGGCAGATCAATGAGATTATTGGCGCTCAATTTATCTCAGTGCCAGCAAGTAAAGTCATTCAAAAAGCCAATAAGTCTTCTTTCTTGATTATTCTAATTGTATCTACTGTTTTTGGGGCAATTATACTTTTAGTTAATATGTTCTTAAATCGGGAAGTTGTTGCTCCTCTGAAACGCATAACTAAAATTGCAGAGGAAATTAGTACGGGGCGTATGGACGTTGATTTTGATCGGTTATCTAATGATGAAATTGGCAATCTCGCCAAAGCTTTTCAACGGATGAAGTTTAGTTTAGATATGGCAATGAAAAGAATTAAACGCTCTCAGGGTAGTACAGGAAATTAATCGAATGAATGAAGGAAGAAGGAAGAAGGAAGAAGGAAGAAGGAAGAAGGAAGAAGGAAGAAGCTTTATATACGTGGATTGGATCCCAACTCAAAACGAAAGACCCCAATCAGACCTGGGGTATTAAAAAGTTTATTCGAGGATAATATAAAATATCTGTGAAAGCTCCTTCTTGTAGTGGACATCATATTAAATCTATCTTCAAAAATTCAAAACTTTGAATTGATAAACAGATTTTTTATGAAAAGAGATGCTCCTTAAATTCAATCGATGCGGATAAATCCCCAATTTCTCTTCCTAAAAGTTCCACAAATTCATAAGGAGAAGCATGAGGATTTCGTTCTAGTACTTCTTCTACAATTAAGCTTGCCATTGGTCCAATATAGTAAGCTAGTTCTTGCTGACAACGTTCTATAAATTCAATTGCAAGAGATGTCTGGCTAACAGGTAAGCTCAAAGTTTTTTCTTGCGGTTCATTGCTGGGTTGTGCTGTTGTATAACTATTAGCTGCTGGATAGGCAAGAATTGTTGGAGGTGGCACTATTGGAACTTGTTGATATTGCCCAAAACTCTCTAAATCGGTCTTGACTTGTTTCGTTGTTTGGTAGCGTTTTTCTGGTGTATCTGCCAACATTTTATGAAGTACTTGAGCAAAAGTATCGCTGATATTTGTGTAAAGATGCCATTCCCATTCAAGGGAAGATTGGTTCATCAGCATACATGGATCGCGACCTGTTAGCAACACAACTGCAGTTACTCCTAAAGCATAAAGGTCACTGCTGGGAGAACACAAACCCAAGCTAATTTGTTCCCTAGGGGCATATCCCACTTTTCCCACAAGGGACATTTTGCCGACAAAGCTAGCTTGGTTAGAGTTTCTAGTTTCGTTAAGACCGGTGATTTGCTTGCCAACGCCAAAATCGATCAAGAGGGGTAAATCTTTGCCGTTAGGCAGCATGATATTATCAGGCGAAATATCTCGATGGATGATATTGTGTTGGTGAATATATTCCAAAATGGGCAGCAATTTTTTGAGCCACTCTATAACCTCATTTTCAGAAAAAGTTTGTCCTTGGCTTTGACGTTCTCCCAATAGTCTCGAATATGTTTTCCCATCTACAAATTCTTGTACCAAGAACAGCCGTCCATCATCTTCAAAGCAAGCCAAAAATCTGGGAATTTGTGGATGTTCCAACTGATGGAGAATTTTTGCTTCTCTTTTAAACAAATCCCGGCATTTTTCTAGCCCACTTTCCCCCGTTCCAATGGGTGCAAATTCTTTGAGAACACAAGGTTCGTTAAAGCGACGAGTATCAAAAGCTAAGTAAGTTCGTCCTAGTCCACCCTGTCCTAAAAGCTTTTGAATAATATAGCGGTTATCTATGAGCGTTCCAGAGGCTATTTCCGGTTTTGCCAAAGGGGGCTGATGCATATAATCATATTCCTAACAATTCGCTGATTCAACAAGTAAACTATTTGACCAACAAATACATTTTTTCTCAAAACTAAATTTATCCTCGAATAAACTTTTTAAGACCCCGACCGTTCTCAGAGTCGTCCGTTTTAATTTGGGGTCTAAATCCCATCTAAAAACCTCCTTCCTTCCTTCCTTCCTTCTTCCTTCATTCATTCATTCCAGAGATTATTTATTTATGATTTAAAATTGCAAAAAATATGCAAACAAATTCTCAAATTTTCTATATGAAATTTTATTCACTAGCATTAATAGAGTGTTTAACTAGCAACTTTATCTTTCTGTTGTGGATTCTTGAGAGCCGAGGACTGCAGGTCTTTGTTTAACCTGTTCTTCAAGAGGTCTAACTTTTTCAACTAATTTAATCAACTCCCTGTAGTTAGGCACTGGAGCCCCAGGTACATAACCGGCATCCCATGCAATATCTGGAGGTGCTTCGCTCATAACCTTTTGGATTTGTTGCTGGAGATTGCGATCTACTTTTGGTCCGAGTACAACAACTCCAGAAGGAATCCACCGACTAGTTTGCAAAGTTCTAAACTTAGTTGTACTAAATTCTTGGTGATAAGTATCGAAGTCCTTTTCAGATAAAGCAATTGCGTCAGTGCTTCCTTCATTAAGCCATTGTAGGGCAGTTTTGGGAGTAGGGGCGAAACGAATTTGAGCCAGGGTTAAACCATAAAGGTCATACAACGGAACATAGTAACCTGCGGCGGAACCTACTTCTCCTAAGGTAACGGTTTTATTAGTTAAGTCTACTATTTTTTTTATTGGTGCCTCATCCCGAACTATGAGTAAAGAACGCTGTCTGCGGCTGAATTCTTCCATTGAAAACAGAGGAATATACAGTTCTTGACCAATAGCGATCGCTGCTAGTCCAGGGGGAGCAAAGACAATATCCCAATTTTTACGCTTAATCTGTGCTACGGCCTGCAATTCGTTGTAAGCGGGTTCAAGTTCTACAATTAACTTAGTTTGTACTGCTATATAGTCTTTAAAGCGCTCGTACTTGTCTTGTGAAAACTTTTGTTCGCCATAACTCACAACACCGATGGTTAGTTTATCGGGAATTGTGGTCGTTTTTTCAGAACCGCATCCTACTGCTGTTAGCCCAACGATCATTAAAATTTGAAACAGCATAAAACGCGGTAAAATAATTATTTTCATGCCGGAATCAATTTAGTAGGCTAGATTAGTTTCGATTATCCTATTTCCAGCCTCACAAGAAGCGATCGTGCGAAAAAATTAATCTTTTCATCCGAGTTTCAAAATTTTCAATAACTCTATAAGAATTTTAAGACACTAATGTTCTTTCACCAATTGGTTGATGATATAAAACCATTAGCTGGCTAGCATTTAAAGTTTCTACTCCATAAGCTTTTCCTGCTAAGTCGCTGAATTCTACTTCAAAAACTCCAGGCTCATATTCATCCACAATTGTTCCTACTTGACCGCGATATAATCTTAATTGTGGTAAGTTTTCGGTCAGGGCAACAATATCTAATAATTTCATTGCTATTACCTCACTGCTTGAGCGCACGAAAAAATTAATCTTTTCATGCGAGTTTCAAAATTATAAATAACTCTTTGAGTAGCTCTCAATAAGAATTTTAAGACAAAACTTTCTAGTTATAGTCTACACCTGCGGTAACAAAACGCGATGAGATGTCTTCTGGGCTAGAAAATGGTTTGCTAAACGAGAAAGCATAAGGAGTTGAACCATGACTGCGTAAATGTTCCAGCCTTTCCTTCGCTTCTGCAATTGTCGGTGTATGTCCCACAGGAATCCACCATAACGCCAAAATCGGTTGGTCTGCTTTTTCAAACCAACGTCGGCGATCGCGCATCACACTAGCATGGGCACTACGATAAACATAACTCGACAGAGCTTCCACTGACTTCCAAACAGTCAGAGTAATCAAAATCCGCTCGTCTTCAAAAGCTCGGATACTGGTAGCATCTTCTGCACCCTCGCTTCGCAATCGCCAGATAAATCCAGGATCTGCGTCAGCTACCGCATTGACATCTCGGATTTGAGCGACAAAATCAGCCATCTCGGGATCGTCTAATGAACCTCGTAAGGTTGCGGTATTCACTTGGGCTAGATGATACTCTTCTTGTTTAGTAGATTGCATCGTCAGGATGATGGAATGTTGTTGCATACAGAACATTCGCATAATTCATCTATCTTAAGAAGTATTTGTTTAAAGAAATTAATATTGTTAGAACTTATATGATGTCAGCCTAAATGACGATCTCATATATGGTTTTCCTGTAATCTCCTCCAGCCCTCCTGCTCGGTTCCTTTCAAAGTATCGCCCGCCCTGGCCCTGCTCCCCGCTCCCCCTTCCCCGCAACTATGTTGAGTTTACAAGCGTGCCATTGGATTCTACTCCTCCTCCTCCTCGTCAGGCATCATCAAATCTTCTTCACTCAGTGTTTGCGGTGGAATCGCGGCAATAATCGCATCAATCACCTTCGCCACAGCGATAATCTCTATATCGAGTTCCGGAAATTTTTGCCCCTTTGGGACGATCGCGCGTTTAAATCCCAGTTTTGCCGCTTCTTTTAGCCGCAGTTCCATTTGTGACACGGATCTGACTTGCCCACCTAAGCCAACTTCACCAATTAATACTGTACCTGGGTCAACCACACGATCGCGGAAACTAGCAACAACGGCGATCGCTATTCCCAAATCGACTGCAGGTTCTTCGACGTTTAACCCACCAGCAGAAGCGACGTAAGAATCTAATTTCGATAGGGGAATTCCCACCCGTTTCTCCAAAACTGCGAGAATTTGCTGCAATCGGCCATAATCTACCCCAGTTGTGGAACGACGGGGTGAAGCGTAGCTAGTAGGACTTACCAATGCTTGCAACTCCACAACAATTGGACGAGTTCCTTCGCAAGCCACGACAATAGCTGTACCGGGAGATGGATCGTCGCGATTGCCTAAAAATAACTCGCTGGGGTTGGGGACTTCTCGCAACCCTTTGTCTATCATTTCAAAAATGCCGATTTCATGAGTAGCACCAAAGCGGTTTTTGACTGTCCGTAATAACCGATGGGAGGCAAAACGATCGCCTTCAAAATACAACACTGTATCGACCAAATGTTCTAATACTTTCGGACCGGCGATCGCTCCTTCTTTGGTGACGTGTCCGACAATTAACATGGTGATATCTTCGTGTTTCGCCACTTTCATCAACCCGGCTGTGCATTCCCGAACCTGAGCTACTGAACCGGGTGCAGAAGTCAGAGCAGGAAAATATACAGTTTGGATACTATCAATCACCACTACATTTGGTCGCAGCGATTCGACCTCACGCAAAATTTCTTCCAAATCTGTTTCTGGCAAGATATACAAATCTGCACTGACACCATCAGCGTCTTTAGGTTTTAGGATCTTTTCTACTACTTTGCCATTCCCATTACTATTCTCATTTTCCTCACCCACCACATTCAGGTACTCCCCCACCCCCAAGCGCAAAGCTCTTAATTTTACCTGTTGTGCAGATTCTTCTCCAGATACGTACAGAATGCGATATCTTTGTGCCAATTCATTGGATACTTGCAACAGCAGAGTCGATTTCCCAATTCCCGGATCGCCACCAATCAATACCATAGAACCTGGAACAATTCCACCACCAAGCACCCGATCCAATTCGCCATAACCAGACTCCCAACGTGTGAGTTGGCGATCGCTAATCTGGTCAAATGTTAGAGATGCTCGCGGTTTCGCTGGTTTAGCTTTCTCTTTTGCGCTCCCCTGCTGAGTTCGCCAATTACCAGCACGACTTGGTAAATCTGTCGATAATTGTGGGGCAATCTGCTCTTCTAGAGAATTGTAGGTGCCACAAGCAGGACACTTCCCGAACCACTGGGGAGATTCTCCTCCACATTCGTTACAAATGAAAATGGTTTTAGACTTTGCCATTCTTAAATCTTATTAAATATTCTTAATTTTTGCTTACCGATCGGTTCCGACGAAAATCCAATAATAGTAGTATTTGTAGCCTTTTCCAATTCAATGAATAGAATGATATCTTAATAATATGGTATTAAAAATTAATCATGAAAAATTTTAGTTAAGGAGCGTTCAAAAACTTGGAAAGTCATAAAGAAAAAATCTTGGTGGTAGACGACGAAGCCAGCATCCGGCGGATTTTGGAAACTCGCCTTTCGATGATTGGTTACGATGTAGTAACGGCTGGTGATGGCGAAGAAGCTTTGGAAACTTTTCGCAAATCCGAACCAGATTTGGTTGTTTTGGATGTAATGATGCCAAAGCTTGATGGCTATGGCGTGTGTCAAGAATTACGCAAAGAATCAGATGTCCCAATTATTATGTTAACAGCCTTGGGAGATGTGGCAGACCGCATTACCGGGTTGGAATTGGGTGCTGATGACTACGTAGTTAAACCATTTTCACCCAAAGAATTAGAAGCCCGAATTCGCTCAGTACTGAGACGTGTAGACAAAAACGGTGCTTCTGGTATTCCCAGCTCTGGTGTCATTCATGTTAGTAATATCAAAATTGATACCAATAAGCGCCAAGTATACAAAGGCGACGAGCGCATTCGGTTGACCGGCATGGAGTTTAGTTTACTAGAGTTGTTGGTCAGCCGCTCTGGTGAAGCTTTTTCCCGCTCCGAAATTTTGCAGGAAGTCTGGGGATACACACCAGAACGTCATGTAGATACCCGCGTAGTAGATGTGCATATTTCCCGTTTGCGGGCAAAATTGGAAGACGATCCGAGCAACCCAGAGCTAATTCTCACTGCAAGAGGTACTGGCTATCTGTTTCAGCGGATAATTGAACCCGGAGAAGAGTAAGGAAAAGGGGAGATGGGGAGATGGGGAGATGGCGGACAAGGAGGAGATGGGGACATAGGGAGATGGGGAGCAGGGGAGGCAGGGGAGAAAGAAAACTCCGCTCTTCCTAACTCATAACTCATAACTCCTAAATCCTAACTCATAACTCCTAACTCAAAAAAAGGCATGGCTAAATCCGATCCTAATAAAGTTTTACGGCGTCTCCCCATCATTGTGGGTGGGTTGGGCGCTATACTTTTGTTTGTTAACCGCGTCTTAACACCAGAACTAAGTTCATCCCAAGCGCGAGCTGATGTCCTAGGTGTGATTTTGAGTGCTGTGTTGATTTTAACTGGTTTAATTTGGCAGCAAGTACAACCCAGAACACCTGATGCAGTAGAACTAATTGGTGAAGAAGGTTTTGTACTCGCATCTGATTTGCCGCAACTGGTGAAAACAGAACTAGCTTGGGCAAGCCATATTTTATTAACTAATACAGTCACGCGATCGCTCGTAGTTTACTATCAAGGTAAAGTTTTATTGCGACGCGGTATTCTGGCTACTAAATCGGAAGTGACGCCAGGCCCAATATTAAAACGAGTATTGGAAACACACAAGCCAGTTTATCTAGTTGCTTTAAAAGTGTATCCAGGAAGAATTGAATTTGATTACTTACCAGACAATACTCAAGGTGTAATTTGTCAACCTATTGGTAAAGAAGGTGTCTTGATTTTGGCAGCGAATGCCCCTCGCAGTTACACCAAGCAAGATGAAAACTGGATTGCCGGAATCACCGATAAGTTGGCTGTTACCCTGAATGAAGGAGTTAGGAGTTAGGAAGAGCGGAGTTTTCTTTCTCCCCTTCCCCCCATCTTTCCATCTCCCCTTCCCGCCATCCCCCCATTTCCTATTCAAATTTATGCAAATTACCTATTGGTTACTTATCGCTCTAATGATTTTGGGTGTTATCGGTGCTGTAGTTCCTGCCCTTCCAGGAGCTAGTTTAATTTTAATTGCGATTATTATTTGGGGATTTGTTAAAGGTTCTTTTGCAGCTATCAGCGTACCATTGATTGTCACGGCCTTCGTTTTACTCCTGAGCATCGGAGTTGATTTTTTTGCTGGTTATATTGGAGCAAAACAAGCAGGTGCTAGCAAATGGGGGCAAATTGGTGCGGTTGTCGGTTTGCTGCTGGGATTTTTTGGATTATTACCGGCTTTGCCTTTTGGAGGGCCATTAGTAGGGCTTTTATTTGGACCCCTATTGGGAGCAATTATTGGTGAGTTTATTTTCCGTCGAGACTTGTGGGTTTCGGTGAAAGCTGGTATCGGAATTATTGCCGGGACTTTGATCGGAAATTTAATTCAAGGTGTCTTGGCGATCGCTGCAGTTGTAGTTTTCCTAGTCACAACATGGTCGCAGGTATTTCCGACATAGAAGAAAGCCAACTTATCATGGGAAAAACCCGGTTTCTCGAATAAACCGGGTTTCGCATTATTAAGTTAGATTCAACAGATATTAGCAGTAGTCTCTGACTTTTTCGTGTAATCAGCGATCGGCTAAAACTGGAAATCTATGAAGCTAATTTTGAAACTTTTTTACGTTGGCGCAAACCAAACATAGCTACCATTCCTAAAGCACCTAAACCAACTATACTACCCGGTTCGGGAACAGTTTTCGCACCACTCAAGTATACACCATCACCAGTTTTTTCACCCCAGATACTATCAGCACCGCGATAACCGATTTGGACTACAAAAGAACTTACATCTTTCAAGGTGAGGAATTTCGTTGAACCGTCATCAGGTGTTCCTGCGGAAGTCAGCAATTCCTTGATTGACTTACCATTAATTTCTAAGATGCCGGTTCTAAGGGTATCTTCCACATCAAAAAGACTTAATTGCACTTGGGAGAATACTTTACCGAAGTCAAACTTGAAGCGACCAACTTCTAAACGACCATCTTCAACTGCGTTACCCTGTTCATCGACAGCTACAGGACGCAACCAAAAGTTAGTAGTTTTGCTATTGGTTCCTTCATCTACCATTTTGAAATTAATTTCAGATCCATAGGTGTTTGCAGTTGTTCTATTATCACTAAATAATCGACTTGCTTTATACTTAGTTTGACCTGTGCTATCAGTATAATCCAAGCTGGTAACTGTGTAGCCTAGTTCTTGTTGCGTGTCGATACAGGAGCTAGTAAGACATCCAAGATTTGTCTTGATTTCCCCTTCGCTTTGAGGAATTAGGTTCGCAGCGTGAGCAGATGACATACCACCAACCAAATACGATCCAATTGTTCCCAGAATTGCTACAGCTACGAAGTTGAAGTTACGCATGATTAGCCTTGTAATAATTGTCGGATGTTTTAGGGAGAAGTAACGATTTATTTCTGCCCGATTAATCACCAAGCTAATCGATGATTAACTAATTCTGGTAGTACTAAAAAGCAGAATTTATCCAAAATTTATGTTGAAGCAAAAAGGCAATTTCTCTCCGAAATAACACGATACTGATGCGTAATATTGATGATTAAAATTAGTAGAATAAAGGTTCTATTTAATAAATAGACTTAACCCTGTTAATATTCCAATTGTCTTCAGTAAATTTACTTGTTTTGGAAAATTTATCCCTTTTTTACTGATTTCTAAGTAATATGGGGGTTTTGAAAAGTTAAGCTGCTCGACAAATAAACATTGCACGGGTTCGGAAGGGCAAGAAAGAAGCTCTCTCCCCACAAGAGTTACATGAATTTTAAATATGCAAACTAGATGTGGTGAGTGCTTACTATTTTTGGCGTTGCTGAATTGAGGTATGAATTACCTTAGCCCTCTCCCTTGGCACAGAGGGCTAGGGCTAGGGTAAATTTAGCAATTCATACCCGGATTCAGCAACGCCCTATTTTTTCTTCTTCCTTCTTCCTTCTTCCTTCTTCCTTCTTCCTTCATTCAAAGGAGATTTAAAGATTTTTTAGCTTCACTAGAAACTGCATCGACTTCATCATTTGCTAGAGTTTCTAATACAGATTTGGCATCTTCACCACCCAAATTAGTGAGAGATTGCACAAGTCGGTAGCGAATTTGCCAGTCTGGGTTAGTAGCATAGGGAGCTAAGATCGGAATTGCTTGTATATCTCCCAATTCACCGAAGGAACTAATAGCTGCAGTTATTACCAAGTCATTCTCTGAAGAGAGTGCTTCCTTAAGTAATTCAAACGATCGCGGATCGCCTAATTCTCCCAATGTAGCGATAATACTGAATTTGAGAATCCACTCGTTAGTTGTTTGATAAACTTGTCGTAAATCTTCAAAAGCATCGCGGAGTTTCAGAGCCCCCAAACAGTCTGCCGATGCTGCCTGTACATCAGGTTCTGGATCGTTGAGCAAGCGATCGCGCAATATATCCAAGGATAACTGTAAATCCTGCCCTCCAAGTGTATCCATTTGACTCACTGCTGAGTATCGCACACGGGCATTGCGATCGCCGATAGCGCTTTGAATCAACTCAAAGCCGATAGTTGGTTCTAGTTCGCGGATTTGATTCACAGCCCGCAAGCGATCGCCCAAATCTTCTGAACTCAGCAATTGCTTTACAGATTCAGGAGTAATACTCATTTTTTTAAATTGTTAATTATTGGTTATTGAACACCAAGTGCCCCAAGTCGGGGAAACCCGCCCACGACACTGCCTCCTCTGATCTAGTAAACAGTGGAGCAAATAAAACTACCACCAAAAATGGTTGGAAAGCCTATAAAAATCATCTTTCTTTTGCCTTTTTACTTTTTACTTTTGCGCGATTTGTACTACTCTTGTGCAGCCATTGCCCGAATAATATCCCCACGAGTCAGGATGCCAATGACTTGATTGTCACCGGACAGTACTGGCAAACGATGGATTTTGCGATCGTGCATAATTTTGGCAGCTTCTTTTAAAGATTTATCGGGGGAAATCGTGATCGGGTTTTTGCTCATGACTTCCCCAACGGTTTGCCCTAGTGCTTTATGTAAATCTCGTTCGTATGTAGCCGGATTTTGTAAATAAATCACGCTATCAAGAATCATGATGTATGCAGGTGGAGTTACATCTGTTTCTCGCCACATCAAGTCAGTTTCTGAAATAATTCCCAACAAATTCCCAGCATCATCTACAACAGGTAGTCCGCTGATGCGTTTTTCCGCCAAAATTTTAATGGCTTCGTTTAAAGGAGTTTCAGCCTTGACAACAATTGGGTCATGGCTCATCACATCGGCAACGGTTTTAGACATTTGCTCGGCTTAACCTTTTTATCAAGCTTGATAGCAATTATTGTAGGGAATTGCTGGTATCAACTCTCCGGCAGTGCAATAGATTGTTACTTGCGTTGGATTTTAAACGCAAAGTATAACCTCTGTGTTAAAAATTTATTATCATTCAAACTCAGTTTCACAAGAAACTTGTAATAAATCGATACAGTTTGCTGCCTTTCAACTCGACATTATCACCAATTTCATCTTTGTGGGCAGCGATAAGCGTTCGCAATCGCACTTTTCTGAATTTTTCCTCTGATTTTGGCGATAATATTATCAGGATCGTCACAGTAAACTTCCACACCCAAAGTTGTAAATTTTTGTATCAGGTATTGGTTTATTTCTGTCTCTGCACTATTAGGAGAATGGTGCATTACCAATTCCTCACTTTTTATAAATAATTGGTCAAATAACTGGTGGCGATCGCACGTCGTATAGATAAAGTTGAAAAAGAATAGAAGCTTTTTTCTCACACAATCATAATATTAGGCCGTCAAAATGCAAACTATACGTATCTCTAGACCAAACCTTCCCCAACCACCAAAATTTACTTCAGTCACAGATGAACGTCTGCACCGCAAGCAGCGACTAGCGGCAGCATTGCGCTTGTTTTCTCGTAACGGTTTCGATCAAGATGCCGCAGGTCAGATTACAGCCCGCGATCCAGAATACCCGGAATATTTTTGGGTCAATCCTCAGGGGATGCGCTTTAGTACGATTCGGGTGAGTGACCTGATTTTAGTTAACCATAAAGGTGAGGTGATAGAGGGCGATCGCTCAGTCAATGAAGCCGCTTTTGCGATTCATTCCCAAGTTCACACAGCGCGTCCTGATGTCGTCGCAGCAGCCCACGCTCATTCAACTTACGGCAAAAGCTGGTCTAACCTCGGTCGTCTGCTCGATCCTCTCACCCAAGACGCTTGTAGCTTTTATCAAGACCACACCCTGTTTAATGACTATACAGGCGTAGTTCTGAAGCTGGAAGAAGGCAAGCGCATCGCCCAAACTTTAGGCAATAATAAAGCCGCGATTGTCAGAAACCACGGCTTGTTGACAGTTGGTCATTCAGTTGATGAGGCTGCATGGTGGTTTATCACAATGGAGCGCACTTGTCAAGCTCAAATGCTTGCAGAAGCAGCAGGAAAACCTGAACTCATCAAACCTGAATGTGCGAATTTGGCACGGACTCAGGTAGGGTCGAATTATATGGGTTGGTTTAGCTTTCAACCCCTGTATGAGATGATTGCAAGGCAACAGCCCGACCTGCTGGAATAAGCTCTGATTTTTTCTGTTTGCGCTTGAGTACTCCTAGACCCAAAGCACCAAGCGCCAATATTCCCAATGCAGCCGAAGGTTCGGGAATAGATTGACCCCTAACCGAAGCAAGTGCTGCGTCTGCGAGTAGGCGATTAGCTCGTGAAGACAGATGAACGTTATCAAAGAACACAAAGTCATCTGGGTTATCGCAGATACTTAATACTTGTTGAAAATTACCTGTTATACAAGAATTAGTAGCATCTTTGAAACCAAATTTAACCGGGTCGAATTCAACTGTTTTAAAAAGGGCATTAGTGTCAACAGAAAAGATATTTATGTCTGGTCTAATAGTGCGAAGATTATCCAGGGATAATGCCAATAGTTTGTTATGCTCTTTTGTCAATTCATTTAATTGTTGAGGAAAACCCAAGGCACGACCAAAAGGACTTTCACCCAAATCTGGCTGATTAAACACCAAGAAATTTTTGGCATTTCCTTGAGCAAGTGAACTTATAGAATTTGATAAGTTCTGGACTACTTGATTAACGTCTGTTTGCCCAGAAAAATAATCATTTCCGCCACCGAAAATTGTGTAGAGAGCATTTGGATCGGCGGGGAAAGTCTGGTTAAATGAACTAAATAAACCAACTTGCCCCAACACTCCTGGTATGTTATTTTGCAAACCAGGGAAATCACTACTTTTACCTGTTTGAGCGCCACCCAAGGCGAAGTTAACACCTTGTTGAGAAGCAATCCTAGGATTGGGATTAACTAATAGAGGAACTAAAGGTATAGGTGTTAATCCTTGCTTACCTATCTGCGAACCGAAATAATCCACCCAATTTGAACCATTAGAAAAGCGTCCGGGAAAATAGGCCAGACGGTCTGAACCACTGACTGTAGGGGCGGGTATTTGTCCTCCTGTAAACGTGAAAGTATTACCCGTATCGGAGAGACTATCACCAAAAACAAATAATTGGCTAAAAGAACTCAAATCCGCAGCCATTGCTTTTAAAGGTGATATCACAGAAAAGAGAATGCATCCAGCCGCTAGCAATTGTTTTTTCATCCTAATTTTATCCTTGCAATTGTTTTTGCTATTTCTCAAAATTGCCAAATACCAAGAGGTAAAAACTTTATCAATGAAGGAAGAAGGAAGAAGGAAGAAGGAAGAAGTTTTCTACCTTCAAACTTCTTCCATTCCGGAGTTTAAAACCCCAACACCTATGCGTTGTCAGTTTTAAGTTGGGGTCAGAATCCACCTATATAAACCCCCTTCTTCCTTCTTCCTTCTTACGAGCGTCATTGCTTCAACTTCAATGCATCAACAGCCGATACACCATCACCCTGAGTGCCAAAATACCACAAAGCTGCCGCCCCTTCAGCACGAGTTACTGGTTTCTTGGGCTGAAAAAGCGTAGTATAACCAAATACCCGACGAATATTTGATTGTTCGCCATTTTGGAAGTCTGCCAAAACTGCCCGTAAAGCCTTGGGTTCAATTTTCCCTGCATCTTGAAAACCCCAAGTTTGTTTGACCGCATCTAAGTTTGCAGTGGGTAAAGCTTGACGGGTATCTAAAGGTAACTTCCACAAAATCAACTGTTCCCGTGTTAAGGGTGCATCTGGACGAAATAAGACTTCTGTAGAATCTCCGGACAAAGAACTGGGAATTAAACCAGCTTCGGCTAATCCCTGAATTACACCGAAATCTGGATGTGTTTTAGGTACATCGCTAAAAGCTGCTTGAGTTTCCGAGGCCAAACGAATCTGCTTGGCTGGATTGTTAGTATACATGGCATTATTCGCTGCAACCAACCAACGAGCGTATTCCCGACGGGTAATATTTTTGCTGGGTTCAAACTGATTTGAATCTGTATTACTCTTGACAGGATTTGCTTGTAGAGGTAGTACACCCAATTGTGTTAAATCTTTGATGTATTGCTGTAGTTGTTGCGGTGCTTTGTTTAAATCGTTGAATTCCTGGGTTCCTATTGCCGTTGTAGAGGCTTGAGAAACAGGAGGATTTGTTGGTTGTCCAGCGGTCTGTGGTAGAGGTCCAATAAATTCCGGATTGCCCGGTTGCAATGCCGTCTCACTTGTACCCCCAGTAGTGGAAGTTTGGGGACTCACAGTTGGGTTCGGACTAGCCTGTGTGCCGTTTAGTGTATAATCGATCGTCAGTTCTGTAGCTGTTAGGGATTGGTTGGGAGAGGTTTTGGCGTCACCTGTGACTGATTTGGGCTGAATGGAAATCTTTAATAGCAAATTATTGCGACGTGCTTGTAAAGTCGCAGAAGCTTCATCTGTTGGTCGTTGTAAAATCTCCCAATTGTTTTTTTGGAATTGGTTCAGATAAAAGCTAGAAATAAAATTACTGGGGTCCGAACTTAGCCAGCGAGTTGATGAGGGCGTAACTTCCTGTAGTATGGCGTTGGGATATTGGGGAATCTCTGTGGGAAAATTCGCTGGTAACTGAACTGTTGATTGAGGAGTTGGCTGGGGTTGGGGGTTTGTGTTATTAGCAGCATTACTACCAAAAGCACCTGGATTGTCTTTCAGTCTAGAATCTGCCGCCAAAGATTGCTCCAAGTTTTTGCCAACAGGACTGTTAGCACAACCGGTTAATGAAGTGAGCAATACTGCCAAAAAAATAAAAACAGCAGGATATTTACAGCGCAGCACAGGAAATTATAACAATATATAGCGTCAACATTACCCTAACGCATCTAGGTGCAACACAAATGATGAAGCGGTAAAGGTAAGCCCCCTAAATCCCCCAATTCAAAGGGGGCTTTAGATTTTCTTTTCCCCTTTGAATTGGGGGTAGGGGAACTCTTTAATACTTGATATAAGCTTCTAAATCTTCAATTTGAGGATTGGGAAACTGATTTAAAACTCTCCAAAGAACAGTATAGCTGCCATCAGAACGACGCCGAACTGGTCGAAATGCCAGAATCATATCACTGCTTTGCATTTGTAGCAGTTGGTCTATTTGGGCGCGATCGCTTCGAGAAATTGGCTTTTGAGTGGTAATTATCTCCGGCAGTTGGAATTGAAGACTCCGCACTAGATAAGTATGATTTAACTCTGCTTTTGCACCAGCCAATATTAACGATTGGGTCTGGTCTTTACCAGTCAAAAAGCGCCGTCTTTCTTCTTGCAATGCCTCTAACTGTTTGGGAGCCTGGTAGTTAAAGAAAAATTCTCGTGTTTTCTCGGAAACATTTCCCAGATTAGCATCCAACTTTTCTATCGCTACATTCCCCAAATCCATCATAAAGCTATAATCCACGCCGGATGGTACAACCTGGAAACTTTCACCAACGATTTGAAGTGGTAAACTAGGAGTAAATCCGCCCCTAGCCACACCCAATCTGGGAAAAGGATAGCGTTCGCTCACAGACTTTTGTAGGCGATTTTGTTGAGTATTTAGCGGACGATGGTAAGCTGAATATGGCAACACCCTAAAAATGCCAGTATTAGGAACCTCCAGAAACTTGAGATAAGTTTGTTCTTCTTGGGGATCGATGTTGTAGGCAAACCGATCGAGCGCAATAGTTGTCTCACTAGGGTTTTTAAATTTAGACCCTGTGGGAAATTTAGATATTGCTTGTGCCAAAAGTTCCTTAGCCCTTTGGATAATTGCTAGGGCTTCTGTCGGTGGTACGATCGCTGGTTGGTTTGGCGGTACATAATCAGCCAAAAGTTTCTTTGCAGTTCTACCAATGATTGGGTAGTTAACGAGTGGTAAATTAGGTTCTTGTGTAGCAAAAGGTGTCGCTGATTTCCCGAGATTTGGATGCTCCACAGCCGCAATTGAAAGCACTGGATGTGACTGTCGCTCGCCACTGACAAGCGGTAAATCTCTCACCAATGCCGATTCCCCACGTCGTGATAACAGCCGATCTAAGACTGAAGCAAGTTTTGAAAGTTCCCGGTTAGAGGCATATAGAGAACAGTAAATTTGTGCCTGTGGTTCGCTCAATGGCGATGCAGGAAGAACGCCAACAGAAGAATTTGATGAGGCATTGCACGCAGCCAGCTGGTTTCTGTTGTAGTCCTTGAAAGAACTTTCTATGGCTACTTGCTGCACAATTAATTGCCCCCGGACGGCTCGCAGTTGATTGGCATCAGGTTGAGCGATCGCTTTCTCAATACGAGCAATCAAATTGATTTGCTCCTGTACCAAGGAAGCAATATTGGTATAAAATTTTTCAGTTGGTCTTGACGAAAAATTTTGATTTGGAGAAGATGGCGACTTATATTCGGCAGCTATCACAGAAGCTGGCAATTGAGCTAGGAAAAAAGGCATAGTTAAGCTGAAAATTATGTATCGCATATCAAAAGGTATGTTGGATAGGAGTATCAAAAATCTCAAATAGATACTAAATTGAGAAAAACACAACGACCATTCCATCGACAGCCGTCAGTCTATTCTACTTTCTGTAAAGCGTCGCCGGGTTGTTACAAGTGCTGAAACACGATTACATGCAAGCTTCCCAGGATCAGCCCACTTATTTCGAGGCTCCATTACAGTTGTTACTGTTTGTCGATGGACGCCCAAAATCCCGACAGCAGGTGCAACGCTTACGCGCTTACTTAAAGGAATTAGAAGCTGAGTATAAATTTGAACTTCAGATTATTGATGTCGGTCAACAACCATATCTGGCGGAACACTTCAAATTAGTAGCCACCCCGGCTTTAATTAAAATTCATCCCGAACCAAGACAAGTCATTGCTGGTAGCAATATCATCACGCAGCTAAAAACTTGGTGGCCGCGCTGGCAAGCGTCTGCTGACGCCTACGTGAAATTACATAGTGAGTTGCAAGAAAATATCGATGATGACCGTGCTGCGTTACCCAAAACTTCAATCCGTTCGGTAGCTGTTTCTGCGGAACTAATAAAACTCTCAGACGAAATTTTTCTTTTAAAGCAGGAAAAAGAAAAACTCGCCGAGCAGTTACAGTTTAAAGACCGGGTAATTGGGATGTTAGCCCACGACCTCCGTAACCCCCTGACTGCCGTAGCGATCGCTATAGAAACTCTGCAATCTAATTACAATCTGGAAAAAGGGGAATTTCAGCGCTTAACACCAACTATGACAATTCACTTATTAAAGCAAGCCCGCGCTCAAAGTCGGATAATTGACCGAATGATTGCTGACCTTTTGCAAGTGGGTAGGGGAAACGATACAGAATTGCCCATCATACCACAAAAGCTACAATTAAGGAAACTTTGCCTCAGTATATTGGAAGAATTGGGCGATCGCTACATAGCCAAATCCCAGAGAATAGAGAAAGACATTCCCAAAGACTTGCCCGATGTTTATGCCGATCCAGAACGCATCCGCCAAGTAGTAGTGAACCTTTTGGACAACGCCATAAAATACACACCCGAAGGCGGTACTATCAGTATCTCTGGACTGCACCGCACGACTCAGAAAGTTCAGTTTAGTATTGGTGACAACGGTCCAGGCATTCCATTTGAAAATCGCGATCGCATCTTTGAAAACCGCTTCCGCTTAGAACGTGACGAAGGTAAAGATGGCTATGGCATTGGTTTATGTTTGTGCCAACGCATTATTCGGGCACACTACGGTCAAATTTGGGTAGATTCAGCCCCCAAAGGCGGCGCATGCTTCCACTTTACCTTGCCTGTTTATCCAATTTAGCTTGCCTTCGTAATGCTGAGATAATTTGATTATTCGCTTCTGGAAAACTAAAATTATCAAGTTCCTCCAAACTTACCCAACGAATTTCATCGCATTCTAGGGGTTGGGGAATACCTGAAAGATGCCGACAGTGATGAACTGTCAGGGTAACACGTAAATGAGTATAGGTATGGTCAATAGTAATTAAATGCTCACCTACCTCAATTTCGATTCCCAGTTCTTCCTCGATCTCCCTTTTAATACATTCTTCAATTGTTTCACTGATCTCTACTTTCCCACCAGGAAATTCCCACAGACCACCCATCATAGATGAAGTTGCACGGCGATCGATTAATATATTCCCCTCATTGCTCCAAATTACGGCAACACCAATAATTTTATGGGGTGGGGAAGGAGTAGTTTGATTCATGAAAAATAGGTTTATGGGATGAGCGGTAAAGGGAAAGTCTTCGAGGAACAGCAAAATCCCCGACTTCTTAAAAAAGTCAGGGATCTCCCTCCGCACACAAAGGGAGGTAACGGGAAATTTCGCTGGGGGTGTTTGCGCTTTTTGCCGCACTCATTTTGACAAGACATGAATCAATCCGCTATTCCAAATCGCTGTCGTTGATTTCAGTGTCTTCCAATGCGATTTCAAAGTTCATCCTTTGCTCGGCATTCCGCAAGAAATAGCCGCTAATCATCGCTGAGGCCAAAAGGCGACCGAGACTTTCTCTACTCGTAGTAATGGTAACACCAAACTGTTCCGAAGGCATATTACCCAACAGTCCCACAATATTGCGTTCCATCACTTGCAAAACTTCGCTCGAAGTCGGTTTGGAAAGCTGGGTAACTGTCTCTGGATTTAAAGATTTAACATACTGCCATAGAAAGTTACCAGTTTCTGACTCACCATTAAAAAATTCTGAGACTCGATTGGATGGGTTATTCACGTTGTATCTCCTTATGCGATGCCCTTGGCAACGGCTTAAGCCGTATCGCAGCCAGTTGCAATCTATGTGATTTCAAGACTAGATAGCTATGTCTTATTTGACTTAGCTTGCTTTTTTGTGTTCCTGTAACCTAATGTAACAGGCTGGCTTTGATCTGGGAGTCGGTGTAACCGTACCAAAATTAGCGAGTTCTCCTGAATGAAGGAAGAAGGAAGAAGGAAGAAGGAAGAAGGAAGAAGAAGGAGGTTTTAAGATGGGGATACAGAACCCCAACTCAAAACTGACGACGCTGAGAACGGTCGGGGTATTAAAAAGTTTATTCGAGGATAAAGTTACTGCTAACTCCGTTACTCCTAATTTTTCATGTTAGCTCGCCAAATATTCATCCATGTCAGCTCTGGACTTGCGAAGTTTTGTTAATGCCTCGCGCTCAATTTGGCGGACTCGTTCGCGGCTAATACTGAGTATTTCACCTATTCTGGCCAGAGTCAGTGCTTGACCGTCTGTTAAGCCAAAGCGCAGGGAGATAACTTCCCTTTGCTGTGGGGTGAGGTCTGCCATCAAGCGACCTAAGTCATTTGATAAGGAAGATTGCATGACAAACTCTTCTGGAGACGCACCTGGGTCTTCTAGCATTTCTCCAAGTTCGGTGTCGTAATTATCACCTAACCGTAAATCTAAGGATAAAGGTAGTCGTGCTTTTTCTAAGTATTCACGTACCTGCTTGGGGGTTAACTCCAATTCTTCCGCTAGTTCACCAGCAGAAGGAGCGCGTCCCAGTCTTTGGGATAGCTGACGCTGTGCTTTTTTTATCTTATTTAATTTTTCGGTAATATGGATCGGTAAGCGGATGGTGCGTCCTTTTTCGGCGATCGCTCTGGTAATTGCTTGACGTATCCACCAATAAGCGTAAGTAGAAAATCTATAGCCTTTGGTGGGGTCAAATTTCTCTACACCCCGTTGCATCCCAATGCTACCTTCTTGAATTAAATCCAAAAGGTCAACATTACGCTTGATATACTTCTTGGCAACGGACACCACCAGCCGCAAATTGGCTTCTACCATCTTGCGCTTGGCAATTTCACCGTCAGCGATCGCTTCATTTAAGTTTGTTGTTTCCAGCTTTGTCGCTTTTGCCCACTCTTCCAAGCTGGGTTGACGACCTAACTGGTTGGCAAGAGATTCCCTAATTTCATGCAATGTGCTTGAACGCTGCACTTGCTTGCCATAAAAAATCTCTTCTTCATGGGTTAATAGGGGAACTCGGCCAATCTCACGTAGGTAAGTCCGCACGAGGTCTGTAGGTGTCTGAGCGGTCTTCATGGCGCTACTCTTTGGTAATGATGGATTTGACGGGTGGGTCTAGTACGGATAGATGCCTGGGTCGGGTACATCCCAGCCTGACTGGGAACCCATGCCGTGTTTAGCAATTTACGCGCCTAAAATATTTGGCGGTCAACGGTAACGAAATTTGCTTCTTATATACCGATCAAAATTACAATTTTTTTCACTATTGTCACAAGTATCTACAGTTAGATAAAAGGTAGCCAGTTAAACATTTTTCTTTTTTCCTGTTATGAATAATTGTAACATTTATGAGAAAAATCGCACTACTTAATTTGCTTAAGTTTTGCAGTATTCATAGTATCTCTAAGCCGCCAGTGCCCTTAATGAGGATCTAAAGTCATAATTAATATACTCATAATAAGGCAAGCCAATTACTCTAATATTTATTAAAATAATTAAATGATAACCATAATTATTCCCCCAGCACGATTGCTTAATTTTTCTTTTAACTTGGGGCGATAAGGAATAGGGAGGGGCGGGGTTACCCCACCCATACGAGAATGAGAATTAGGAATTTTGTAGTTAGAAACTATAATCTTGAATGATTTTCACATCCAAGGTTGTAGTTTGTAGAGAAAGAATCGCGGCGACAGTGGCTTTTGCGCCGGCGATGGTGGTGATGATGGGAATTTTGTAAGCTAGGGCGGTGCGGCGGATTAACCTCGCATCAGTGTGGGCTTCTTCTCCAGAAGGTGTGTTGATGATAAGTTGAATTTTTTGATTTTTGATGGCATCAAGGACGTGGGGACGACCTTCATGGAGTTTCAGGACTAATTGCACATCTAATCCCGCATCTTTAAGGGCAAGGCCTGTACCGCTGGTTGCCATTACAGAAAAGCCTAAATCAATAAATTGTTTGACCACGCTAACGCAAGCAGCTTTGTCGCGATCGTTCATAGATACAAATACTGTTCCTGAAAGGGGTAAACGTTCACCTGCTCCCATGAATGCTTTGGCAAAGGCACGTCCAAAGTCGCTGTCAATGCCCATCACCTCGCCGGTAGAGCGCATCTCTGGCCCGAGTATTGTATCGGTTCCGGGAAATTTATGAAAAGGTAGTACTGCTTCTTTGACGGCGATGTGCTTGGGTATCACTTCTTCGGTGAAATTTAACTCCTCTAAAGTTTTACCAGACATAATCAAAGATGCCAGCTTTGCCAGTTGGACGCCGGTTGCTTTGGAAACAAAGGGTACAGTCCGAGAGGCGCGGGGATTAGCTTCCAGAATGTAAACTTGGGGAGAATAGCTGCTTGAGCCAACAACAGCAAACTGAATATTCATCAACCCAATCACATTTAATGCCTTTGCTAGTTCCACAGTCCAAGTCCGAATTTGATTGAGAACTGCTGGTGAGAGTGAGATTGAGGGTAAAGTGCAGGCAGAATCTCCTGAGTGAATCCCCGCTTGTTCGATGTGTTCCATGATGCCGCCAATCACAACTTTGCCTGTGCGATCGCAGATCGCATCCACATCAACTTCAATCGCATTTTCCAAAAATTTATCAATCAAAATTGGGTGGTCTGGTTCCACTAATACGGCAAAGCTCATGTAACGTTCTAACTCGCTATCTGAATAGACGATTTCCATCGCTCTTCCCCCCAAAACGTAGCTAGGACGCACCACCACTGGATAACCAATCCGTCTGGCAACAATTAACGCATCTTCATAACTCCGAGCCATCCCATTTGGCGGTTGGGAAATATTTAACTTTTTGAGAATTTTCTCAAACCGCTCCCTATTTTCTGCCATGTCGATCGAATCTGGTGATGTACCCCAAATTTGAGTCCTAATTGCCGAGTTTTGGGTGCTGAGTGCTTGCTGCAGAGGAATAGCTAATTTCAACGGTGTTTGTCCGCCAAACTGGACGATAATCCCAACTGGGTTTTCGGTTTCGATGATGTTGAGAACATCTTCCTTGGTTAGCGGTTCAAAATACAGGCGATCGCTCGTATCATAATCTGTCGATACCGTCTCTGGATTCGAGTTGACCATAATTGTCTCAAACCCCGCCTTTTTCAAGGCATAAGCGGCATGACAACAACAATAATCAAACTCAATTCCTTGTCCAATGCGGTTGGGGCCACCACCCAAAATCATCACCTTGGGCTTGGATGAGGGCATTACCTCTGTTTCTTCTTCGTAGGTAGAGTAGTGATAAGGGGTAAATGCCTCAAACTCGGCAGCACAAGTGTCTACTGTTTTATAAACCGGGATAATTCCTAGCTGTTTGCGGTATGCCCTGACTTCATCTTCGTTGGTTTTGCTGGCGTAGGCAATTTGGCGATCGCTAAATCCTTCTCGCTTCACTCCATACATCTGCTCTTTTGTCAACTTATTTAATGGTGTCCGTTTGAGGAACTTTTCCACTTCTAGGAGTTGGTGCAATTTATCGAGGAACCAATGGTCAATAGCTGTGAGTTCGTAAATTTCCGAGTTGCTCATGCCTAGCTGCATGGCGTGGCGGACGGAGAAAATCCGATCTGGGTTTGGTGTCCGCAGTTGGGCACGAATTTGTTCGCCACTGGGAAGTTTTTCGGCGCGATCGCATCCCCAACCAGCGCGACCGGTTTCTAAAGAACGCAACGCTTTTTGGAAGGATTCATTAAAGGTACGCCCAATTGCCATCGCTTCCCCTACAGACTTCATCTGTGTCGTCAGCACGGGTTCGGAACCGGGGAATTTTTCAAAAGCGAAGCGGGGAATTTTTGTAACTACATAATCAATTGTTGGTTCAAAAGAAGCGGGGGTTTGTTTGGTGATATCGTTTTTAATTTCATCCAGTCTGTAACCCACAGCTAACTTTGCCGCAATCTTGGCAATCGGGAAGCCTGTCGCTTTACTAGCCAAAGCTGAACTGCGGGAAACACGGGGATTCATCTCAATGACAACCACATCCCCATCTACAGGATTCACCGCAAATTGGATATTAGATCCGCCAGTTTCAACACCAATCTCGCGGATAATTTTAATCGCCATATCCCGCAGGCGTTGGTATTCTTTATCCGTAAGGGTTTGGGCTGGAGCGACAGTGATTGAGTCCCCGGTGTGGATACCCATCGGGTCGAGGTTTTCGATCGAGCAGATAATCACCACATTATCTGCCAAGTCGCGCATTACTTCTAATTCGTACTCTTTCCATCCCAAGAGGGACTGGTCGATGAGAATTTGGGAAACAGGGCTAGCATCGATCCCTACCTGCGCCATTTCTTCAAATTCTTCTTGGTTGTAAGCAATGCCACCGCCAGTCCCACCCATTGTGAACGCCGGACGGATAATTAAAGGATAGGTACCAATTTTCTGAGCGATCGCTTTTGCTTCTTCCAAAGTTGAAGCTGTACCGCTAGGGCACACACTAACTCCAATTTTTGCCATCGCCTCATTAAACAGTTTCCTGTCTTCGGCTTTTTCAATGGCTGGTAATTTAGCGCCGATTAACTCAACGCCATACTTTTCTAAGACTCCATTTTTCGCCAAAGTTACGGCGATATTCAGTGCCGTTTGTCCGCCCATCGTCGGTAGTAAGGCATCAGGACGTTCTTTGGCAATTATTTTTTCGACTAATTCTGGTATTAGCGGTTCGATGTAAGTGCGATCGGCTGTTTCGGGATCGGTCATGATGGTCGCCGGGTTGGAGTTTACCAACACCACTTCATAACCTTCTTCTCGCAGGGCTTTACAAGCTTGCGTACCAGAGTAGTCAAACTCACAGGCTTGTCCAATTACTATTGGACCAGAACCTAACAGCAGTATTTTCCTGAGGTCGTCACGGCGGGGCATAGTTTGTGCTTCGGATTGAGTACGAGAATACAAATCCTGATTATTTTAAAGGTCTTTACTCCCCAGAAATGCTGTTTGTTGTTAACTTTTCCAGGTTTGATGACACAAAAGGGGGTTGGAGGCTCTTGGCAAGGGAGTACGGGATACATATAATACTTTTTTCTTCTTTTCCTAGTTTTATAATTTAATTAAATTAATTTCTGAAAGAATGTCCGTGTTTTCCCTAAATTATTTTATTAAAAATTAATATTTTTTAAGCTATCTACATAGGAAAAATTTAATTTTTTTAGTTAAATTCAAAGTATAAAAATTTCCTGACAAATAAAGTCAATAACAACTTTTAATAACAACAAATATTAATTTATTTGAATCTGTATTAAAAATGGCAGAGAGTTGCGTATTTATCTCTCTGCCCTTTATTATATTCTTTTTTTTCAACTAGCGATACCAGGTTCTGCGATCGCCGAGGATAGACAACTGGAAACGATGATGTAGTCGGTTAATTGCGAATCGATTGGACAAAACCCAAAGTTAAGCTGTCTTTGGCGATGAAGTGAGCTAAATGATACGCTCTTTCCTCAGTTTCCAACAGAATTTTTTCGTACAAATAACGTGTTGCTCTATCACCCAAACTCTCTGCTTGAGCAGCTTGACGCCGGATCAGAACAATCATAGCTTGTTCGGCTGTAAGGTCGTGTTCTACCATTTGACGACAAGAATAAACGCCATCTTGTTCTGTTTCAAAACAGCATAACTCTGCTAATTTACCAAAGGTAGCAACAGGCACTCCGCCTAATCCATTTAAACGTTCTCCAATGTCATGGATATGCCCTTGAACTTCTTTCATGCTTTCGTTGAAAAACTCATGCAGTGAGTAGAATTCCGCACCTTCGACAACGAAATGATGTTTTTGGTACTGTAAGTACAGGGCTTGGAAGCTAGCTAAAACTACGTTAAATCCTTCGCAAACTGGGGTAGTTACACTACGATCCAGCAGGACAGGATTGTCATAAACCTGACCAAAATTTTGTATCAAAGTAGGTGTTTCAGACATGGTTATCCTCTCTTTTTTTCGCAGCCGTAGATGCTAACTGCTTAGTCTATATATATTAACATTGAAAAACTAAAAACAAGCCTTATTAATAACTTCATACATTTTGAAATATTTACTCATAATTATCCTTTTTAGTCTTACTAGCAGACTGGTCGGCGAAAACAAGTTAAGTTTCATAAATTTTATTGACATATCCGTATAGATATGAGAATTTTGGCTCGCTGTTCGCGGCAAACTTTTTTTGTTTTTATTTTTTCAGAACTAACTGAGAATTGTTTGCACTTAAGCTATCCTAGATATGAAGGTTGGAGACTTCCAAGTAAAAAATATTTAATTATTCTGTAGAGCAAGCATTTCGCCTACCACGGAGAGGTTAAACGCTGAACATACAGAATTCTAGATTTTTTGGAAGTCCCTTAAACTCCCACGAATTTAAAATTAACGGAAGTATAAGCGCAAAATTTCCTGCGATTATATTGCATTATTGAGGGGTAGATGTCTTGAAACCACCACAAACACAAGTAAAACAAGTCGTTGAAGTGAATTGGGCAGATCGCTGGCAAGTATATTTACGCTTGCAGGAGTTAGGCATTCCCTCCTGGTGCGAGTCAAATCAGCCATTGACAGTTGAAATTGTCAGTGTTGTTGCAGCAATTCAACTCTGGAGCGTGATTAGGCAATTTACAGTCTCCCGTCAAGAAATGATTTGGACTCTCAAGCAATGCTGGGGTCGTGATTGGAAGTTCTGATGTCTGGTTTAAGAGTTTGTTTGAGTAAAAAGGAGAATAAAAATGAGTAATTCCCGCAAGACCGAAGTATCACAATATTGCCTTGAAGGACGATTATTAGATTTAGTTATCAAAGATGGTCATAAGCTCAAGGGCTTGCTGCTACAGACTTCAGAGGGTGAATATTACGTAAAATTAGCTAAACACTTACGATTTGGTTTTGACTGGCGCTTACCAAAAGGCACTTTGCTGCAAGTTTTGGGCGAAAAGAAGCTTGACTTGGAAACTGGTAAAGTTAAATTTGAAGCGGAGCGAGTAATGGCAGCGCAAGTAGATGAAGGGAGAGATTTCACTCCAACACCTCAACCTCTCTCATCAGAAACCAGTAATGTTAAGCCAATCAAGCAAACTACTATTTTGGTGTGTCAAAAGTCTGATTGTATGAAACGTGGTGGTAAAGGAGTTTGTCAGGCTTTAGCTTCAGCTTTGAGCGATCGCGGATTAGAAGAACAGGTAACTATTAAAGGTACTGGTTGCATGAAAAATTGCAAAGCCGGACCAAATGTAGTCATGCCAGACAAAACTCGCTACACCCATATTAGTGCGGCACAAGTTCCTGCAATTATCGATAAACATTTTGAGCAGCAAGACGAATCAAAACAAGTAAAAAGGCCTGTAACTAGGCAGTACTGAGGCTATTGTAAGCATTGCAACCTTTTTCATCGCTGCTAAACCTAGGGTCGGCATGTTGGCTGAGGTTGGCATTATTAATCTCAAGGAAGCGCAATCGTTTCTTGGGGAGTTAGGACGAATGCAGAAAAGCAGCTAGCGCAATAAGCGTTTAAGTTCCTTATACACTTCGTCATCATTGCGCTTTCCAACCAAAATCACTTCAACTAAATCCGCATCTGCATCAAAGCGATAAACAATCCGATATTCTCCTGAATCTACACGGTAGTATCCTGCATAACCAGTCAATTCCTTATAATCTGCTGGTAAAGGATCAACATTCAACGACATTACTTTCTTGGCAATCTGGGCAGCGATTTTAGGCTATAGCCCCTTGAGAAAATCAAGAACTGTTTCAAGACCGTCAAGTTTTGCCATATTCTCAGCCTTACTCTCTAATGTCATGATATCGTAGTATTTGGGAGTTAACCGTAGGAATAACAATCCTTAGAATGTAGTAACCTGAAATCACTCAGTTTGCCTCCAATGCGTTTACCGTCAACACGAATTTC
>JAHHGZ010000004.1 GCA_019359595.1 Cyanomargarita calcarea GSE-NOS-MK-12-04C
ATTGAGCAATGCTGGTCTTGCTTAAAAAGTCGAATCCGTAAAAAACTTGATCAGTTCGATTGTTTACGAGATGCCATTGAGGATGCCTTGCGTTTCGCGTCTTAACCGCCTTGGCGGTTGCTATAATTGATAAATTTCTTGCAACTGTTGGGCTAACTGTAGCGGTTGAATATCAAGCTTGTTAGTCCCATGTTCAATTCTAGCGATTTTGAGAATTTCATCGATCAGCTTCATCAGCTTATTCGCAGAATTGTGAGCTTGGGCGATAAACTCTCTCTCTTCGGCTGGATTTTCGCACAAATCTGACAAAATTAACTGATGCAAGCTGATTAACTGGCTGATAGGCGATCGCAATTCGTGGGTAGTCCGTGCCAAAAATCCGGCTTTGAACTGACCCATTTCTTGTGCCATATCATAAGCCAGTTGGGTTTGCTTTATCTGTTGCTCTAGTGTTGACATATCCTGTTTGTCCACTACTGAAGCCACACTGGAGTTAGAGGACACCTTTAAACGTGCAAATAATGAGCGAAAACCCATCCCCAGTGCGATTCCCGCTACTAAATATACCCAGTTAATCGAAATCATAATAATTTAGCCATAATCACTCATGAGTTTTAATTACAAAGCCGTTTTCTTTCATTTATGGAGTTCCCAGTTTGTAATCCAAAAGTCCTGAATAAAAGAAAATCGTTAATTCATAATAACTAATACCATTTGGATTTGATGATGTACTGACTCCCTTCGGTGCCCTTTACATAACTGTTTTATTAACCGCAGTGGACACACTAGAGCGCAGAGTTAGAGAAATAAAAAGCTTGCTCTTTTGATGCTGCGGGGATTAAGTGCATTGTCACAGAGAATGGGTATAAGTAGCTATCTGAAGTTAAAGTTTTAACTCTACTGCCCCTTGCCGCAGAATGTGCCAATTTATTCCAGTCCATTTGGCAACGGTCGAAGGTACACCGATCCCCGTTGCTTCAAAAGTAAATTCCGTTGTAGCCAAAGTTAGAACATCCGGAAACTGTGCTTCAATTTCTGCCATCGTTTGCAAAGCTGGCTGTCCTGACAAATTCACGCTGGTTGTCGCAAGCGGTCCTGTTTGTGCCAAAATCTGAAGGGCGATCGCGTTATTTGGGACTCGCATTCCGATAGTAGTTGGGTCGTTGGGATTCATCAATGTAGGCATCCGTGGTGATGCTGGCAACACCAAAGTTAACCCTCCAGCCCAGTATTTTTCGGCTATACTCTGCCAAATTGCAAACTCAGCAACACTCCCTGTGACATAATCCCAGAGTTCATCTGCGCTGGCTGCCATTAATATTAAAGGTTTATCCTGACTGCGTTGCTTGGCTTCAAAAATTAACCCTGCTTGTTCGGGTATTGCTGCCAGTGCCGGAACCGTATCTGTGGGAAAACTGACCAATTTTCCCGCTCGGGCTTTGGCGATCAGGTCAAATATTGAGACTTGAGTCATGTCTATTGAGTTAAGAGTTAGGAGTTAGGAGTTAAGTGGATCTGCGTAATTAAATATAAAATGGGCAGTTCGGATGACCACCCTACAAGAGCTTTATCTTTACTGTGCGGTAAATTCTCCAGATTGCGCTATTTTATTTTTATTTTCAACTGACAGCAAAAAAAGTGCATCCTGGTAAGTTAATGAACTCCTAACTCCTAACTCCTAACTCCTAACTCCTAACTCCTAACTCCTAACTCCTAACTCCTAACTCCTAACTCCTAACTCTTTTCTATAGGCAACAGCAAAACGCTCTATACCCGCAAAATCCGCGTGGATTTGAATATTGTGATAGCTACCTTGTTGCAACAGTTCTCGCACTTCATCTGCCTGTCCCGCCATCATCTCAATCAACCAAACGCCACCAGGTTTTAAATATTCCAGGGAAATATCTATCAAATGGCGGATGCAATCTAAACCATCAGCGCCACCATCTAAAGCCAAATGTGGTTCGTGGTTAACTACTTCCGGTTGTAGGGTCAGTACAGTGCTGCTAGGAATGTAAGGTGGGTTTGACACCATACCGCTGAATTGTCCTTTGAGAGATTCTAAGGGCTGCCACCATTCACCTTCATAGAATCGAATCCGTTGTCCAAAACCGGCAGAGCGAGCATTTTTTTGAGCGATCGCCAATGCTTGGGGACTGCAATCAACAGCGTGGATTATTGCATTCGGAAAAACATCAGCCAATCCCAGAGCGAGAACCCCACTACCAGTCCCCAAATCAGCCCAGTGTCCTTGTCGCATTTCCTCTGTTTCAGCGACTGCCACAGCTAAATCTATCAAGGATTCTGTTTCCGGTCTGGGAATCAAAACTGCACTTGATACAGCGATTTTAAAATTTCGCCAAGGTGTAACTCCCGCAATATATTGCACTGGCAAGCGATCGTACAATCGCTTTTGCCACAGATCCTCTAAATCTTCTAGAGGTAAACGCAGTTGAATGCTAGGCCAATCTTTAAAAGACTCCAAACGCAATGCCAAACGGTCTAAACCTGCCACCTCTTGCAACAGCCAGTCCACCTCAACTGGAGAAACATCAGTGGCGATCGCAGCAATAATTGCTGCATTTCGCCACTGAATTAGTCGTAATCCAGAAACTATCCACTCTTTATCCGCCATGCTGGATTAACGTTTGGGCTTGGCTGGTGGCTGTGAATTGTTGGGAGCAGGTTTAGCGGGGGCTTGATTTCTGGAAGGGGCAGCGTTATTTGGAGTTTGTGGTAGCGTCTTGATATAGTCTCTAGACTCTGCCGATGGCACTAAAACAACTCGGTTGAGCCACTCATCGTTTTTGTCTTGCAAGGTCTTAATTACGCCGTCTACATCCACTACCTGAATATCAGCCTTGGGGAATTGTCCCTTCACCTGACCTAACAAACCCAATGCATCTTGTTTGCTCAAAAACAAGGGGACTATTTCTTGGGTGTCAGATGGCAATTTAATTGGTACATAACCCTTATCTGGTGCAAATCTGACAGCAAAAACAGGTACGCTCTTAAACTGATTCACCTGTTGACCGCTTTTTTGCAATAAATCCATCGCTGCCTTAATCTCTTGTTCTACAGGTTTAAAGGCAAATAACAAACGGTCTGGCTTGCCCTTAGAACTTTGCAATTGTTGATAAATTACCCCCAGAGGTACTGCAGTTACCTGTAGGCTTTTCACCATTTCTGTCATCTTTGGGTCTTTCTCTTTGACGTTCTGTAGCTCTTTAATAAAAGATTGGGCTTCTTTTTGACTCATATAAACTCCTGTCACCGAGCCACCTTTTTGCCCTTGAGCCTCAGGCAAAGGACGACTTAGAGGCAATCCTTGGGAATTGGTAATCAAATACACAGGTACTGAATCAAGCTTTTCTTTAACTTGTTGTTCTGATAATGCCAACACTGGAGCATTTATACTCACTACTGTTCCGAGCAGAGTACTTCCGATCAAACCCAATGTTGTGCCCCAGCGAACCAATGATTTCATGATTTCTCCTAGCATCAATACCTTAATCAAATTTAACTTTCATGTTCAATTGCACAGAATCAACTAGTCCTAGTTCTAGTTCTAGTTATAATATCTTCTTAGTCAATCGACTGTGCTGCTTTTTATTTTCAACTTCGCTTTGCGCTTGGGCTATTGAACCCTAGATGCCTGCTCTTGCGATATTATATTCTCCCTCTCTAGTGAGGACAATGGTACTCAAGGGCAATATAAACGCAATGCCATTCTATTCTGTTTATTAGCCATCCTTGACGCCACATTAGAGTAGATCGTTCCATCTACCGACAAGTGAAAAATGTGCCGAAACCTACATTTATGACGATTTGACCTTTTAATTTAGAATTTAACCTTGAGTTTATATGTTTGTCCGCAAAATTACTAAACAATATTTATTTGGAAATTTAAGTAATATAAATAACCTAAACTTTACGGGAAAACTCTGAATAAATATCGGTTTGCAACATCTTCAAATTCGGCTAAATTTCGATTTTTGTCAGGGCTTACGCAAAAAAGTTCTGACATAGTGGTATTACCGATAAGGAGGCAAGCCACATATAGGCGTTTCACTTTGCGTTGCTATTACCACTACGACAGCAAATCGGGTGTTTCAGACAATTTTGCATAAATCCTATTTGTATTGGAAATACACAAAAACCCTAGATTCCTTAATTGGTCTAAAGTCAAAATTATTCAAAACAGTAAATTAAATCGGGATGACAGGATTCGAACCTGCGGCATCCTGCTCCCAAAGCAGGCGCGCTACCAAGCTGCGCTACATCCCGGCGCTCATGTTAGTAACCAGTTAGATGTGACTTGGTTTCAAACCACATCTCACTAATATACTACATTACTATACCTCGCCCTAATATGGCAAGAAACTTTATTTTAATTGGAATTAATGAGGATACCAGAACATACCTTTGATACCTTCTGGGTCGGACATGAATCCCAAACCCCGGTAGAAGTCTACAACGTGAGGATCGGCAAAGAGAGTTACATTGCTAATTTCCTCACTGCGGAGTTTCTTGAGTACGTACTTCATCAAAGCCTTGCCCAGCCCTCGACCTTGAAAGTCTGGGTGAACAACCACATCCCAAATTGTGGCATTAAAGGCATGATCTGAAGTAGCGCGGGCAAAACCAATGAGCCGGCGTTGAGTTCCTCGTACTTGCCACATAGAGGCTACGAGAAAACTATGCTCAATAGCTTTCTTAACTTTTCGTAACGGGCGACGCGACCAACCTACCGCATCACAGAGTTCTTCAAGTTCATACAGGTCGATATCTCGCTCCGTGCTAAAAACAATGCGAGTTTCCTTTAAAGAAGTTTCGCTAACGCCATTTGGACTGGAGTTGCTCGCAGCTTCCGCTGTATGCTCTTCAAAGGAAGCCGTCTTACTTGTTGCAACAGCTTCAGGTGTACTAAACCAAGTTTTCCAAAAACCCATGCCAACGTGGTTCGGGTAGTATAACTGAATTGGTTTCCCAATAATAAATAGTGTTAATCCACTTTGAACACAGCTATTTTCCACATATAGCCCTCACACTCTTAAAAACTGGGTGTTTTCGGGATATTCAATGGTAATAGGCTATGGAATAGGGTGTTTTGCACTAATCATTTTCAACTTTAGCACTTTGTTGTGGAGGCTAGGAGAAATTAACTAAAACCGTAGGATTTAAGAGTGAATAAAAAATCACACCGGATGAAAGCTCTACTTTTGACGCCTAAAAGCAAATCTAACTCCCAACAATGGCTTCTGGTTTAAAATCTTCGACTCTGGAACTTCTCAAACGCTTTAACCGAGCGTTTCCTCAGTTCTATGAGCAGTTTGTCAGCAGTGAAATTCAACTGCAAAATTTGCGGTTAGCCTACCGTCTCTATAAAACCAGACGCGCCGTAATTGAGCTGAAACCGGAAGGCAGCAAAAGTGCCCTGCATTTTGCCTACCGCAACCAGTCTTTTCTCCTCAGCGATATTTTTGGTGTACTGGCGGCTTATGGGTTAACCATTCACGGTTTAAGTTTGTACGGTCAAATTAAACCGCCGATGTTAGTTTTTATTAAACTATTGGTGTCTCGGGGTAGCAAAGCCCTAACCGAGAAAACCGGAGAGAATGTATGTCGTGCTGTTCGTGAGGCTCTAGGAGGGCGGTTTGAGGTAGAAGAGATGCTGGCGGTAGAATTTAACCTTGACGCTGGTTTAGAGCAGGTAGAGACTGAATTTTATGTCGATCCAGTTTTTCATCTTCCAGCCTTAGTGGTTGAAGCCGATAACCAACCAGGATTGTTTTACAAAGTCATGTACGCTATTTGGCAAGAAGACCTTTTGGTAGTAAATGCCAATTTGTTGGTTTGGCGCGGACGGACACGCTTGATTCTCTATTTACTCGGACCAAATGAAAGTCTAATTCCTGAATATCTTGGGCATAGAATTGCTGAAGGAGTGCGGCATCGGTTGTTGGGAAAATAACTTTGTAGAGAATGGAGAGTTCTTGGTTAGTAGTTAGGAGGAGCGTGGTTAGGAGTTACAAATTTCCCCCTGCCCCGCTCCCTGCCCCCTGCTCCCCCTTCTCCCCCTCTATCGTCGCACCCACCTTAAAGGTACGATAGACATTATGGCAACTATCGAAATCTTGGGCGTTCCACACGCATACGAGCTAACGGCTCCCACCACAATCCCCAATACTTTAGTTTTTATCCACGGTTGGCTTAATAGCCGTGGATATTGGCAACCTGTGATTGAGCGCTTATCTGTGGATTTCCAGTGCCTGTCTTATGATTTACGAGGTTTTGGTGAGTCTCAGCCTCAAGTAAAAATTGACTTTAGACAGCAAGAAAGCTCTTTGGGTTTCGATACCATTCGCTTTGATGAAGTTGGCAATCCTTTTGATTCTGTTTATGCACCAGTTGCTTATGCGGCTGATTTAGCTATCCTGCTTCATCAGTTGAATATTACTAATGCTTGGCTGATTGGTCATTCTTTAGGAGGTACGATCGCCCTCTGGGGAGCAGAACAAATACCTGAGATTGTTCGGGGTGTTATCTGTGTCAACGCTGGCGGTGGTATATACCTCAAAGAAGCGTTTGAACAGTTTCGTTCAGCCGGACAGAAATTTTTACAAGTCCGTCCCCGATGGCTGTCTCAGGTGCCTCTGATCGATTTGTTCTTTACCAGGAACAGTGTAGCGCGTCCTTTAGAGCGCTATTGGGGTCGTCAGCGGGTGATTGATTTTGTCGTAGCCGATCCAGAAGCGGCATTGGGAACTCTACTGCATTCCACCACTGAAGAAGAAATCAACCGTTTACCTCAGTTAGTCTCAGAACTGAAGCAGCCAGTTTATTTTTTGGCTGGTGCTGAAGATAAGGTGATGGAACCTAAGTATGTCCGTCATTTAGCTAGCTTTCACCCGCTCTTTCAATACTGCGGTGACAATGTAATCGAAATTCCTAATTGTGGACATTTAGCAATGTTAGAGCAGCCGGATGCTGTTGCTGGTGAAATTCGCAGGTTGCTAAATCAGGGCAAGGATAAGGGCTAAGAACTGTTAAATAAAATATACCCATAAGTGGACAAAATATCTCAATTGTCCAGATATCAATCTTTAGTAGCCCTTACCTTCAATGTCTATACAACGCCATTACGGATGTCAGTGGAAGCCGAGATTGCACTCCTAGGGTGAGGGGTGAGGTGTGACCAAGGGATAAATGCTCTGCTGCACAACAACCAATCATTGCGGCGTTATCAGTACAAAACTTCATGGGAGGGAATAGCACCCGCAAATTATGCTCCAAAGAAGCTTGCTGTAAGTGTTTTCTCAATCCACTGTTAGCCGCCACTCCTCCACCAACGGCTATAGTGCTTAATTTGTTGTCCAGGGCACAAGCGATCGCTCTTTTGGTTAATACTCTGGCTACGGTTTCCTGAAAACTAGCCGCTACATCCGCCACGGGTATAGGCAAGTCATCTTTCTCTAACTGTTGTACCAATCGCAATACTGCTGTCTTTAACCCGCTAAAGCTCGTATCATAGCGATGATATCCCCCGGTTGGGAGAGAAACTTTCCCCTCTGGCAAGGTAAAAGCTTGGGGATTTCCCTGTACTGCCAGTTGGTCAATTGCTGGCCCACCAGGATATCCCAACTCCAACAGTCGCGCCACCTTATCAAAAGCTTCACCCGCTGCATCATCGCGAGTCTGTCCTAAGGTTTCGTATATACCACATTCCTTGACATAAATCAAACTTGTATGTCCGCCTGAAACTAGTAAGCTGAGGAAAGGAGGCTCTAGTGTCGGCTCGCTTAAATAAGTGGCGTAAATGTGACCTTCAAGGTGATGAACTCCTAAAAAAGGCTTATCGTATAACATTGCTAAGGTTTTGGCCGCAGTTAACCCTACCAACAATGCTCCCACTAGTCCTGGGGCACAGGTTGCTGCAATTCCATCAATTTGCTTCCAGTCTAGTTTGGCTTCTTCTAAGGCGATCGCGATCGCACCATTTATAGTTTCTAAATGCTCTCTGGAAGCGACTTCTGGCACTACACCTCCATACTGCCGATGCACTGGGATTTGCGAAGTAATAACGCTGCTTTCAACTTTACGATTATTTACAACGGCTACGGCAGTTTCATCACAACTTGTTTCTATTGCTAAAACGGTTGCCATTTCTTTTAAGAAGGAAGAAGGAAGAAGGAAGAAGGAAGAAGGTTTATATATGGGGATACAGGACCCCAACTCAAGACGAGCAACCTGTTTCTTGTGGGGGGGTTTAATACCCCGACAAGGAAGCGGATAAATTTTCTACCCAATAGCAGAAGTCCACTTAATGATATGAACAATAAATTTCATCCATTTCCATTTTAATGGATTTATGCGATTGACCCAGAGTTTTCATCTGCAGGTAGGTTAAGGGAGTGTTCTTGAGTGGGCAAGAAAAAATCACTATTTAACCCTCAACAACAGCACCTTTAACCACAAAACTCAGGACTTAGGTCTCAGAACTTTATTAAGACTTGTTACTGAAAGCTTTAACTTTTATTTACTTAAACTTTACTCGGTTCCCATGCAAGAGTATGATGCTTGGAAGTTCTGCAAATAAAAACTGTACAACCCGCTTCGTTTTGTACAAAAAAACTTTGTGTTTCGTAATAAAAGGAAACAACTCAATGCGACGATTGTTTGCTTTGGTTTTAGCGTTTTGTCTTTGGTTCAATTTTGCCTCTCCAGCGAAAGCTGTAGGAGCTGATTTGGTACCTTGCAGCGAATCTCCTGCCTTTCAGGAACGAGCTGCTAATGCGCGTAATACCACCGCCGATCCCCAATCAGGTCAAAACCGCTTTGAGCGTTATGCTCAGGCGCTGTGCGGTCCAGAAGGTCTACCTCATCTAATTGTGGATGGAAGTCTCGATCATGCTGGCGATTTCTTAATTCCCAGTATTCTCTTCCTTTACATCGCCGGTTGGATTGGTTGGGTAGGTCGTGCTTACATCCAAGCAGTTAAAAAACTGCCAGATGCCGAGATGAAAGAAGTCCTGATCGAAGTTCCTTTGGCATTGCCATTGATGCTGTCAGGATTCACCTGGCCCATTGCTGCTGTCAAAGAATTGCTTTCGGGCGAGTTGACCGCGAAGGATTCAGAAATCCCCATTTCGCCACGCTAGTAGGTACTAGGTATTGGGCTACAAGCAAGGGACAAGGGGACAAGGGGATAAGGAGGAAGGGTAAAAAATTATTTGGTCTATTCCCCGTTTCCCCTGCCCCGTTCCCCCTTTCCCTCTTCCTCATACCTTTTGCCCAAAGATTAAATTTATGTTTTTGGAGAATGGCTCATGCAGCAGAATTTTTTGGTAAAATACCTTTCCCTAGCTCCAGTTTTGTTGTTTGCTTTGCTGATTGGTACGGCTGTACTGTTGATAGAGTTTAATCAGTTTTTTCCCGATCTACTCTTCCACCCACTGCCATAAACCAATAGTTGATAGTTAATAGTTGTTATTTGTTATGTTAGTTGTTATTCGTCAACTAACAACTCATTAATAACGACTAAAAAAAGAAAATTTTGAAACTCGTAATGCCTGTAGCGTGCGAGTTTCAAATTTTTAAAACCATTATTTAAACCCACTAAATTAATTTTTCTAAACTTCACGGTCAAAAATCATATTTAGCTACAATTATTATTAATAATAAATAATGAATGCCACCAATAAGATTCAAAGGCTTAGATAACATATGGCGCAAGCAGTAGATGCATCCAAAAATCTTCCTAGCGATCCCAGAAATCGGGAAGTTGTTTTTCCCCAAGGTCGCGACCCACAGCAAGGCAACCTAGAAACACCCGTTAATGCTTCTCCCCTGGTCAAGTGGTTCATTAATAACTTACCCGCCTATCGCCTAGGTCTAACTCCTTTCAGGCGGGGACTAGAAGTTGGCATGGCTCATGGTTACTTTTTGTTTGGGCCCTTTGCTAAATTGGGTCCCCTGCGAAATGCGGCTAGTGCCAATTTAGCTGGGTTACTGTCAACCATAGGCTTAGTTGTGATTCTTACTGCGTGCTTATCTTTGTATGCCAATAGCAACCCTCTCAAACCAGTTGCAACCGTTACTGTACCCAAGCCTCCAGATGCTTTTAACACCAAAGAAGGCTGGAATAACTTTGGCAGTGCTTTCTTAATTGGTGGTATTGGTGGTGCAGTCACTGCATACTTTTTGACCAGCAATTTGGGATTGCTTCAAGGTTTTATTGGTTAAGTTAGGAGTTAGGATTTAGGAGTTAGAAGTTGGGAGTAAACAACGCTCCAACCAACAATGAATAACTAGGAACAGAAAAAGGACACAAATTAGAGACATAGCTCTTTGTTTTGTGTCCTTTTTTTTGGTATCTGTGTTATGTCCGTCTAATTACTTATAAATACCTTAAGAACCTCACCGATTTACCCTTCGTTGAAGCGCGGTTACCCTGAACCTATACCCAGTGGAGGAAACCCCCTCAAGAAAGCAGAAGGGCGCTTGCACCAAAGAGATGCTTTACGCTAGATACCACACATAAACAGGGGTGGGTTGAGTCAGTAAGGAATTGTAACAGATTAAACGGACTTGATATTACTAGGAAAAATAATCAACCGTGAAGAGCGAAGCTGGCAATCTTCAACTAAATAAGGTTGCTTCGATGGAATTCAAAGCGGTTTCAAAATCGTCATTGACGATTTGAACATCAAATTCAGCAGCAGCATTCATCTCTTCTTGAGCGCGGTGCAGACGACGAGCGATCGCATCTTCTGGGTCTTGTCCGCGACCGCGTATTCGTTGCTCCAGTTCAGTCAAAGAAGGAGGCAAAATAAAAATGCTGTGAGCGCTAGGAAAAGAAGCGCGAACTTGTCGTGCCCCTTCTAGCTCAATTTCTAGGACAACGGACTTGCCTCTTTGAATTTGCTTGATTACAGGTTCACAGGGAGTACCGTAATAGTTACCAGCAAATTCCGCCCACTCCAAAAATTCACCGCGAGCAACTGATTGTTCAAACTTGCCGCGATCCATAAAATAATAGTGCTTGCCGTCGATTTCCCCAGGACGGGGAAGACGGGTAGTTGCGGACACGGAATAATACAGATCCGGATGACGCGCTAAAAGCGATCGCATTAAAGTACCTTTACCGACTCCACTCGGACCTGTCAAAACAATCAGTTTCCCTGAATAGGGGTAGTCCTTGGTAGTAGCACCACTCTTGGCTTCTAAAAGTTGCATTATCCGCTCAACCTGTAAATTAATCAATAGACATTATTCATTACTCATGTGTCCAAAGGTAGTTGGCAAGGCGACCATTGAGTAATGAATAGGTAGCACTGATGACAGAAAAATCGTCTTATACAGATATTACTGCGGATATGGCGGAAATAGGGTGGGGCATCTCACCCATACCCAGTCTAATTATCTACAACCTGAGGCTCGCGGGAAACCACAAAGCGATTTGCTACCGTTTCTGGCTGAATCGCTGAAAGAATTACGTGGCTAGAATCTGTGATAATTACAGCCCTAGTCCGGCGACCATAAGTTGCGTCAACCAGTTGACCGCGATCGCGTGCATCAGTAATTATACGCTTAATCGGGGCAGACTCTGGACTGACAATGGCAACGACTCGGTTGGCAGACACGATGTTGCCAAAACCGATGTTGATTAACTGAATGTCCATAAAAAATTGACGGCAAATGCAGTGTGAGAGGCTCGAAAATAGCTATTTCCCATGTTATCCCTATTATTTTGAGTTACACCGATTAAATTCACTCTGTATCCTCGTTTTTAGTTAATTAATGCTTTTTTTGCTATTTCTTAAGCAACAAAGTCAGAAAATATTCCCTAAGGCATAGACAAAGCAATACCAATCAAGGTACTCAGTAATAGCCATAACAGAAGATATTTCTGGGCATTTGCTGCCACGAGAAGCACTATATTCGAGTTAACCAAAAAAGCCCAATTTGTAAGGGTGGGGTTCCTCCCCCCCTAAACGGCTATATTTTTTATTATCGAAAAAATAAGTTTTTTATATAAAGCATTGCGTCAATATGTGAAAAGCTATTATTTTTTTGCCGTGAAGCTGTTCAATCAACAAAAAAACTGATTTCTGGCTTAAAAATTCTTTTTGTTAAGTAATAAGTAGCTAAGTTTAATTAACCAAAGGATGCATAAAGACTTCTAATAGCCTTTAACAATTATCAATTATTAGTTGATTACTGGTTCGTAGTTGGCATTCTGGCGCTATATACGGCAACACCTGCGTACCCTTCATCTTTTAATCGGTATACGCAACTACAAATACAATTTTATATTTTGACATTTCGTTACATATTCAGAATTTCGTGACAGTAGCCAGAACCATCCGAAAGCCTATGTCCAAAAAATTATTTCCTTTTGGCGTTTTTCCCCTGATTAATGGCACATTTTTAACTACAGCGATCGCAATATTTACGACCCTAAGATTAATTCTGTCAAATTACGGCGACAAGTGGGAATGGTTTTCCAAAGACCGAATCCTTTTCCCAAGTCAATATACGAAAACATTGCCTTTGGCCCGCGTTCCAACGGTTATAAAGGTAATATGGATGAACTAGTGGAAGATTCTCTCAGAAGCTTGCTTCCCCGCAGGGGTACGCTGCAAGCCGTCTTGTATCTAATTATTGTTTTTTTTACTGAAGCTCTAAACTCAGAACTAAGAGTAGACAAATGGGATAAGTTATACTGCAAACGGTTAATATCTGGACTTTACTTTCCTTGCGTAAATTCAGAGCAGAAACTTGAACAAAAACTCTGCGTACCTTTGCGTTTACCGAGCGCGAGCCTCTGCGTTTAAAAATAAAGTTCCAAACCGTCTTTAGTATAGATTAACTTGATGTTTTTGATGCAAATCCGAGCGATCGCTATGAAGCCAGATGTATTATTCATCCAATTTCTAGCCAATTTTCACAAATTTTTCGCAGTCTTTTTCAACTCCCGCCATCTTTGCTGCAGTTGATTCAAATTAGGCGATCGCCCACCATAACGCCAACTAACATAAGCTTGGCATATTTCGTCTATTACCTCCGCAGTGGCAGGTGGATGATGCTGGAAAGATACTCTGGCATACTCTAGAGGTGTCTGGGCTGGATGTTTGCCCAAACCTTTTTCCGCCGTCCACTTTAGCATCATTTGATACAAACTCTCCATTGGGGGCAATTTACTCAGACGCATCTTATAGCGCCACTCTTTCCATAGCACCCAGGAAAACCAACCCCAAAATGCTGTTGCAGTCGCTACAATTAACCCAAGTAAAACCCCCAGCCAACCTTGAAAGAATAAAGCCAAAAACCAAGCCAGCATTCTGGTTATCCAACTGAATATCGCTCCAAAGACATTATTCAGCAAACCAGTGACTGGAGAGGGCAACCACCCCGCAATCCACTTCCAAAACTGTTGGAGGACGCTGAAAGTTTGGGTTTCCTCGATTGAGGGAGGAATCAACGGATGATTGGGAATTGGGTCAAAAGTAAACCAGCCGTGCTTGGGAAAGTATACTTCGGTCATTGCGTAGGCATCTGTGTTTTTGACGACATACATTCCCGTGAATGGATTAAACTCTCCCGGAGCGAATCCTGCCACCAACCGTGCGGGAATACCGATAGAACGCAGCATCACCGTCAAAACTGTGGAAAAATGGTCTGGATAGCCGCCTTTGTGCTTGAATAAAAAAGCTTCTACTAAATCTTCTTTTTCACCCAGATAAGGGAAATTTAAGGGGTCTTCAGGAATAGAGTAGTGTTGTTTCAGGTATTGAGCTAAATAAAGAGCTTTTTCATAGGCTGAATCCAGATATTTTTCTGATTTACCTACTCGTTCTTTGTTGTAGTCAGCTAAAATTTCTTCCGTATGTTTGCGGACTTTCTCCGAAATTTCCGGCGGGATTTGGAAATATTCTTTAATATTTTCTGGATATTTTGTGGAGGCTTTGCCTAACAAAGTGCGATCGCGGTAAGGGACTTCAGAAATAACCGTGTAGGTCACACCTTCTGATAATTCCACAGGCGATCGCAATCCACCTTCTGTATCGACAGCGATAATTGGTGTCGGAAAGTAAATCTCTTTGGGATAAGTCATCGCTGGAACCAGATTGGGTAAATCCGATACCACTGTATAGGTTTGTACTATTTCTTTGCTTTGATTAACATTCAGAGGTGGGTCGAGATAAATTTGGTAAGACCAAGGCGATCGCTTGATGCGCTTGAGGCGATCGTTGTGTGAAATCTCCCATCCCTTACCAGTATATTTATCAAAAGCCAATACCCGCCAGAAACCCTCTACCTGCGATCGCACCCGCATCACTACCTTGGGTGTCATCTCTCCTCGCAGGTTTTGGTTAATCTGGCTATTAAAACCGTAATAAAAGCTTTTGTCTACCTGTCCTGGTTCTCCAGTACCACTACCAGTCCCCTTACTGCTACCCCGACCTTGATTGTTAACATTGCCTTGGCGCACGTAACCGGGATTGATAATATTCCGCCCTGTAAAATTTCCTTTGACATCGATTGGCGCACTTACAGGAAAACTCCGCAATTGATAGCCGGGGAACCGGGGTAAAACCGCAAAAATTCCCAGTCCCATTACCACAATTAAAGTAAAAAGTAAAAGGTAAAAAGGTAATGCGGAAGATAATTTCTTTCCTTGAACCTTGAACCTTTCACTTTTTACCTTCTTTAAACCGAGTCTTGAACGGTAATCTAAAACCAAAGTTGGGAGGGCGATCGCTAGAAATAACAATAGCATCGGCGCAAAGGCTAACGTCTGACTCAGTGTTGCTGCAACACCAAGCAAAATTAGCCCAATCAAAATTGAATAGCCCAAGTCTTTGCGCCGAGGCATATCAAAACTATGCAAACAAGAGAGTTGAATTAATAACTCGGCTAGCCCCAGCCGAGTATCATTCAACTCACCTAGCAATCTCCCAAGAAACGCACCCAATGCCAATAACATTCCAATCGCGATACAAAACTTAACTGGGATATTCCGATTGCGACGACGGTAATAGCTCCAAATTGCACCCACCAAAGTCAGCGGTACAGCCCAAAAACTGTATCGTGTTTCGGCGGCAATATCCGTCGCCACAATTCCCACAATTACCATAGCGTTAACTAGCACTCGTAGAGGAACTGAATCTTCTACTTCCATCAACGGCGACAAGCGCACATTTTGTCGCCAGGAATTCCACACAGGTAGACGCAAACGCCAACTCACCCAGTTCAAGTTAAACATTTTGATTCTTAAGCAGCGGATCTGTGTTTAAGCAAAGTAATGATGTAGACGCCAAGAAGACACAAGAGAAATGAAACTACTATTGCAGCTTCAGTGTAGACGCCACGGACAGTGTCTGGATAATGACTGCTTGTTTAATTTTGAGGATAAGCTTCAAAACCAGGATATTCATCTGATAAACATTGGCGTTTATTAAGGTGGAGTGCTAGCGGTGGTAATTTCAGCTAAGTAGGCAGTAAAATTGTCCGGTTTTGTGCAAGGGGTGTGAATTTAACCTAGATCGTACTCACAATAGAAAACAACAGTGGCTGTTGGTCTATTTCTTTTAACTCAATTTCCAGGCTATAAGTCTGGTTGGGTTGGGTCATTGGCAATTCTACGCTCAAGCATCCCGGACTTGAAGACTGTGCCATCGCCTGTATTCCATCTCCCTGAAGCTTCAAAACCCCAAATGAGGGTAATTCAGCTTCAACCCGGAGGTTTTTCACTCCTACTTTCGATTGGGAGTTGACCTTTACAGTCAAAACCCCAGCATTAGTAAGCCATTGCCGTTCTACTACCGGAGTGGTTGCTGAAATTGGCAAAGTCAGATTTTCAAACAGTTGTTTGGCTGTCAGCAAAGACAACGCAATCTGTTGACGTGATTGTAATTGATCGTAATCGCTTTCTAAAGTCGGCATCTTTCCCACATCTGCCACAGACCGAGAAGGACTTCTTAGCACCAATCCGGCTAAGTCGTTCAGTGTCTGAGAATCTTCAGGGAATAAGCTCTCCACCACTTGGACTAATTTTGCTCCCAATGGCAGAGAAGAACCCACCAATGCTTGACACTTTTCTAATAGTTGTCTAAAAACTTTTTCTGGCAGTGTTAGAGGTAGATTTAGCTTCGACTGTTGTGCCGCCCACCCCCAGACAGGAACTATTCCTATCGTTGGATTGTCAAGATAATCGGGATAATCTATCAATTGACTTTCCCAAGGAAATAAAGGTGGTTGGTGTTGGATTTTGGCTTGGAGCCGACGTTTAAGGACGGCTTGGAAACGTTCTTGCACAGTAGGAATTTCTCCCAATTGAAAGGTTTGGGGTGTCCATTCCGACTCAAAAGCGCCACCAATAGGACTGGCGGCGGTTGAGAGAGGATTGTCTACCCCGTTTATATCCTCACAACTGACCGAGGACTGCTCGCTAGTTTGAGCATTGTTATCTGCTAGTAACCAAGCGAGTAACTGGTTTTGTAAGGATTCTGAGTCACTATTCATGAGTAGATGCACCTGATCCGGACACTAAGGAGTTGCGAATTTCCCAAGCTTGTTCAAGAATTTTAAACCACCGTTTTTGAAGTTGTGCCATAGACAACCCTAAAGTTTTGGCAATTTTTTCGTCGGGTTGCCCTTCTTGCTTCAATACTAATAAAGATCGTTGTTTATCGTCTAGTTCCATTATGTACGCTTGCCACTGCTGAGGAGTCAATCCCAAATTGGTGCGCAAATCTGCTTCCAACCACTCGTGAACTAGTTCCCAGCGATGCAGCAAGGCAAAACGAATTAAATGGTATTTAAAGCGCTGCTGTAAATAATCCCGTTGTCTTGGGGTCAAGCCCAAAATCGTTTCAATTTCTTGGGCTGATAAATCCTGAAGGCGGAGGGAGAAGTAATCTGCACAGTCAGATTGTTGTCGTTCTTCAAGATAATTTAACAATTCCGCAACCACAACCGAGCGCAATGTTTCTTCTTGGGGTTCTGGTTCTGGTTGCGTGGCCATTGCACTTCGCAATTGCTGCACGGCTGGGTCTTCCCAAGTATCTCCCTCAGAACCGCTACCTTCTGCCGCTTGTTCTATATCAACGCAAGTTTCTGGAGGTTGTTGTTGAGAGAAGGTTTGCGCCCGCAGGATAATCAATTGTTGCTGACGACCTGGTAGGGGAATCCGTCGCTTACCATAGCGTTCGGTGAATGCCATGTACTCAGACAATTCCAGAAGAGTTCCAGGACGATAAGTAACGTCCATTTGGTTCTCACGTCGAAAGGCATTCAAGGCTTCAAGATAGAAACTTTGGAGGAAATCTTCTATAATCACCAATCGCCCTTGATAGCTCAATTGCCTTTGGGGCGGATTAATGTAACGATAAACGATCGCACTCAAGGTACTGTGTAATTCTATCCTGCCACGATTTGAACCCAATTGATAGTATCCTAGACACTGTTGCAAGCGATGTCGGGCTAGGGTGACTGCCGAGCTTTGCACTTCCCCAGAGGCTTGAATGCGCTTACTCTCGCTGCAAATCCGAAAGACTTCAGCGGCAATTCGGTTTGCCACATCCCGGCAATTTTGACTGTTCGCTTTGGTTGACTGACTTAGCTCCTTGAATAGGAGTTGAAATATCGCCTCCACGCCGATAGAATTATCTCCCTGAATAGTTGTGGTTGCGGCTGAGTTCATAATCTCGTTTTTAAGGGGACCCTAACATACACAAATTACGACCTGTATGACTGTAGGTTTCGGGTTAAGGTTCGTCGCAGCGTATAAGTGCGATAGTACCTTAAGGAAAGCGTCTAAGATTTGGCTCTAATTTATTATTCCCAAATCTTGCCTTATAGTTCACACTTCCTAGAAGCTTGAGCTAATACCCAAAAAAATGTTTACAGGTAATTATGGATTTCGATGCACAAATTCAATTGCTGATTGACAATGCACCCCAAGATGGTATAACACCACAACTTGTCGCAGCAATCGCTCCTGCACTCACAGCGATCGCAAACAAGTTACGCAACTTCCAATACTACATTCTCCAAAACTTAGATGGAGGCTGGGTTGTAACTACATTAAGCAATCGCGCAAATCCTACACAGGAGAAGCGCGTAATTTACGCTTTCCCAAGACTACAGGATGTCCCAGCGAATTCATCTGCTGGGCTTGACCCTCAAGTAATAGCTGCACCCATTCTTGTAATACACATATTGTTCCAACTGGTAGCGTTAGAACCCGTAGATAGTATAGTTTTTTTTGAGACTCCTGGCACGACTACAAACACAGTCGAAGTCGTGAGAACCGAACTGCAAAGCCTAATTCAACTGTATTTGAAAGAAAATCAATCGCGCGATCGGATACCACCTGATATCGCCTAAGAGAGTCAGGAATGGTCAGTGGTAAGCAAGTAGTAAATATCAAAGTTTCCTCATTTTTAACCCCTACTCTCTACTCGCCATTCCCTACTCTCCTTTCTTAATAAAGTCGGCTCAATACGTAGTCAGTCATATCAATCATGGCTTGTTTGGATTCTGAAGGTAGAAGAATGGAAAGATGCTGAACCGCTTCCTTGGCATGGTGGGCGGCTAGTTCCCGAGAACGTTGGATACCCAGACTATCTTGAATGAGTGCAAGGGCTTGTTCTAGATCGTCTTCTTGACCAAACTTTCGCTTAATCAATACTTCCAAGTATGGTTTTTCTTCTAAGGCAAACAAAACTGGTGCGGTCAAGTGTCCATCCTTGAGATCCGATCCTGCCGGTTTACCCAAAGTATCCGCCGAACTGGTGAAATCTAAAATATCATCAACTATCTGAAATGCTAGGCCGAAGTGACGACCGTACTCATACAAATGTTGAGCAGTTTCGGCCTCTACATCGCTAAGTAAACCAGCAGCTTTAGAACTGTTGGCAAATAAAGTCGCAGTTTTGCAATAGGTCTTTTTTAGGTAAGTCTCTATTGAGGTGCCAACATCAAAGCGATTTAATCCTTGCTGAATCTCTCCAGTAGCCAGATCCATAATCACTTCTGATAGCAGCTTAACCACTTCTAAATTGTCCAAGTTTGCCAAATACCAAGAAGCTTGAGCAAAGAGAAAGTCTCCTGCCTGTATGGCAATGCGGTTGCCAAATAAGCTATGAACTGTCGGAACACCACGCCGCATCTCTGATTCATCGACAACATCGTCATGCACCAAGCTTGCTGTATGGATCATTTCTGTAATCTCAGCCAAGCGGCGGTGGCGCAAGGTGATGTCTTGCTGTAGCATTGTTGCCCGTGATACTAGCAGCACTATAGCTGGTCTGACACGCTTTCCCCCAGCTCCAAATAGGTGTTCTGCCGCCGCGTAGAGGATGGGGTGGTCATTTCCAACTAACTGTATCAGATTATCTGCTAGCGTTCGCAGGTCTGCTTCCACAGGGGAAAATAAGGAGGTGGCTGGGGTCATGGATGGGCGGACTCTGACTTAGGTTACGAAAGTTTACATTCCTATACTCATTTTAAGATAACGGAGTCTATGCGCAAAGTTTTCATCAACTAATCGATGGATGTTTTTAGTTTTAATATGAAGAATGCGATTCTAGGTATCGAGACGAATGCCTGTCATGAGTGCTAGCTCAGTCGGCGATCCAACACTCATAGCCCTGTTTTGGTGGTGATTCCATACTAATGGAACTCAGTTAAGGATTTGTCATTACACAAAGAAGAGGAAGACGCAGCGATTTTAGGAATATTTTCTCCGTATCTGGTGTGTTCAGTGCATCCCCCTCACATTTTTAATACTTGTGTTAATCCACCTAAGAAGTATAAAAAAGCTAGTTATGCGCAGCAGTGCTGAAGAATCAACCGTTTATTGATACAAAAGTGCCACTGAGAAAATCCCTTAGAAGCAAAAAAATATTCTCTGGTTAATGAATTTACTGTTTTCCTATCAAGGAGAAAGGTAACTTTGATAACAAGGGAATATTTTTTTGTTCTCTTTACTTATCATCTATTACACATTATCTATTTTTTTGGGAAGAGTATTTGCTCAAAGGTAATTGTAATGCCTATAAGAAAATTTTAAATTTAGCTACTCTGTTGACTTAAAAGTGAGAGTGGTTGTGTTAGTCTAGAATGAAGGGATTTTAAATTTTTTAGATATTCACTCCAGAGAGATTAAATTACCAATAGGTAATTTTGCTCATTAGGTGTTGTGAGTTAAATAAATCGCTGCACGTTAAACCGAAGGAATTATTTCGTTGGTTGAGTAGTGCGAATTGCGTCCGTAGTCGGTAAAAGCCGTGCGCTACCCTTAGGGGGTAACAGCTACACAGGATGTAGCACATTTTGAGCGCTAGTATTGCTCGTGCTGATTAACGGTTGATGCAATGATGTTGCAGACTAGGTAGGCTGTTGGTTCAGTAAGGATGCTTTTTAGCATTTTAGTTGCTGTGCTGGCTATGGTCTGCGAAAAAAAATAATAACTAATGAAATCAGTTAAGCGGTGAGTATTAAACTCTACCGTGAAGGTTTTGACACATAGCTAACACCAGCCATTAAAGATTATTCTTAATTGGCTGAAATTTGACTAATCTTATTGAACTTTATACTTCGATTCATAACGGCGCTGGGGGAAAAATGATTTACGGGAAAATGCCTATTATGATTTTTATTTTAGCTTCTGGATATTTATTTACTATCTACTTATTGTTAGCACTGGCAAAGCGAAACGAAAAAAAAGCTTCTCCTGACAGTCCGCTTTCAGTTGTGAAAAGGAGGAAGCAGGAGGAGTTAGGAGTTTAGAGTTAGGAGTTAGGAATGTAGAGTTAGGAGTTAGGAGTTAGAAATGTAGAGTTAATTTCTGACTCCTCATATGATGTCGGGTCATTTAAGCGGGCATCATATCACTCCTAACTCCTAACTCCTAACTCCTAACTCCTAACTCCTCCCTCCTCCCTCCTAACTCCTAACTCCTAACTCCTAACTCCTAACTCCTAACTCCTAACTCCTAACTCCTAACTCCTCCTAACAACTAAATTAACTTTGTTGCCGGTGAGAAACTGGGATATCGCTGAAGCTTACAGCCTCAACAGTTGGGGTAGTACCTAGCCATTGCACTGCTGACTGAGCAAAAGTTGACGGGCAACCGCTGACGGCAAAGCGAGTTGGTAGTGGTAGGTGAGTATTTTTTAAGCCTAATAGGTCTAACTCTTGGGCACAAGCTGCTACAACATGAACCGCAGGATCGACTAGGTTTACTGTGTTTGGAAGAAGCGATCGCAGTACTGGTGCTAAGTGAGGATAATGAGTACAACCGAAAACTAAAGTGTCTATTTGTTGAATAAGTAAAGGTTCCAAGTAAGAGCGTGCCACTTCAGTAGTGTAGGGGTCATGAATGCGATTTTGCTCAATGATTGGCACAAACTCGGGACAACCAACTTGCCAAACTTGAGCATCAGCATCAATTTCTTGAATGGCACGTTTATAAGCATTGCTTTTGGCAGTTGCTGGGGTAGCAATGACACCAATGCGCTTACCACAGCTAACTGCAGCCCTAGCACCTGGTAGAATAACTCCCAGAATGGGCAGATTATATTCCTCGCGGATGGCATCAATTGCCAGGGCAGAACTGGTGTTGCATGCCATAATTACCATTTTGACCTGCTGGTCTTGCAACCAGTTCATAATGTCGCGCACAAACTGGGTAATTTCAGCTTGGGAACGGATGCCATAAGGAAGTCTGGCTGTATCCCCAAAATAAATAATCGATTCATTGGGGAGTTGCCGATAAAGTTGTCGCAATACAGTTAATCCACCCACACCACTATCAAAGATGCCAATGGGGGCACGCTGGGGTTCTGGTTCTGAAAAATAGCTCAAGCTGCCTTCAAGGATGTTCGATAAAAACACAGTCAGATATTGATTTAGGTTTTTGGATCAAGATACAGGATTTAGGAACAATACGCCATTTGATTTAATACATCCTGCATCTTTGAAAAATCTGCACATCACCTCTTTAATCAATAATTTTTACAACATTTTTATTTATCTGATGTTTAAGTACTTGAGGACACCATTCGCGATCGCTTCCGCCATGCGATTTTGATATTCAGGGTTTCCGAGCCTTGGATTGTCCTCACGACCGCTCATGTAGCCTGTTTCTACCAAAATCGAAGGCATAGAACTTTTTCTGAGAACGTAGAATCTGGCTTTGCGAGTTCCTCGGTCTCTGATGGTACTGATATTTTGGAGAATACTACTGCGAACGGCTTCCGCCAGACGGTAACCACTGTCGTAATAATAAACTTCCAAACCATTCACATCAGAGCGACCATCAACGGAATTGGCGTGGATGCTGACAAACAAAGTAGCATTCGCTCGTTCTGCGATATCCACCCGTCGCTGAAGTTCCACAAAAAAGTCAGCATTTCGGGTCATTATAACTTTCACGCCCTTTTGTTCCAGAATCGTCGCCATTCTCTTACCAATAGGTAAAATGACATCTTTTTCTAGCAAACCGCCCAATCCCGGCGCACCAGAGTCTTTGCCGCCATGTCCGGGGTCGATAACTACAATGAATCTTCCGTTTGTAGGACGCGGATTTGGAGATGTTTGGGGATTGTCTGTGATTGGGCCTGGTAGTGGCTGGGGATTTGGTCGTGGAAGGGGAGGTAACCCAACAACAGGAGGTAGTCCCCCTGGTGGTGTCAGAGGTGGACGATTAGAACGTTGTAATTGCAGGGCAATAAACTGGTCGCCGGCTTGGCTAACTCCCCCGACTAAAACGCCCGATGCAGGTTGGACAAGGAGAACGACTGTGCGAGGGTCTTGCTGTTGCAAACGAACTCTTAGAACAGGGCTGCTAGCGTCAAAAGTTGGGCCTTTAACGTTATTCGCTAGTTTCGCGTTGGGAATAGTGATGCGATAAAGACCCGTGGCTCTATCCCAACCACCGCTAGCAGATAAATTGCGATCGCCTCTGACAATGAGTTGTGCCCCCGTAGCAGCTAATTCTACAGACTGAATTGTTGCGATTGACTCAGTGACTATGGGGCTGGGGCGAGTTCCTGAATCTGGGCGGGGAGTCGAAAGTGCAGGTAATCTGACAACACGGCTACTAGGTAGAACTACTAAGCCACCAACACCGTTAGTATTTGCCTGCCAGTCGGGGCTATCTTTATCCACTCGCAATGTCATGCGGACGCTGGGTGGTGTGGTTTGCAATTGGTTAAATTCAATGCGGCTGACACCAAACTGGTTAATTGATACATCCCGTTGGGAAAAACGTGGCGATATCGTTGTGCCGGCAATGTCCATATAAATTAGCGAGCGATCGCGGCTGCGATTTACCTGTACCCGAGGACTACCACCCGTGGTCCTAACAAAAAAGCCATCTCCGGTAGTTTGGAAGTTCTCAATTTGAGTCGTAGATTGAGTTGCTGTTGTAATCGGTGCTTGTGCTAACGGTGGTGGTGTGGTGTTAACAACCGTTGCTTTACCATTATTGCTAGGGTCGATTGTCACCACATTGTAAACATTTTTTGTGGAAGACTCTGCTTGCACGCGCTGTGGGGTTGGTAATTGCACTGTCCAGCGACTACCAGTTGTCCCGACAAATTTGACGCCATTGGGGTCTAGAGTGTAACCAGGAGCCAGTTCTACTACCATCCGAGCAGTTTCTTCATCAAACTGCCCAATCCGAACAGAACGAACCGAACTGCTACTTACTGGCTGTATTAGCTGTTTTTGCCCAAATCTTGTTCCTGGTAAATCAATTACCAAACGAGTTGGGTTGAAGATGAGTTGTGCTTTGGGTTGAACAGGATCTGATGTATTGATTTCCAGACGATTTTGGTTGGCATCAAAACGCCAAGATTGTAATTTACCTGCCAAAGCAGGCGACGATAGCATGAAGATAATTCCAAAAGTACCGGGTAGTAGCCAGTGTAATTTCACAGTCTTTTCTCCTGATTAGCATTCATGGGAGCAGTCAATTTAACAACTATTGGCAAATCCTCACACCGTCACCGCCATGCAACTCGATTGCTATTATGAGGTTTCCCAATGTTTATATGATTGGATTCTCATAAAGACATCGCTAATGGCGTAAGATTCTAACATGACCGTGTTAGTTGTCGATGCCTTTTGGGCGAAAAAACTCGGTCGAGAAAGCATCCGATTACACAAAAAAATAAATGACCAGCAATTTTTAACAGCAGTCAAAGAAGAGTGGCGATAGTTGATGTGGTAAAGGATTTCGATTGTGTGATTGGATTTTGGGTAATTGATGCACTGAGTAACAAATTTTAAATACGGTTCAATGATGTGGCAATACTTGAGGGTAATACTGTTTAATTATTGAAAAAAATTCTAAGGCTAAGTGTTTGCGGTAATACAAAGTAGATTAATTAGGGGTGAAGAGTTCTAGATTTTCATGACATTTTTGCTTTTCTTGAAATGGTATCTGGATAAGGATGATGAGAGGATAAGTTCCTCATCATCATTTTCCTAAGCTTTCTCATTGTCATCCGGAATACTCAGATACTAACTAAACTATTATTTTGAAATTTCAATTAGTACTATTGCCATGCTTTTTGCAATTTTAAGCATTGAAAAGGCGTGAAACTGGACTGACAAACAATACTAAATTGTGCCAAGACAAAAATCATAAAGTGTATTTTACTCAAAGTTTGAGAATAAATTTGTTCTCTTCATCTTCTGCCTAGATACTGAAGGATACCGCGAGCAATTCCTTCTGCCATTTGATTTTGGTATTGCGGATCTCGCAGTTTAGCAGCATCCTCTTGACCGGTTACATAACCCGTTTCTACAAGAATCGACGGCATAGAGGTTTTTCTCAGGACGAAAAATCTTGCTCGTCGGATTCCCCGATCTCTAACATTGACGCTTTGGAGAATGTTGTTCTTGACAACGCGGGCTAATTCCACACCACTGTCGTAATAGTACACTTCCAAACCACTGACATCCGGACGACCTAAACCGACGGAATTGGCGTGGATGCTGACAAATACATCAGCATTCGCTCGCTCTGCCATATCTACTCGTCCCTGAAGGGTGACGAAAAAGTCAGAATTTCGCGTCATCACCACTTGCAAGCCATTTTGCTGCAAAATTTGTGCAACTCTTTGACTAATGGGCAGAATAATGTTCTTTTCTTGTAGTCCTCCAATACCAATAGCTCCAGGGTCGTTGCCACCGTGTCCGGGGTCAATAATTACTACTCCTCGCCCATTGGGAACCTGTTGACGGGGGGATGATATAGATCCGTCGATGGGCGAACCGGGGAATGGTAGTGGGTTTGGTCGGGGTAGGGGAGGTAAACCAGAACCCGGAGGTGTAAAAGGTGGTAACATCCCTTCTTTGCGTTGTAACTGTAACGCCAAAAGCTGACCAACTTGGTTGATTTCCCCAATTTGCACTCTTGCTGCTGGTTGGATATAGATGGCGACAGTGCGTGGGTCTATTTGTTGCAAGCGTAGCCGGAGAATGGGACTGTTTACATCAAATACTGGACCTTTTACTGAGGGTGACAATTTCGCATTCGCAATAGTGATGCGGAACAAACTGGAGGATCTATCCCAACCACCAGTTGCAGACAAATTTTTATCGCCTCTAATGGTCAGTTGCGAGCCGCCACCAGACAATTCTACAGACTGAATAGTTGCAACTGAATTGTTATCTGATTCGCTTGGTTGGGCAAAGGGTCTTGGGGAATTATTGGATGGGGGACTTTGGTTATCAACATTCGACAACTTGCCCAGCCGAGCAAGGGGCAAAACCACCAAACCTCCAGCACTACTAGCAGTTGCTCGCCAATCGGGGCTATCTTTGTCTACCCGCAACGTCATCCGAACAGCAGGGGGTCTAGTTTCCAGTTGGGTAAATTCAACACGGCTAACACCATGCTGATTCACCGGGAAATTCCGCTGCGTCATACTTGGTGATAGAGTTGCTTGCGAGATTTCCATATTTATGGTCGAGCGATCGCCACTGCGATTTACCCTAATATTCGGATTGATACCGCTCGTACGGACAAAAAAACCATCTCCTGTGATTCTTACGTTCTCAATTTGAGTTGCCCCTGCACCAGTGGTAGCATTATTTGCAACCTTTGAGAAACCAGGTTCAGCAGAATCTACAGTCACTGCACTATAAATTCTTGGAGACGACTGTGCCCTTTGTGTTTGGGGAGTTGGTAATTGTACAGTCCAGCGGCTGGCACTTGTCCCCACAAATTTCACTTGATTTGGGTCTAAAGTAAAACCGTAAGCAAGCTCAATTACTATGCGAGTCGTATCCTGGTTAAATTGACCGACACGGATAGAGCGAATCTTACCCCCTTCGACTGCTTGAGATAGCTGAGGACGCCCAAATGTCGTATTGGGCAAATCTACTACCAGACGAGTTGGGTTAAAAACGACTTCGGCCTTGGGTTGAACAGCACCTGATGTAGTAATGGACAGTCGGTTTTCATTGGCATCAAAACGCCAAGATTCTAGTCTCGCTGCAATAGCCGGCGACGAGAGCATGAAGATAGTTCCAAAAGTACCAGGTAGTAACCAGTGCAGTTTCACAGTGTTTTCTCCTGATTTACATTCATAGGAGCCGTTAATTTGTCAAGGTGTTGGCAAATCCTCACGCAGTCACCGCCTAAACTTTAGTTTTCTTGAGGCACTAGATAATTTTGTGCCGAAATAAAGACGAGCTTCTGGCGTCAAAATGCACGCATATCGCTCTCGATTTCCCATGCCGTTATAGCATGAAAAGGTATTCTCTAAAGCATTACTATTACACCAAGCTAGAAGTAAGCACTATAAACCCTTATTGTCAATCCCAGTCAGTGACACTTGAATAAGTAAAGGATTTATTTGATTTATGACACCAACAATTGCATATTATTTCATCTTGTTTTCCCCGAGATACCCCTAAGAATTAATGTGGCGAAATACTAAAAATATTATTGGGAATGCTTATCAAACCAAGAAGGGAAATAAATAACATTGGGAATGTTAGTAATAATTAGAGCCATCTCCTAAAAAGTTACAATTTTAGCACTTACACCAAATTTTTTCCAAACCCTGATTTTCGCTTTTGGGTAATTCATCTAGAAAGAGGACTCCTGGCCTAACCCACCGCAAGCATAGGGTATTACCCCTATGTTGAGGCGAAGAATGGGTAAATCCTAGATCCTTCAAGACAGAAATTTGAGGAATTATGTTTCCTTCCGAGCAAGTCAAAAGTCAAAAAACTCACCGACTCAGAACTCAGGACTCAGGACTCACAAGTTTTTCGGAATCATCTGCTACTGTTTTTGGTTCTGGAAAAACCAACCGTAATAAAGGAGGTGCTAAAAAGGTTGTCAAAATAACCATCATGATGACTGCGGCTGTCAGTGATTTAGAGAGTGCGCCACTGGCCGCACCAACCGAGGCAAATACCAATCCTACCTCACCCCGAGGAATCATCCCCACACCGATTGCCAAACGATTAATTTCAGGTTGTCCAAATACTGTTAAACCTGTAACGACTTTACCAATTATGGCAACTGCGATGAGAAAAACTGCCATAATTAAACCTTCTCGGTTGCTGGGAATTGCGGGGTTTAACACGCTCAAATCAGTTTTTGCCCCAACAGCGACAAAGAAAATCGGCACCAGGATATCAGCAATCGGAATGACTTGTTTTTGCAATTCTATACGCTCATCCGTTTCATCTAAAACTAAACCAGCGGCAAAAGCTCCTAAAATTGCTTCTAATTGAATGATAGCGGCAAAGTATGCCATTATCAAAGCGAAAATAAATGCTGGAATTACCAGTTGACCGCGTGTTCTGAGTTGATTGGCGATCGCCACAAAGAATTTACTGAAAAGATTACCTAAAAGGATCGCACCCAGCAAGAACCCAGTGGCGCTAACAATCAAGTAAACAACTTTAGTGACATCAACTGCGCCATCTTTCGCAAGACTTCCTACCACTGCCAAGACGATAATTCCCAGTACATCGTCAATGACTGCAGCACCGAGAATAATCTGTCCTTCTTTGGAACTGAGCCGTCCCAATTCTGACAGAACCTTAGAAGTGATACCGATACTGGTAGCAGTTAACGCCGCCCCGGCAAAAATCGCCGGTATAGGACTAACACCAAAGAAAATCATCAGCCCTGCAGTGCCAGCAGCAAAGGGTACTATCACCCCTACTATCGCCACAATCGTAGCTTGGATGCCAACAGCCATCAAATCTTTTAAATTTGACTCCAAGCCAATCTCAAATAGCAGAATAATTACACCCAATTCAGACAAAGTGGAAATCACCTCAGACTGAGCGTTAAACACACCGTTCGCAGCCTCTGGGGTTAAACCTGCAGTACCTTCCAAGAAGGTGATAATCAAAGAACTAGAACTATCTGCCCCCGTTTGGGGAAACACCAATAAATGTAGGACAGATATACCTACCACCACACCGCCAACGAGTTCCCCCAACACAGGAGGAAATCCAAATTTATTGGATAATTCTCCACCAAGTTTGCTGGCAAGGTAAATTACCACCAAAGTTAGTAGCACACCCGCTAGTACCATAGAACTATCTGCTGTCTCTGTTGCTGTAGCCAGCAGAGGTAACGAAAAATTGATTGCACCTAAAAACTGCATCTAACCTGCACAAAATCATTGTTTCTAGTTTATTGCTAGTTGTTGAATCTTAGTAGATCGCAAACTTTTCCCCGAACGGCGATCGCCCCAGCTAGAACTAATAAAATTTTGTAGTTTATGATACTTTTTGCTAGCCAACTCTTAATTCGTTTTAACTTGTTTTTTTTCGGGTTTCTGGTACTTATCCGGATACTTCTTCTGGAAATACTCTTCCATTACGCTTAAAGCCATTGGCGCAGCAACGCTACCACCACCACCACCGGAATGTTCTGCAAACGAAACTACGACAATCTCCGGTTTACCTGCGGGTGCGTATCCACCAAACCAAGCATGGTTTTGTTTTACACCTTTTTTCCACGCTTCGGCAGTTCCAGTTTTACCTGCAATCGGCGCAACAGTAGGCGAATTTAGCGCTTTTCCTGTTCCTTCAGTTATTACCTTACGCAGCCCATCACGTAATATTTTAATTGTTGTCGGCTTCATTCCCACGGATTCGCGCCATTTTTTGGCGTCTTCGTTATCTTTGAGTAAGTGCGGTTGCACCCGATAACCACCATTCGCAGGTACGGCAAACATCACCGCAACTTGCAAAGGTGTACTCAACAATGCACCTTGACCAATAGACATATTAATTGTATGTCCGATAGTCCAAGGCGTTTTTAAGACTTTCTGCGTCCACTTGTCATCGGGAACTAACCCTCTACTTTCTTCTGTCTCAAACTCGAAACCCGTTCTCTTCCCAAATCCAAATTTGCGCGTCCATTCAATCATCGTCTGACCACCGACACCCCGACCAATTTGGTAGAAAAAGGTGTCGCTACTGTTTGCCATTGCACCCGTCCACCCTAAAGGACCAAATCCAGCATGGTTCCATTCGCCGAAATTGACACCACCGAAGTTGAGCGAACCGTAAGTTTGCAATACTACATTTGCTGAAAACTTACCTGATTCTAATCCCGCTGCGGTAGTGACAATTTTAAATGTACTTGCGGGAGGAAATGCACTGAGGGCACGATTTACCAGCGGGTGTTCTTCCCCTTGTAGGACTTTTCGCAATTCTTTGCGGTCTGGTTTTTGTTGTGAAAAGATATTGGGGTCGAAGGTTGGATGTGAAACCATCGCCAAAATTGCCCCATTGTTGGGATTCATCACCACAATCGAGCCATTTTTACCTTGCAAAGCCTTTTCTGCGGCTTTTTGCACATCTAAATCGATGGTCAAGTTTAAATCTTTACCTGGTGTTGCCTGCTTTTCACCCAATGTTTTAAGCGGACGACCTCGACCGTCTACTTCAACTTGTTGACCGCCCCATTCGCCGCGCAGGGTCTTCTCAAAGGCTTTTTCTACGCCCATTTGACCGATGACATCTCCCAAACGATATCCGTCATCTTTTCTCACTTTTAGCTGTTCGGCGGTTAATTCACGGGTATAACCTAATACGTGTGCTAATTCCTGTTTGTGGGGATAATAGCGTACTGCTTCGGTATGAACTTCCACATCGGGAAGGTCGTCATGGTATTCCTTCAAAGCTGTGATTTCTTCCATCGTCAAATCGCGGGCAATCCGCACCAGCGTACTGGAATTGGGACCGGCTTGTTCGAGTTTGGCTTCGATTTCCGTTTGGGGAATATCCAAAATTTGCGATAAACGCGGACCAGCAATTTCTTGCCAACCGGGTTTGGTATGTGCCATAGGCCAGAGATACACCGAACGCGGGTAGCGAGTTGTAGCTAGGAGTTTGCCGTTGCGGTCAAAAACATTTCCTCTCTCGGGTAGTTTGGGGATCGTTCTCACCCGGTTCGACTGGGCGCGATCGCTATGTTTTTTCCCTTCTACTACTTGTAGGTGTGCCAAGCGAACGCTCATGGCACTAATTGAGGATAAGGTTAATAAAATTAAAAATAAGGGTCGGAAGCCTTTACCGACAGTTACAGTCTCTTTCTTTTTGCCAAATCCCGAGTTTAAGAGTGCCATAGGTATAAAAATCCAGCCGAATTACTTAATATATGTATACGATGATATGGAAGCCTTACCCGAATTAATAATCCGAGGATTTGCATCTCGTTTCAGTTAAAAATAGGTAACACCAATTCTATGTGAGGTTGCGCTTTATTCACCCCTTAGCATAGAATGCTGGACGTTCGCCCTTGGCGTTCACGTTCACGTAGGCAAAGCCAATCTCCTTGAGATTCAGTGTGCCTGAAGCGTTTAGGGTAGCCCACCTTACTATGGGCTAATTAGGCGGATCTTCATAGTATTTGGTATAACAATCTTAAAATAAGATAAATTTTTATTTTCCGTATGCTTTGGCAACTACATTAAGCTGGAATTTATATAACTTTTTCTTATTATATGTATAGTTTAAGTTTATATATCATAATTTGGTAGATATATACTAGCAGGAACTTGGATTTTATATAGAATTATTCATTGAAGAAGTAAATTTTTCAACACACAAAACTTACTCAAAAGGGGCGTTGTGCGTACATTCGCCCTCGACGTTCCCCAAGTAGCCTGCTGACCCAGACTAATAATTTGGCACAACTTCATAATATTCGGTATCAGTATCTGTTTAGGTGCGTTTGGATTTGTAGCCTACGCATTTTTCATGGCAGCAATCCTGCAAGCTCATGAATTTTCGTCAAATTGCCTGCCTTGCGGGAGAATGTATTTATTGGAACATTTTAAGTGTTAATTATTAACAGTCAGAGCTACAAAAATCTCCTCGATTCGTGGTGTAATTTTTTGAGTTTCCAAAAATGTAACCGCTCATATTTTGGATGGTGGCAGTGTGAAAGTAGAAACATATCAACGATGAAGGCATTTTTTCTAAAGTGTCTTGAGGTAATTTTTTGAGGAGTGGAAATTTGATGAATACAAATGTTTTGTCCGGTTTAAGGAGAATAAATGCTGGAAGATTCTGGAAAACTTTGCCTGTAGCATTACTAGTATGTGTAAGTTTTTCAGTGCCTGTTTTAGCACAAGAGAAACTAGAAAGGGCGTTTAAAACACTGACAGTAAGTGGTAGAGGTGTTGAATCAATACCCACAACATTGTCTCGGGTAAATTTGGGGGTAGAAGTTCAAGGCAAAGTAGCCCAAGATGTACAGCAAGAAGCCGCCCGCAGATCGTCTGCAGTCGTGGCTCTGCTGAAGAATCGCGGCGTAGAAAAATTACAAACTACGGGGATTAACCTTAACCCAGTTTATAGCTACAACAACAACGTGCAGAAGATTACAGGTTATTCTGCTAGTAATACAGTAAGTTTTAGAATTAGCACAGAAAAAGCCGGTATATTGTTAGATGAAGCGGTAAAAGCAGGCGCATCGCGAATTGATGGGATTAGCTTTATTGCCAGTGACGAAGCGATCGCACAAGCCCAAAAACAAGCCTTAAAAAAAGCTACCCAAGAAGCCCAACAGCAGGCTGATGCCGTATTTGGTGCCCTGGGTTTCAAGCCGAAAGAAATTGTCAGCATTCAAGTTAACAGCGCCAGCCCACCACCACCGATAATGGTGCAGCAAGGTAGTTATTCACGCAATGCCAAACTTTCAGCCGATGCTTCTACCCCTGTAGCAGGTGGTGAGCAAGAAGTAGAAGCATCTGTGACATTGCAAATTAGTTATTAGTTATTAGTTAGTTGTTGGTTGTTGATTGCTAACTCAATACTCATAACTGCCAACCACTAATACCAATTCTGTATGAAGATGCACATAATCAAGACCCCCCTGTAGTCCCCCCTTGGCAAGGGGGGACGGCGTAGCCGGGGGGTAATATATGCAGCTTCACAAAGAAACGGTATAACCACTAACAACTAACCAAAATTCTCAGGACTACTATCTCCCATATCCCCCTCAGAATCACGCCTAGAACCGAGTAACTCGAGTTGATCTACTTGAATTACTGGTGAAGAACGGGGTGTTCCAGTATTGCGATCGCTCCAAGTATCAAACTTCAAAGAACCTTTAACGCCAATTTGCTTGCCTTTACGGACATAAGTACCGGCCACCTCAGCGGTTTTTCCCCATAGTTCCAAAGTGAACCAATCCGGTTCATCGCTATTGCGCCGCCGATTCACTGCCAAAGTCAAGCGACATTTCACCTTTCCAGACTCAAAATACTTCATATCAGGGTCGCTACCGACACGACCGATCAGGGTGACAACATTGATACTCATATATGTGTTACCTTTCAGTACAGTTGTACCTATTTACCGCGATCTCCATAATAGCGAATTGTTAAGCTATTGAGACGATGTTAAATAATTGACAATTATCGTGACTTCCGCTCTTAGGATCAAAATACTCTTGCAAGACTACAAAACCTTACGGATATACTGAAGTAGCCTAAGAATATCAAAAAGTAGCAGCCCAATCCATAGTAAAGATTCCCAAAAGTTATATAAAAAATAGCGTGCTTTACTAGACTCGGGTTAAAAAAAGTAATAAAATCCAGCACGATTCTATCTTACGGTCGTAGTCAAAAGTATCGCAAATGGGGGCGAACATACGCGTGGGTCTATTCAGCAGGTTTTCCTTGTCGCGGGATATGGGTATCGACCTCGGTACTGCCAACACCCTGGTTTACGTATCTGGTAAAGGCATTGTACTCCAAGAGCCTTCGGTAGTTGCCATCGATCAAAATGAAAAGGTGGCATTGGCAGTTGGAGAAGAAGCCAAAAAAATGCTCGGTCGGACACCGGGGAATGTGGTTGCCCTACGCCCCTTGCGTGATGGTGTAATCGCTGACTTCGATACCGCCGAACTGATGCTGAAGAGTTTTATTCAGCGTGTAAATGAAGGCAAATCTCTAGTTCTCCCTAGGATTGTCATTGGCATTCCTAGTGGGGTAACGGGTGTAGAAAGACGGGCTGTGATGGATGCAGCTACTCAGGCAGGGGCACGAGAAGTTTACTTAATCGATGAACCTGTGGCAGCGGCTATTGGTGCGGGCTTACCTGTAGCCGAACCGACTGGGAATATGATTATCGATATTGGTGGTGGAACTACAGAAGTTGCGGTACTGAGTCTCCAAGGTACGGTACTGAGCGAGTCAGTACGTATTGCAGGAGATGAATTGACCGAATCAATTATCCAGTACATGAAGAAAGTTCATAATTTAGTAATTGGGGAGCGTACCGCAGAAGATATCAAAATTCGTGTTGGTTCCGCCTACCCAACTCACGAAGATGAAGAAGCGATGATGGAAGTTCGCGGTTTACACCTGCTTTCTGGGTTACCCCGAACAGTCACCATCAAGGGTCCAGAAATTCGTGAAAGCATGGCAGAACCATTGTCTGTAATTATCGAAGCGGTGAAACGAACTCTGGAGCGGACACCTCCGGAGTTGGCAGCAGACATTATCGATCGAGGTATCATGCTCGCAGGCGGTGGCGCATTGCTCAAAGGCATAGATACCCTAATCAGCCATGAAACAGGGATTGTGACACACGTCGCTGCTGACCCTTTATGCTGTGTTGTATTGGGAACTGGTCGTGTGCTTGAAAACTTCAAGCAACACGAAAGAGTATTTAGCGCTCGTTCTCGAAACATCTAGCATACATAGACAATTTCAGATATTGGATTCCTCACAAGAATCCAATATCTGAATTAACAGTTATTCAGTTATCAGTTAAATACGAGCGGTTCGGTGTCCCCCACCTATTGGTGGTAATTGTTGAAAAACTTGAGCATAAGCTAATAAAGACCGTTCGCTGATTTTATCTCTCGGCTAGCAATTAAGTATATATGTTTACAGTACGTCGGTGGTGGGAGCGTAAGGGGTTACAACTCGGACTGCTAGCTTTAGTAGTCGGTAGCGCCTGGATACTTAGACAAACTCAAGGTTCACTTCTACTTGAGGTGTACCAAGGTATTAGCGAGGGTATTACCCGTCCGTTGCAGATGTTGCAAACTGGACCAAGCCCAGAAGAACGCCTTCAAGATGCGCGGGTATTGGAATTAAAAACCCGTGTAGAAGACTTGGAAACTCAAAATCAAAAGTTACAAAATTTATTAGGCTACGTACAAAAAGAGCCTCCTCAATCGCGTCCAATTCCGGCGCGGGTCGTGGGACGTAGTGCTGATAACTGGTGGCAACAAGTCACCCTAAATCGCGGAGCTAATGCTGGAATTCAGTCCGGCTTTGTAGTCAAGGCTGAAGGCGGATTAGTGGGTTTAGTAGAAGATGTAACTCCCAATACCAGCCGTGTATTGTTAATCAGTGACCTTAAGAGCCAGGTGGGTGTATCAATTAGCCGTACTGGAGCTAAGGGAGTGTTGCGAGGAGATGGTTCTGCGGAAGGAGTACTGGAGTTTTACGAAAAAGTCCCGAATGTAAAACCAGGAGATTTGGTTTCTACATCCACTTATAGTCAGAAGTTTCCTTCTGGTGTAGCGATCGGACAAGTGAAGTCCTTGGATTTAAAGAAACTGCCAGCATCAATCGCCAAAATTGAACTGTTCCCACCGATACGATCCCTAGATTGGGTTTCTGTATACCCGAAGCCAGTAACCCCAGATGTCGAAACTCAAAAGTCGGCGTCAGATGTGCCACAAAAGTCTAAGTAGGTGGGAATATCATGAGAGTCAAGGTTCCTGTATTTTGGCGCAAGGAAAAGAAACCGCGCAGTCAATCCGAACACAAACCCGATCGCCGAAAAAGCAAACTACCGAAAATAGCCGAACTTACTCGTTGGCATCCCAGAACGCGGCAAATAGTTGATTTGACTGCGATATGCGGCTCCGTGATGTTCTGTTTGCTGTTGCTGCCAACCCGCTTTCCTGGTATGGAATTATTAGGAATTGGGCCTAATTGGTTATTGATTTGGGTGGTAACTTGGAGTGTGAAGCGTTCTGCTTTTCAAGGCGCATTAGCAGGCATAATTCTGGGGTTCCTGCAAGATGCCATGACATCGCCAAATCCTTCTCATGCCGTGGGTTTAGGATTGGTGGGACTTGCAACTGGTTTGATGCAGAAGCAGCGGTTTATCCAAGAAGACTTTGTTTCTATTGCTTTAATAGTCTTTGGGATGGCTGCAATGGCTGAAACTATTTTTGCTGCACAGTTAGTTTTTAGTGGCGATCGCAATGTGGCCGACGTTTGGGCGTACCATCAAAAAGTTGCTCTTGCTTCTGCGATTCTCAGTAGTCTCTGGGCACCTGTACTTTATTACCCCTTAAATCGCTGGTGGCAGCAGTTGAAGCTGGCTGAACAGTCTTAAAAAAGTCACACCACCAATCAGTGGGGGGCACCGAACCGCTTGTATTGTATTGAATTGATAACTGATAACTGTTAAATCAACGAGTGCGGAGTGTGGATAGTTTCAGGTTACATCCTGAACTAATGAGTCAGGAAAGAGTGACAAAGGAGTGAGGAATCGTCTGTTTATCAGGCGAATCTCACTCCTCAATTTTTTTCAATTGCAAAAGTTTGATAAGGTGGAGCGTGAGTGGTACTTATAACTGTAGGTGTAAAGAAGAAATATAAAATTCCAAATTTTGTTTAAATTCACTGACATCCTATAGTTTGTTTAAAGTTATGATAATTCCGAAGCGTGCGCTCAAAATAATACATTTATCCCCAATGGCGATCGCCCGAAAGAACTTTTAGTGAATTCTAAACTTCAAATTGGAACAGACTTTGACGAACGGATGATGCAGCGGTGTGTGCAATTGGCACGCACGGCATTGGGACGCACATCCCCAAATCCTTTAGTAGGGGCTGTAATTGTCAAAGATGGGGAAATAGTCGGCGAAGGATTCCATCCCCGTGCAGGTGAACCTCATGCAGAAGTCTTTGCTCTAAGGGCCGCAGGTGACAACGCACGCGGGGCTACAATTTATGTCAGCCTCGAACCTTGCAATCACTACGGACGTACCCCCCCTTGTTCAGAAGCTTTGGTTGCTGCTGGGCTGGCAAAAGTGGTGGTAGGTATGGTAGACCCCAATCCCTTGGTTGCAGGTGGTGGGATTGCCCGTTTGCGTGCCGCTGGGATAGAAGTTTTGGTAGGGGTAGAAGAGGAAGCTTGTAAGCAATTAAATGAAGGTTTTATTCATCGGATTCTCGAAAAACGTCCTTTGGGAATTTTGAAATATGCTATGACCTTAGATGGCAAAATTGCGACAACTAGCGGTCATAGTGCTTGGGTGACAAACGAGGTTGCCCGCACAGAAGTGCATCAATTGCGAGTTAGCTGTGATGCTGTCATCATCGGTGGAAGTACCTTAAGACAAGATAATCCCCACCTCACCAGCCATACTGTAGGGGCACACAATCCTTTACGGGTGGTAATGAGTCGCCAGCTAAATCTACCAGAAAATGCTAACCTGTGGCAGACTTATGTCGCTCCGACTTTGGTATTGACTGAGGTAGGAGCAAACCCCCGTTTTCAAAAATTCTTGCGTCAACAAGGTGTAGAAGTGTTGGAATTAACACAACTTACACCAGACACAGTAATGGGGTATTTATATGACAGAGGTTTTTGTAGCGTGCTTTGGGAGTGTGGTGGAGTGTTAGCTGCTAAGGCAATCCAAGAAAGAGCAGTGCAAAAAATCCTAGCGTTTATTGCCCCGAAAATCATTGGTGGTATTAATGCTCCCACTCCTGTAGGTGATTTAGGTTTAACCACTATGACCGAAGCGCTATCTCTAGAACGTGTTCGTTGGCGTGTAGTTGGTTCTGATTGCTTGGTGGAAGGTTATTTACCCAATAATGTTATTTGTTAGTTGTTGGTTGTTAGTTGTTGGTTGTTAGTTGTTGGTTGTTATTTGTTGGTTGTTGGTTGTTGGTTGGAGCTTTGGAGCGTTGTTGACTACTAACCACTATCCACTATCCACTATCCACTATCCACTATCCACTATCCACTAACCAATAACCAATTAAGAATACTGGCGTTCGAGAACAATATCACGGATCAGAGATAGCCGAGATTGGATGTACTCGCACAAGGAATCGGTTTCGTTACAGTCTAGTAAGCCTCGGTTTTTAGTTTGTTTGACTAACCAAATAACCAAGCTAGCGTCGTCCAATTGCAAAAGCGTTTTTGAACAAGCAGTTTCAACTACAGACCACAACAGACGCATTATCTGAGGAGTCATTAGACCTCCATTGAATCATTAGCTGACTAAATTTAGGATACACAATCCAAGCAGAAGCTTCAGGGATGAATGTAGATGATGACACAAGTGTTATTAAAAACTTAATAATTAGAGTTATAACTTGATGAAGTTTAAGAATCAGAAATTTGACAGGACTTATATGGTAATGTCCGCTTAAATGGTCATAATATTGTCAAAAGTATACAAATCTGCGTCAGATCAGGAAGTAAAAATTTACAAACCTTTTCTGTTCTCTCACAAGTTCCTCAAATTTTTTGCCTAACTTAAAAACATAGTTGACGTTGTACTAAAGTACAAAGCTAAAAACAATAGGCCATGCGATCGCTGTACAAAAAATAGCCCAAATTATTAACCAAGGTAAAAATATATGCATGAAATTGGATTGATGCAAAATATCTTGGACACTGCTGTAGAACGTGCAGAACAAGAAGGCGCTCACCGAATTTACATGGTGGAAATGCGTGTTGGTAGGGCATTCGGTGTAGCACCGAAATCATTAGAGATGGCTTTTGATGTTGTCAAAAAAGGGACAATTGCCGAAATGGCTAAACTTCAAGTTGATTATGTTCCAACCGTCTGCTATTGCTCTAACTGCAAGATTGAATTTCAACCCACTGATTTACTTTATGAATGCCCAGAGTGCCACCAAGCATATTGTGAAGTAAGACAAGGTAAAGAATTTGAGCTTGCTTCATTGGATGTTTCGTGAACTACCTAGACCTATCCGGATTACCGGATAAGGTCTAGGCTTCTGGTATATTTCGCAATATTGCCAGAACTTCATATTTTTACAGGGGTTCACATTTTCTTGCTTTCAGGATAAAATGGCTTTCAGTAAATGAAGGGGAGTAGCTGCTGGTTAAGATATTAGCCAGTGACCCAAGTCAACATACTGGCGATTAGCCTGGTTTGGGTAGCAAGTTTTTTATTTTTAGCTCATCCATGAGCAATTAAAGCTTGAAAAGCGAGACCTTCACTAAGTTCACATCTGATGTGAGTTTGGTGAAGTGTTTGTACGCTCATCAGGCTCCTTCAGAAGAATTGCAATTGATTCTGAAGGAGATTGAGAATGTTGACAGCTTTTACTGCAGGTTTATTACTAATTACAATTTCTGAACTGGGTGACAAAACTTTTTTCATCGCAGTCATTTTGTCAATGCGTTACCCTCGCCGTCTAGTTTTTGCTGGAGTGGTAGCAGCACTTGCAAGTATGACTACACTGTCAGTTGCTATGGGGCAGTTAATTGCTTTTTTACCAAAAATATATACCCACTATGCGACTGTTGGATTATTTTTGTTGTTTGGAATTAAGCTGCTTTACAATGCGAGCCGGATGTCCTCAAAAGCCACTGAGGAGGTTGTAGAAGAAGCAGCAGCTGCAGTGGAAGCGAGCGAAAAAAATCTCAAAAACAGCAGACAAAATAACCTATCAGTGCTGGTTGAGACTTTTATTTTAACATTTTTGGCAGAGTGGGGCGATCGCACTCAAATAGCAACAGTTACACTAGCAGCATCGAATAATGCAATTGGTGTGGCCGCTGGTGCGATCTTAGGTCATACTATCTGTGCAGTCATTGCAGTGCTGGGTGGACGATTGATTGCGGGGAAAATATCTGAACGTACGGTGACTGCAATTGGTGGGTTTTTATTCTTAGTTTTCGCAGCAGTGTCTATTTGGGAAGGTGCCGTAGCCTAGAAAACGAGACTTATGGATTTCTTGTCTCAAAAGCCTGCAGAGTCGTTATAGTGGTAATACTGGTAAGGAGATGTAAATGTTGTACGTCGGCTTTACTATTCCCACTACAGGGCAGAACTTTTTTGCGTAAGTCCACAAACAAGCTAGGTGTATATTAACATTCTGCAGGCAGCTTTTACCGTCGAGAAGGCTGTCTGGAAAAACTTTTTTCCTTGTAATTACTCTGCCTTCTTTTTTTGAATTGGCAGAAAATGTCCCCATCGCAGAAAATTTGTGCTAACTTAATCCGAGATGTAATAATCTCCATCCCTCTCAAACAATGGTTATCTGTGTTTAAATTTAAGTCCGGCCTTTTCTGCGCCAAATCAACCTGTGAAGCGCAGGTTAACTTATAATTATTTAACAATATTTAACAATTACTCAGTTTACCCAGAACAACATTTATTGCAAATCTCGATGTTCGTTTGTTATGGAAATCCAGCCCGTGCTGGCTCTTGAAGGCAACTATGATTAATTCTAAATAGTGCCATTATATCCGCGATCGCCTACGGCTTGTATCAGTTAGCTAAACATCAAATAATGAAAGACCTCACTCGTTATCGAAATATCGGCATCTTCGCCCACGTAGATGCTGGTAAAACCACGACCACAGAAAGAATCCTGAAGCTTACCGGAAAAATCCACAAAATTGGTGAGGTGCATGAAGGAGCGGCAACAACCGACTTCATGGAGCAGGAGCAAGAGCGAGGTATTACGATTCAATCGGCGGCGACAACCTGTTTTTGGAACGAACACCAATTTAACATAATTGATACTCCAGGGCACGTAGATTTTACCATTGAGGTTTATCGATCGCTGAAAGTTCTGGATGGTGGAATCGGCGTATTTTGTGCTAGTGGTGGTGTAGAACCTCAGTCAGAAACCAACTGGCGCTACGCAAATGACTCCAAGGTTGCACGTGTCGTTTACATTAACAAGCTTGACCGTATTGGAGCAGACTATTACCGAGTTGTCAAGCAAATTAATGATATTCTTGCGGCTAAACCATTGGTGATGGTGCTACCCATTGGTACAGAGGGCGACTTTGTTGGCATGGTAGATTTGCTAACTCGGAAAGCATGGGTATGGGATGATTCCGGCGACCCGCTGAATTATGAAATCAAAGACGTTCCTGCCGACATGAAGGATGATGTCGAAAGGTACCGCGAACAGCTGATTGAGACAGCTGTCGAGCAGGACGACGCATTGATGGAAAAATACCTAGATGGTGAAGAAATAGCCGTCGAAGATATTAAGCGTTGTATCCGCAAGGGTACTATAAATCTGGAATTCTTTCCTACCTACTGCGGTTCTTCCTTTAAAAATAAGGGCGTGCAGTTGGTGCTGAATGCAGTTGTTGACTACTTACCCAACCCAACGGAAGTACAACCACAGCCAGAAGTGGATTTAGAGGGTAACGAAACGGGCGAATTTGCCGTTGTCGATGCAAACAAACCATTGCGGGCCCTGGCATTTAAAATCATGGATGACCGCTTTGGTACTCTCACCTTTACCCGTCTTTACTCTGGGGTATTAAACAAGGGTGATACGATTCTCAACACCGCCACAGGTAAAACCGAGCGGATTAGCCGTCTTGTTGAGATGCATGCTAACGATCGCCAAGAGATAGATTCCGCTCAAGCTGGGGACATTGTGGCGATTGTCGGGATGAAAAATGTCCAAACCGGACACACCCTCTGCGATCCCAAAAATCCGGCAACCTTGGAGCCGATGGTATTCCCAGAACCTGTTATCTCGATATCGGTGACACCTACAAAGAAAGGTAGTTCCGAAAAAATGGGGATCGCACTGGGCAAAATGGTGCAGGAAGACCCCTCTTTCCACGTAGAAACTGATGTCGAAAGCGGCGAAATCATCATTAAAGGGATGGGTGAGTTGCATTTGGATATCAAGGTTGATATTCTCAGACGCACCCACGGGGTTGAAGTCGAAGTTGGTAAACCCCAAGTTGCTTACCGGGAATCTGTTACCAAGCGGGTTGAAGACGGCTATGTCCACAGGAAACAATCTGGTGGTTCCGGTCAATACGCTAAAATCGATTACATTATTGAACCGGGTGAAGTTGGTAGCGGTTTCCAATTCGAGACGAAGGTAACTGGTGGTAGCGTACCCAGAGAGTTCTGGCCTGCCGTTCAGAAAGGTTTCGCAACCAGCATCGATCGCGGTGTGTTGGCGGGATTTCCTTGCGTAGATTTAAAATTTACCTTGATTGATGGGGGCTTTCACCCAGTTGACTCCTCAGCGATCGCTTTTGAAATAGCTGCGAAAGCTGCTTATCGGCAAACTGTGCCAAAAGCTGGTCCCCAGTTGCTCGAACCAATCATGAAGGTGGATGTCTTTACACCAGAGAATTATATGGGGGATGCGATCGGTGACTTAAACCGTCGTCGTGGCATCATTAAATCCCAAGAAACAACTCCTACTGGCGCTCGCATCAAAGCAGATGTACCATTGAGCGAGATGTTTGGTTACATTGGTGACTTGCGTACCATGAGTTCCGGCCGGGGTCAATTTTCTATGGAATTTTCCCATTATGCGCCATGTCCTACAAACGTAGCAGAGACGGTAATTAAGGAAACCAAAGAACGGGAAGCGGAGAAAGCTAAGTAGTATTGGTTTTCATTGGATGCTCTTAGGAGTGCGTTCCAATTTAGAAACTTTAACTTCTTTGAGAGGTTAAAGTTTCTTCCTTTTTTGACCTCTCCCCACAATATACATAAAACTCTTGTGAGAAAAGAGCTTCTGTCTAGCCCGTCCATTTTATATTTAATTGCCAAAAAATAAATAATTAACCGCAGATAAACGCAGATAAAGGCGGATGAAAAAAATGTTTGAACCCAAGAAAAAGACATAATTTGATAAAATTAGACCAAGGCCTCACTACAGACAATTATGGGAATTGGTTGAGATAATGTAGGTAAGCTATTATCTTGCAATTCCTGCATATTATGTTGACGATAAATCTGTATCAATTGATTAAATAATTCTTGACTTGTAAAACCATCACGTCGCAGTTTATTTAACTCACGGTTGACAGCTTGGTTTACACTCAAACGAAATGCTTTTTCTAAAATATTGACCTGACCTTTGACTTCCTCGTCTATAATTGATTTAAAAAATATCCTCAGTTCCCGCAGAATGTACCTTTGTCCCTGGGTCAAACGCTGGTTAAACTCTTTTTCTGTTTGACGGTGTTTTACTTCTTCTGCAAATTGACGTTTGACGCGCATCACAGCCGCGTTATGGGATGACGGAAGTGTTAAGCTGGGGGTAGTATCATCAGCTTTAATTGCACCTAGTATACGGGGAATATCTCTAGAAATTATTTCTCCCTTATTATCTAATAAAAATAGTTGCTGGTAGCCTTTGATATCAGGTCTATTGGGGTCGGAAGCTTCGCAGAAAACGTATGTGCCCTTTTGCATGGAAAATTTAGCGGTGCGAATACCATGCGGTAAATTTGCGATGCGTTCAAACTCTCCGGGGTCTTCTTTTTGTAATTTTCTGAGGATTTCTTCAGCTTCATTTAAGTCTAAGAAATTATCTTCATCCTCGATATCAAAAAGACTCAACTGTTTACCATTTTGTTCGTAAATAGCATACATTGCTTCTTCGTTAAGTTGTTCTGTTTTATCGAGAATGGCAGCATCTTCACCGATAGTATCGTGAATTTCTTGGATTCTGTTTTTAAGTTTTTGTTTCAAACCTAAATTGCGCTCGATACCTATTTCTGGTAAAAAATTATATCCATAAATAATATCTTTCTCGCTGCCAATACGGTCAATACGACCAAAACGTTGAATTAGCTTAACCGGGTTCCAGTGTAAGTCGTAATTAATGATTAAATCACCATCTTGCAAGTTTAAACCTTCTGATAAAACATCGGTAGCAATCAAGGTATTAAGTTCTGATTCTCCGAGTTTAAATTGATATTCTTTGTTAGCTTTAGGTGCAAATCTCCCGACTACACGAGCTTTATTTTTATTATTACCGCTATAAATTACATCAATATCATCGCACTTACTACCTGGATTTAAATTCTCGTGTAAATACTTTGCGGTATCAGCGTATTGAGTAAAAATTAATCGTTTTTTATCTTGGAGATTTGGTTGAGATAACCATTTGATTAAAGTCTGTAATTTAGCATCTTTATCAGGGGTGATTGGTTTGACTAAATCCAAAATCTTTTTCAGAAGTTTAATATCATGCTCGATATGCTGATATAATTTTTCGGCATCAAAATCAGTCAAGTCATATTTATTAGATACCTGTTGCAATGCATCCATCAAGTCTTGTTCTTCTGCTTGGTTATAATCTTCCGATAGCAGAGTTTGAGCTTCTTCTCCTGCCGGGACAAAACCTTGAGACAGCGCTTTTAAGAACCGTTCGTGGGCTATCAATAATTTTTTAATAGTTTCTTGAAAAGCGTAAACGCTCGACTCAAAGCGTTTAAACAATAGCACTCGCATCAAACCCCGGAGGTTAGCACCAGCGCGTTGCAGGGTATTATAAGGTTCTTGCTTTTGTTTGTCTTTTGAAACATAATTCCACAGCCCATAACGTGCATAGCTAAGTTCGTTAGTTGGTGGTTTTGACCTCACCCCTGGCACGGAAGGGGTTTGGGGGGTTAGGTTCTTCCAAGATTTACCCATGTATTGACGTAAATCCTGGTAGAGTCCTTGGTATGTATCCTCAATGCTATACTCAATGGTTTCTAGCTCCCGCTTGGGGAAAAAGCGATGTTTACCACCAACGATGACGTAAGCGTGTCGGGTTCCATCTATGTATGCTTTAAAGTTGGTTGGATCGACTTTTTCGTGAGTTTTTGAGTCAAAACCGTAAAAACGTAAGATGTGGTTGCGGGTACGACGGATGAGGATATGAGAGAGTAATTCCGGTAATTTTTTCTGACCTTTTTCTACTAATTGAAAGTATTCCTTTAAATTCGGTGGGTCTATTGGTAAATCAGTTTTATCATCTTGATGGAATAACTTTAATTGATGATAAATATCCCAAGCAGTTTTGTTTCGAGGAGTAGCAGTTAAAAAGCAACAACGTTTACCCGCACCTAAAAAGGCTTCTACGACTTTATATCTTTGAGTACTATTATTTCGGAGGTTATGACTTTCATCTATGAGAACAAAATCTCTATCTTTAAATCTGAAGTCATTTAATAATGTTTTCACGTCTCCATCGTCATCTTCTTTCAACATTCCCATTGAAAGAACGCGAGCATTTAACTGATAAACTTCGTTATAACGTTCCCACATTTCTATTAGTGGTGCAGGGCAAATAATTAGAGGACGTGAGCGTTCTACTTGTTCAAATCTTTTAACAATTGCAGCACCAATAAAACTTTTTCCCAGCCCTACTACATCACTGACAAAAGCTCCATCATAGTCTCGAATATTCCGTACAGCATGATTAACAGCTACTTTTTGAAAATCTGCTAATTGTTTGCTAATTTCATCTTCTATAATTAAATCTTTTGATGCTGTATCTTCTAATCTATCTTTGACTAAACTATAGAGAGTTTTCATGTAAACATCATAGGGCTGAACTGGTAAACCCGCCCAAGATTGTTTCATTTCTGTCATCAAGGCTTCGTTAAAATCTTCCGCTTCGTTCCACAGTTCATCAAACCAATTAGTTAATTCTGTATGGTTATCGTTACCGTGAATAGTCACATTAAGTTCGGTATTATGGGTAATCCCAGAAAGGGTAAGATTGGATGAACCCACTACAGCAATCCCTTTTTCTTGACGTTCTAAAGCTCGACCTTTGTTATCGTAAATAGTACCGTAGTCAAAAATATAGGCTTTAGCGTGTAATGTTCCTTTGGTGTAAACTCGGACGTGAAGCCGTTTTTCTTCTATCATCTGCACGAGGTTTTTAACTAGCGTCTCGGCTTCATCCGTCTGATCCATTAGTTCGATACTAGAACGGATATTGGCTGCTGTTTCGCTTGCCATCCGTTTTTCTTCGCTGCGCTTGGGATATTTTTGCGCTTCGATTTTATCTTCAATTAATTCTAATCGTCGATATCCTTGGGCGATTTGTTCGATGGTTTCGCGGTTGGTAGTATTGCCAATTAGCAAGCGTAGTTCTTTGATGCTGGTGAGACGCTCAGCGATGGCAGTGAAGCCGGAAAGAAAGAAATAACCTACCGCAAAATGTGCCGCTTCGGATGAGTCGAGTATGCGCTTAATTTGGTCTACTAATTTTTGGTTGCGGTTATCTATTATGTCGTGGGTAGGCATTGTTTTTATTTCGCGCATTAGACACAGAGGCGCAAAGAAGAGGAATTAATTAATAAATATTTTTATTATTCGTAAGAGGGAGTACTAACTGTCCCATGAATCCCGTTCCTCTCGCAGTTGCCTATCTATTTCTTCGGCACTTTTTGGAGGGTGTTTAGCATGAACCTCTTCGAGTATATCTATCACAGAACGTTTTTTAGGTTCAGTTTTCTCTGGTAAAATCACAAATACATCAACGCGGTCGCCTATTTGGGCTTCTGGAACTTGAATTTCTATTTTGTTTCCCGCTAAAACTTTGGTTTTTATATATAAAGCTGATTGCATGGTTTTTGCCTCAACATTTCCTAATACTGTCTGCCTTGATTGTTCTCTTCTATTTTGTCCTATATCACCATTTCCAGGTTTCAAGATGCTAAAACTTCACTCAAAAAAACAACAGGTAAACCGGAAATATTCCGAAAACCCTTATCATTAGTCAGAAATTGATTGCAGCTAACTGATAAAGCTGTTGCAGCATGAATTGCATCCGGTGTTTTCAAGCGAGTTGCTGCACGGACGTTAGCAGCTTGTTTGAGTAGAGACTGGCTAATAGGGACTAACTGCATTTGAGACGACAATAACAGTTCTTCATAATCTGCTACTAAAAAATTGTTTCCTAAGCGCAATGGAACGACTAATACCTCTAGTAACAATAGTTCGCTACTGACGATTTGAATTTCTCCCGCATAAAACTTAGCCCATAAGGGTTGCAGCAGAGAATAATAATCTAGGTTGCCTTCGATGGTATAAATAACCACCGAAGTATCTATATAAATAGTGCCATTTGTTGGAAGTATTAGCTGTCCCATGATTCACGTTCTTCTTGGAGTTGTCTATCTATATCCTCAGCAGTTCGAGAAGGGTGTCTCTTGCGACTTTCTTCTATAATGTCTAGTACAGAACGACGTTTCGGTTCAGCTTTCTCTGGTAAAACCACAAATACATCAACACTATCGCCTATTTGAGCCTCTGGAACTTGAATTTCTATTTTGTTCCCCGGTAAAACCTTAGTTGTGATATGTAAAGTTGATTGCATGGTTTTAAACCTTATATTGCGAACACATCTTCGTAAATATCTGACATTGTGAGAGTTAAACCCACTGATGTTAATTGTAATTCATCATCTTTACCCAAGATTTCTAATAACCAATTTCCTTCATCATCTTTACGATAAATTTCTACTTTGATTTCGTCTTGGGAAATTAATACATATTCTCGTAAGGTTATCTTAGTTCGGTAATTAACAAGTTTTTCTCGTCTGTCTGTTAATTCTGTGCTGGGTGATAGCACCTCCATAATTAAACAAGGATAATTTAAGCAAAAGCGGTCTTGGTCGTCGGGGTCGCAGCTGACGATAACATCAGGATAGTAAAATATGCCTTTATTTTGATTGGCTAACTCTATACTCACTTTCATATCAGCCATAAAGACACTACAAGAACTACCCCGTAGGTGAGAACGTAGCCTACTAGCAATATTTAGGGTAATTCTATTATGTTCTTTACTACCCCCCGACATGGCGAATACTTGACCACCAAGGTATTCGTGGCGAATTTCGCTGGTTTGTTCTAGTTGCAGGTATTCCTCAACAGAAAAGAAGGTTACAGGAGACTGCATGATTTTTCCTCAACATTTCTTAATACTGTAGGCGAGATTGTTCTCCTCTATATTGTCCTACAGTCCATAAAGTGCAGCGACTCGCTCATTTATTTCTTTCTCCCATGCTTCACACCCTACACCCTTTGAGTCTAGGCATTTTTGGACTAATTGGGAGATAGTTTCTTGTTCAGCAGTGGATGCTTTGGGAATAATGGCTTTCTCTATGTAGGCTCGAAGTAATTGATAACCATTTTGAATTTTTGTGCAATGACGACCTATTTCTGACCAAAATGGTTGGGAGTTTAAAACGCCCAATAAATAAAAGTCATCAAGAGTAATCATCCAAACAGCATCATTAATATAAATACCTTGATTATCATAAGAAAAACAAGGCTTTACCTGAAAACGCTGATATACAATCTTTGGTTGCTCAAATGCATAGTAATAATCACAAGCTCGGAGTTCCCACCAATTATTACCTTGATCGGAACGTTTTTGAAGTTGATATTGCCAATTTTTTAAGTGTTCAAACACGGCTGGATAACGTTTGATATCAACACCAATTGGCGTGACAATCATCCAATTATCTTTTGAATCAACACACCACTTACGAATATTTTTCCCTACAGCTAATGATTTAATTATTTCTGCACTTTTATAATCTTGTTCTATCAATGCTGATTTTGTTTGAGCATTAATTACAAATGCCTTGGTAAGACCTGTTTTAAGTCCGTAGTAAATTTTACCTCTAATATACTCACCTAATGGGATGCCTGCTGCTTCTATCTTCAAAATCAAACTTGCAGAAGAAGAATCTGTTAATGTCCAGTTTGAACCATTTATGGCATTTTTTGGTATTATTTGCCCTTTTTCTCGGATAATTGTCGATATATCAGGATAAGGAGGATTTAAAGACTGAACTTGAGTAAAAACAGTTTGACCACTGGTAGATATACCATTTTGGGCAATGAAAATCATCGGGTATGCAGTTGCACTCTTGAATACAGGTAAATCACCAAAATCCGTAATGCTGTAAATCTGACAAGTCTCAGCTATATGTTTTTTTAACTTTTCTCCATACTTTGCTTTAAACCACTTATTAGAAGAAATAAACGCCAACATTCCGCCAACTTTTAAAAGTTGCAAAGCACGAGCATAAAAGAAGCAATATAAATCAGATGTTCCATTATAAGTAGCAGGATAAACCTTTTGTAATATCGGCTTCAAATGCTTAATTAATTCCTGCCTTATATACGGAGGATTTGCAAGCAAAATTTCAAATCCACCATCAGCAAAAACTTCCGCAAACTCAACAGCCCAATCAAAACCCTCTGCTACTTTTGTGCTTCCATTAGTTATTAGTCTAATCTGAGTTTTTAACTCATTAATCCCATCTTCTAACTTTCGCTTTTCACCCCCATTATGGGTTCGCATATATTCAGCTTTCTTTTGGCGATATTTTTCTATCAATTCGCTCCTAATTACTCCTGTAGTTGCAGGACTAGGAGCAATCAAACTATCTCCAATTTCAAGTTTGTATTTTAGATTTGGTAATGGATTCGGCTTCTCACCTTGAAACTCAACAGCAAGCGAGAGCCATAACCTTAAGCGTGCTATATTCACAGCAAATACATCTTTATCCACACCATAAAGATTATTTTCAATAATATCTAACTTGCGTTGATAAACAGTATTGGAATCTAACCCCTTGGTTGCAAATAAACACTGACGTAAATCGAGTAACTCATGAAGCATACCTAATAAATATGCACCACTTCCCGCAGCTAAATCGCAGCATCTTACCTGACGCAATGCTTCTAATATTGCCTCTGGATTAACCAATCCATCGGGATTATGTTCGTCAACAAATTCTGCTACTGCATCTTGTGATTCGACTGCAACCTGAGTTTTCAAATACCCCTTTAATGACTCCCGACACATGAAAGAAACAATCGGTTTTGGAGTATAGTAGCTTCCAGATTCATGTCTACCTGTAACCAGCTCCTCAAACACCTTACCTAGCATTTCGGGGTCTACTGCTACCTCTACATCAAGCGGTGTACTCTCGGTGACAGTGAATGCAAAGCGTTGAAATAGGTCATGTAGAATAGAATCGATACAATCATCAGGAATGATAATTTGAAGATTTTTCTCATCCTCGTCTTGTTCAAAAAGACCACCATTCAGGTAAGGAACAATACCAATTAATTCTTTAAGAAAACCACCATTATTAATTCCGGCAATGTCCTGTTCTTGAGGATTATTTAGTCCAAAGAAGAAGAGATGGGAAAGTCTGTCTTTATAGAAATTTTTATCTTTTACTCCGTCATCATTCTGGTATGATTCCCACAAAGCTGATAAGTAATCAGTTCTTTTGTGAAATTTTAACCAGCCTTTCTTCTCAATAAAAGTAATGAACATCAGACGGTTAAACAGCTTTTGAGTAAATAACCGCTTACTTTCATCACCTCCAATTCCTTGGATCAATCCTTCAACCTTCTCAAAAGTCTTACGATACTCTCGGAAAAATTCTTGAGTTACAACTTCAACATCAAACGCTTCATCATGACGTGTCTGAATATCTAATGGTGATGCATCTGGAATTTTTTCTAAATCCAACAAACTGATTCTTTCCGTTGCTGTCCTTAATTGTTCTCCTTCTCCAACAGTAATGCGACGAAATAACTTTCTTTTTTGAGGGGAACTATCGTACTTGACATTCAGAAAATGCCAGCGTGATTGTGACTGATTTGAAAATACAAATAAAGCGTAGGGATGTTCTTGGAGAAGATGGTTAACAACTACTCTCTCACTTTGTCGGGATAAAGTTTCCGATTTGAGACGAGTATAAATTACATGGAATGCTTTATTAGCTCCTCCAGAAGCTAATAATAATGGTTCACCATCAATTTCACTCTTTACGGCATCACTCAATTGACGACGAGAAAATTCTTTATTCTCTCGTTCGTAATTTAATTGACTCCAAAATAGTTTTTTTAGTGTGTCGAGGTTTTTTAAATTTTGGAGCGAACGAGAGATTGACTGTTGTAGTTCTAATGCGACGACCATATATTTAAACCCTGTCTCAGTGTTGTGTTTTCCCCCAGATGCGCAGCAAAATCCGTCTACAAACCTTAAAATTTGTAGTAATTATAAATATTGGAAAGCATGATTATCCGGCACTGTCAGATATAAATCTGCTGCGCTTATGCCATTAAGTTTATGTCGTTAAAATTTCAGCAAAATCTATCATACAAGCTATGTAACTTGACTAATTTTGCTTATTAACTCTCAATCTTTAGCCTAAATATGAAAGGAGTAACAATAATATACTGCTAACTTATTAATAGGGATTTTTTCACAATAAAATAACGCATATTTCCTATAGAAAAGTGCATTTGCAAATATTACAGACCTAACCAAAAAAAAGTAGTGATTTCTATAGGATTAAATAGGTGTCCGCACCATATTTGTCATCCTTAAGCCCTGACAAGCGTTGCCTGTAAACTGAGATGCAACCTTACTTGGTATTTTCTCAGTATAATCCACATTCGCGATATATCCCGAGTCATCAGGATAACCAAAAAAATATTTTCAAAATAATTATCATACTGAACCACAATACATAGACAGCACCTGATTTTATGGGATTGATGTTAAATGCTAGGCTTAGCGATATGTATATCACCTTACATAAGCTTCATATCAAATTTAATTTACCCATGTAATATCGTCACGAGTGCTTATACGGGAAAAGTAAAAAGATATAGATAAGCTTCTACGGGAAATTAAGGAGAACAGTTTTTTGCTGGTGCTTGATATGTGCCTATACAACTCGAACACAGTCCTTGGTGCGGTGCAGAGCTAACAACTAAATTGATGTTAAGTTTTGCCCCCTTAACCCCTCAAATTTTGGGGAAACCAGATTAAAAGCAGAACAAACTTGGGGGGGGTGGGGGACTTCCCAGGAATGGTGCAAGATGTCATTATCCCGACTCTACTCATTTAAAAATAAACTACAATCAACGTGTAATAAATTCCCTAACGCTAAAGCCTGTTGTGAACTGATTTCTAAATCACCGTTTATGACTTTATCAACAATCTCTAATGAACTAAAAACTTCTACTAAATCAACTTTTTTAACATTCTGCGCTTCCATTAAATGAAGCATTCGAGAACGTGGTGTAGAACGATTTAGCTGATAATTTTTATCTTCAAAATCCTCAATTAATTTTACTAATAATTCTAAAATTGTCCCTTCTTCTGGTGTGAGATTTTGACGAGCTAGAAGTTCCTCCACAACCTCTAAAAATTCTTCATTTTCTTCTTCTGTCTGAATAATCCGAGGTTGATATTTAGAGAGTAATTGGCTATAAATTTCCGAGTTAATAGTAATGGTCATTTTTCCAGTTGTCTTTGTCATATTCTGCATGAGTTAAAATATATTTAATAGCAGAATTTTATACAGCGATTTTCCTGCTAAAACTAGGTATTTATCAACTCACTACCTTACCAACAGCTTACCTTGACTTCTTGCTGCGGAAATTGCACCAAAATTAGCTGTAAGAACTCTAATACCTGGAACAGTCACATAATCACCATCATCCGTAATGATTTGCTTAACACCCGCTTTATCCATCGCTTCTAATATCAACAAATCGTAACCATCAAGACACTGAGTTTGGAACCTGGTAAGCGCGATATTGGTTTTAGCTTCATTTATCAATATTTCCGTACATGCAGCAATAGATGTAACCTGTTTCCAAGCAGTTTCTACTTCTGCGACTACCTTTGCTCTTTCTGCTGGGAAGTTATGACGATATTCTTTTGGTTTTATATCAGGATCAAATATTTGCCTTTGTGTCTGCTCAATATTGTGTGCTAATTCTGCAAGGGAAAGACCACAATATAAAAGCAATGAGTCAACAGAAATAGTCTGGGCTACATAGGAAGGATATTCTGTAATTTGATAAGGACGAGATGAAATACTGGCATTGGTATAAGTGTACCAATACCAGACATTTGTATCCACTAAAAAAATATCATCCTTCTTGGGACTATCAGACCGGATATCAACAACCTCAGCCTTAACTGTATAATTGGCAGCCATTACTGTGTATTTGCTTGTTCGCTGATAACTTGGTCTACCCGACTACGAAAATCAGGATCGGAATAATAGCGCTTTGAGTTTTCAATCACTAACTTAAGTATTTGCCTACCAACCGCATTTAGATTAGAAAACTTGAGCAGACGGTTTAACTGTTCTGGCTGAATATCCCGAAGTAATTGTCCGATCGCAAAATTGAAGAAGGGGGAAGCAAATATTTCAACTCCCGCAAAGTCTAGCTCAACCTGATACTCTGCTAATAATTCTGGATGAAGCAAATCATACACCTTCTGACCATCGCCCGGTGTAATACAGTTTTTGCCTATTAAGGTAAGGATTTCGTGCTTCATACTTAAAACCTCTCCTTTGTCACAGTTTCCCAGTTAAAGATAACTTTACCGCCGCGTGACTCAATCTGTCGAGCCAAACCACCTAAAAATGCAACGGCGGTCGTAGAAAGTAACAGTGGGAAAAATCAAAAATGACTTCTTCTGTCTCTGCTTGAACTTGCTGCCATAGTTGGAATAAGCAGTCAAAATCTTTTGGTTTGTCATTAATAGTAGGAATTTCAACAATTAGGCTCACAACACTAATGGCAAAGCTTTAGATCGCATAATACCAGGTAAATATTATTTATGAGCCGTTTTCGTTCGTAAGTAATAATCATTAAGGCTGTTACAAGCAAAAACACAATTTTTCAATACATTACAGGTAATACTTGCTACTTTTCCAACCGTAGCGCTATTTATATAATAGCTACCTGAATCACTTCTAATACCGATGAATGCTGAATATCCTGAAGATGCCCTAGTACAAGAAACCACCCCAAATTACTTTGAAAATCACCTGAAATGGCACTCCATCACGGACAACAATTTGTCAACGCGGTCAAATAATTTGGCGATTGACAACAGTAGTGACACTAATCTGTTAACAGTGACAAATAGTTAGTTAATGTACACTTTTCCTGAATGGAGAATAGGGAGCTCGAATCCCTGACCTCTGCGGTGCGATCGCAGCACTCTACCAACTGAGCTAATTCCCCTAGTTGTTAGTTGTTCTACTAACTACTAACAATGCGCCAATATCTATTCTAACACTCGGATGCAATTGTTGGCTGTAACTGTTTTTGGGAATAAACTTCCTGCACCCGTTCCAACTCCAGATCGCTGAGATAATCAACAGCCCAACTTGACAGACGCTGCATCATATGGAATGGATAAGTGTTTGCGACTCCAACTACTTGCATTCCTGCCCGTTTTGCTGCTTGTATACCATCTGGTGTATCTTCTATTGCCAGACACTCTGATGGTTGGAGGTTCAATTCCGGATATTCTTGGTTAAAACGTTCTACTGCCAACAGGTAACCGTCGGGTTCTGGTTTACTTTTGGTGACGTCATCCCCAGCCACTATAACTTTAAACTGTTCAATCAGTTTGCTGCGTTCCAGTACAAGTTCTATTTCTTTGCGGATAGCACCACTAACTAAACCTAACTTTAAATCACGCGATCGCACCTGAAATATCAAATCATCCAAACCAGCATACAAAGGCAGTTTTTCGATTTTTTCTAATTCTTGGTCATATCCTTGGGCCTTGCGATGTAGCAGCACAGTTAAATATTCTTCCTTAAGGACACGTCCACGACTATTTAATAAATCGCAAAGACAAGAGCGATCGCTACGTCCCAAACATACTTCCTTAAACTCACCTTTTTTCAAGATGAGATTTTCCTCTATCAGAATCTGCTCTATCAGTCGCTGTTGGATTGGCTCATCATTAATGATAACGCCATTAAAATCAAATATAACTGCCTTTAAACTCATTCGATTTTTGATTTGCGATTTTGGATGTTGGATTTTTTGACAGAGCCAATCCTGTTGTTTGCGAATTTAAAATTGAGATTAGAAAATCAAATTTCGGATTTTGCCGACCTTTGAGAATCTAAAATCCAAAATCTGAAATAAATTTAAATTGTGCCAAAAGCTGGGGAACCAAAGCCCTCCAAATCATCCTTGTCTATTATGCTATCTGTCTGTGTAGAAGTATACTTTCGGACATTTGTTTCAGCAGTTGTATCATTTACTGGAATCGGTTTAACACCACCAGTAACTTGATGTATCCACCACACATCCTGGGTTTGCACAGCTTCAAATCCCGCTTCCCCCATCCACGCATCAAGACTACCAGCGCTATACTCGCGAATATACGGCTCTTCAAAGACATTATTGAGCCATTCTAATTGGCGTAGAGTACTTTGATTGCCATCGATCGTTAACACTTGTCCACCAACCCCCAGCAACCGGAAACATTCCCGCAAAATTGCTTGGGATACTACAGGAGGTGTCTCATGAAACAACAAAGCTACAGTCACCAAATCAAAACTATTATCGGGAAATCCCGTTCTCTCGGCATTGCCATGTCGCCAGTTTATCTCTAAATTAGCATTTATGGCTTTATGTTCTGCCCTCACCAGCATATATGGCGACAAATCCAAACCGATAACTTCAGCAGAAGGAAAAGCCTCCTTTAACATCAAAGTTGTCGAACCTGTACCGCAGCCTAAATCAAGGATACGTCGCGGCTGTACCCTAACGGCATCAATTAAAGCCTGACGGATCAAAGCTTCGTTAGGTGGCAAAACGTATTGTGTAATCGGATCGTAGGAAACCGCAGCTCCAGAGTTGAGATATCCACCCTCAATTCCGTGAAAATTTTGGCTACTGTAGTAATCAGGAATTACAACATCAGATCGTCGGAAGCGATCGCCTTCTTTTTCCCAGTCAACACTCTGAGCATAACGCCGCAAGGCTTTCTCATCAATCAAAAGCCGCACTACAGGAGATAAAAAACGTTCCCAAATTGTATCTTGACGAATAGCCATAATTAATTCAAAAGTCAAAAGTTAAAATTTTAATATTTGCTTATCCCACTACTGACAGGCTTTTTGACTGCATACGCACTTTTAAATACATCCGAGCCAGCACACTTGTAGTACAAAATCAACACGTCAGACTTGATATAACTATTTTAACCGCAGCCATTTTACTTTACAAATTTTAATATATTTCGGAATAATCTGCTTTCATTGAGCCAACAGGTGGGTTGACACTCCCAAAGCTATGTACTACAACTGTAGTATAATTCTCGTAGCGAGTAACCATTTAGGTTGATGTCAAATTTTTCTTTGTTAATTGTTATGTTTTGTTTGAAGCAATTTAAATCATAAAATCTACGTGGATACATGAACATAAAACAAACAAATATCCGCATTCATTTGCGGTTAAAAATTCCAAATCTAAAATCATAAATTAATATGCCCTACGAAAACTTAGAATTTTCCACAGCATCGCCCGTATTATCATGGGCAAATCATTCCTTGACAGCAGACGAAACCAAGATGGCGAAGAATGTAGCATCATTGCCATTTGTATTTAAGCACGTCGCGTTAATGCCAGATGTCCACTTGGGAAAAGGAGCCTTGGTTGGTTCTGTAATTGCGACAAAAGAAGCAATTATTCCGGCTGCTGTGGGAGTTGATATCGGTTGTGGCATGAGCGCCATCAAAACACCATTTAATGGCAACCAACTGGAAGGTAAACTAAAGAAAATTCGGTTAGAGATTGAAGCGGCAATTCCGACTGGATTCAGCGAAAATAAAGAAGTTGAAAAAGCAGTCACAAACTGGCAGAATTGGAGCGAATTTAAAGACTTGCATCCAGGAGTGCAAGATTTAGAAGGTAAAGCGATGCGCCAAATGGGTTCTCTTGGGGGAGGTAACCATTTTATCGAGGTATGCCTAGATACAGAGAATCAAGTTTGGTTGATGTTGCATTCTGGTTCCCGTGGTATCGGCAATATTCTCGCCCAGTGTCACATTAATACCGCCAAACAATTGGCAAAAATGGCAGGAAATAAATTGCCCGATCCAGACTTAGCTTACTTTGTCGCTGGTACGGCAGAATTTCAAGCTTACTGGCACGATTTACAGTGGGCGCAGAATTATGCCCGTGTGAACCGCGACGTCATGATGGCTAGGTTTAAGCGGATTGTTGAGAAGCATCTGGCGGGTGGTAAAGCAACTAAACCTTTGTTACAAGTGAATTGCCACCACAATTACGCTGAAAAGGAAGTGCATTTTGACCAGGATGTATATGTAACTCGCAAAGGCGCAGTTCGGGCACAAACTGACGACTATGGTATTATTCCTGGTTCGATGGGGACAAAATCTTTTATCGTTAAAGGTAAGGGTTCTGCTAATAGTTTTTGTAGCTGTTCGCATGGTGCGGGCCGCTTGATGTCACGTACTAAGGCAAAAAACATTTACACCCTTGATGATTTGATTGAGCAAACTGCAGGTGTAGAATGTCGTAAAGATGAAGGCGTTTTGGATGAAATTCCTGGGGCTTACAAACCGATAGATGAGGTGATGAAGAATCAGGCTGATTTGGTCGAAGTTGTGGCAACACTGAAACAAGTTCTTTGTGTAAAGGGGTAAATTTTTACTTTCAACTCAGGTAAGCAAACAGTAAACGTAATAATGGTAATAATAGTCGTCTTAATTAACACTATGATTTCGTTGCTGCTTTTCTACGTAGCTTGGCGAATATGGCAACTTAGGCGGCGGTTGGCTAATATAGCCAATATTTTAATTGCCGCAGACCTTAGTAGCTATGCGGTGCTGCATGAGGCACCAAAAGCGATTTATAGACGTCAGGAAAATATCTATAAAACAAGACTTGTAAATCAAACGCTACAGCTACAAATTCAACAATTTCGGCAGATTTTCGGCTTGTTGTTGCTAGGACAGCAACTTTGGCGACGCTATTTTCATAAACTGCGGTCAGAATCTAAAAAATAATTCTTAACCCTTGCCCCCATCTCCCCATCTCCCATCTTTATATCTACCAGACCCCACTTTGTGTTAAAAGGGTTGAATACTGTAAGTTAATTGCACTGACATTGCTACCCACCCCTATCCTCAAAATCCAACTCTTTAATGAACTCATCAACAAAATCCCTTAACCTGGGAGGTAATTTTTTTTAATCGGCAACTTTTATATTATCTGTTAAAGATAAAGCGATAAAATAGCTTGGATCTTGCAAGGCGTAGAAACCTGTATACAATGGGTACAAGGAGAGAAACCACAAGATGTCTAATAACCGTTCTGGAGTATTTTTTGGTGGTTTGATGCTAGGGGCAACTATTGGTGCCTTGACTGGCTTGCTTGCCGCTCCACGCACTGGACGCGAAACACGGCAACTGCTGAAAAAATCTGCTAATGCTTTACCAGAATTGGCAGAAGATTTATCTACAAGCGTTCAGATTCAGGCAGACCGTTTGTCTACTAACGCACGTTCAAATTGGGATGAAACTTTAGAGCGACTGCGCTTGGCGATCGCTGCTGGTGTAGATGCCAGTCAGCGCTCAAACCAAGTATTAAAGCGACAAAACTCTGACGAAAAGTCAGATTCCGGTTTACAGCATATAGAACCTTCATAAACGATATTACTGTGAGTGAACCCCTGTTTTGGCTGGGACTGTCCATTCTCTTAGTCGCTGCCAGTTTAACTGCTGTTTTGGTAGCGGCGATACCAGCTTTGCAGGAATTGGCACGAGCAGCTCGCAGTGCAGAAAAGTTATTTGATACTCTTTCGAGAGAATTACCTCCGACTCTCAATGCTATCCGCATGACAGGTCTAGAAATCACCGATTTAACCGATGACGTCAGTGAAGGTGTCAAAAGTGCCGCTCAAGTGGTTAAGCAGGTCGATCAAAGTTTGGATAGCGCTAGAAAACAAGCGCAAAATTTGGAAATAGGTACGCGCAGTGTTTTTGTTGGGGTGAAAGCGGCATGGAAAAGTTTTACGCGCCAAAAACCTCCGAAAAGAACAGGTGAGGGCACTCGCCTACCATCAAATCAAAAAACAGCGTTCACGTTGCGAGAACGGGAGACGTCAAGACAAGAAAATGGTCGCACCAAGTCAGAAATTTATCGCAATAATAACGATTACAGCGATGCTACTGCCTGGGAAGAAAATCTCGACGATCAAGAGTAGGGAGTAAAGAAAGGTAAAGGGAAAGACTTAATTCCTTTTTCCTGGCGTTCAACTACTCATAATGTATGCCAAACAATGATGTTTTTCCACAGACCCCAACCCCAGAGAGAACCCCTAGCCCCCACAGCCTCGACTATCCACAAAAACAGAGGTGATATTTTGCATATATTCTATAGATTAGAGTAAAGTTAAAAAGTGTAAACAAATCTCACTTTTCCTGTACTCTCTTAAAATAACTTCTTCCTTCTAAGTAGCAAGAATTGTATAAAAACGTCCATGCAGCACTGTTTTTGGCGAAGAATTCTAGTATCCATTGCCGTATTTTTCTTGGCAGGGTCAATTTGGGCGACGCTCCAAAGCGCCGCTTACGCTTATGAAAATCCCGATCTACTACCAAACACCCCAACTCCGGTAGTTGACTTAGCCAAATCTCTCACTAGTGTTCAAGAAGAGGGCTTGGTCAAAGATTTAGAGAAATTTGAAACTGAAACTGGTTGGAAACTGCGAGTATTGACTCAGTATGACCGGACTCCAGGTCGAGCGGTGATAAATTTTTGGGGTTTGGATGACAAAAGTATTCTGTTGGTTGCAGATTCACGCGGTGGTAACATTCTCAGTTTTAGTGTTGGGGACGCAGTTTACGAATTTTTACCACGTACATTCTGGATAGAATTACAAACCCGTTTTGGCAATTTGTACTTTGTGCGAGAACAAGGCGAAGACCAAGCCATCCTGCAAACCTTAGAAACAGTTAAAGGTTGTTTGCTCAAAGGCGGTTGCAACGTCGTTCCCGGACTACCAAAAGAGCAGTGGGTTCTGACTCTAATTAGCTCTTTGGTTGGTGGCGTAATTTGTGGATTTGCGGCTCAACCACGTACGGAAGGACAAGTATTAGCTTGGCAATGGGCTTTGATTTTCTCTCCTTTATGGGGGATTTTGTTTATTGCCTTTGGTATTGGGCCTGTGGTGACACGGACTTCTGAATGGCTACCTCTAGTTCGCAATATCGCCGGTTTTCTCATCGGTGCTTTGGTTGCCTATCTGTCTCCTCTTTTCAGTCGTCCTTCTAATGCTGAGTCGTGATGGGTGGAGTTAGGAGTTAGGTCTTAACTTTTTCTAGACTCCGTACTCAGCACTTTGCACTCAGGACTGATAAGCTGATATCTGGCAATGCTGGCAGCTTAATCGCTATGGAATGGCACGTAACTGATGCTCAAAGTTTGGCAATAATTGATGGTGAAATTGAAGACCGTGGATTTTCACCCGCTGAATATGAGATTGCTCGGAGGGTAATTTATGCTACAGCAGACTTTGAATATAAATCCTTAATTCAATTTTCTGAGCGTGCCTTGCAAGCTGCGGCTGCGGCACTAGCAGCGCGAACTACAATTGTAGTAGATACGCTGATGGTACAAGTTGGTATCGCATACGACATTCAAAACACCTTTGCAAATCCGGTGTATTGCAGCATGGATGCGCTGACGCGACCCCAAACAGAAAAAACTCGTGCAGCTTGGGGAATTGAAACTTTAGCCAAACGTTATCCAGAGGGCATATTTGTTGTCGGCCAAGCGCAAACTGCCCTCACAACACTAGTTGATTTAATTGAAGCTGAGGAAATTAAACCTGCTTTGATAATTGCTACGCCAGCAGGATTTGTAAATGTGGATACAGCCAAAGAACGCTTGCGAGATTCTTTAATCCCAAATATTACAATTGAGGGTCGTAAAGGTAATGCTGTTGTCGCTGCTGCAATTGTTGATGGGTTGGTAGATTTAGCTTGGCAAGCTTATGGGGAAGTTAAGAGTTAGGAGTTTGGAGTTTGGAGTTAGAAGGAGCGGAGCAACGCAACCCAGTGAGGAAGTCTTTATGTTAAAAATTCATAACTCATAACTCCTAACTTTTCCCACTCCCTTATTCATCATCATAAGAGCGGCGACGGCGGCGGGGCCTGTCGTCTCGGTCATCTCGCAAGCGGCGACTGACTTCAGTAAAGAAATCCCTTTGTACATAGGGATAATCGCTAACCCAGAGGTTCCGATTGGGAATATAAATGTCGGTGATTTCTTCAATCCGGCTTAAATCTGGGCGATTGGAAAGCACTAACATTTCTGCCATCTGACCGCGAACAATTTCTTTGTGGTTCGGGCGTAGTGGTGCTTGAAACTCGGCAGTAAATCCCGAGTCATCGCCTAGTTCTAAGTTAATGCGTTTTTCTCGGTTTTCTACAATTACTAACTCACCTTTGTTATTGACGGTTTCTTGTTTGCCAATCAACTCTTCTGTAATCCACCAGTCCAGCACTCGACCGCGAAAAAAACCGCTGTACTTGTATTTGCGGCATTTGGCATTACGTATACTTGCCCAAAGAACTGGTCCCCACAGCCAGTAAAAAGCGCCGAATAGTCCAAGAATAAAGATAATTGAACCAAAATCAAGCCTCAAAATAACTTTCACAAGCAGTATGATAGCGGCTGCAACTACAGAAATTAATAGCCGCTGCAAAAATTCTGGAAACTTCCCCCAGCAATACTTATACTGTGGACCAGTGGCAATCCAGGGGATGAGTTGATTAAATTTTTCGCGAGTCAGTGGAACTAACATGAGTACTGGGTGCTAAGTGAGTCGTGCTGAGTGTTTTAGAGTATCTTTTCTAATCCATATACTAGCGACTTTAACTGAAGGACTTTGCGAATTGCTAGTAGGACTCCCGGCATATAACAGGCGCGATCGCTCGTATCGTGGCGTAATGTATAAATTTCACCAGGTGCGCCAAATATTACTTCCTGATGTGCTATCAATCCCGGCAATCTGATGCTGTGAATCCTAATTCCATCCAGAGCTTGACTGCCTCTTGCCCCTTTGATTTTCTCCGTTTCTTCCACAACTGGCGGGTTAAAAGTTTTACCCATTTCTGCGAGCATTTGTGCGGTTTGAATGGCGGTACCACTGGGAGCGTCGGCTTTTTGGTTGTGATGGAGTTCAATAATTTCTACATGGTCAAAATATTTAGATGCAGTGACTGCGGCTTGTTGTAACAACACCATCCCAATCGAAAAATTAGGAATTATCAAACATCCTGTACTAGCTTTTTCGGCAAAATCAGCCAAATCTTGAATTTGTTCGGGACTTAACCCAGTGGTACCAACTACAGGACGGATACCATAGGCGATCGCGCTGCGAATATTGTCATAAATTGAATCTGGATGGGTAAAGTCCACCATTACTCCCGGCTGCATTTGTCTTTCACCAGCCACATAGCCCAGCATTGGTTCCAACTGATTGGTAATTGGTACTTCCAATGGTTCGCTTAAACCTGCCAGTTCCCCTGCGTCTTTACCTTGATGTTCAGGACTAGTGGCAATTGCACCCATTAAATTCATATCTGGTGCTTGCGCTACGGCTTTGACCACCTCGCGACCCATTTTACCAGTAGCACCATTAATCACGACTGGGATAAAATCTTGCTTCGCCATAGTCAAAAGAAAAATTTAAGAGCCAACAAGGGCATTGTAGGAGAATGTGGTTATTAAATCTCCTGCCCCTAAATTGCAAGTTATTTAGGTAAACTACTCAAATACTGGTGACCACTAACCAATAACCAATAACAATTTACTCAACTTATACCATTTTTATATGAAGATGCATACAAAAACCCCACCGCCTGCGGCACCTCCCCGTATGCTTTGGGGAGGTTTGGAGGGGTAAAAATTATATGCAGCTTCACAGCAAATTGGTATTAGATTCTACCTAGATTATGCAGTCCTAAAATAACTCCCGCTCCTAAAATATGACCAAAGGAAGTCGTCGCTAATACTGCAGGTAAACCAAATCCGCCAAAAAAGTTAGATGACGGCATTGCTGGCTCTGCATTGGGATATTTGATGGTATATTTACCGAGTGCGATCGCTAAGATATTACAGACAATCATAATCGCCGCAACTGCTGGTGTCCATTGGAATGTTGCGGGTACAACGGCGAGAAAGGTGGATGTTAGCAACTGGCTTTCTCCTATTTTAAGTTGTGAATCGTTGAATTTACATATTTGAATTCTTACCAAATAATTTCAACAGAAGTCAAATTCGGAATTATTAGTTAACATTTATTGTTAATGCTTATTGAAGAAGGAAGAAGGTTTATATATGGGATTCAGACAAGGCACGTTTGAAGAAGGAAGCTTCCATACAACTGTTATGAGGATTGCTCGCGAACCTCACGGTCACGATGGGGGTATAAAAATAACATTAGCCTATTCCCTACTCCCTATTTGAAAGACAGAAGAATGCAACAATTAAGCGTCAGATAATTTAAACTCGAAGTGATAGTGATTATTGCCTTGACTTGTTATGTCTCAAACTACAGATTCTTTACCACCAGCCCTTGCTAAGATTGTCCAACGCTTTCAACGCGCTTCTGACCCAAAGCGACGCTACGAGCAGCTAATCTGGTACGGTCAGAAGATGGGGGAATTTCCGGATTCTGATAAGCTACCAGAAAATAAGGTTCCTGGCTGTGTTTCTCAGGTTTATGTCATAGCTTCTCTCGAGTCCGGAAAGGTGATGTTTCAGGGTGATTCTGATTCCCAATTAACCAAAGGATTAGTGGGGCTTTTGATTGAAGGGTTACATGGACTGACTCCCAGCGAAATTGTCCAATTAACTCCAGATTTTATCCAAGATACTGGCTTAAATGTTAGCCTGACACCTTCTCGGGCTAATGGGTTTTACAATATTTTCAAAACTATGCAAAAAAAAGCGTTGGAATGTCAGCCGACTTAGTTAGTAACGATATTAACGGACATAAAATAATTATTTAGGGTTAGTTGTTATTGGTTAGTGCGTATGGAGTCATTGGTAACCAACAACTAACAACTAACAACTAACAACCAACAAATAACAATTATGATTTCAACTGTTAACAGTATTGGTGGAGTAGTTAAAGATTACATCTGGAGTTGGCAAAAACAGCAAATTCGCGTAGTTTATGAAACCCTTGGTGCTGGTTCTCCATTGTTGCTGCTCCCAGCTTTTAGTAGCGTTTCCATGCGTTCGGAAATGGCTGAACTCGCCAAGCTGTTATCTCCCCATTTTCAAGTTGTCGCGGTAGATTATCCTGGTTTTGGTGAATCTTCACGTCCCAGTTTGGATTATCGACCAGAAATATATCACCAATTTCTGGAAGATTTTGTCAAATCAATATTTAATACCAGTGTCGCAGCGATCGCCGCTGGTCATGCTGCTAGTTATGTACTGCAATTAGCTCAAAAACTGCCGACCGTGTTTTCACGGATTGTCTTGGTAGCACCTACTTGGCGCGGTCCTTTGCCAACAATGGGAGCAAAGCCACAAATAGCTGGGATGGTCAGAGAATTAGTGCGATCGCCCATTATCGGACAAACTATTTACAAGCTCAACACCGCACCATCTTTTTTAAGTTGGATGTACAGTCGTCACGTCTTTACCGATGCTGCGAAACTCACACCGGATTTCATCAATGAAAAATGGCAAAGCACTCAACAACCGGGTGGGCGATTTGCACCAGCAGCATTTGTGACAGGAAATTTAGATGCGGTACGCAACCAAGATGATTTTTTGGCGCTGGCTCAGATATCCGTACCATTAATGGTAATAATTGGAGAATCATCCCCGCCAAAATCGCGGTTAGAAATGGATGCTTTAGCGGCGCTACCAGGAGTACAAGCAGTTACTCTTCCTGGTTCCTTAGGAATGCATGAAGAATATCCCGCCGTTGTTTGTGAAGCGATCTTGCCCTTCTTAAAAGCGCTATCATAAAGCGGATAATGATTATCGTTAAACACGCTCGGTCAAATCCTTAAAGATTCTTTAATATTATGTCCGTTGCTACACCAAATACAATTCCTGTGACCGTTTTGACTGGCTATTTAGGCGCAGGGAAAACAACACTCCTGAATCATATCCTCACCTATGAACACGGCAAAAAAGTCGCTGTTATAGTCAATGAATTTGGAGAAGTCGGTATAGATAATCAATTGGTTATCGATGCAGATGAAGAAATCTTTGAAATGAATAACGGCTGCATCTGCTGTACGGTACGCGGTGATTTGATTCGCATCATCGGAAATTTAATGAAGCGCCGAGATAAATTTGACCACTTAGTAATTGAAACTACTGGACTAGCTGACCCTGCACCAGTGATTCAGACATTCTTTGTGGATGAAGATATGCAGGATATGTTAGAGCTAGACGCGGTGGTGACAGTAGTCGATGCCAAACATATATGGCAACATTGGGAAGCAGATGAAGCGCAAGAACAAATCGCCTTTGCTGATGTAATTTTGCTGAATAAAACAGATTTGGTAGCACCAGATGTGTTAGATGAATTAGAAAAGCGGATTCGGTCAATGAATGCGATGGCAAAAATCCACCGCACCCAGAACTCTGAGTTAGGAATGGATGCCTTGTTGGGTGTGAAAGCCTTTGATTTGGAACGTGCTTTAGAAATTGACCCAGATTTTTTAGGGGAAGATGCCCACGTACATGATGAAAGCGTGTATTCAGTGGCTTTTGTGGAAGAAGGCGAACTTGATGGCGAGAAGTTAAACGCTTGGCTGAGTAAATTATTGCAAACTCAAGGTCCAGATATCTTCCGGATGAAGGGTATTTTGAATATCAACGGTGAGAATGACAGGTTTGTCTTCCAAGGTGTGCATATGATATTTGATGGCAAACCCGATCGCCCTTGGAAAGAAACTGAAACCCGCAACAACCAACTAGTCTTCATCGGACGCAACCTTGATGAAGCGAAACTGCGAGAAGATTTTCTTGCTTGTATGGCATAAAAAAAAAGTTAGGAATTAGGAGTTATGAGTTAGGAGTTGAAGACAAAAAAGTTATAAAGTTATGAACTAGAAAAGGTAATTAACTCCTAACTCCTCATTCCTAACTCCTCATTCCTAACTCCTCATTCCTAATACCGTTTCTTTGTGAAGCTGCATATATTAACCCCCGGCTACGCCGTCCCCCCTTGGCAAGGGGGGACTACAGGGGGGTCTTGATTATGTGCATCTTCATACAAAATTGGTATAACTCCTCATTCCTAACTCCTAACTCAAAAAGCTCCCCCATTTTCATGAACCCTTCAACCGTCAACTCCAAGGAATTTCAAGAACAGTCAAAAGCGACGCTATCAGATTATGTAACAGCGATCGCCTGGTCAACGATAGGGACAATTTTTGCTGCAACATCTGCTGCTGGTGAAGTTGCGCTGTGGGAATCGGACAATCTGACAATTTTACAGGCTGCTCAAGTTGGCGGGAAATCAGTAGACTGCGTTGCTTTTTCTCACGATGGGCAATTTCTGGCAGTTGGCGGACAAAGTGGACAAGTGAAAGTTTGGCGTTTCAGTGAATTAATTTCAACTTTAGAAAATGCCCCCGCTTGGGTTGATAAATTGGCTTGGAATCCAAAAAATAACCAGCTAGCTTTTTGTTTGGGGCGCTACGTCCAAGTGTGGGATGCTGACAGTAGTGAAATAATCGTCACCCTAAATTTTGATTCTTCCTCGGTGTTGGGTATTGATTGGCGAAATGATGGACAATACCTAGCCGTTTCTGGTTATCAGGGAGTGAAAATCTGGAACAGCCAAAATTGGGATGATGAACCATATGTATTAGATATCCCTTCCGTCAGTGTAGCTATGGCGTGGTCACCCGATGGCAAATACCTCGCCTCTGGTAACATGGATCGGACTCTAACTGTAATTGAATGGGGTAACATTAGCGAACCTTGGGTAATGCGCGGTTTCCCCGGTAAACTTCGCCATCTTGCTTGGTCAGAAATCACCAACCAAGGGGGAGTACCTTTGCTAGCATCCTCCAGTGTTGAAGGCATCGTGGTCTGGGAAAAATCCACCGATGAATCTGTAGGCTGGGAAGCCACAGTATTAACCAATCATGTCGATGTAATTCACGCGATCGCCTTTGCACCCAAGAGTTTACTCCTTGCTTCTTGTGCTGGTGACGGTTGGTTGTGTTTGTGGAACAAAGCCAAAACAGTATCTCAAGTTCTCACAGGTGTCAGCAATGGGTATTCTTGTTTAGCTTGGCATACCGAAGGGAAACTACTTGCTGCAGGCAGTGACAGTGGCGAATTATTCGTCTGGTCAAAGGTTTCAGGGGGTCAAGGTTTTGGGGCTAAATAAAAAATATTTATATAGGGCTTGCTGAAAAACTCTACAAAGCGAATCTAGATACCACACAGTATACAAAATGGTAGTTTCGGAGGTTGGTTTTCAAATTCACCCCACAATTTTCTAGCGAAAGGCAGGGTTTTTGACCCTTTAAACCTTATAACCTTGCACCTGTTTCAAATAAAAAGGATTGAAACCCTTATTTTGAATAGGTTCTAACTTTATTCATCAAGCCCTATATAGTAGGATCGGCTCGTAAAGGCTGTAGGGGATGCGCTGCAAAAAACCTTGTCAAACTTATCTATTCATAGCTAAGTAGACAGGTAAACTATCTGCGCTAGTTTTTAATTTAATATTAGGGGTACACTGTACCTACAAAGTATTCCCAACCTTTTAAAGGATGGTATTTGCCGTAGCTTGCCCTGTAACAGACAGTTAGTCTGTGCCTATTTATGACCAGAACTAGTCTGGCGACCAAACTTATACGTCTCGACTCTAATTGATCCTCTGGTCGTTCAGAGTGGGGATGGTACAAGTTTTAGTGCTTATCTTTAATATTGTAACACAATTGCAAAACTTTGGATGATTTTGGATAGTTTTAGTGAAGAAAACGACTACTTAGTAATAGCCGATCGTTCCCAAAATTATCCCTTTTATATCCGTTGCCGAGCTTATCCTGATAATCTGGCGTTTGATTAGTTACTAATAATAGTGAGCATTGCAATAACGCCAGTTCGATTTCTTTATGTCAAAAAAACTACCAGGTACTACCCTTCAACGTCTGATTCTTCTCTACCTAACTGTAGGATTATTTGGGTGTAATAATTTACCCAATATAGCAAATAATTCTTCCACTACCAACATCGAATCTGATGTAGTAAATAGAAATCTTCCAAAAGTGGTAGCAACTACAAGTGTATTGTGTAGTTTAGCCAAACAGATTGCAGGAGATACAATTAATCTTACTTGTTTGATTCCCACAAAAAGCGATCCCCATCTTTATCAGCCAAAGCCAGAAGACCGCGAAGCCATTGAGCAAGCTAAACTGATTCTCTACAATGGTTATAATTTGGAACCAGGATTAATTAGAATAATTAGAGCATCGAAAAATCGCGCTGCGAAAATAGCCGTTGCTCAAGTTGCAGTTCCTCAACCACAACAAGTAAAAGAAAATGGTCGAACAATACCAGACCCTCATATTTGGCATAATGTTAAGAATGCCAGTATTATGGTAGATGTTATTAGTAGCAATTTAAGGAAACTACAGCCAAATAATGTAGTAATTTATAATAATAACTCGAAAAAAACTAAAAGTGAATTAGTACAACTAGATTCTTGGATAAAATTGCGAATTACGAGCATTCCCGAGAATCAACGCAAATTAATTACAACTCATGATGCAATGGGTTATTATGCCAAGGCCTATGGTTTTTCCATTGCTGGCGCATTGCAAGGTACTAATACTAGGGAAAAACCAACGAACGCAAGAATAAATGCCCTTTTTAAAGGCATTCAACAAGCTAAAATCCGGACAATTTTCGCAGAGACAACAGTCAACTCCAATTTAATAGAGGGTGTGGCAAAAGAAGCGAAGGTGAGAGTTTCAGAAAGGAAACTATATACAGAAGGACTTGGTGAACCACGAAGCGGTGCGGATACTTACCAAAAAATGATGGCAGCAAATACACGTACTATTGTAGAAGGCTTGGGTGGAACATACTTGATATTCCAGCCGAAAGCCTCTAAGAAATAATTGAAGACGTACCTGCTCAATTAGCTATTATTGCACCACCTGGTTTAGCAGAGGGTACTACCGTCTATTTTATGAGGAAAGGTGCGTTGCCTGATGAGACAGGTACTTGGAAACCGATTTGGATTTCTGAAGAGTATGGTTTAGTGGGTGCGGATGGTTATATTCGCACACAATCGCCACCATATTCCGGGGTATTGCGTCCTGGGGAATATATGATGGGCAGTGGTGGCGTGAGTTTGGTCAAAGGCAAGATTAGCATTTCCCATAGTTACGACTTACCAATGGTTGGATATGGAATTGACTCTATTCTCAACTAAAGATAGAAACTTGCTCTCAGCCTTAGTTCCAATAATCCTTGATAAATAAGGTTTGTAGCCCCTAAAATCCGTCGAACTCACGTTAAATCAACAATTTCATAATAGGGTAATGGATTTTGACCAGTCCCCATTAACCAACGCGCATCGGGTTTCCAAGCACCATTTAATTCTTCACGGCGACGAGTTTGAACCGTTAGCTTATTGTCCTGTAATTTTAACAAATTATATTGTAAAGGATAACCAAGAACCCATTCCCTAATAGGTGCGCCAAATGTCCCCGCACAAACTATATATAATTTACGTCCTGTAGTGTTCAAGTCGTAGCGATAGAGGCTATTTTCGGCTTTATGAATATGTCCATGTAGGGCAACGCGAAAACCAGCTTGGGCTAATCTTTCCATAAAGCCTGTATCTTTGATGCGGTCTTCGTAGGGGCTATTTAAGGGGTGATGCCAAACAGCTATTTTAAGGCAATTTTGGTAGGCTGGATTTTGGCGAATTGTTTTTAATGCGTTAGAAATTGCACGGGGATGAATACCCGCACGGGTTCGGTAGTGATGGTCTAATTGCCAAGCAGAATTTAAGCTAAGTATCAATAAATTTTGTTCTGGTAAATAATTTAAAATTCCTTGTTTATCGTATTCTAAAGGATAATTTTCACCTTTAACTTCTTGATAAAAATAGCTGAAATACGTAAATCTTTGTTCATATTGTTCTGAATCTAAAACTTCAATGATTTCGCCTTTATCAATAATATGATTTTCGTCAAGATATCCCGTATAGTCTTTTCTTTGTTTTGAGGTATAAGAACTTCCGGAAAACTGCCAGTTTAAGTCGTGATTTCCGGGAGCTATAATAATTTGCTTTGGTGTTAATTGAAATTCACCTGTTAAATCGTCGATAAATTGTTTTGCGGCAATGTATTCTTCCTGGATTGATTTATTGGCGATATCGCCGGATAAAATTAAAGCATTGAGTTTATCGCACCCCAATTCGTAACGTAAATCTTGGGCTAGGGTGTCGTACCAATTGTAAGCGTCATCAGTATTGCCAAAGTGTAAATCTGAAAGATGGAGAATCTGGGTTAGGGGAATAGATATTTTTGAAGAAGAGGGAGAAGTAGGGGTTAGTGTTGGAGCGATCGCAGGTTTTGTTTGTAGGTTTTCTATTTCCCGTGTAATTTCTTGGATTTGGGTTTGAACTTCCTTTATTTCCTGTTCTAATTGAAAGCGAGTACCTGCATCAACTTTGATAATTTTATCTCGCTGTAGAAATACAAGCTTGTTTTGCAACAACTCACGATTATCTTGTAGCTGCTTAAGAATATCTTCCGCCATCACTCATTCCCCTATACTGAGTAACTAGGATACATGAGAAGATGTAGCGCGATCGCAAAATTTGCTAAACATATCCTCATCATGCAAGTAGGGTGAACGGTGCGATACTCCGTAGGAGTGGCTGCCGCCATCGCATTCCCTCATCAACTAGAAGGCTGTTGTTGTGCAGCTTCTGATACCTCCTCAATAGTCAAATCTAACTCAATTGCAATTTGTTGAATAGTTAAACCTAATGCTAAAAATCGAGGTACTGTTTTTAACTTTGCTCTACGCTCACCTTCTGCGAAAGCTTGCTGGTACACTCGTGTTTGTTTCAAGTCGCTTAATCCAAACATTTCTTGTATCTCCTCGATGTCCATGTTGGGAAATTTATAAACTAAAATCGTTTCGATAATTTGTAACAATTGCTGCTGTTGGGGTACTGATGCAATTTCCTGGTTGGTTCTGGTGATTAGCTCCCTGGCTTCCTGTATTGCCTTATCTTCATTTTCTATTACTAATTTAATCGTAGCAATGCCGATGGGTAGGGATGGGTTTTCTCCTAGTTCGTTTAGATAAATGGGGGTGACTCTCCCGGAAGCGAAGGATTCGCGGTAATGGGTGGTTTGTGCGGTGTCGATGCTGCGGGTTGGGTAAATAACTACGGCTAACCAATCGTTTTTGGGTTGGTTTTGGCGGAGGTATAGGTTAATTTCTGTAAATAGTCGGGAGTAAATTTCTGTGTCTGGTTGAAATTGGACTTCGACAAAGTAAATTGGTTGTTCTTCTGTTTGGGGGAGGAATACACCGTCGATACGGAATGCTGTTTGCTTGATTTCGACTGATGAGAATTGGTAGTTAGTAGCTGTTTCAAGAGAATTTCCAATGAGTTCAAAGAAAATATTCGGGAATTCTTGGAATAGACGGTAGAATATGCTGTCGGTTTTCACTGGGTTGGTGCGATCGCTTTATCTCTGGAGATATTTTATGATGTTGTGCGATCGCATATCAAGACTGATCATCAACCGTTTGCACCTATTTAACAGAAGAATCACATTTACCCCTCTTCTGTCACTCTCCCTAGATAAAAAGATGTAACCCTTACCAGACAAGAGTTTTAGCTTAAAGCAATGATTGTATCCATCATATTAGAAAATAAAGCCACAAACCTAATCCCAGTCAGAGTTTAAAAAGTTGCCTTTGATTTTTGTTTTCGGAGAGTGACAAAAGAGGGGTATTTCCTAAAACTACGCAAATACTACTTAATGCTTGCTGATAATTTTCCATATCTTTTTGTTCGAGGGCAATTTTCGCGGCTTGTTGTAGGTCCGCAACTGCTTGCGTATGATACTGATCCGCTTGTTTGCCGCCATATTGTGCCAATTCATAACGCACTACACCGCGTTTTAGATAAACTTTTGGAAGTTGCGAATTTATACTCAAAGCTTTGTTAAAATCATCGATTGCCTGTCGATATTCTTGTTCAAATTCGCTACTATATTGACCAATTTGATAGCGAACAACTCCACGTTGAAAATAGGCTTCAGCCTTCGATGGGTTAAGATTGATTGCTTTATTGAAATCCTGAATAGCTTTTTGATAATCTTTTTGGGAATCACCACTATATTTAGCTATTTGGGCATGAACAATTCCACGACGAATAAACGCATCTACTTCGTTGGGATTGAGGCGAATTGCGTTATTGAAATCTTCAATAGCATCTTTATAATTTTTGTCTGGGTCGCTGCTATATTCAGCTAATACTAGGCGAACATTACCACGAGCAATGTAAGCCTTGATTTCGCTGGGGTTTATTTGTATTGCTCTGTTGTAGTCAGAGAGTGCAGCGTCATACTGTTTGATGTTGTAGTAGGCATTACCGCGATTTATATAGGCTTTAGCATAGTTAGGCTCACGTTTAATTGCTGTCGTAAAATGTTCTATTGCGCTTTCATAATCTCTCTCCTTATAGCGAGCATGTCCGAGTTTATAAGCATCCTCAAAAGTTAATTCATCTGCTTGACTAAATATCTCTTTTGGAACATCCTGCTTTATAATTGTACTTTTAACACTAATATCAATTGCAATTAATATGGTTGTGCTTGCTATAATTAATGATATTATTATCGGTAGATACTTATGTGAGAAATTATTTATGGTTGATAAATTCAGATTTATTTGTTTTGGAATAGATAGGCTAACACTAGGTAAATTAAGCAACTTTTAATTGATGTGATAGCACACCGAAGGGAACCATCGAACCATCTTGGTCAATTAATAATATTAGTTCTGATTTATTTATCCGACGGGGGATTAATATTGGTTTTAGCAATAAACCTTTGCGTCCGATATCGTCTACTGTTGCAGCGATATCCAATTCTGTTGGTGTTCCTTCCCGTACCATACGACGAAAGTAGCGCCAAATCTGTTTCATTTGTCGCTGGGATACGGGTAAATAATCTTTGGTTAACAGGAAGTCATAATTTGACATGGTGTTATTTGTGACTGGCTGATATGGTATATCTATTTTAATTTTTTCTACAGTTTGACGATTTGAGTTTCCTGAAAACCAAGATTTAGAATCAGATTCGTCTTGGGAAGTAGCTTTAATTGGAGTGAATTTATTTTTGCTGAAGCGTGGAAGTAACCAACGAAATAGGAAATAACTAGATGTCAAAGCAATTATGAATAATAAAACGAGTAAAAACCAATTTTTTTGAATTTGAATTTGATTTGTTGGGCTGGGTGTTGTTTGCTGTATTGGGCTAGGTGTTAATGTAAGAATTGATGTTGCCGTGGGGATAGGATTTGGTGTTTGCGATTTTTGTATGTTATTATCTACGATTCCTGAAATAAATCCAATTAAAGCAGTTGCTAAAAGAATATTGCGAATCGTAGAAAATTTTTTGCACTTTTGGTGTCGATCGCTAACTATTTCTGAAGCTTCGATATTTTGGCGATCGCTTTCATTTTCATCTGCTATTAATTCTTGAAAATAATGTTCAAATATTTGCTTATCTTGGGTAGATTTCACCCACAAAGTCTGACATAAGCTTTTCAAGGCAACTTTATCCCTAATCCCAAATCCACCTTGCAAGGACTTTAAAATCATCTGTGAAAGGTAATTCGTCAAATTCCATCTCTACTATATCCAACCAATCGTTTAGCTCTCCCTCGCAAAATGGATTTATGGCGGGCAATTTCATAAATATTGTCGTTTCCCAGTTGAGAACTTGCCGCTCTGTTTCCGCTTCTTCGATTGCTTTACGAAGCTGAAACAATACCAAAGGGTTTGCTTCTCTAATTTTTGACTTCTCCAAGTCAAAAATTTTTTCATCTAGTAGTTCGATTAGTTTAAGCAATTCCTCACGGTGATTCATGTAAGTGTTGACACATACCGTATCAGTTAGTTCCTAGAGTGGCATCTCAAGACAACTTGATTTATCTAGCTACATCGCCAACACACCCTGTTACAGATATATACCAGAATTGTTTAATCTATAAAATAGGTGTTTTGTATTTCATTGCCATCAAGTTAACGGGAATCCCATGTCAAATCTACAGTTGCCGAGCCAAGAACCCCAATCCTTCGAGATTTTTGAATTAGAACTACTGAAACAAGAATATTTTTTTATACAGAATACCATCGAAGACTACAACAAACAAATATGGGCAATCAAAGCGCTGGGAATCGCTGGTACAGGAGCAGTTTTGTCACTAATGCTGGAGAAAAAAGCAGGTGTGAGTCCGAGGGCGATCGCGCTTGTAGGTTGTGTGATTCCTTTGTTTTTCTGGCTACTGGAAAGTCAGTGGAAACACTTTCAGCGTGGTTTTTATCCCCGCGTAGTGGAAATTGAATCTATCTTGGCAGAATCGGGAATGCGAGAACCAGCTATTTTTGGTGGTTGGTCGCGGGTACTGAAGCGGACAACAGCACCGAAACGGAATGGTTATGTGTGGGATGGTTTGCTCAATCCCAGTGTGTTTATTAGCTATGTTTTGGAAATTGGATTTTTGTTAATTATGGCTGCGATCGCGCCTAAGTTGGGTAAGTGAGTATTATGCTGTAAATCTAAATCATCTTCAAAATTGATGAAAAAGCTCAAAAGTTCAAATATTTGCTTTTTAATATTTGCAAATAAGCGACTATTAGAAGGTTTAGCTTTCTTTAACCAATCGAGTAACCCTAACATTCCTGTTCCTAAATCTTCACTCGTATCAAATAAATTGCTAAATTCTTCCTTTAATGAATGCATTATTGCTATTAAAGGGGATGCTTCTCTAATTCTATCTAATTTTTCTTGTTGTTTTTCTGTGAGCTTATTCTCCGCTTTTAAAATTGTATATTTATTGCCCTTTAAACTATCATACGTTTCGCACTTCTCGTTTTGCGATCGCAGTTGGAGCATCTAGTAAGTTTAAATTCCTCTTTTTCTCTTAAGCAAGAGCGAACGTACAACTGAAATCTTCTAAAACTAACAAATGTTACGTATTTTTCAATAATAAATATGTATAAATAGAGTAAGTAATTAAGGATAAAATTCTCTATGAACTGGAAAAATGTAGGATTATTCACCAGTGGGATTGTAATATCAGCTACAATCTCATCGATGCTTGCAGAAATAGGGAATGCCCAATCAGTGCAATTACTCAATCCTAGTTTAGTAGCAACCCAAGGAAAAACAGTTCAAGATTTTGTCCCCAAAGGTTGGAAAATTCAGGATAAAGTCGAGGGAGATATAAATAGCGATCGCAAACCAGACACAGTATTAACATTAATCGAAGCGGGAACACAAAGCGATCGCGCCCGTGCAATAATAATTTTAGTCAAACAAGCAAACGGAAAGTTACAGCGTCTTGCAGTAGCTAACAAATTGTTACTATGTTCATCCTGTGCAGGTGTTTTAAGTAGTCCAGATGGAGCAAATTCAACTATTAAGATAAAATCGGGTGTTATAATAGTATCCCAGTTAAGTGGTTCTAGAGAAGCTCGTGAAGCTACACACCGTTTTTGGATAGATAAATCTTCTAAACGACTAATATTAATTGGTAAAGATATTCTTGATTATGACCGTGCTAATGGCGATTCAACTTTGACTAGTATTAACTATTTAACAGGACAACAAATCGTAGAAAAATCCCAGAGTCAAAAAGTAGTCTCTACTAAAAAGTCTACTATAGCGAAGAGTAAACAGTTCATTGAAACTGTTAACATCGAAGCTGATTAATTAGACTATATAATTTATTAGTTTAAATATTGCTGCAATTTAAATATCAAATGAAAGCATCGCAGCAATATTTCCACTGAATAATGATAGGGCTTCCCATAGAACCATCCTTCCACAGTTCGTTCGTGATAGCCAGTTAATGCCGATAAAGTTGTAAGACAAGCTTTCATATAACCATGAGGATTTCGTTCCCCATTGCACGGCAATTCGACTCCAGGATGAATAATTGGTATCCAGATCAAACACCATTCCTGTGGGTTCATTGGTTCGAGGAGTTTAAAGAATATCTGTTGGTTATTGGGGTTGTGTTGGGTTTGTAATGAAATGAATTTCACAAACCAACGAGGAATTTTCTTTGTGTTAGTTTGTTTTTCAAGACAAAATTGCATTTAATTACCAGGAATGAAGTAAGCAGTTAATTAATTTGGGCGTGTAGTTGTTCTTGCTCACCGAAATGTCGCCGAGCTAAATCGAGTGCCTCTATTACGGAAACAATATTTGTCGCAAGTCTAATTTGATGTAAATCTAAAAAGCTATTTCTTGCTGTTGATAAGTGCGATGAGAGGCTTTCAAATCTGAAATAAAGGCAGAAATAGTACTAACTCCTCGACGAATTTGACGAAACCTTCGGAATCAACTTCACCAATGCCACAAACGCCACAATTCTTACTAACCAAGCCATAGCGACAATCCTCGACGACGACGCAGAACCAACCCTAACAATTGCTGACAGAACCATTACCGAAGGGCATCGTTTGAAGCACGAAAACCCACACCACTTTGCATGATTTTTATGTGAATTTATAAGCAAAAAGCAATGGCGATATCAATCCATTGCTTTTATAAAAATTATTATCGATATACACCCATCCCAATAAGAAATACTAATAATTAATCGCGTCAAACTCACTAAAGATTATGCGGCAATTTCATTTGCACTCTTCTTTTCGCCGCTTGAATGCGTTTTTTTACGCGCATTACCCGACACATTCTGAAAATCAAGGTCTAAATCGCGTACTTCGTTTGGACAAAACTCAATCAAATCGAACGGCATGATTTTACGATTGGGAGTGCCATTAATGTCGCACAACTCATTTATCGCGTTGTATATCTGTATATAGCGCTTTTCATTGATTTCGGGCAAAAATTCGGCTCGGCGCAACTTACTGACAGTGGTTGTACTTACGTTCATAAAAGCTGCAAGTTGCACTGTCTTTATGTGGCACCTATCCATTACCACTTTCAATCTCCAGCGTATCGCTCCTTTTATTTTCATACAAAACACCAACAGTTACATTTAAATATATTCTAAAGCCACAGAAGATATATGTGAAAGAAACTTCGTATTGTTAAATTATGTAACGAGAACACAACTAAAGGTTACGCGCATTATTTAATAAATGTAGTTGGCTACACAAATGCAGCCAACTACAAAATCAAAAAAATAATTCTAGCTGCAATTATACCATGAACACCACAACCTATACACCAGTATCGCTAGACAAAATTGATACACTAGATTCATCAACGCTTGGAATAATCGAGTTGGCAAAGGCATTGTTGAGCGATAAACAATATTTACCTAAGTCTGAATTTACCAAAATCATTAAATCCTTTGGGTGGGGGAAACGGTTGGTACAACGCTATTTAAAGATAGCTTTAGCCTTTGCGGATGTGGAAATAAACAAGTTGGCAAAAATCGAACCATGCACGCTGTTTAAAATTACATCGACCAAAAGGTTTGCTAATGTCGTGCAAGGGATAAGGAATAGTGTGGGTCATGTAACGCAGCAACTGGTGGAGAATTTAATTGAGGCTTCCAAAAGACCACGCACAGCAAAACCCGACAAACCAAGTATATGGCGAGCCGAGAAAGATGGGTCGAGAAGCTGTGTTGTGCCACCCATAAAGGAAGACGACCAATATACAGGAATGTCCATACAGCGAGCGATGGATAACGAAGGAATGACAGCACAATCGTTTGTAAGGGAAGCTGCTGCGTTTCGGGAAGCGTGTTTATCTGGTGCGTTCTTATTGGTGGGTGAATTACCACCACATTTGCAAACGATATTGGGTGATAAGTTGGAATATAGCGCACCAACACCAGTCGATGATATTGAAGTTAAAACTTCAAACGAGCAAAACGAAACTGATGAAACAGTGGAAGTGGTCGAAGCTGTGGAGACAGCAGTCGAACCGATGGAAGTATCACAAATTCAAGTAGCGATCGAAACGAGTATTGAGGTAAATGAAGATTCACCATTGAACAACTCAACGGAAACGAAACCATACGAAAAAATTGCTGACTTGGTGGTTCAATGCACCACATCGAGCGAAATCGTCGCAATCACGTCCGGGTTTGATGAACGAACTGGTGAAAAAAGTTGCAATGTGCTTGCCGAATCGGACAAACAATGCATCAAAATAATGAAAGGATCTTGCGAGACAATTCCATCAATAAAAGTTGGGGACAAAGTGAATTGGGAAAACCACTATCCCCACTTGAGTCAATGGCTACCCCTTGAAGTGCAAGAAATTAACAATGGGCAAGTCAGACTGGAATTGTGCAATTTTCTAGTACCAATCGAGGAATTATCGTTAGCTCAGTAACACAAAATCAATTGGAAAAATAAATAACAATATAATCCAGAGCAAACACATCTAAATTTAAGGGTGCAGGGTGTGACGTAACCGCACTCTGCCGTCCACGCGATACTATTCTCCTCCAAAGAGGCTCCGCCATAGCTTGCTTCCTTGGAGGGGTACAAAGATGGTTGCGGCATCGCAAGCGTCCAAGTTATGCTGCCAGTCGATAATTTATGGTAGCCTCAAAAAAATCAGGATAGTCCGAGGGGGAGAAGAGAGGAATTTTTCTTCTAACTCCCCGACTCCTCCCCTCCCCCCCCATCTACAAGCTAGATGACACTTACACCGCCACCAATGGTACAGTTACCTTTGCCCCCGGTGAAACAACCAAAACTATCACCGTTCAAGTTCTGGGTGATACCATCGATGAGTTTGATGAAAGCTTCTTCTTCAATCTGAATAATGCCACAATTATTACCAATCAAGCCATAGCGACAATCCTCGACAACTTAGCTCCAGCGCTTGGATGAATGGTTACTTAGTTATTTTTGGATTGACGCTCTAGCTAGTGCAAGATATCAGTTCGCTTACTCGTACAGATCCACATAAACCTGCATAAGTTCTGCATCTTTTATATATATAACTATATGAACGCGCACATCTCGCCATATAACCCCATCAGCACCGAGAAATCAATATATCCGGCAAATTATCCGGAACGCTGAAACAGGGGACTGTAGTTAGGTGTGTTGATACAAAAGAGAGATACATCAAACGTTATTTCTCACCACTGCATAAAACCATTGAACCGTCCCTATAGATATATAGAAGCAAGTTAAAACCTAACAAAATCAGGATAAAAACAATGACAACCTTTACGCAAATCAAACCACAAGAAGATTTACTTACCCCAGTCCGCAATTGGTTGGAATCAATCGAAATTCATAATTCAAAACTAGCTCATTCATTATGCAAACTTATCCCCTCACAATGTCCTTTTGAACGCGATATCATCGTATTTGGCCGCAAACTATTTCACATTCCTCCAATGTGCAAATTAAATCCTTTGTACGAACAAGTTGTTACTCTGCGTTTTAAAGCATTATGCTACCTTGCAGACGAATGTGGCGAAGATGTTACAGCCTATTGCTAATAGTAATTTAAGTAGTTAAACTATATATAAGCTATAGGCGATCGCCCAGAAAGCCACTTACAAATTATAAGTACCAATTAAGCCTGAAGCCAAAAGCAAAAAAGGCAAAAAAATCCCCTCCAAACTTATTCGGAGGGGAATTTATAAGAAACTAATTAGAAACCCGGTTTGTTTGACAAATCGGGTTTCTAATTTGAATATTTTCACTATCAATCGAGCTTAAGACCGAAACCCAGAAAACCAAAATTACTAGTTTTAACCAAATTCAACCACTGCAGGCAATCTATAATCGGCTTAATTGCAAATCGGGAATACTAATGCTGGAATCCTTAGTGTCATTACTACTTAATTGTGAGTTTGAGCGTTTCTGCCGAGTGGAAAGCCCCATTTCTTTAAGTAGACGATTAATGTGACAACTGCTAACCTCAATTCCTAATTCTTTTGCTAAATGCTTACTTAACCATTGTGCTGTCCAGCGTTCAAATGGATAGCCGTAATGACGAGGGCTATTTTTTGCAAGCTCTTTCAATCGGTTGAGATATTCCTCGTTAACAGCCTTGGGACGTCCCATCGGGCGATCGCTCCAGTGATGAAGACCTGAAGAAGCAATCGCAATCCAGTAACGTGCAGTTTCCTGAGAACATCCTAAAGCTTCACATATTTGTGCCTGAGATTGACCTGCATCTGCCAGCAGCATAATTTCAATACGACGCTGATATTCTAGGCGTAAATCAGCTTCTAAATTTTTCAAAAGCAGCTTGCGCTGAAAAGGTGTTAAGTAAAGACCTTGATTTTCCACAGTGATTCCTCCTGTTAGAACTTGCAAAGTTGGAAGTTCGTCTAGATGCTTTGCCTTGAACCTCCGCTTACTTATCGGAATCAAAAGTCCAGGAATTCCACAACTCTTTACAAAAGTTAATAATAATCAGTGACAGAGTAAAAATAGTGCATCTGCAACCAGACCTCAATTTGAAATTACATGGTTAGAAGCAGCGAGCGTCTAATAGCGCTTTAATTTGGAAGATAAAAATAACTTTTTTAATATTAAAAATTTCAGAAATGGAAACATAACTGGTTGTAGTTTAATCAATAACCGCTTGATTGGAGGTGTAACGTCCATGACCAAATACAAGTGGCGTTGGCGCTGGGAATTATGGCTAGTTCGTTTGTTTGCGATCGGCTTGGCGACCCCTGGGGCAATCATCCCGGGAGTGTTAATATTCAAGAGCGATCGCGTCAACGCACAGATTACAGGCGATAATACTCTGGGTGCTGGAAGTTCTGTCATTACACCCAATATTACGATTAATGGCATCCCCAGTGACCGAATCGATGGTGGAGCCAGACGAGGGGCAAACCTCTTCCACAGTTTTCGAGAATTCAATATTGAACAAGGACGAGGAGCTTATTTTACTAATCCTCCCTTAGTTAAAAATATTATTAGTCGGGTCACAGGAGCTAATGCCTCCAACATTCAGGGAAAGTTAGGTGTATTGGGTGGTGCTGACCTGTTTTTGATTAATCCCAATGGCATTATTTTTGGGCCCAAAGCTAGCCTAGATGTTAAGGGGTCATTTCTAGCAACGACTGCAAGCGCAATCAAATTTGCTGATGGCAAAGAGTTTAGTGCTACTATTCCCCTTCAGACACCCTTGCTAACTGTAAGCGTTCCCGTGGGTTTGCAGTTTGGCTCGGCTCCCAAGAGCATTATTAACGAATCTCAGGCAATCAATAATAGAGAACCTGTTGGTCTACAAGTGCGACCGGGTAAAACCTTAGCACTGGTGGGTGGAGATATTATATTACCGTCTGGAAATATGACCGCATCTGGAGGGACATCGGCAGATGGGGGAAGAATTGAACTAGGAAGTGTCGCAGGTAACAATTTAGTAACGCTGAACCCAACCAACAAAGGCTGGGTATTGGGATATGAGGGTATTGAGAATTTCCTCGATATCAAATTATCGCAGTTGGCTATCATCAATGCAAATGGTAACGGCAGCGGTGATATTCAAATACAAGGCAGAAATGTCAGCCTCACTGATGGTTCGCGGATTCAAGCTAATACCTTGGGGTCAAAACCGGGAGGAAATTTAGTTGTTAATGCCTCTGACTCGGTAGAGGTAATTGGCACATCAGCAGATGGTGAAGAACCCACCCGCTTTACGACTCGAACAAGCGGTGATGGAGCTGCTGGAGCCTTAACCATCACTACCAAAAAGTTAACTCTCAAAGATGGGGGAGTAATTTCTACTACTGCGACTTCGCGTAACAGGAAAGGAACAGCCGGAAATCTTACCATCCGTGCCTCAAAATCGGTTGAATTGCTGGGAGAAAGAATTCGGGAAACACCAGAAGAGACATTTCAAAGCCGCTTGGTAACTAATACCTATGGTGGCGGTTCGGCAGGAGACTTAAATATTACTACTGGTAAATTGATTATTAAGGATGGGGGACAGATATTCGCTGGTACTCAGTCTCGCAGTACGGGGTCCGGGGGAAATTTAACTATTATCGCTGACTCAATTGAGGTAATTGGAACATCACGCGATCGCACTCAAGTTAGCCGCATAACTAATCAAACTTCAGGTGCTGGATTTGCCAAAGCCTTAACAATTACCACCCGAAATTTGAGCGTCCGGGATGGGGGACTCATATCTGCTGCTGCTGTGTCTCGTAGTAGTGACCCAAATAATTTGACTTTAGGGCAAGGGGGCAGTTTGAATATAAATGCCTCTGATTCGATTGAGGTAATAGGAGGATTACCTAACGACGATGAAAAACGCAGCCGCTTGACAACTCGCACTGAAGGTGCGGGTAAGGGTGGAGATTTGACTATTACCACTGGCAAGTTAATTATCCTGGATGGGGCGCAGGTATCGGCTGGTACTACCTATCTTAGTCGAGGTCAAGGGGGAAATTTGATTGTGAATGCTTCTTTTTCCGTGCAAGTAATTGGCGAATCATTATATGGAGAACAGGTTTACAGTCGCTTGACCAATCGAACCGCAGGTGGAGGAGACGCGGGGAATTCGACAATTACTACCAAAAAGTTAATTATCCAAAAGGGAGGACAAGTATCCGCAGATACTTTGAATAATGGACAAGGGGGAACTTTGAATGTGAAGGCTTCCGAATTGATCGAGGTGAGTGGAAAAACCAAACCAACCCCAAGACTCAGAAATGGTTTTGCTAGCAGGATATCTGCAACTACTAGCGGTGCTTCTTCAGCAGGAAACTTAAATATTGATACTTCCACTTTGAGTGTTAAAGACGGGGCTGAAGTAACTGTGAGTGGCACAGGAACAGGGAATGCAGGAGATTTAGCGATCGCATCTAATCAAATCCTCCTGGAAAACCAAGGCAAGCTACTAGCGACAACAACATCTGGTGAAGGTGGCAATATTAAGCTGAATGTTGCGGATTTTATTAAGATGCGACGCAATAGTCAAATCTCTACGACTGCTGGCATCGCTGGTGCTGGTGGTAATGGTGGTAATATCACCATTAATGACCCTGGTAATCCCAAAGGCTTTGTTGTTGCTTCCCCAAGAGAAAATAATGATATTACCGCTAATGCCTTTAATGGTCAGGGGGGAAAAGTTCAAATCAATGCTACTGGTATTTTTGGGATGACAGTGCGTAGTCGTGAAGATTTAGTGAGACTGTTGGGAACCAATTTAGACCCTCAAAGGCTTTCAACTAGCGATGTTACAGCATTCTCCCGGACAAATCCGACTTTAAATGGTCAGGTAATTATCAACACACCCGATATTGACCCCAGTCGCGGATTAGTCAACTTACCCGCCATACCAGTTGATACCCAAGTCGTGCAGAGTTGTACTGCGGGTGGCTCGCAAGCACAAAGCAAATTTACCATCACTGGGCGTGGCGGCTTACCTTCTAATCCGGGTGACACCCTCAGCACTGATGCAGTTCAAGTAGATTTAGTTACTCTTAAACCCGAATCCCGACCTTCGGCGAGCGCAGTTTCTACTAGTTTTAATAGCCCTACGCCAACTGCCATTGTAGAAGCACAGGGTTGGGCGACTGATACCGATGGTAACGTGTTACTCACAGCGAATCCAACCACTATCACGCCCTATAGTTCTTCGCAGAAAACAGTTGATTGCAGCAGGTTCAATCAACAGTAAAGTTTTCGGTTTTGCTCCCGCTATGTTAAGAAGTTTTAAGAGAATTCCATTTAAAAGAATATCCAATAACATCCTAGGATAGGCACCTGTACGTATAAAGCCTTATATACAGCTTTTAAAGGATATTAATTTTACGTTAAATCATGACACTATAATAATCCTCTGGAAGAGGATTTTAGTCCTTGACTTCTCTCACAGGGCATCAAGCAGTATCTGCAACCAGAGACATAGCTTCAGTTTCAGATTGCGTGATTCAAAATAGTAAGAGCGCGTTACTACACTTTAATTTCCAAGAAAAAAGTACCTTTTTTTTTGAATCTCAGAGCTTCAAATAACGAAAACATAACTCCTTTACTTTTGCGTTTTTAATCAGCTTAAACCACTTGAAATCTTGGATGAAATAATACATGATTAAATAGAAGTTAGACAAGCGACCGCTAGTCAACTTTAGATAAAAGTCATCAAAAAAAGATTTTTTTATTTTTTCAATTTGACTCCAATAAATAACTAGGAGGTTAACTTAACATGGAGAAAATGACAGATGCAGTACATATATCTGTTAGCTTTTTGCAAAATTGTAGTTGGCTTTTTGTTTACGATATCATTTATCGCCAAGCTTAGAAATTTCTCGCAGTATGTCGATACCGTGCGTGACTTTCGACTCTTGCCCAAGTCATTCAGCCGATCTGCTGCCGCACTTGTCTTAATTTGTGAGTTAGCGATCGTACTCTTTTTGTTCAAATGGCAGGTAATTGCTTTCTGGTTAGCAACGGGATTATTAGTTATTTTCTCAGTTGCCTTAGCTTCAGTCTTGTCTCGCAATATTCAAACTAATTGCAATTGTTTTGGAACTAGCAAGCGTCTTGTTTCACAAACAGATTTATTACGCAACTTTGGCTTCTTGCTCTGTTCATGCTGCGGTGCTTGGTTAGCTGCAAAACCTGAAGTTAATGTACCAATTACGCCTTTAAATTTAGCAATCATAGGGTTTATTGCTCTGGCATTTGTTCTCATTTGGGAGCAATTAGGTGAAATTTCCCGCTTGTTTCAGCCAAACTAACGACCATACCATTTTAGATTTTGGATTTTGGATTACAAGATGTTTATTCCGCCAGGTTCTCCAAAACAAAATGGCATCAATCAAATTGCAAGGAGATGTAAGAAGATATGCTATCAATTTGGGTTGTTAATTCGATTTTACTATGGATTGTTGTGTTGTTGAATTTGTTGTTAACCATCGCCCTAATTGGTCGATTCAATGACATCTCAAAACATATGTCAGCTTTTACTGATATTGATGTGGGGTTGGAAAAAGGTAGCCTAGCACCTGATTTTCTGGCACAGACGTTAACAGGTGAAACTGTCACACTTGCTGACTATGCCCGAAAGGTAGTTTCATTTATCTTTATTTCGCCTCACTGTAGTCCATGCTTGGAGAAAATACCAAAGCTGAATGCCCTTGCTGCTAAAGCGAAGCAAGCTGGTGTGGAAATATTGCTGGTCAACACCGATGGAGACAAAGCCGAAACAGCAGCATTTGTGAAAAAACATAATGTGGCATTACCTGTTCTGATTGCTCCTAGTGAGAGTAATTCGTTTGCCAGCGACTATAAAGCTGAGGCCACCCCCTCTTACTGCATACTCAATCAGGATAGCCATGTAGCAGCGGCTGGGATGTTTGGACCCGGATGGGAGGAGCAACTGACACTTGCATGGGCAACGGCGTAATTCTGGCTTAATCCACTAAAGGAGGTGATGCTTAGTGAATGATTCGAGAAAACTTTTGGTTTGGCAGTGCTAATGCCAACTTGTGGAGTCAATTCCTGCTGTACTTGTATAACTGACATATCGAAGTCAAAAAGGAGACAAAAATCATGAACAACCTAACGAACAAAACTCTTGGAGCAATCACGCATATAGCCGACAAGTTACTGAGCCGCATTCTGCCAGAAGATAACGCAGCAGGGGTTTGTTTGAGGACTTGTTTTTCATGCATACGCCGCCGGAAACTGTGTAGGGAGGTTTGCTGCGGCTGGGTTGGGTGTAAAGTATCGTACTACTACATAGGCTGCTAGAAGCCCCTAACACCGTTCAGCACAGTACCTCAACTAACCTGATGTGAGGGATAGAGCCTCACTTGTGACGAGAATTGACTCCACAACTGTGCATTAGTGTAGTACGAGCAAACATTTTTCGGGGTATCCCCTAAGTTCAGACCTCTGAGGTTTGCAGACCCCAGAGGTCTTTCTCAAAAAAAGGAGAGCATACTCATGTGGATACAGTTAACAATCATTTTAGTTGTTATATGTTTGGGGATAATTACTTTTCTACGATTGAATTTCACTATCACTACAGTACATGGTGACAGTATGTACCCGACGCTAATGGAAGGCGATCGCTTACTAAGCCTCAATCTCTTGCCGCATCTTTGGCTACGTAAAGGGCAAATTGTAATTGGCAACATCAACCAACTAGAACTGCCGTCTTCTGAAATATTCGCAGGCGTTGACATCATGAGCGCTCCAGGCTCTACATTTGAGAACCTCAGCGAAACTGATATTGAAAATTTTCCATTTGAGCCAGACTATGACAAATTCATCAAACGCATAGTTGGCTTACCAGGGGACACGGTGTGTATTCCCATCTCGACCTTACATGAGTTTATGCAAATATTATTGCGATCGCGGTGTAATGCTGACGGTAATTTAGTCTGGACGATACCAGCAAACCATTGCTTTATACGCGGAGATGGGCTAATCAGTATGGATTCTCTGACAGTAGGACCGATACCTATGTCTGCAATAACCGGCATAACTGTATTGAAATTACCACACCACTCGGATGTAGATTCCCTACAGAAACTCGCAAGAAGTATGTGATGAAGATTAAATATATGCCGCGATTTTTGCAATCCATATCCCATATGCTCAAGCTAGTCTGGCAAGCGTATCCGGCGGCTTGCATAGGAACCCTTCTGCTTACAATTTTGCAAGGACTAATCCCTCTAGCAAACGCTTGGGTAACCAAAGTGTTACTTGATTCGTTAACACAACTATTTGTTGGCGGCAGGGTGACGAAAGAGGAACTGATCTGGTTGCTCGTGGCACAAGCGGTATTGATGGTTGCCACGGCGATGCTGCCCAATCTCAGTCGTTACCTCAATGCTGAGTTGGGGCGGCGGCTAACAGTGCTAATTCAGTCAACCGTTTACCAAAAGATCAATTGTTTTCAGGGAATTGCATATTTTGAAAACCCGCAAGTTTACGATAAAATTCACCTTGCTCAACAAGGTGCAGAGCAAAGTTCTAGTCAGACACTGCAAATTCTGACAGAGTTTATCCAGAGCCTAGTCACTCTGTTGAGTTTTGTTGGTGTATTGTTCTGGTTCAATCTGTTTTTGGCTAACCTGGTTCTGTTGGCGGCTTTCCCTCAACTACTTGTGCAGTTGAAATTAGGGCAGCAACGGTTTGGACTTGCGTTTGAACTCAGCCCTATGGAACGGCGTAAGTATTATTACAGTTTTTTGCTTGCCAGTGTGCAGGCAGCAAAGGAAGTGCGGCTTTTTGGACTAGGGCAATATTTTCTCCAGAAACTCCTTAATTTATACAAGCTGGTTCACCAAGCGGAGCGAAAACAACAACAACGCGAGTTACGCTGGGAGTTAGGCTTAAGCATTTTATCCAGTGTTGTAGCGAGTATAGCTTTTATTATTGTTGTGTTTGCTGCATTTGGCAGACGGCTTACATTGGGTGACATTACGCTATACGTGAGCGCGGTAAGCTCAGTTCAAGATGCGTTAAGTCGGTTCATTTTTGCAGTTGCTGGTCTGAGTGAGAGTGTGCTTTTCCATTCTTATTTCCAAGACCTACTGGCATTACCATCAGCATTACCCATTTCAGCCGTTACACAGACAGTACCAAAGCTTTCATCTGGGTTGGAATTGCGTCATGTTTCTTTTCGCTATAGCGAACAACAACCCTGGATACTACGTGATGTCAATTTGAAAATTCCTGTTGGTAGTTGTCTGGCTTTAGTTGGACTTAATGGTGCTGGCAAAACCACCTTAGTCAAGTTACTGACTCGGCTATACGATCCGTCTGACGGACAGATTTTGTGGGATGGGATTGATATTCGCGAATTTCAGCCTGACGAGTTTCGCCAACGAATTGGTACGATTTTTCAAGACTTTATGCGCTACGATTTGACGGTGCGTGAGAATATTGGTTTGGGAAATCTGGCTCAGATTGATGATATTAATTCGATAGAGCAAGCAGCGCAGCAAGCAAGTATCCATGATGATATTCTACGATTGCCCCAGGGTTATGAGACGGAATTAAGCCGGATGTTTGCAGAGGAAGGAGAGGGCATTGATTTGTCGGGTGGTCAATGGCAAAAGGTTGCAACTGCGCGGATGTTGACGCGATCTGCTGATTTACTGATTTTAGATGAACCAACTGCGGCTCTGGATGCACAGGCTGAGTATGAAACCTACAGTCATTTTGCCGAACTCATGTCGGGTCGCACCAGCTTTTTAATTTCACACCGTTTTAGCACAGTGCGAATGGCTGATGCGATCGCGGTATTGCAAGATGGACGAATTATCGAGTATGGCGTCCATGATGCACTTATTAATAATCAAGGTACATACGCTAAGTTATACAACATGCAAGCAGAATGTTATCTGCAATCACAGCATACAAAAAAGAGGTAATGCTTACTTTTTTACTGGTATAAAATTACCTAGTAATGAACTCTAATGCATTTTTATTTAAAACATTTCAACGTTCAAACGAATGAAACAGATTATGCAAGTTCCGATGATTGGCAAAATTAAGAAACCCTATCCTTGGATAGTAGGATTAGTGGTGTCAAGTTTGTTGGGAATTGCTACCACTGTAACCCTTACACTCCAAGATTCCACTCCCAAATTAGACATTGCACAACAAACAGTAACAGTAGCGTCTAAAGACTTAGTTATTCAAGTCAAAGCCAGTGGTGTTGTTCAGGCTGTCCAGAAAATTAATCTCAGTCCTAAAGGTGAAGGTCGGATAGTGCAACTGTATGTGCAAGAAGGTGATCGAGTACAGCAGAGTGAGTTAGTGGCTCGTATGGACTTTGTGCGACTACAAGCACAGATAAATCAATATAAAGGCGTTTTAGCCAAAGTTGAAGCCGAATTGGCCAAAAGCTGGCTGGAAGTCGTCCAGAAGAGATTGCCGAAGCGAGTGCTAGAGTGGCGACAGCAGAAGCTAATATTGCTGAAGCCCAAGCCAAATTTAACCATACTCGCCAGGAGCTAAAACGCTATCAAGGTTTAGTAGTACAAGGGGCAATTTCTCGCAATCAATTCAGTGAATATTTAAGTAAAGAGGGTGAGGCAAGGGCTAATCTTCAAGCCGCGCAAACTCGCTTGCAAGAACAAAAACAAGCACTGAGCAAACTCCGTAATGGCACACGCTCAGAGGAAATAGCTCAAGCACAAGCAAGTGTTGCAGAAGCTAAGGGACAATTACAGTATTATCAAATTCAATTGCAAGATAGCCAAATTCAGGCTCCTTTTTCTGGGAAAATCACGCGGCTATTTGTTCAAAAAGGGGATTTTGTCACACCTACGACTTCTGCCTCTTCCAGCGACGGTGCAACTTCGACATCTATAGCTGAACTTTCTGGGGGTTTGGAAATTGAAGCCAAAGTGCCGGAAGCTAGTATTGCTCAAATAAAAGTTGGTCAGCGGGTTGAGATTAAGGTTGATGCCTATCCTAACGAGGTGTTTGCAGGTCGTGTCCGGATGATTGCACCTAGAGCGGTGAAGGAAAACAATATTACATTCTTCAAAACTAAGGTGGCTGTCCAAACTGGTCAAGACAAATTTAAGTATGGCATGAATGTCAGGTTAGCTTTTCTGACTCAGGAGATTCCCAACGCATTAGTCGTTCCCTTGGCAACAATTGTTACCCGTCCCTCCGGTGAGACTGGCGTCATGATACCTGATGAACACAACCAAGCCACATTCCGACCTGTCAGCGTTGGTGCTACGGTTGACGAACAAATCCAGATTCTTCAAGGGATATCCAAGGGCGATCGCGTATTTATCAACCCTCCCGAAGACCAAAAAAAAGAAGGCAATACGCCAGCATTGTTCTAATGCGAGGTTGAGATGAACATTGTTGAAAGCATCAAGATGGCAGTTAAGACTCTGGCAGCTAACAAGTTACGTAGTAGCCTGACGATGTTGGGAATAATTATCGGTAATAGCTCCGTAATCGCGATGATTGGCATCGGGCAAGGTGTCCAAAATTATACCCTTGCACAGCTTGAGTCCTATGGACCTAATCTGTTAAACGTGTTTCCAGGTAGTGAAGACACAGAGGGTTTTATTGCCGAAGAACCGAAGCTAGTGTTGTCAGATGCTGAGGCTATAATTACTCAAGCTCCAGCCGTGAAGAAAGTCGCTCCCCAGATTTCCTCAAGACTTGCGATCTCCTACCAGAACTTAAGCACGCAAGCTAATATCACGGGGACGACACCAGATTTCCTTTATGTACGTAACGCTACTGTCGTTAACGGACGTTTTTTTAACTTATCTGAACAGACGCAGAACGCCTTAGTTGTTGTTCTTGGCTCCGATCCTGCGCGAAAGTTGTTTAACAGCAATAACCCGATTGGCAAAGAAGTGCAAATCAATAATATTAGCTTTCAAGTCATTGGGGTAATGAAAAGCAAGGGTTCCGTTGGCGGAATGAATCAAGATGATGTTGTTTATATCCCAATCGCCACAATGGCAACTCAGGTAGATGGACGAATATCTCCCTACGGCATCCCTATCGATTCGATTGAAGTCTCTGCTAAAGATAAACAAAGTATTTCTGCGGCATCGTTTCAAATTACGAATTTGCTAACACGCAGGCACGGCAAAAAAGACTTTTCTATCACTGCCAATAAATCCTTCCAGGATCTTGTCAGCCAAATTACAGGTACACTTAGCCTGTTGCTGGCTGCAATCGCTAGTATCTCCCTTTTGGTGGGAGGTATTGGTATTATGAACATCATGCTTGTCTCGGTTACTGAGCGTACCCAAGAAATCGGACTGCGGAAGGCAATAGGTGCTACCCAACAGGCTATTCTGTCTCAGTTTTTGATTGAGGCAGTGATTCTGTCAGTAACTGGGGGCTTGATTGGAACAGGTATCGGTATCGGCGGCACAATCATTGTGGGACTACTGACTCCCTTGAAACCCGGTGTCTCCGCCACTGCCATCGCCCTCGCAGTGGGTGTTTCCGGCAGTATTGGTCTAATTTTTGGTGTGGTTCCCGCACGGCGCGCCGCTCAACTCGATCCAATTGTTGCTTTGCGAAGTGCTTAGGATGAAAAACTGGAGTTTTTGCGGTGATTGGTACTCCGACCTCTGCACCCAAACCTCGCGGAAAGTCCCCTGGTTGGCAAACAGGAAAAAAGCGTCACCGTAAAAACCGATGCCCAATTGTTAAAAAACAGTAACTCCACCACGTAAAGAACCATCAGTTGCGGTTTAATACTCAAGATTATTCATAATTTTGCTAAGTCTCTGATTGACTCAGCCTTGCTGGGTCTTTTTGCATGGCTTAGTCTAAACTCCAGTTAGAAGGAATGGCGGATAATTCTCAATCAAACCGTCAATTGTACTGGTTCGGAATTAGCACGGATGGTAGAGAAAGCAGCGCGATCGCTCTTTTATCAACAAAGAGAAATAGAAATTGGGTTACAGGAATTGTTGGAACAATGGGAAATTATGGTTCCCTTATACGTGCGGGATACAGATAGGATATTGGCGATCGCGTAGCGGTTCCCTTGGAGCATCTTTTTGTTGAATTGTAGTTTGTCCCGATTAATTGGGTGCAATTGCCTCCCTTTACCAAAATATCGCTCGATTGATAATCTGCTCGATTATTCCCGTTGCATATTTAGCCAAGTCTCCAAATCGTCTACACTCGCAAAATCGAGCAATGCTTCCCCTAGATTTTCCAACTGCTCGGTCGATAATTCTCGCACGCGATCGCTTAACCCTGGATCGATTTCCCCAAGCCGACGATTTAGCAGACGGATAATTAAACGTTGCTCTCCTTGCTGTTCTCCTTGTTGGATGGCTTGCGCTTTGTCTCTTTGGTATAGTGGCTCCAATCGCATAATCAACTCCCGATCGTCCTCATCTAATTCTTGATTAATTCTTAAATTTTCCCGCAGGCTGTAAACCAGTTCCAGTGTTACTTGTTGATAGGGATGATTTAATGGTAACGCTTGTAGTTCAGTGATGGCTTGTTCTTGAATCTTTCCTCGACCCAAAATCCTCAACCATAAAGTTTCTGGTGTTCGTGGTAGTTGGTGTATGGCAACAATCGCTGTTCGTAAAGCATCACCGAGAAAGTATACACCAGGGGCAAATTCCTCGTTTTGGGTTGCATTAAAGCTGGATAATACCGTCGCAGATGCGGTTGGGGTCAAAATCCACAGTTTGGGTATTATTTCCGCTTGCAGTTTGGTTTTATTGGTTTTCGCTTCCCGTCGCAGTTTGGCTTTTGCTTCCAATACTTTGACAATACAATCGCAAATTTCATCACTAGATGCTGGGTTCCGAAATGGCTCTAATATTGCAGGGTATGCCGCGAATTTACCTAATAATCCTAATACTTCTAAATTAGGGCTTGGTTGGTTTTTCGGAATAAAGTAAATATCGATTTCTTTGATTTCGCTCGATAATTTCTCGGATGGTTTGACTTCTCCATAATCTTTGAGCAATTCTTCGAGGTAGTCCTTGGCAAATTGGTCGTGTATAAATCGAGTCATTTACTGCTGGTTTTGTAGATGCAGATGCTATTATCCTATGATTTGATAGTAATTAAGAGGAATTTTTGAGGATTTGACGGGTAGCTTAACTGTAAGGCTTATTGTCAGACATTGCGCTTGGTAAAAACAAAAATATAAAGGCTATATTTTAGGATTTTTTCGGCTGCGATAAGCTGGAGTATTTACGCTGCGCGTATTGCAATTTTAGTGTAGATAAATTGGTGGGCGATCGGTTTTCTAGTAATTAGGTTTAATAGAGAAAGTCAAAACAGGAGATTGGTGATGACGCAACAAATTTCAAGAGAGGAATTACAAACCCACCCTTTCAAAATTACCGATGTTGTATCTTACCTCCACCAACAAGGATGGCAAGCCGTAAACCACCCCAACCCGCGTTTATTGGTTTTTCAAGGTGAGAAAGATGATGTAGGAAATCCCATCCAGCTTGTGCTACCCAGTCAAAACAGCTTTGAAGATAGCGATCGCTTACTAAAAAAAGCGATAAATTTACTAGCTGCGATTAAAGGAAAATCTCCACAATAAATTCTAGATTTAGTTACTCAAACAACTGGGAATGATACAAACGAGACTTAATAAATCCTAAAATAAACTAATTACTATTTCCTAAAGCTTTAGCAACTCTAACAACAATATTTTCCTGGGCACAAGCACCCAACAAATAAATAGCCTTGCGATTTTTCTGGTAGGCAAAATATTCCAAGCGTCACCGTAAAAACCGATACCCAGTTGTTAAAAAAAACAGCAACTCCACCACGTAAAGAATCATCAGTTGCGGTTTAATACTCAAGATTATTCATAATTTTGCTAAGTCTCTGATTGACTCAGCCTTGCTGGGTCTTTTTGCATGGCTTAGTCTAAACTCCAGTGAAAAACCAATGCGATAAATTATACTAGCAGCAAATAAAACCCGGAAAGGTGTATGGCTCAACCCTATTAATTGCTACACTGTTGCCAAGGTAAAAACTTAAATTGTATCTGGGTCAATATTTAATTCTCGCAGTCTAGCAGCAAATCGTTCAGCACGTTGAGCTTCTTGTTCTGCGCGTTGAGTTTCTTGTTCTGCCACTTCTTCTGGTGTTGGAACTAACTGTCCCTCTGGTGTAAAAAATCGCAATAATCCTTGATGAACTCCTAAGTACAACCCTAACTGTTGACTCCATAAATGTCCTTGAGCATTGGGTTGTAAAGATTCATATTTACCATCGACTAAATGAAAACCAGCAAATTCTAAACTTTCTGGGTCGAACCAAAAATAATCGGGCGTACGGAAAGTATCTTGGTAAAGTGTTTTCTTAAAATCTTTGTCTATATTCGCGGTTGATGGGGATAGAGTTTCTAAAATCACATTCGGATACTTGCCGTCTTCTTCCCAAACCGTCCAACTTTTGCGGGTTTTGCGTTCAGCATCTAACACTACAAAGAAATCTGGTCCCCTGAAATCTTCTGATTTGCGTTTATTTAAACTGTAATAAATAGTTAAGTTACCAGCAGCATAGAAATCGGTTCTATCTCGCCATAACCACTTTAGGCATTTGAGTAAGAGCATTATCTGCTCTAGATGCAGTTCGGTTTCCAAGGGAGGTTCATCGCTGTATAAATCACTTGGAGGAAGAATAACATTTTCTCTAATGTAAGCGGCACTATCTAGAGGAATTTCTAATTCTTTGGCAAGAGACATAGCGATATTACAGCATTTAATATTTATGTATTTATTCTAGCGCTGCTGTTGTCAAGACGCGATATATCTCAATACGCTTGGTGTTAAGGAGAATCGTAGGTTGGGTTGAGGCTTTGCGAAACCCAACCGGGAGCAGCGATACCAGGTTTTTTGCGCTAACACCAAGCGTATTGCGATATATCTTATCTTTAAAGATAAGGAATTTAATGTTGGAGTTCAAACTCTACAATTGAGCATAGAGGAATAGAACATGGTCAGAAAAAAATCTAAATTCCGCGAAATCAAACGCCTCTTAAGTATAATGCTGCTTTTAGTTATGTTCTTAGGCACGGGGTTATTAGCGCCCACCTTCGCCAATGTGACAACCAAAACTGCTATTGTTCAAAGCTTGCCCAATACCCGAGACTTGGTGGAAGAGGGAAGAAAATTTTATGAAGCGGAACGGTTTAATGATGCTGTTGCAATATGGCAACAAGCGGTGACTCCATTTCAAACTAATGGTGATGAGCAAAGACTTGCCATGACATTGGGCAATCTATCATTAGCTTATCAACAACTGGGACAGTGGACGCAAGCAGAAAGTGCCATTGCTCAGAGTTTAAATCTTCTAGGATATCCACAACACACTGGCAAAGGAAATGTAGAAATCCTTGCCCAAGTTTTAGATATCAAAGGTCGTCTGCAATTGGCTGTTGCAAAAGCTGAAGATGCCCTAACAACTTGGCAACAATCCCTTGACATTTATACCAAATTAGGTAACAGTAACGCAATTATTCGCAACCGTATCAACCAAGCACAAGCATTGCAAACTCTGGGGTTTTATAATCGAGCTAGAAAGACTTTATGCGAAAGTAGCCAAATTTTACAAAATCAACCAAACTCGCTGCTTAAAGTTACAGGATTGCGTAGTTTCGCCAACGTTCTGCTTCTTACAGGTGATATGCAAGCATCGCAGCAGGGTGATTTAAAAGCATCGCCACAGTGTTATTTAAAGACACCTCAACAATTATTGCAACAAAGTTTAGAAATAGCTTACTCGTTATCAGATAAAGAAGCTCAAGCTGATGTTCTCTTAAGTCTGGGTAATACATCTTTTGCTCAACAGCATACCCCAGCAGCCATCGATTTTTATCAAAAAGCTGCCAATACTGCCACTTCAGCAACTACGCGCATCCAAGCTCAAGTTAATCAACTAAGAGTATTACAAGAAACCGAGCAATTAAAACCTTTAACAGCGTTGTCGTTGCAAATCCAAAGCCTCATTCCTAACTTACCCATTAATCGCACCGCAATTTATGCTCGAATCAACTTTGCCGAAACTCTAATGCGATTGGAAGATAAAAAATCCGCAGACATCCTCCCTAAGCTAGATATTGCCCAGCTATTGTCCACTTCTATCCAGCAAGCAAGAAGTCTGCAAGATAAACGCACAGAATCCTATGCTCTCGGTGTTCTCGGTAGGTTGTACGAACAAAACCAGCAATTTCAAAATGCCCAAGACCTCACCCAGCAAGCTTTACTGATGGCTTCTGCTATCGATGCTAAAGATATTGGCTATCGTTGGCAATGGCAAATAGGACGTTTACTTAAAAATAAGGGAGATACGAAAGGAGCAATCGCATCTTACACGGAAGCAGTAAATAACCTCCAGGCTCTCCGTAACGATTTATTTGCCGTCAATCCAGAGGTTAGGTTTTCCTTTCGCAAGGAAGTCGAACCCGTGTACCGAGAGCTAGTTGACTTACTTTTGCAACCTGGAGGAAATCAACCCAGTCAAGAAAATATCGAGCAAGCTAGCAATACAATCGAATTACTACAAATAGCCGAACTAAACAACTTTTTTCGCAACAATTGTTTGAATGCTAGGGTTTCGAGTCAAAAGCAAGACCCAACAGCAGCAGTAATTTATCCATTTATTTTACCAGACCGATTAGAGGTCATCCTACATTTGCCACAAAATCGTTGGCTGCACTACAGTACCCTTGTAGGTGAAAAAGAAGCGCGAACTACTTTAAAGCAATTACAGCAAGATTTACCAAAACCGCACACCCTGCGACAGGTTCAGTCCTTATCCCAAAAGGTATACAACTGGTTGATTGAACCTGCACAAACAGCCCTGGCTGAAAGCAAAACTTCTACTTTAGTGTTTGTACTTGATGGTTCGTTGCGGAATATCCCAATGGCGGTTCTCTACGACGGCAAACAATATCTGATTGAAAAATATAGCATTGCTTTGACCCCTGGTTTGCAACTGATTGAACCCAAACCATTGCAGAAAGAATTAAAAGCGATCGCTGCAGGATTGACGGAATCAAGTTCTGGATTTTCGGCATTACCTAACGTCAAGCTGGAATTAGAGGAAATCCGCTCTCAAATACCCAGTAGCATACTTCTGAATCAAGAATTTACCAAAACGGCTTTGCAAAACCGGATTAACTCTCTACCTTTCCCGGTCGTTCATCTGGCAACCCACGGTCAATTTAGTTCCAAGGCTGAGGAAACATTTATTGTTGCTTGGAATGACCGTATTTATGTTAAAGACTTGAATAAGTTAGTGCGAACTATCGAGCAAAACAGGCCAGAAGCGATTGAATTGCTCATCCTAAGTGCTTGTCAAACAGCTACTGAAGATGAACAAGCTGCTTTGGGTATTGCTGGTGTAGCTTTCCAAGCAGGGGCACGCAGTACTATTGCTTCGCTGTGGAACTTGGATGATAAGTCCACTGCCGTATTAATGAGTAAATTTTACCAAGATTTAGGCAATAAAAAACTGACTAAAGCCGAAGTGCTTCGTCGTGCCCAACTGGGTCTTTTGCAAAATCCTGAGTATAAACGTCCGAGATTTTGGGCACCTTATGTTCTGGTAGGTAATTGGCTGTGACATCTACTAATTAACAAAATCGCGCCACATCCCAGTCATAGAGTAGGAATCACTAATTTCAATTGGGCAGAATTTCTGAAAACCGTACCGTTCGTAAAATGAGATATTACGAGAATTAGAAGACACAAGATAACAACCATTTTTTTTTGTATCGGCATAATTCATAACTGGTTTTAACAAACTTTCGCCAATTCCTTTTCCCCGTGCCTCCGGTTTCAGAGCAATAAAAAACACTTCGCAATGGGGAGCTTCGGGTTCACTAGCACCAACTTTTTGGATTAGTTCTTCAAAACGTTTTCCCGATTCAATACCACAAAAATGCGATGTAGTCGAAATAATTTCAGCCAGCATTTGTTCAAATTGCTCGTTAAAAATTTCTACTTCCGCAGGATACCAAATACAGGCTCCTTGTTCTTCTGGTGCAATAATGATTTCACCTCGCTCCATTGCATCAGTTGCGAATAGCTCAAAGAATGCATTTAAAGCTTGGAATTTATTTGCATTTTCACCAAAAATAAAGGCAAAACTGGGGTCATCAATAAAACCCTGTGTTAAGATTTGTGCGGTTTTTTGAATTTGTGTCTGAGAATTTTTCAACATCAGATTCTGGCCTCTGCTGATATTTTTTACAAATGATGTTGAAGTAAGGACCGAAGTTGGAAGAAGGAATAGCTAATAAAAATGCGCGTTCTGAGTTTAGAGCTTCAGTAAAAAAAAAGATGTTTTTCGAGACATATTGAAATGACACCTGGGGTTCGCAGTGGTAAGCCGCGCATCGCAGGAACGAGAATTACGGTGGCAGATGTTGCTACTACGTATCTTTGAATGGAACTGTCCTTGGAAGAAATTGCCGGGAAATATCAGTTGTCTCTGGCAGCTGTTTATGCAGCGATCGCGTTTTACTACGACTATCGCCAAGAGATTGACCAAGCCATTGCCCAAGCCGCTGCTTTGGCTTTATCAGATCGGCTTAACCATCCTTCGTTGTTGCAGTCCAAGCTTGATGCAATGAGAAATTATGCCTGAACGCATTCGCTTCCACTTGGATGAGAATGTCGATCCTGATATTGCTTCAGCACTCGGACGTACTGGTATAGACGTGACGACTTCTCAACAGGCGAATTTATTGGCAGAGAGCGATGGATGCAGTTAAACTTTGCCAGAACACAGGAGCGCATATTGGTGACACACGACGATGATTTTTTGATTCTTAACAATCAAGGAATCGAGCATAGTGGTATTGCCTACTGTCAAAAAGACGCGAAACCAATTGGTTACATCATTCGGATGCTCATCCTGCTTTATGAAGTCGCTACACCTGAAGAAATGAAGGGCAGAATAGAATATTTGTGAGAAATGCTGCACTCACTCTACTACTTCTTCTAAAATACAAGGTTGGGTGAAGCAGAGCCTAAGCCAACGAGAATGTTGGGTTCCACTACCTTACGGGTTCCGCGTTAGCGGGAGGTTGCACCCAACCTACATTTAATTACTGATTTTCTAAAGCACAACAATCCACTTTTGGTTCATTTACTAAATCATTCAAACCAACAGCTTGTAACAGCCCAGCCCAAGACTTATCTTGAGAATTGGTACGACGCAGTTCACTAGCAGTATTCAACGCTTCATACCAAATACCATTAGTCCGATAAAGAGTTACACGCTGGCTTAGTGTTGCTTTCTCCAATTGAGTTTTCAAGTTGGAGTTTAGTTGCTCCCGTTTTACGTACCCTTCAACATTTCCAATAATTTGATTATCCTTCTTACAGTAAATGTTGAAATACCAACGGTATTGTTTGCCAATCTCCAGAGGTGCTGCTTTTGATGGCAGGCTTATATTAACAACTCCTGGTGTCTCAGTTAAAAGAGTTTTGTAAATAGTCTGATTTTGTGCTTCTTCTAACACAAATTCTCCATACGTAGAAGCCGACGAATAAGGAACGTAAAAAAAGAACCTAGGACGCTCGGCAATCGTTGTTCCAAACACTAATTGCGAACCTGAGTAAATAGGTACTAACGCTGTTAGCTGCTTTGAAGAAACCAAAGTAACAGGCTTGCTCATATCTGTGCCACAGCCACGACTTCCAGCTTGCGATCGCTGACCTGGTTCTCCTATATCTGGTGGTGGTGGTGGTGCTACGAAAAAAGAGTTTCCTGCTTGCCCAACCTTTTGAAGTGGGGGTGGTGCAGCCAAAGTTTGGAAGTTGAAAAATGTCCAACTAATAGCAAGGGTAAATTGAATTTTTTGCAAACGGGATCTCATTTCATCTGTACCTCATAATTAGTATAAATAACCACGACTGTGCCGATAGTAACTATTAAAACTAAAGCTGAGGGGACAAGGGGAACCCAATAACCTTGGCACAACAAAACTAAGCAAGAAGTATATAAAATACTGAGCGTCCCTACTCCTACTAGTATTAGATATATCCTCGACCGACAGCGCCAAGCGATTCCAATTCCGACTACAGACCAACCCCAAAGCCATAAAAGTTCGCCCCAAAATGACCAAACTGATAATAAAGGTCGCCCATCTTTAACCGCACTCACGATTTGACTGACCATTTGCGCTTGCAAAATTACTCCTGGTATTTGCTGGTAAAATCTCTGTTGTGTACTGTAGGGTGTAGGAAGATAATCATTAACACTTTGGGCAGTAGTACCGATGAGAACAATTCGGTCTTTTACTTGTTCTGAAGTGACCGCACCTTTGAGAACTTGAGACAGCGTGACTGTAGGGGCAATTTCTAGAGGAGAATGACGGTAAGAGCGATAATTAAGCAACATTTGATACCCCTCCGTATCTGCTTTTTGATAGCCACTTATTGGCGATTGCAACCGCTTCAAAACAACGTTGCCTAACTGCAATTCCCCGTTTGGATTATACTTAGCAGAAATGCCATCTTTTTCGAGGTAGTGGAATGCTAGTTGGGCGCTCAAGGCATAGGGAGTAGTGCAAGGGGACGCGGGGGCTGGATTCATCGCTAACAGATGACGACGTAAAACACCGTCAGCATCTTGGACAACATCGCTAAACCCCAGACGTGATTGGGGAACCTCAAGAGGGGGTGAAATTCCTGGATGATTGTTTTGGCGATCGCTGACTTTGCAAATGGCAAAAAAATTATCATCATTCCAATGAGTGGTTAAAGTCTGGTTGGGTTGTACTGGTTCATCGCGATAAATATCCAAGCCAATAGCTCGTGGTTTGAGGGGTGCGAGTTTTTCCAAAAGAAGAGCTAATGTAAAATTTGACAGCGAGCCAGTTTTGTGCTGCTGTTCTTTTAGTTGCAAATCATCTTCGGTGATAGTAACTATCAACAAGCGCGAATCTTGCTGTTCTTGCGGACGCGATCGCATAAGAAGGTCAAAAGCCTGTAATTCCCATGTTTGCAATCCTCCTAGTTGTCGTATCCCTAGTAAAAAAGCAGTAATCAGCACACTAAAAAGTAGTACATACCTGAAGCGATGATTGGGTTCGATTTGCGGTTTTGACCAAGTTATAGGGACTACGCCAGGATTTTCGCAAATAACAGGCAACCAACTTGCACCGGGATATTCACCTTCGAGTCCGTGCAGTTTTTCTCTAGCAGTGCGAACCGCAGTATATAAAGATTGTCCAGATGAAAAAGCCAAAAGAAAATGCCTTAAAAATGTTTGAGCCACTAAGTCCGGTACTGGTTCGCGCATCACAATTATTTGCGGAATCTGCAAATCTTGTAACTCTCGTGCTAATCCCAACCCATCACAGGAGTTGAAAATCGCCAACTGCAATCCCTTGGTAACGGCATTCGAGAGGGCATATCTGAGGTCTGCAATTGTTAGGCTATCTGTCTGATTAATATAGATGCAACCAGTTTCACCGTTAGTCTTGCTATGACCCGCGAAAAATAGAATGTTCCAAGGTTGCTTCCACAGATGGTCATTGATATCTTGACGTTGGGGCTGTACCAAAAAAGTCGTGTCAGCTAATGGTAATTTTTCTAGCAACTGACGGTCTTGTTTGACATCAATACCGTCGCTGTCACCCAAAATTGCTAAAATTCTAATTTTATTTCTTTTGGCGGATTTCTGCGATCCGGCTGCCACTCGTTCTGAATCTGGAACACTCAAAGCTACTTCAGCTAGTGGGTAATCTCGATCGACTAAATCCCATAAATGCCAGGGAAGTTTCTCTAGCTGCATAGAATCAGTGCGAATTAGCACCCGCACCTCCTCAGAGGGTGTTAAGTGTTTGAGCCATTTTTCCCGGATTGGACGAAACGACTCTGACTGTAACCACTTATTCAAATGCGATCGCAACTCAGAGGCTTTATTGTGACAATTATTACGCCACTGACTAATGGAACCATCATAAATAATTTTTTTGGCTTTGATTCGGGTAGGCTGCCCCAAACTGCGATAACTTGACTGCCACTGGTCAATAGCGATCGCCATATCTTGATTTGGGGGAAGTTTCCCAGTGATTTCTATACAGGGACGTTCCGTTTCTTCTCCAATTTCCAGCGTCACTTGCACCCCTTGTTGCAAATCGCCATCTAGCTTCAGGACAACTAACTTCCTCATTGGGAACACCCCTCAACAGATGACAAAATCTTCAGTAACACTGACATCCCCTAAAGCCAGTTTAACGCTGAATCGCTCTTTGACATGACCGCTAAACTGCAATTGAATATTTTTATTGCTGCTTCTAGTTTCGGCTTCCATGACAGATGCTCCCTCGAAGTCCAGTACCATTAGTTGCAGATTTGGTGGTAGATAACTTTGTTCGCTTGTAGGACGCACTTCTACGATGATGTCCATTTCCTGCTCGTTGTCATTCGGGAGGGTAACGACTAAAACCACTGTGCGATCGCTCAAAACTTTTCCTAAATTAATCAGCTTCCCCCTGCTAATAAAAGCGTCTGCTTTACTTCTCATATTCCAAGCTGGGTTGACACTTTGAATGCCGAAAATACTCTCAATGTCTTGCCAACCTGGCTCAAAAATATTCTCCAACCATTGCTTCAATTTAACCAAATTATTATTTGCAGTCAGCGAAAAATTTTGCGTCTTGACTTGAGAAAGTTCTTCTAAATACTCCAGTAAATTTTCCACCGATTGCAGTTGACTGATTGGGAATAAATCGCTTGCTACTTCCTTGACAAATCCTAGCAATGTTGCTTCTCGAAATGATTTATCAATCTGCACAACCACATAGCCAATTCTGTTTGACTGTACTTCCGGCGGCACGTAGACAAATTCTGTATCTCCAAAAACAGGACGACACTCTAAAAAGCCTATTTTTTTTAGTGACAAATCAGCTACATCCATCAATATATGCTTTACAGAGTCCCAACTATCACTTGCTTGCAAATCTGTCTCAAACCCCATGTATTGGAGATAAGAATTCACAAAAGATACAGATAAGATATTGAGACGAACTTGTTCTTCTTTTTCAGCCGTAGCTTGTTGACTACAGAATTGTTCTGCTCGTTGCCGCTCCGTTGTCGATATCGGTCCTGAAAACGTTAAAATATCCCTGATGTAACTCATATTTCAGTTGTCCGGTTAGATGTTTTTAAATATATAAATTTTTTCGCAATATAGGAGCAAATTTTTTCACACATCTTTGATAAAAAGTATGTAATGATGAGACTCCAATGTCCCATTCTGCTGAAATATCTTTCCAGGAAATACCAGAATACCTTCTTCTAGTTATTGCCTGAAAATTTGCCTCCGGACGACCTTTTATATGTTCTTTGACAAAGATTGACTCTGGGTCAGTTTCTATACATTCTATTACTTGTTCATATAAAGATATAGGTTGAGATGAGGGTATATTTTCTAGGTAAGACTTTTCGAGATTTACTTCATTTTCTTTGTTAATAATTTTGGAGATAGCCTCTGGAAAAAAGCGCTTAGTCAGCAGCATATTTACCCAAGCCATCACTTCGCCGCGTTCGGAGTCATATTTGTTAATATTGTCATCTTTACAAAGATAGAAAAAAAGGTTTTGTACTGCCTCATCATGAATATCTTTATAAAGTAGTTGAAATTGACCTCTATAGGGGTGGCAAAGTCTCCTCGACTGCCAAATGGCATTAATCAGCCGTGTTAAAGCTACCCGTCGTGCCGTTGTGGTCTGTGCGTGTTGTTGGGCAACGAACGTTAACTCTTTAAGTTGTACGTCTAGTTGATTTCTCTCGTCAGTCATAAAAGACCTTGAATCAGAAGGCACCTGGTTGCGAAACTGTATATGTCTCATGTCTTGAACGCAACTTTTACGCAAACTATTCCTAATTGTTACAAAACTTTTCTTTCATATTTAGTCAAAAAATAGGAATAATTAACCGTAGTAGGCGCTGTACGCATTCCCGGAGGGTAGCACGCAGATGGAATGTAATTATTCAGGAGGTTTCATGAAGTACGCAAGATGCTCCCACTAACTATCAATCGAGCTTAACGCGGAAGCGCACAAAACCAAAATTACTTCCAATTGCGTTATTAATATCACCCAAGTTCACAACAACCGCACCAGTAGGATTAGTTTGATTTGAGCAAACATTATTTGCGGATAGAGGGGCAACCGGTGAGAAAAAGCTACCATTATCGCCATCCAACCCGTTAGTCCTAGGCGTAATTGTGTTAGCTAAATTCAGGAAAATACCACTACCAGAACCAAAGCTATCATTAACAAATGTGGTTCCAGTCGGAATTGGATCGCAAAATTTGGCATTTATTATTGGTTGATTGCCATCACTAAGGAAATAGATGGTGTATTCTACCTCGTCTCCACTTTGCGTAAGTCCTGTGTGGGTTAATCCGAGGAATTCCTGTAGGTGAAAGTTGCACCCAACCAGGAGCATTATCATTTTGGTCGTTGGGGTCATCTACAAAAGTATTAAAATCTACACCAGGGATGAGAACGCCGTTTCGAGTAATATTTGTAATCCGCTTGACACCCCGCAAACGTCGGACTCCGGGAGGTAGGGGTGGAACAGCAGTACCGACAGCAACTTCCTCACCGACTGTTTTTTCGTCATAAATACTACTTGCTGTACCGTTAGGAGTAGTTCGGGCGGGGTCAAGATATGTAGCGATCGCCCCATTTTGATACAAGCCATCAGCTACAGTGTTAGCGATATCAGTACTAAAAGTAATTTCTACAGCCCCACCGCCAGGAATATCAAAATTGCCGAAGTCAGCGATTGTTGCGCCTGCTGATGGGTTGTTACTACTGCTACGGGTTGCTCCTCCAGTTAAATTAACAGTGGGAGCGGTTGAAGCATCAAATGTAAAACCACTGGGTAAAGGGTCAGAGATTGTAATATTAGTTGCTGTAGCGCGGTCAGCAGCATTGGAAACTCTAATAGTATAAATTGCTTTTCCTGGCTTGATAATTGGGCCTGGTGTACTAGTAGTTTTATTAACAGTTAATTGGGGTAGGCATTCAGCACCCGATCTAATACCCGGAATTTGGGCGATCGCTGAAGGAGCAATAGCACCACCAGGCTTTGCACCAAAACTTCTAGTATCGCTATTTGTTGGGTCAATAATATTGCCTGATTTATCTTGTGCTAAACCTGCGCCTCCTCCGCTAGCGTCGGGAGTAATATTGGAGATACCTTTAGATAAAACAACACCACCACCACCGCCACCACCAGGCCCGTGGGCACCACCATTAGGTTGGCTGTTATTACTAAACCTTACACTACCACCCTGACCGCCTTTCGCTTCTACTGTGAGTACACCTGAGCTATTATTTGTAGCACTTAGTACAACACTACCGCCAGCGCCGCCACCACCACCGCCATCTTGCCCAACATTGTGTTACTTCTTATATTGCCACTGTTGGCTAGAGCTAAATTTCTCCCAGTTCCCCGCACGCCATCTGGTGTAACTGTGGTTGCATAGACTACATTCAAAGTCTCTTTGGAGCGAAGCCTACCAGCATAATTGATTGTAACCGTGCGTTCTCCCTGACTGCTTGATACAGTTACAGGTGTATTTGAAGTGCCATTTATAACCGATGCTTGTAGCGATCGCCCAGCAAATTGCAATCCTAAAGGCAGAGTGTCAGTAAGCGTCAGATTGTTGGCGATCGCATTGCCAACGTTGCGGATGGAAACACGATAAATCACCGTATCTCCAGGTTCAGCAGCAGCCCGATCTGCTGTTTTAGTAATCTGCAAAGCTGCAGTCTCTGCGGTAAAGACAGCGGTGTTGGAAGTAACACGGTCAAGATTATCACCTCCAAACACCGCTGTATTATAAATTTCATCTGCAGCAACAGGTGAAGCTTCAAGGATCAAAATCCCAGGAAGCAACATGAACAGCAGCAGACAGCTATGCCTCCAGCGTTGGATAATGAATCTCATTTCAATACCTGAATTATACCAAAAACCGTGGATACTGCTAAGTATCCACGGTTTTTATTATTTTACAGAAGATAATAATCTGCAATAAGAGAGTGGGAATTCAGTGTGAAAAAAATGTCGTTACCAAAACTGTTACGAGCGTGTTTCCACTGTTAAGTTGGCTCTATGATGATGTTTAGTTAAGCTCCTCACACTACACCGAAAGCGGTGAAACCTATGTAGTTTCACCGCTTTTTTTATACATTTACACTTGTGTTATGTGATATCCGCTTAAACTTTTCGTGATACCTGTAGTTACAATATCGGCAGGGAAGCAAGCCAGATGAATTGTAACTACAGGTATTAACCTGACAAAGTGAGATCCTTCCCCCACTTGCCATACAACAATCCTCTAGCTGGATAGATAAAGCTAATTTGAAAATCCACGTCCCCAACCACTTTAGATTGGCAGATGCAGTAAAAGCTCATCAGTTACTAGAAAGTGGTTCAATCACAGGTAAAATTATTCTAGTAATTTGTGATGAGTGATTCATATAAAATTTGGATAAATTCTTTTTTCAACGCAGAGGAACGCAGAGTCAAGCACAGAGTATCGCAAAGAGAAAACTCTGCGAACCTCTGCGCTTAACCTTTGCGCTCCTCTGCGTTTTATTCATTACTCTGTTCCCTCTACCCGCACAAGCACAATCGCAACCAGAACGTACACTTTTAACTATAGAACTGTTGCAAGAAAAACTACATACACCGATACTACGAGAAGGCAACTTGACCATAGATTTACGGTATATGGTGATAGATTTACTACCAGGAAATGCGACTTTCCGCGATGCCTTTTACCAAAATTTGCGCAAAGAATTACAAAAGGTGGGTGCCAAACCTTTAGGTTTAGATTTGAGTAATTCTCTGATTCAAGGTGATTTAATTGGTAGTGATTTAGGTTTAAGAACACCACTTTACACCCAAGCTATTGCCCCTATTTTCACTGTATCGGAACAAGCACAATTAGAACATCTCCGAGAAATTTGCCTAGACTTAGTAGCGAGGGGATATCCTAATTCTAGTAGAGATTGCAAATCGCTTTTGGGAAAGAAACCCAATACATCTAGTGCCATTAATGTTTTTCGTGGTTCGCTGACACTGGTGCAAACTCGTTTTACTGGTGAATTAAAATTTAACAATACGTTTTTTCTCCAGTCTGTAGATGCTCAAAATGCGATTTTTGTCCAGCCAACTAACTGGACTGAAGCTAGATTTAGTCGTTCTGTAAGCTTTGTGGGTGCGACTTTTCGGCAACCGAGCGATTTCCAAGATACTATTTTTTTTGATAAAGCTAATTTTAAACAAGCACAATTTCAAGAAAGCATTTATTTTCAAAAGAGTATATTTACAGATACAGCCAACTTCTCTCAAACAAATTTTAAACAGCTGGCTAAGTTTAATCAGGTACAGTGGCAAGGGAATGCTGATTTTTCTGGTGTGCGCTTTTTCAATCAAGCTCAATTTACAAAAGCGAATTTTCATCAGTTTTTATTCTTAACAGAAGCAACTTTTGAGCAAGCTGTTACCTTTCAAGAAGCGCAGTTTAATAAATCGGTGAATTTAACAGGTGCAAGCATTCTCAACCAAGCCGATTTTAGCGATGCTGACTTTGGTTTAGAAGCTTATTTAAATGTACCTGGTTTGGCTTTTAACTCCAACCAAGCAAAAATTTTAGGTAATCCCGGAGAAATTGGCAAGATGTTATGTGTGCCAGTGTTACAAGGAAATCAAAATGTTTTGCGGAATTTGGGGCAAAATTTCCGCCAGTTGCAGCAAATTGGTGATGCAAATCAGGTGGAATATACCAAGCAACGTCTGCATCTTTTTGAGTTAACCAGACGTTTGATGGCTTTTAATATCAATGGTGTTTCTCAAGAACGTTTGATAAATCTCGGTTTTTCAAAGTCTCAGGCACAAGCAATTATTCGCCATATTAGAGTGCAACCATTTCGTAACAAGGGTGAGTTACTAGCTTTGGATGAGATTGATTTTGATACATATAGCAAAGTAGAATCACGTATAGTTGTCCGAGATCCCATGAATGCACTTGGCTGGTTGTTGCTGGATTGGAATTGGCTGACGTTGAGTTTACTGCTGTTGCTGTCTGGGTATGGGACAAATTTTGGTTTAGTGTTTGGTGTCGGAACGATCGCGATCGCCTATTTCGGTTTACTATATTGGCTGATAGACCGATATCGCCGTCTGCATCCAGTGGCAATCATTCCCACTCTTGAAGAAACCATTTGGATGCTCATTAGTTTTAGCTGTCTTACTACAATAGGCTTAATCAGCATCTTTCGCAGTAGCGAACAACCTTGGTTGACACTCTTATGTCTTTTAATCATCATCATACCCATACCGATGGTTTTGTTATTCCGACTTTACGAACAAGGTCGCCATCATGACTTGATGGATGTGTCTTATTTTACCGAAGACGGGACAATGCGTCAGTTAAGGTTGCTAATTGGGCGTTTGCCAGTCATACCAAGGTTTCAAGGATTTCGCGATCGCTATATGCCTCTATTGTGGAACCGTGGCTGGAACTGGCTCAACTACTACGACTTTAGTCTCAACAACCTAATGAGATTAGGATTCAACGACATTCGTGTGCGAGACGAACACCTCCCTGGAGCGATCGCGACTTTGGGCTGGTATCAGTGGAGCCTGGGTATACTCTACATCACCCTACTTTTGTGGACGCTCTCTCGGACAATTCCTGGATTGAATTTACTAATTTATTTGAAATGAACAACCGCACCTTGATAAGGTGTTGTACTTATACCGTTTCTTTGTGAAGCTGCATATATTACCCCCCGGCTACGCCGTCCCCCCTTGCCAAGGGGGGACTACAGGGGGGTCTTGATTATGTGCATCTTCATACAGAATTGGTATTATAATTTTCACATTAGAACGGGCAGGGATGCCCGTCCCACAAGAGTTACATAAAATCTACCCGTGCAAATTAAAGAATTGTTAGCTTAACATCCTGTGCGGTTTAATAGACAAGAAGCAAAAGTCTTTTTCATCTGCATTCATCTACGTCTATCTGCGGTTAATTATTTATTTTTTGACTCTGTTGCAAGAACGAATTATGCTTATCATTATCCGCTTTCTTGTGGGGGTTTAATACCCTATTGCTTTCTGGTTGGAGGGATCTATTTTCACCTTCTTTTGCGTATTCGCATTCTTTTACTTTCGTGCTGTGCAAAAGTGGTAACTCAAAGCTAAAAGTTGCCCCCTGTCCTTCGCCTAAACTTTCCGCTTGCACCTTTCCACCATGCAGTTCTACAATGTGACGGACGATCGCCAACCCGATTCCCAATCCCCCAAACTTGCGAGTAATGCTGGTATCCGCTTGACGAAAGCGTTCAAAGACATAAGGCAAAAATTCTGAACTAATTCCTGATCCATTATCAATGACTTGAACCAGTGCAGAATGTTCAGTACTGAATAGTTCTAATTTAGACGGCTGATTTAATAACAATCGGACTTCGATTCGTCCTTTTGTTGGTGTGAACTTAATCGCATTATCCAAAAGATTATATACAATCTGCTGTAACCGACTAAAGTCACCGGAAACAAAGAACTTTTGATTTTGGCTATGCTCTTGTGTTGTTGAATCTAAAATCAAAAATTCTAAATCGATTGATTTTTCTTCAGCCGAAGGACGCACTGTTTTGACTGCAGCTTCAATGACGCTCGCCAAATTAATTGGGTACAAACTTAAATGCACCTTGTTTTGTAAAATTCGGGAAATATCGAGCAAATCCTCAATCAGTTGTTTTTGCTTTTGGGCGTTGCGTTGAATGGTTTCCAGGGCAAGAACTGTTGTTTGCTCTTTCAGCTTACCGCTTCGCAGCATCTGGGTAAAACCAAGGATTGAACTCAGTGGTGTACGCAGTTCGTGGGAAAGGACTGCCAAAAATTCATCTTTAGCGTGATTTGCCTGTTCTAAGTTCGCTGCTTGTTGCCTGAGTTTATTTTCTAATTTTTTGCGTTCTAGCAAATCTAAGACAAAGCAAATTCCACCCTCATTTGGATCGTCAAATCCAGCACCACCAACCAAGACTGGAATTCTCGAACCATCTTTACGAATGTACTCTTTTTCATAAGGAGTACAGATACCCCTTTGCTGAATCTCCAACTTTACTTCTTCTTCCAATGCCCAATATTCAGGTGGTGTAATATTTCGGATATTCAATTTACCTGTTTGTAAATCCTCTTGGGTATAACCAATAATATTTAAATATGCCTGATTTGCTGACACAATCTTGCCACTATGCGTCCAAAATTTCATTCCAATCATATTGGACTCAAAAAGATGGCGGAAACGAGCTTCACTACGCTTGCGTTCGCTAATATCGATCAACACTCCATCCCAAAGAACGCTATCATCTGCTTGAGGATAAGCCCTTGCTGTTGTTTGTAGCCACTTGATTTGACCGGAGGGTGTAATAATCCGCCACTCACTTTGCGATTGCAATGAGGGTTGAACATCATAGCTAAAGAATTTCTGCACAACTGCTATATCATCCGGATGAATCACTTTCCAAGCTTTCTGAGCATTTTGCTGAATTTTTTCAGGCTCAATTTCAAACAAGTCATAACAGCCAGAACTGATATAAGAGAATTCCTCTCTACCATCTGGGTAATGACAATATTGATACATTACACCCGGTATATTCGCCGCCAGATTTCGCAGACGCTCCTCACTTTTAGCAAGCGATATCTCAAGACGACAAGCTACTTCGTGGCTATGCAAATACATTAAAGCCTGTTTCTTCGCAGTCCGCAGCGCCTCACACAAGATACTAATCAGTATTCCATGAACCAAAAATAGGCTCACCTTTATAAAGTTTGGTATATCAAACCCTCTGGAGTCAAAAGAAGATATAAGGAAGTATCCGCCGATAATAGCAGACAAAAAAGTCGCAACTAAACCAGATCCGATCCCGCCATAAGAAGCACTTACCATAACTGCTCCAAAAAACAGCACAAAGGGTGTGTTGGTCATGTTCAGCCACGGATTGAGCATCAGCATGAACACTGAGGCCAAAACAACAGTCAGAGTGGGGACCCCATAACGCTGTATCAGAGAGCAAGTAAAGTACATTTGGCAATTTTTAACTTAAATTAATAATTTTGTTAAATATTTCTTACCTTTTACAATAAATAATACCCCAGGCGCATTGACCTAAGGGAGCAATTCTAAGTTAAAAAATATATAAACAAGAATCTTTAGACGTAAACAAGTCTATACATTTGGATGTAGAAACCGGAGCGTCCTTTGGCCCTACAAGGAATTTTAAATTTGGAATTTTAGGTTTATTTTGGGGGATGCCAACCTGCTAATACCCATTGTTGCCGAACTGTAACTGATATAATGTTGTTTAGTTGTAGGGCAATAACTGTAGCTCGTCCACAGGCAGTACTCCCAATAATTTGAGCGCCATCTTCACTCCATTCAAAATGTTTTGACCACTTTTGTTTTCTCGGATTAAATAGTTTTACTTTTTTACTATTTACTGGGTCTATTCCATCGGTTTGAGTTCCTTTGTAATTGTTACACAGGCGACAAGCTAACCATAAATTATCTTCGTCGTCAGTGCCTCCTTTGGCTTTGGGAATGATATGTTCAATTTCCAAAAATCCCAAAACATACATTTGTAAACTACGACAGTAACCGCATCTATCGCCAGCAGAAGTGCGAATTTTTGCTTTTAGTGTTTCTGATATCGAGCCTGAACTCATGCGTCTAAAGGTTCCCGTAATCCCCGTTCAACAGCCTCACGTAACGCAGTCGCTTTTAGTAATAATTTTTCTTGGTAGACTTGCATTAGAGACACAAGTTCAGAATGCTCGGCATTGATAAGCGTCCCAGCTTGTTGATTGTATAACAATTCGCTTAATCTTTGGTCATGTTCTGGCTCCATCTGTGATTCTGTAAGAGCGATAACTTCTTCATCAGATAAAGAGGCGACAGAGGTATTATAAAAGCTTTCGGCGGATGTATACTGGGAAGCAATGGGAGATAGGGAAAGCGCAATCACTTGCGTCAAAACATCGGCTACATTGCGGTTAGTTAGTTGGGCAAAATGTTCAGCTTTTTTGTAAATTTCATCTGGCAAGTTAAGGGTAATTTGAGTATTCATAGAATTTCAGAGTTCTCTGCTATTGCTGGCGGTACTTTCACATTATCTTCCAAATTCTTAGCTCTCTGCCGCCTGAAAAATCTCTTGTGCATCAATTACAACACTTGTTTTCGTTTTCACAATTAATTTACCAAATGGGTCTTGTATTCTTAGTAACCGGAGATGGGGACTTGCACAATTAGATCCCACATAAACACGTAAAACGAGTCTACCCCTCACAAACTAAAAGAAGCCACATCATTCTCATCCACACTTGCATCTTTCCCTAACGCAGTTGGCTTAAAACTCGAACCATGAATTAGTTCACCCAGAGAAATTTCGCTATTTTGGTGCAAAATATTCACTACACTCACAAAATCCCGGACAATTTCTCCTGGTGTCAGTAATGCTTCTGCACCTAAACGATTGACAATTTCTTGGACAAAATCTTTTAATTCACGATTTGTCAAAACTTGCTCGTAACCAAAGTTAATTGCATGAATTTCAGCTAAACTTTGCAAAAGCGAGAGAATTTCTTTTTCTGTTAATGGGTTCAACCGCAACACCGGTCCCATAAATTCTTGCACGCCAGCTTGAGCAACAAAACGACTTTCTTTCGTCCGTCTGCGCCAAGCTGCATCGGCAAACAGTCCGCGATTTGGGTCTTCTAAAAATTTAGTGGTTCCACCGATGAGAATACCAAGATGCTCCGCTTTACATTGCATCGTATCGTTAAACATTCCCAGGAGTTTGTTATAGTTTTTCTCCCGAGTAACTGTTGTCGATATTTGGTATAAGTTTACCGCTTCATCAAGAAAGATCAGAAGACCCTTGTGGCCAATCTCTGCCACAAATTTAGCTAAAAGTTTGATGTAGTCATACCAACTTTCATCATCAATAATAACGCGCACTCCCAAAGCTGCTTTTGCCTCGATTTTGGTGTTAAATTCTCCCCGGAACCACCGCAATGCAGCGTTTTTCAAATTATCATCATCCGTACGGTAACCACGCCAATAAGCAATAATAACTGTACCGAAATCAAACCCGTGTACTAAGTCTTCTATATACTGAACGACTTCTCTAATTTTCGCTTCAATTTGGTCATCAAAACCTTGATCGTCGGGACGTATCCCACTTTCTTTGACCACTTCTTGTTGAATTTTATTAATCCAACCTTCTAATATTGAAACTAAAGCACCTCCATCGGGACGAGTTTTTGTAGCTAGATGGCTCATCAATTCTCGATATGTTGCTAAACCCTCGTTGTTGCTTCCTGCTAGCCGACGGGAGGAAGATAAATCAGCATCAGCAACTACAAAACCTTGCTCCATTGCTCGGTTGCGGATCAGTTGCAGCATGAAACTTTTACCGGAGCCGTAATTGCCAATTATAAAACGAAAAGCGGCTATTCCTTCTGCGATGTCGTCGAGGTTTTTCAACAGGCTTTGCAGTTCTTTTTCTCGACCTACTGCTATATGTTCTAGTCCCACCCTTGGCACTACTCCTGCACCAAGGGAGTTGATCAAAGCAGTGGATACTTTTTTCGAGATTTTCAGCTTTGCCATGTACTTCACCGATGGGGAGTTGGGGAGTTGGGGACTGTAGAAACCTCAGCAGGAAGGCAAAACCAGCCTGGGATAGTTCATTTAGAAGAAATTTGTCTTGCCATGAGGTCGTAGATAGCGATCGCTTTTTTGACGTTGCTGAGATGTTCTGGATAAATTTCCAGTTTTTCAGTGCCTGTGTCAATTATCAACTCACCAATAATATCATTAGCTCGTTCATTTATTGAATCAATCAACAGATTGGGCATAGTGATGTTTGATAAAGCAATATTTTTAATAACAGAATTGGGATTATCTGGTTCTATTATAGCTTTTAACACTTGAATTTCATATTCTGGTAGATTCTGAATAAAATTACTCCATTCTTGAGGCAATCTTTCAGAATCTATGGGTTCTAAAGTTTCAAGTAGATCGTCCAAGAGAAAATCAAAATCATTTACTTGCCCTTCACCTGGGAAAGTTTCCTGATTTATAGTTTCCATCTGTTGCAGCAATTCCCAAACTTGGCTTTGCAGTTGGTCGCGTTCTTGCTGTAATAATGAAACTTGACTTTGTAACTGTTGGAATTCTATTTGTTGCTCTGTAATGTCAGTTCTTAAACTCTTTAGGCTAGATTCTATATTTTTTCTTTCGCTTTTTATCGTTAATAAAAATTCTCGTGCCTTTGTTTCCTGAACTTCTAATTCTTGAATTTTAATTCGTAGGTTGTAGAGTTTTTCTTCTAATTGCGGTCGGATTCTCTCTAACAAAGTTAATTCACTTTCAAACCCCTGCTTAGAAAGCAAAAGTTCCCCAAGTTGAGTATGTAACTGATTAATTTCCGAACGTGTAACGTTAGAATTTAACTCCATACGACGTTTTTCTGAATTTAAGTTAGATAGAACATTATTCAGGTCTACCTTAGCTTTATCTAAATTAATCAGTTCACCTTGTAAGTAGCCAACTTGCACTTCTATCTGCTTTTTTTCCAGAGCAAAATTGCCCAATTCTCGATTAAGACTATCTCTTTGCTTGCAGCGTTCTGATACTTGCTTTTGTAGCTGATTCGATTCTGTATATAGTAAATTTCGATGTGCTTCAAGCTCGTTAATTTCTCCGAAAAACCTAGATTTCATTCCCTCCATCTCTTTAATTCGTTTGTGGAGAGAATCTAAAACCAGCATTTCATGATTTCTCCGCCGCTTATCTACAAACAAGACTGCTAGATAGGTGGCAGGTACAGTGATGATACCTGTAAAAAATGATTTATTGAAATCCCAGCTAAGGACGAGACTCAGACCAAAACTAACACCAAAGGCAACTATACCTATAATAAATCGATTGCTTACCATTGCTGATTGCATATTGCTTGTGTTTGACATAGTTAATTTGTCAGAATAGGCATTTTTTCTGCGATTAAATTTCACATTTGCGTTTTCCAACCGACTAGTAGTAGCAAACAATAGAATAGCAATGGCATTTTATATTGCTCTCCTACGTACTGACTTCTTGATTTTTGGCATCAAAAAGCGCTAACTCTGAAGAGAAAAAATCCACAAATTGCCGTGCGGTTCTTCCAGAACGACCGTTGTGACGAGTTGCCCACTGTAAGGCTTGATATTCTAAATCTTCCTGGCTCATATTTATTCCTGCTTGGGCTGCAAGATGCCGGATAATTGTCAAATAAGTTTTCTGGTCAGCCGGTTCAAAGGTCAAAGTTAGACCAAAGCGATCGCTAAAGGATAGTTTCTCTTGCATGGTATCCCATGCATGAACTTCATCGTTGTCGCGAGGTGCCGGTCGATCGCCAAAAAATTCTCGAATCAAGTGACGCCGGTTTGAGGTGGCATACACAACGGCATTTTGCGGACGTGCGGTTAAATTCCCTTCTAAAACTACTTTTAGCGCTTTGAAAGCGTCGTCGTCTTCTTCAAAGGATAAGTCATCGACAAAGATAATAAATTTTTGTGGCACCCCCCTTAAATGATCGACAATTTCTGGTAAATCTTTTAAATCTGACTTACCAACTTCCAATAACCGCAGGTTGCGATCGCCGTACTCATTCAACAAAGCTTTGACTAAGGACGATTTTCCTGAACCGCGACTACCGTAAAGTAATACGTGCAATGCTACTTGCCCCGACAGCAGAAACTCTGTATTTTTCAGCAAAGCATCGCGCTGCAACTCATAACCTACAAGTTCACTCAATTTCACCGGATCGGCATAATGGATGCCAATAAACCGTCCCCCTTGCCAACGTAAAGCTTTATAAATAGCAAACAAACCACTACCAAATTGCCAATAATAAGCTGCCAACTCTTCTACGGCATCTGCCCAATTTTCTGACTGTTGCAATTTCGTGATTAACGGCAATTCGTTAATTCCCCCCATCTCCTTCATCTCTTGATACCACACCACTGGTGATACAGGCAGATGAGCTACGGCTTGAACCCATTCACTAAGATAAGCGCTGCTACATTCATAAAGGCTTTGCAAAGCTTGCAAATCATGCCGAGTCGCGCTTACCAAGCATAAAGGCAAATCAGCAAATTCTAATTGTTGAGCAAGTCGGCTAAAAGGATTGTCATCTCTAATAATTTGAGTAATTAAATACTCCTCCCAGTTGTGATGAGAGGCAGCCAAAGACCTGAAATAATTGCCGTAAGCTTGGAGGCAGCCCCGTGCATCCGCATCAGTGTAACGTATCGCTTGTAACAGGTCAAGAAAAGCGTTTCCGACTTCACTTTCAAGCACAGATTGGTAGAGTAATAGAGACGCAGCTTGACGTTGGATGAATTGAACCTTGGCAAATAGTTGATTATCCATCAATTAAATAAGGGTTATAGCTAAACAGTTATGCTAAATTCTCTGCTTAAGCTTCTAGTAAAGTTTAAATCTACATAGCATTTAACAAATGAATTTAAGTATTATTGTCACTTTTCACTACGGTATATTATCTAGAGTTTATAGTATTATTTACTACAGCTTGCTGTCCAGCAAAGTTTTTCTCACAAACGGTAGTATCAGCGGTTTGTTACTTATTTTTGCGGCAAGGGTGCAAATTCTTGAAAAAAACCTGAGGTTTGATTTTTGTGGTGTTCTTTGCCTTGCGACTGCTTAAAACGCCAAGCTTATGTTTTGATGACTATTTTGGACATGGTGGCACTGGCAGTAATATGAAACCAATTTTTCGCTTCCAGATAGCCATACCTCCCTAGCTGAAGGCTTTATTTAGTACAAATATATTACCGCATTTACCCGGCTTTTTAAAGGCGCTCCAAAAAATAAATTATGTGTCGTAGTTAGGTCTTTTGCGTGACCGGACACCTGTTGAAGCCTATCCTAGGGAAATTCTTGGATATCTATATAAATTGCAAGTCACGAATCCGCACCACCGATTATTGGGGGGGGTGGAAGGTATGGTACCTAGGGCTACAAAGCGCGTATTAGCGTAGTATCAGGTACTGCCGGATTCTCAACAATCGCTTAAGAAGGTGAGGTATTGTTGCTACATTCATCAGTTAACTTGCGCTTGCCTGCTAAGTTAAAGGTTTCATGGTTGAATTTTAGGAATAAATAACTATTTACTATGAGCTTTCAAAACCATCTTTATGTGAAGAAATATTTTCTTGATAAAGAACCGCTTACTATCAAGCAACACTGACAGGTAATTAATTTTTTGTTCCCTTTATTTCAATAATTAAGAAATGTTTCTACGTTCCACAAAACAGTACAAATATCTGTTTAATCGCTTTTATGCAATTGTGGCAAAATGTTGCGTAAACTACAAAAGAAATCATTCTCAGTGGAATTGCAACACATCTCTCACAATCATGGCGGTGGCCTGTGAGGAAAGCTTCCAATCTTGTCAAAGCATTGTCCTAGAAGCCTTGCCAATTGTCTGTTTGATTAAATCAAGAATGCGACAATACGAAAATAATCAGACTTATCCGGAAAATACCAAAAAGTCTTGTACTTTGTGTTTGTTAGGTGCAAAAAATACTGGGGTTCACTAATGTTTGTCGTTCCGCAGAAACACATAAAAAAAGTTGGCATCAAAAAGCTCAAGCACAAAACGGTAAAAATAAGTAGGTAGATACGGTGAGATGTTTAAAGATTTGATTGTTTCTCGATGCAAATCTTAAAGGAATAGTAAAGCTTGGATTGCCATTTTGGCAGGTTTTTCTCGGGTAGATAGGATATTAATAGATAGTACCAATCGCGATTGATATTCCCTGCTTATTGCCATCTACACCAATACTGCACGAAGCCAACCCAATACTCAGATAGGTGACTTTCTAAGCAATTTTACGAACTAGGAAATAATACATGGTATTCTCACTGTCTTCTCATAACGTTATCCAGTATCTGCTAGAAGCAGGTCTGAGTAGCTCAGAAGATGGAGCATCTGGCGAAGCCCAATTGCCTGCCAGTAGCAAGAACTTCAACTTACTGGCGACTCTTTTGGATAATCGAAAGCTTTTGATTAAGCAGGAACGTTGCATCGACTTTGGGGATGGAATGCCTCAGGAGTTTTTCAACGAGTGGCTGTTTCACCAATTGCTGTCCTCTTTCCCTGTTTTAGGAAACATTAGTGCGATCGCATCATTACTAGTGCATTTTGATGAGGAGAATTCCATCCTTGTCCGCAACTACCTGACTGACTATCTGGATTTAGCGAAGTTTTATCGGCAAAACGATATTTTCCCGGAGGCAATTGCGAGTGCCATTGGCAATAGTTTGGCGGCACTGCATCGGGCTACTTTCAATCGCAGGGAGTACCGTGACTATATGTCAAACGCTCCATTGGGAGTGATTCGCTATAGCTTTTACAATCCAGCGCAAGGGGTAGGGTCATTTGGACCTGAGATTTTTGGGATGATTCCAAAGGAGGCTCTGAAGTTTTATGTTCTCTATCAGCGCTTCGACAGTTTGGAGTCGGCGATCGCGGATTTGGCAAATGACTGGAATCCCTGCTGCTTGACTCATAACGATCTGAAATTAGAGAACATTTTGGTGCATTCAGCAGGGGAGCAGGAAGACAATAGCCTTGTGCGACTGATTGATTGGGAAGCATGTGCGTGGGGCGATCCTGCTTTTGATTTGGGAACTTTGCTGGCAAGCTATTTGAGAGTTTGGCTAGATAGCTTGGTAGTAGATCCGATACTCGAGTTAGAAGAATCTCTACGTCTGGCAATGACACCTTTAGAAGTTATCCAGCCTTCAATACTGGCACTATTACGGGCTTATCTAAATACCTTTCCCATGATTTTGGAGTACCGCCGGGACTTTATTGTACGGGTTGTTCAGTTTGCGGGTTTGGCAATGATTAATCAAATTCAAGAATTAATGAAGTGCCGCAAGTACTTTGAGAATACTGACATCTGTATACTCCAGGTAGCCAAAAGTTTGCTAACGATGCCAGAACAATCTGTACTCACGATTTTTGGTATTTCTGAAGCAGAAATCATTGAGCCATTAGCAAAATTTGACAAACTCCCTCAACCCCAAAGAGAACAGAATTTGCTGCCTCTTTATTACGGCAAGACCCGTTTACGTGGATGTTAAGAGAAGGATGAAGTGCCTGCTTTTTGCGATGTAGATACTTCACTCCTTTTCTTTATGAATATTGAGATAAAAATTTAATTAACATCAACCCATTTAACAATTTTGAATTACTTAATGCTAGATTCCGTTGGTCATCAACCCTTGGATTCACTTTTAGACATTACGAGTAATATCCAGATTGAAGCCAACTTTTGTATTTCTCATCCCAACTATCAACCCTTTGCCTTGCCGACAAAAGTAGCAGATAGATTCCAGCAAACTTCCTTAGTTCTACGCCATAAGTATCTCACACTACTACTGCGAAATTTTATTTATGGTATTTACTACAATGCGTCCCTCCAAAATATTTTGGCAGTAAATGATGATGGGTTGAATTTCCAACCACACAAAATAGAAAATATTTCCACACTGGGCATTGATTGGGAATTTTATGAAAGACTGCACGCAAGCAATCATGGTACAGGTTATTTTGACCCTGGTTGGGAGGTCTTGCGGCAAGAACCTGATGGTAGTATGGCAGTCAATAAAGGAGGTTTGACGTTGTATATTGAGCCAGATTCCCATCTAGAAGCCACTGCACAATATCCTAGAGTAGGGGACTTGGTGCCGGTATTAATGCCCAAAAATCGCTTGCAAAACGGCTTCTATATCGCAGTTGGAAATGTTACTCAAGAAGATCCTGATAATCCTGATGCTGATTTGGGTACGGGACGAATTTATTTTAATTTAACTCCATCCGGGGCGATCGCTCTCATGGATAGCCTGACTCTAAAACTAAATGCAGGCAAAATTCCCTTTAGCTTTCAGGTTCTCTACAGCCCTAGTGCTTATGGACGTTATGACTCAGGGGTACTCTATTTTGAACGTGACGATTATCCTGCAATGCGAGATATTCTGCAAGAAGTTTATCTTGAACATGAATCGCATTTCCAAGAAGAAATACCTTTATTTACTAAGTTTTTGGCACCAGGATTAAGTTTAGCCGAAGAACCAGTCGATAAATTTGCTGCACAAGAAAGTTTTGGGATGAACCGTTGCCAAATTGTCGCTAATGCTTTATTGGAAGCTTGGGAAAAAGGTCATAATTCCGCTGAAGAACGGATGGTCGCAATTCGTGAACATTTTGCCCAGCATTTTATTGATTTTGAACGTCCTTACCTCAATCCCAGTTCTGAAGATATTTACTACCCTTTAAATTAGAGTTCTTCCAAAATGGCGAAAAAATAATTAATTAACCGCAGATAAACACAGATAGACGCAGATGAAAAATAATTTTGGTTCTTGTCTATTGATATTTGTGGGGTGTGTTAGGCGTTGATTAGCTGGGGTAAAATAATTATCTGTAGCAGTTTTTAACTTTAAAAGATGCCTTTCACTTACGAGCGCACCGTTAGATTTCAAGATACTGATGCTGCTGGAGTAGTTTACTTTACTAATGTTTTAGCTATTTGTCATGAAGCTTATGAAGAATCGCTTGCAGCATCAGGTATTAATATTAAAGACTTTTTTACTAATCCATCTGTAGCTTTTCCTATTGTTCATGCTAATGTCGATTTTTTCCGCCCGATGTTTTGTGGTGACAAGTTAGTTATTAGATTAATCCCCCAAAAATTAGGTGTTGATAAGTTTGAGATTAACTATGAAATTTTGGTTGCCGATCTAGTCGTGACTAAGGCAATTACTCGACACGTTTGTATTGATGCCAATACTAGGAGTAAAAGAGAGTTGACCTCAAAGATGATGGAATGGGTGGAAATTAACCGCAGAGACCCAGAGGAAAAAGAGTAGACTTTGAATCTTTATTGCCTGACAACTCTATTCATATCTTGCGTCTAACCGTAGAAATTACTATTTTTATATCAAAGAGTAACCTATTTAACATTAAAACTCAGATTTTCAATACTCCTCTATAGAGGAGTTTATCTATTAGACAGGGACTTTGAGGAGAATGGCGGATGGGAGCGCAGCCGAAAAATCTGTAAAAACTTAGTTTTTTTTTATACTGTTAGGTTCTATCGGTTGCATTCCGCTCAGTTAATCCTCAGGACAAACAAAGGGTTACTAAAGGTGAGTTTGGAGTGATTCTATTGCAATTTTTTGTAGGTGTTGGTGGTTAATTTTACCTTGACAATTGCGGGGTAAGCTTTGTACGCAAATCCAGTGTTTGGGAATCTTAAATTTACTAAGTTTATCTTTGAGTAGAGTTTGAATTGCTAAGTTAGAAATAGTTGAATTTTTGGGAATGTAAATAGCTGTTACTGCTTCTCCCCAATCTCGATCGGATATGCCAATTACACAAATATCATCTACCATTTTTGTTGCTCTAATCGCTGACTCGATTTCTGCTGGATAGACGTTTTCACCACCTGTAATAATTTTGTCGCTATTGCGTCCAACAATATTTAAATAACCTTTTTCGTCTAAAAATCCTAAATCGTCTGGTTGAAAAATGGTGAGTGCCGTACGGAAGTGGGGAGGGAGTGGCGTATAATAACCAAGGAATAAAGACTCGGATTTAATAGTAATATTTCCTATTTGATTCGCATTGAAAATATCGCCTTGTTGATTGCAAATCTTAACTTGAACATGGGGAAGAATTTGACCGGAGTTAGTTTCCCCATTCAGAAAATCATCAGGTTTGAGGGTCGTAATTTGAGATGCGGTTTCTGTCATACCATAGGTGGGAGATAACCGAATTTTGTAGTATCTGGCTTTCTCTAAAAGTTCATTCCAAGCAGGCGCACCTCCCAAAAGTACAGTTTGAAATTGGGATAACCAGTTAGTTAATTTTGGGCTTTCTAGTATGCGTTGTAGTTGGGTTGGTACTAGAGAGATGAAAAAATCTGATGGGTTTATATCTATTTTTTGCCGCGATTCTAGTTCTTTAGATGACGAAATAACTAGTTTTCCACCAGTGGTGAATGTGCGTAAAAACTGCATCAAACCGCTGACATGATACAACGGTAAAATACAAAATGAATTGACTTGTTTTAACTGGAAATAATCTGTAAATCCGCGCACCGATGCCATAAGAGTTTCCCAGGTGTGGACGGCAAATTTAATTTGTCCTGATGAACCACCTGTGGGAATCATGATATGGGGGAAGTGGGGAGAGGGGGAGATCGGGGGAGGGGGAGATTGGGGGAGGGGAAAATTTGGGACTCCCCTGCCATTGGGTTTCAAGCCCCTACATTTATCTATGGAGTCTTCTCCCCTGCCCCCTGCCCCCTGCCCCCCCATCCCTACTCCCCAAACAATATCTGGTTGGACTAAATCAACAACTTGCTGCCATTCCTGTTTTGTCCAGTCGGGATTGCACAAAAAAACTGAACAATTAGCTGCACAAGCTGCGAGAAAACTTGCTAAAAATCGCACTGGTTCGCGTTCAGCTAGGATAATTTTCGGTGATGTTGTCTGTTGTAAAAGGGTTAATTCTAAATACAGTTCTTCAGCTAGTTGATAAAACTGAAACCTATCAGTACCGATAAACCAATCGTTATTAGTGCGATTTTTGAAATGGGCTAATGGTCGTTCCATAAATTTTGAAGCCAGGTTTCCTCGTCATCATCAAACCAGTGGTTGACACCAAAACCAACTGCTCTATTGTGTAAAGATAATTCGGCTGCTAGCTGGAGTGCATTTTGTCTGCCAATAGCGGTTTCTAATACAGATGAAAAGACGGCATCAATTTCGTTTTCAAGACAAAATTGCCGCAAACGCGATGGTGAACCTACTATTCCCGGCTTAATGACAAAAATTTGCTGCCAACCTTGTTTGAAGCAATTCTCAAGTTGGTTGAGTGTGGCGACAGATTCATCTAAGGCGATCGCTGTCGTATAATTGCCACACAATTCCAACATCTGCTGAAATTGCCCTACGGGTAAGGGTTGTTCGATAAATTCAATTTCTACGGGTAATTCCTGACTGGCATTAACTTTATCGCAAAGCCACAGCCATGTGTTCGCTTCCTCGTAGCTGAGTCCCCCGTTAGCGTCTAAGCGCAGTTTCGCTTCAACTGGTAATTTTTGAGTCAGAAGAGCGAAAATCTCCAGTTCGCGGGATATGGGTTCTACACCAATTTTCCATTTAAAGGTACGGTATCCCTGTTTCCACAATAAACGGCATTCTTCAAGAGCGGCTTCCCCGGAGGGTAATAGAGCGCTGTAGGAGAGAGGAATGGAGTTAGGAGTTAAGACTTCACTCCTCATTCCCCACATTGCTGACTCAAAGCCGAACTGACAGCTGGGTAAATCCTCGGGGATGGAGAAAATCGTTTCGTCTGTGATTTCTTTTGGTAACTCGTGGCAAAAATAATTGGCTTGTTTTAAGGTTTCGGAACCAAACCAGCTGATGGGGGCAATTTCCCCCCAAGAGGCTTGACCTGTTTCTGAGGTGAGACGGAGAATTATGCCTTCACGGATATCCCAGATGCCGTGACTAGTCGTAACTGAAGTCACAAATCTACGCTGATAGGGACGAAACTCAAATTGATAGCGCATAAATTGCCAATCGCCAATAGCTAATAACTTTTTTGTTTATTGTTAATTGATAGTTATTGGCTGTTGATTGTTCCACAAACCATGCCACTATCAACTATTCAATTTCAAAGCATGAATCCCAAACCGAATAACAAACAACACCAAAAATGTACTGATACGGCAATGAATTTACAGTTACTGACTTTATCTGGTTGGTGATGATGCTGCCAGACGTGATGGCATAGTTTAAAAGCATAGGGTAAACTTACGTAACTTAGTAACGTCCATACTGGAAAAATTCCCAATCCTACAAACAACAATGTCAGTGTATAAATGCTGCCAGTTGCAAGGGTTAAAACTTTTGCTCCGCCTTTAGTACCAAATCGGACAATCGGCGATCGTTTTCCGGCAGCTATGTCATCTTTCACTTGGTGAAAATGCGAACAAAACAAAATTAAACTGGTAGCAATTCCGACGACCGTTGAAGCCGCTAAACTGTACCAAGACCAACTAGCTGTTTGGCTGTAGTATGCTGCAAATACCGCCAAAGGCCCAAAAGCAAAAAAGCAAAGAATTTCCCCTAAACCCTGGTATCCTAAACGAAAAGGAGGTCCTTGGTAAAGGTAACCCAGGCCACAGCACAGCAAAATTATCCCAATTACTGTTAAGTCTTGTTGCCACCAAGAAATTGCGAGTATTGCCAGTAAGCCTAAACACAAACAGAAATTTCCCAACCAAAATATTAATAATTTGTTGTCAGTTAAATTCACCAAAGAATGATGTTTATTTTTATCAATCCCTGTTTCAGAATCAAAGACATCATTACTGAGATTTTCCCAAGCCAAAATTAATATTGCTGCGACAACAAATGTCAAAAAAACGGTTCCGTGAAAAATCTTATTTTCCGCAAAAGCTACAGCCGTTCCTACCCAGATGGGCATAATGGCAACGCTGTACATCGGCGGTTTAATTGCCGCCATCCATAATTTCTTATTGGGATATGATATCAGCTTTGTAGTCATCAGTTGTGATTAAAAAAAATGAAGAAAGAAGTTAGAAGGAAGAAGGAAGAATAAAATCATGCAATTGTTAGGGGATTTAAACTCGTTTGCCTTGAAGGCGCGAAGACTTCTTCTTTCTTCCTTCTTCCTTCGTTAATTAACTTACCAGAATCTTGCTTATGAAAGAGATTTTATGGTTTGATATGACACGTCAATGCTGCCTTACAAGGAAAATACAGCCGTTTTTACAAGTGAAGCAGCTCAAACGGAACATACCGTCTTATGGCAAGCACAACAGAGTGAAGAAAGCAAGCTCTTCGACGCTGTTTAAACTGTGGCTGTTTGTGCTACCTGTAGAAATACGACCACAATTTACCACCAAGACGGAAGATAACTTAAAAAAAATTTACTTATTTTGAGATCCATGACAGTTTCACCATGTCCCGCCACATTTTTTGTATATCATAAGGAACTATATCAATTTCTGTTAGCATTAGAGCAGAATTGCTGCAAAACTAATTGTACCCAAGTTGCTACTATTTCCTTAGAAATTGACTTCATTGACCCCTTGGTTGTACTTGATAAACTGGCACAACCAAATAAAGTAAATTTTTACTGGGAGAACAAGGAAAAAAAAGAAGCGATCGCCGCCCTTGATGAGGTAGCAAAATTAGAAGTTTCCGGGAAAGACCGTTTCACGAAAGCGGAAAATTTTATTCAAGGTTGCCTGAATAATATAAATCATTTTGGTAGTACAAAACAAGCTTTTTCGGAACCACACTTTTTTTGCAGTTTCACTTTTTTTGATAAAAATAATCAAGTAGATTATCCATTTTCAGCAGCGACGGTTTTTCTACCACGTTGGCAAGTAGCTGTCAAAGATGACTGTTGTATATTAGTTGCCAATACAATCATCAGAACTGGGATAAATATTCAACGAATATTAGATAATTTATTCAGAAAAATTAAAATTATTCGTTCTTTAGCATATTATTCTCCCCAGATTGACTTCCAAAAGCCGAAATTTAACAAAAAATCTGTTGCCAATCCCGAAAAGTTTAAAAGTTCGGTAGCATCAGCCCTCAAAATAATTCAATCAAATCATCTAAGTAAAATTGTTTTAGCAGATACTTTGGATGTCCAGTCTAATACTCGTTTTAATTTATTCAAATCCTTAAATAATCTGCGCCAATTGCATCCTAATTGCTATATCTTTTCTACAAGTAACGGCAAGGGACAAAACTTTATTGGCGCAAGTCCAGAACGCTTAATTTGTATTCACAACAAACAATTGATCGCCGATGCATTGGCAGGTTCAGCAGCACGAGGTAAAACACCTACAGAAGATGCTGTCAAAGGCAATCGCTTGCTTTCGAGCCAGAAAGAAAGACACGAACATTTGTTAGTGATAGATTTTATTACTAGTCGCTTATCCCAGCTAGGTTTGTTACCCCAAGTTTTACCACCACGCTTGCGACAGTTATCTAATATCCAACATTTATGGACGCCAATTAGCGCCATAGTTCCTGACGATGTACATCCTTTAAAAATTGTGGCACAATTACACCCCACGCCAGCGGTTGCCGGTGCTACTGTTGATATAGCCTGTGCTGAAATACTTCGTTATGAAAGCTTTGAGAGGGGTTTATACGCAGCACCTCTAGGTTGGATTGATTCTTCTGGTAACTGCGAGTTTATCGTTGGCATTCGTTCCGCACTGATAGACGGCGATCGCGCAAGACTTTATGCGGGTGCCGGTATTGTCGCAGGTTCCGATCCTGACAAAGAATTGGCAGAAATTCAACTTAAACTTCAAGCATTACTCAAAGCATTAGTTTAAATTTGTTGGTTGTTAATTGTTCTTCTGTGGATGAGGGTTAGCTTCTATTGGCATGGGCTGAATAATCGGTTTTATCGTCATAATTGAGTCAATTGAATCATTCATGAGTTCAATAGTGGAATGTGGTAAATCTTGTTTTAATAACTTGCGGATAGCTACCAAATCTTCCTCCTCGCTTAAGTCCTCAAGCTTTTCTGATGCTTTCAGATCCTGAGTTTCCAAGGAACGATAATTATCATCCCATCCCTTTGAAGTTGTTTTTGGTATATTTATCCGCATTTTTTGCAAACTTAATTCATGCGACATTGTCTCATTCTTCATATCTACACTAGTGCTCTTTTGAATTGGAGTTTTTTCAAAATGAATTACCAGTTGTATGAAAAATTGTTTCACATAAAGCAAATGTTTCAAAGGCATATATGCTTGCTCCCTATGGTAAATTTAAACACTACCGCTAGTGTCAATTAATGACTAACTTGAACTCAAACAAATTATTCACAATAGGGAATTAACATATACTAAACAAGAATCAGCGCATTTCGATGCCTGTCTTGCTGCACCCAGAAGCATCTATCTGTATTTTTTAACCACCCACAACTATAAGCTAACTTCTATGTAATTTACATTCCGTCAGGTTGTGTTTGGGGAAAAGTGAAAATCTATCTATCTTTTCATCTTTGCTTTTTTGGCTTTTAATTACCTCAAAAGCTTCTCTAGCACCTGAATAATAATATTGGTTTTTGTAGAGGCACGCAATCTATGATTAGGAGGCTTAAAGGTGGGGGATGATCGATCGTATATTATTTCCCAAAGTCGTTCATCTTTTGATGAATGTAAATTATCAGTCCCCAAATACAAATCTTACTGCAATATGTCAATTATTGCCACCCTGAATAATTCTGGTAGATTGCTTTATTCTTCTTAGGGCGAATATAAATAGCTGTAAATATTGAGCAAAGCACAAGTAAATGCTATACCCGCTTATTGAGAAGGACTAGAACTAAACTTAAACATCAGTTTACGCATTTATTTGTTTTTTTGTCAAGTTATATGGCAATCCTCATAACATCTGTGTTCAAATCGTGTATCCCTAGATTCCCGTCAACTTTTACGAAGTCGGGAATCTTATTTTTGGTAGAGACGCTTCGGTTTGCAGTGTTTCTACCTAACTCCCAACTCTTCTAAATTTTTGACTGTTGTAGTACAAAGATCGTCCAAAGGTAAATCATTAGAATCGCCACCAAAGGGGTCTTCTATTTGATTGCCAATTTCTTCAATACCAAGCAGAATAAAACTAATCAAAGCCACAATTACAGTAGTCCACCAACCTAAATCGTGGACAAGTTGTAATGGTAATACAAAACAATATATTAGCAATAATCGTTTGAGATAAATAGCATAAGCTATGGGCATTGGTGTCTTTAAAATCCGATCGCAAGCAATCATTGCTTCTACCATGTTGTCAACTGAGGTATTCATCGAAATCAATTCATCCATCCTCAAGCGATCGCTTATCTGCTGCTGTTTGAGATAATCGCCAATCCAGACAGCTATCTTTAACGGCTTATTTTTCGCTTCTTTTAGTTCTAAATATTGAGATTGGTTAAGCAAAGGTTCCAATTCGCTATTTACACCGTTGTCGCGCAAGTGTAATTTGGTTGCGACTGCAAAAGCAGCGAGTAACCGCAGTGCTGCTGCTTTATTCTGTGTATCTACAGCTTCAGTTTCTGCAACCGAAGAACGAATCTTGCGTCCTAGATTTAGGATGTTCACAATCATCCCACCCCAGCTTTTCCGCCCTTCCCAATACCTGTCGTTAGCAGTGTTTGTCCGAAAAACCAACAACAACCCTAAAACAAGATTGTATGCCACATTGTTAGTGACATCAGCAAAAATATCCTCTGGAAGAGAATACCCCAAATATTGGCTTAAGGATATTAAAAATCCCAATCCACTACATAAAAGTACACGCGGAAAAACGGCGGGAACTACAGAACCTCTAACCTGGAAGGCGACTTTAAACCATTTGGCGTTGTCCGCAGTCATACTTAATCCTCAAACCGATGTAACTAAGGGCACTAAACTCTTCTAGTTATTTTAGCTTGTACCTCAGTTACATTTAAGGCTTTTCTACACTAAATCCTTATGAATAAAGGCTTTAGCATTTGCCCCAGTGTAAGTACTTACCACATGACCATCTCCTACCATTTGATACTTATAAGTAATTAATCCCTCTAAACCAACGGGTCCGCGTGGAGGCATTTGTTGAGTACTAATTCCGACTTCTGCACCGAAACCGTAGCGGAAACCATCAGCAAAGCGCGTGGAACAGTTATGATAAACCCCAGCGGCATTGACTAGTGCCAGGAAAATTTTTGCAGCTTCTGGGTCTTCAGTAACGATCGCATCGGTATGCTTGGAACCATAATCGTTAATGTGGGCGATCGCGGTTTCTAGGGAATCGACAATTTTAATCGCCAAAATCAAATCGCTGTATTCAGTTTCCCAATCTTTTGCAGTTGCGGTGGGAATATTCTGTAAAAACTCGTGGATACGTTCATCACCTCGCAATTCCACATGCAATTCTTGTAAAGCCTCGGCAATTTTTGGTAAAAAGCTGGCGGCAATACTGCTGTGAACTAGCAAAGTTTCAATCGCATTACAAGCAGCGGGATATTGGGTTTTTGAATCGACAGTAATTTTGATTGCTTTGTCAATATCTGCGGTTTTATCTAAATAAAGATGACAAACACCGTCCGCGTGTCCCAGTACGGGAATGCGGGTATTTTCCTGGACAAATTGGACAAAAGAGTTAGAACCACGAGGAATAATTAAATCTACATATTTATCTAACTTCAAAAGTTCCAGGGTTTCTTCTCTGGTAGTCAACAACTGTACCGCATCTGGGTTAACAGTCGTTTGAGATAATCCTTGTTTAATTGCTTTAACAATCGCTTCGCAAGAACGAATCGCTTCTTTTCCACCTTTGAGAATTACACCATTACCTGACTTAATCGCCAAAGAAACAATTTGAATTGCCGCCTCCGGACGTGCTTCAAAAATTATACCTAAAACTCCCAAAGGACAAGTGACACGCTTGAGAATTAAGCCCGGATCTATTTTACGGTGAATTTGCACCACACCCACTGGGTCGCTAAGTTTGCCCACATCTCGCACACCAGCAATCGCATCCCTTAACTTATGTTCGTCTAACTGCAAGCGTTTATAAAGCGGTTTGGCAATCTCATCAGCCGCAGCCGCTTCACAATCAGCAATATTAGCTTGCAAAATTTCATCTTTTGCCGATTCCAAAGCGATGGCGATCGCTTCGATAGCTTGATTTTTTGCTGCAGTGGAGAGAACCCCCAGCTTGAGTGCCGCGAGTCGGGTTTTTTTCGCAATAGCAATTAAACCACTTGTATCATCGAAGGAAGTAGTCATGGCACATTCACAACGTCAATGTCTGGCAACAATTTTTTTTGCCTTTCAACAATCCTATCAATGTTGGGTTAGTTGTTGGTTGCTAAGAAATATTCCAGCTTCTTCCCCCTTGCCCCCTGTCCCCTACCCTCTTTTTCCCAGCCTTCCCAAAAATATTTTGATTCTTATCCGGAATGCCAAGAGCGTATTTTGTAGCTCCATTTGTGACGGACAAAGTGAGAAACACAACAACCACAAGTCAACTCAGCAGAACATTTAAGAGTTTAGTTCCGAGTCCATTTTCAGCATACATAACTAAAAATTTACACACAACCAGGAGCAACAAATCATGACATTTAGTCCAAATCCTTCAACTACCGCTAAACTCAACAAACCTGTACTGCAAAAAGGTTCAACAGGCGAAGCTGTTAAAGAACTGCAAAACCTACTCAACCATTACAACTCCTATAACATCCCTGTTGATGGTGTATTTGGTGACACGACTAAGAATGAAGTTATCTCCTTCCAAAATCGGATGTTTTTGTTGAAAGACGGAATTGTCGGTGACAAAACTTGGCAAGTCTTGTTCAAAGGCGCACCAGTAGATATGCCCACACTAAAAAAAGGTACCAAAGGCGACCTCGTTAAGAGAGTACAAGAAAGAATGTGTATTACTGGTGACTACCAACAGAGCCTTAGTGGCATTTTTGATACAGATACCGAAAAAGCGGTCAAAGCTTTGCAAAAACGTACCAAGTTGCCTATTGATGGAGTTGTAGGCGAGCGCACTTGGTTTGAATTGGGCAAGATCGATCCTAGCGTGGGTGGCTGCTAAGGCTTGTATTATCTGCGATTTTAAGAGCATCTTGGCAACGGATCTAACGGATAATTGGTTCATTTAATAACTATTTATCCGTTACGCATGAAACAGCCGGAATTGCTTTCTAAGAGGGTTGGGGGGTTAGGTTTGAGGGCTGTCAATATGCCAATTCTCAAAAAAGGTAGTAAAGGTGAATTAGTTTCTTGCGTGCAGGAAAGATTGACAAATAGTGGCGACTATAAAGCCACAATTGATGGCGATTTTGGGGATATGACAGTAGACTTTTGTGAAATCGTTACAAAAGCGTCTGAAGTTGTCGGTTGATGGATATATCGGCTCAAGCACTTGGCTGGAGTTGAGCAAAATTTCTCAAGTTCAAGGTTGTTAAAATTTTACTTTTTTCTGTACAAACTAACTAATTCAGGAAAAAAATAATGACTTATACTGAAGTTAAACTCAACAAACCAGTTCTTACCGAAGGTTCTAGTGGTGCCAATGTTAAAGAGTTGCAAATATTGTTAAAAGATAGTTACCATCTTTATACAGATGCGATTGATGGGGTTTTTGGTGCAAATACCAGAAATGCTGTCAAAGCCTACCAACATCGCGTATTTCTTAACGAAGATGGGATTGTTGAAGATAAAACTTGGCTGGCACTTTATAAAGGTGCGCCAATTGGTATGCCAATTCTCAAAGAAGGCGACAAAGGCGATTTGGTCATGTTAGTACAAAAAATCGTCATAGGAAGCAAAGATTACAGAGGTAAGATTGATGGTAAATTTGGTTCCGATACCGAAAAAGCTGTGAAGGCTTTGCAAAAACGCACAGGGTTGCCTACTGATGGAATTGTTGAAGACCGCACTTGGTACGAATTGAGCAAGCTTCCTCATTAACATTCACGACTTATATGATGGGAGCGTCAATTAATCTCATAACCATAAGCTTGTTCTCCATTTAAGATGTCTAAAACTTTTTGATAGACTGTTGTCTTTCCCTATTCCCTATCTAGAGCCTAAAAAATCTTCAACTACAATCACAGGAACCGAACTAGATTCAATCACTGCTTGCGAAACTGAACCAATAAGCAGCTGTGAAAAAAAATGATGTCCGCGTTTTCCCATGACAATTTCTGATACTTGATAATCAATTGCGGCTTGCACAATTTGTTCTGGAACAGAACCCGTCAATGTCACAAACTTATATCGGATATCTGAAAGTAATTGCTCAGTTGATAAATGCAATTTTTCTAGAGCTTCAGATTCTGCGACGTTGATAACATGCAAGACAATTACCTCTGCATCGCTGCGGCGAGCTAATGCAGCAGCCTTTGTTAACACTTGGGTAGATATAGGCGAAGTATCAACCGCAGCCAACAATATTACACGAGTAGACACTGTTACTTTTGTCGGGTCAACTTCGCCACGTTGTAATAACTTTGGAGCAAAAATAGGTATTGCCCAAGCTCCTAGCGGTGCGGTTGCTAAAATCGAAAGGGCTGCGACTGCCAAAATTATGTCTCCTCCCTCAATTCCACTCTGTAAGGGAATCGCGCCAATTGCGGCTTGTACTGTAGCTTTGGCTGAGTTTCCTGGTAACAGAAAAAGCCGTTCTCGCCAATTCCAATTACTCCCCAAGGTTGACAGATACCAGCCCACCATCCGACCGACTAGTGTACCAATCGCCAGGATAAAAAGTCCAGGCAATAAAATATTACCTAATACTTTTAATTGAATGCTTGCTCCCAACAATACAAACAAAAATATTTCCGCAACAATCCACAAGTTATCAAATCCTAATCGCAATCTTCGTGCCAAAGGTGCATCGAATTCAATCAGGAAAAACCCCATTGCCATGACTGCTAAATAACCAGAATAGTAAGCCCAATATTGAGGCAAAATCACTAAAAATAGAGCCGTACAGGCAGCAATTAAAATATCTTGTACAGTATTTTGCGTCCACTTTTGTTGTCCCAAAAACCAAACCAGTAAACGAGCTGCAAGGTAACCAACCACAAGCCCGAAAATAATCTCTCGTAACACTTGAATAGGCAGAAATTGCCATGCTGTTAATGTCAATCCCCCTGGTAGGATAATATTTTGAGCATTGCCTTGTGCTAAAAAATCTACCAACAAGCCGAAAACTAAAAGCAGCAATACATCAGAAAGAGCGCTTCCAGTTAAAATGGCATCGGGAATACCTTTAGTAACACCCCACCCCAGACTTTTGAGCCGTAGCATCGCTGGAACAATCACCGCTGGAGATTCTGCCCCAATAATGCAGCCCAGCAGTAAACCTGTGGGAAAATCAAAGCGAAATAGCGGTATTGCGACGAGTGCGATCGCGATTGCTTCAAAAGTAGCTGGCAAAAATCCTAACCTCAGTGCTACCGTCCCCTGCTGTTTGAGCTTTTCTTGGTCTAAACCCAGTCCAGCTTTCATCAAAATAATCATTACAGCTACAGTTCGCAAGCTGTCGGCTGTTGCGAGAACTTCTGGATGGATGATTTTAGCTGCTTGGGGTCCGAGTAGTATGCCCGCTAAAATCATACCAATCAGTGGGGGAGCGCCTAAGCGTCGGGCAATTTGACCCACAAAAAAGCCTGTTAATAAAATCCAAATTACACTTTCTAACATTACCCGCTCTCAAAATCATTGTTGTAGAGACACTTGCTAACAAGAGACGCAGGTAATCTGAGTGATACAGCCCTACTTCCCCGCTACAAGCTACGGAAAGTAGGAGCCATCAGCCTTTTGTTTTGTTAAGGCGGTTACGGCGAGCTCCATCGCCTAAAAATTTACTTTACATCTTTCTACGCAGAAAGACAATATTGTTTTTGACTCGCTTACATCCCCACCCTATAGAGGAATGGGGAATTACTTTGAATTAGTTAACTGATAACTGTTCACGACTGTTCTTTGGATTTAATGAACAGTTTGCCGGATTGATTCAGCATCAATTGGTTCCATCAGGTATACCCGCAACAGATTCCAAATTGTAGAGAGTATCAAGGGTAACTTTTGACGTAACTTGACAAAATTTGGGCGATCGCTGCTGTCGATTTCCTGCATTTTGACATTATTTTCCGAACATTTCTCTAAGCGCTGGTAAAAATCTGGGTGATTTGTATTCAAAATCAGAGGAAATGCCCGTGCTGCAGTTTCGTTAGTCTTCTCGATGACTTTGGTATTATATTCGCGTGGATCTATACCAATTGATTCATAGAAATTTGCCCGTTCAAATACTGTCAAAGTGTGAGTAGCAAATACAGTCATGAGAAAGAAACGTACCCACAAACGCGATCGCCAATTATTCCACAATCTGGGTTGCGATCGCAGTAGGGCTTTAAAGAAATCTCCATGTCGGTTTTCATCTTGACACCAACTCTCAAACTTCCGGAACAACGGATAAATTTGGTGTTCTGGATGTGCTTCCATATGACGATAAACCAAGATGTAGCGCCAATAACCAATTTTCTCCGATAGGTAGACTGTGTAAATAATCCACTCTGGGGGGAAGAATGTGTAGGTGCGAGTTTTGGTCAAATAGCTTAAATCTAAGGAAAGATTAAAATCCGCCATTGATTTATTCAAAAAACCCGCATGCCGTGCTTCATCCCGTGCCATAAAGGTAAAAGCGTCTGCGAGAATCGGACTCTTCTGTTTCAGCCTGCGCGATAATTCTTTAAACAGTAGAAACCCAGAAAACTCTGAGGTACAAGAACGTTCCAAAAAGTCAATAAAGGCAATACGTGTTTCCCCATCAATATGGTCCCAACACTGCTTAAACTCCTCGTCCCTGATAAAGTGATGGCGGTTATAATCGGCTCGTAACTCCTCAACAATTGCCAGCAACTCAGAGTCATATTCCGAAATATCCATCTCGGCGATCGCATCAAAGTCGGTGGTATAAAATCGAGGTGTTAACAAGGTTTCCTGCACTGGTGCTTTCACTCCAGGCTTTAACAACTCAGGCTGTGGGGAATGATATGACTTAACCATAAGAATCCTTTTGATTAATTCTTCTCTTAAAAGCTATATAACCATAAGTCTTTATTAAAATCCAACAGCATTCAATTGCTAATTTAAAAGCAATATTAAAGGTTAAATATCATCAAATCTCCGTAAAATCACTATTTTTTTTGGCTATTTTAAGGAAATCGAAACCTTTTATAATACTTTTCCTATTTCAGATAGGTAAAAACCTTATTTTTAAACTTAAAATTTTTGCCTTTTAGCACAACTAAAGACTTGTGAAGAAATGCTGATGGGATTATAGTCATAAAAAGATAAATAGTTAAAATAGTGAACAGTTGCTATTGGTTTACCACAAGCCCCCACACCCAAAGAAGGGTGCGGCTATAAGAACTAAGCCCACCTGCGTGGGCTATTCTTCATGCAGAAATGGTATTACACTAATCGGTGTGGTCTTTCTCCTGCTTGTATTCAACTGATAACTGTTAAATGGTTCTGCATTGACAGGGTAGTAATACTCATGTTGGAGTGATGCAGAACCTCTGGAAACCTGCCTTTTCTGCGTAAATCCGGAAATTCTCTTCACCTTGCGCTATCCAGATTAAAGGACAAACAATGAGTAATAATCTAGCGAGCAAGCTTCGTTCTGGGACGCAACAAGCTCACACAGCCGCAGAAAATGTGGGATTCACAAAATGTTTTCTCAAAGGGGTTGTGGATCGGGGTATTTTTGCTGAGTTTTTGTGCAACTTATACTACCTCTACAGTGCATTAGAAGCTGCAATAAAGAATCATTTAGACCATCCTGCGATCGGTGCGCTTTACTTCCCGGAACTGAATCGCAAAGCTTCTTTAGAAAAAGATATGGAATTTTATTACGGAAAGGACTGGCAAAAGCATCTGGCACCTTTAAAAGCAACCCAAACTTATATCGCTCGAATTCATCAACTCTCAGCTAATGCACCGGAGTTATTATTAGGACATACCTACACTCGCTACATGGGTGACCTTTCTGGTGGTCAAATGTTCCAAAAAATCGCTCAGTCAGCCTTGCAATTAGAAGGTTCGGAAGGCACATCTTTTTACAACTTTGAGCAAATTCCCGATAAAAAGGCGTTTAAAGATAAATATCGTCAGACATTAGACTCACTCCCGATTGATGATGTAACCGCACTCCGTATTGTTGTAGAAGCTAATTATGCCTTTGACTTAAATATGCAGATGGCAAAAGAGTTAGATACACATTTAATCCAAGCAATCGGTCAGGAAATGTTTAATAATCTGACTCATCCTAATAATCCTGGTAGTACCGAAATGGCTACTTCACAAGGATAAAGTGGAAACGGATTATGTAACGGATGTAACGGATAAATTTACTGTGATGGTTACTGTAAGATTATCCGTTGTCAACTCTTAACGCTTCAATCTCATCCACTTTTTGGAAACAATTCAATGGTTTTTCAATTACCTGGAGTCAAATTCGATCTGGATCTCATCAAGAAGTACGATACACCGACACCGAGATATACTAGCTACCCACCCGCTACTGAGTTAAGCGAGACATTCTCGGAGACTAACTTTAAACAAGCGATCGCCTCTTCAAATCAACGGAAAACACCGCTATCGTTGTATTTTCATATACCATTTTGTCAGAGCGCTTGTTACTTCTGCGGTTGTAATGTGGTGATTTCTAACAACAAAAATATTGCCAAACCTTACTTGGAATACTTAGCTAGAGATATCAAGCAAACCGCTAGCTTAATCGACTCGGATAGAACAGTATTGCAAATTCACTGGGGAGGTGGTACTCCTAACTACTTGAGCCAAGAGCAAGTAGGATTTTTATGGAAAAATATCACTCGCAACTTTACCATTCATCCCGCAGCCGAAATCTCGATTGAGATTAATCCCCGGTATGTAGATAAAGACTACATTTTCTATCTTAGAGAGATTGGGTTTAATCGCATTAGTTTTGGTATCCAAGATTTCAACCGTCAAGTACAAGTTGCAGTAAATCGAGTCCAACCAGAAGAAATGCTGTTTGATGTGATGAGTTGGATTCGAGAAGCTGAGTTTGAAAGTGTGAATGTAGACTTGATTTATGGTTTACCTCACCAAACTCTTCAGACATTTAGGGAGACGATAAAAAAGACGATTGAATTAGATCCAGACAGACTTGCTGTGTTTAATTTTGCCTATGTACCTTGGTTGAAGCCCGTACAAAACAATATATCCCAAGAGGCATTACCCCCAGCAGCAGAAAAGTTAGAAATTCTGGAAATGACGATTGAGCAATTGACGAATAATCAGTATCAATTTATTGGGATGGATCATTTTGCCAAACCAAGCGATGAATTAGCAATAGCTCAACGGAATCGAACTCTCAAACGCAATTTTCAAGGCTATACAACCCAAGCAGAAACGGAACTTTTCGCTTTTGGTGCCAGTTCTATCAGTTGGCTAAATGATGCCTATGCTCAAAATCACAAGGAGTTGAAGAGTTACTATCAAGCAATTGATATGGGTCTTTTACCAGTTAGTAAAGGTATCAAATTGAACCAGGATGATATCATCAGGAGGGATGTGATTATGTCCATCATGTCTCACTTCCAACTAGATAAACAAGAAATTGCAGAGAAGTTTCACATCAGTTTTGATGGCTATTTTTCAAGAGAGCTAGAAGCGTTAAAGCTTTTAGAAGATGATGGACTGGTGAGGTTATCAAACAATGACATTAGGATCACAGATATTGGTAGGTTGTTGGTGAGAAATATTGCGGTCATTTTCGATGCTCATAAAAGAACGCAGGAGCAAAAATTCTCCCGTGCTATTTGAAGGAGTACTTCACCACACCAACTTTGATGGCTGAAAAAAAGCCCCCTAAATCCCCCAACTTTGGGAGACTTTGAATTTTATTCTCGAACAGTATTGGCGGTAGGGGGCTGAAAAGCATCAGTCATGATTCCCATAAATGCTTTCACGAGTAAACGATTCTGGCGGTAAAACTGGTATTTGTTCCGCTCCTTGAGCTAAGAATTCCATGTCCGCTTCCCATTGTTGTGAGTCAAAAGTACGCTTTGTAGCAAGCTCTGCAAATGTATGTTTCTGTCCGTGTGATGTGCCAAAGATATCCCTTTCAATCAAATCACGGATATACGCTACTCTGTCGCCTCCAAAGTGCCTTACTCGCTCATCAATCAGCCTTAGTAAAGGTTTACTTATTCCAGTAATCTCAATTTTGTTATTGTCCATGTTGTTTTTCATTTCCATACTTAAATTATGGATCTATGTGGATGGTACTTGATTCTAATTATGAATAAGTCCCCATAACTTTGAAGCTAGCTATTTTCCAAGGTTGGATTAATAATTCCGTATTAGATACAGATTGCTCTAGTAAATCTACTGAATTAACCAAACTCAACCCCAAATCGCTCTGGAAAGACAACTCGGCAGAAACTCCATGACATTCATAACATCTGAAAATCCACTGCTGCGGGTCATCTTCTGCTTGCTTAAACGCCATCAAGATTAAATTTTCAGCCGATAAATCTAAGAAACTGACTCTTTCAGGAGTGCCTAAAGACGCGATTAATCCCTTCTTTACTGAGTGAGTCGTGCTGACTGGATTTAATATTACTTGCAAGGGGGTGTTTAATTCATACCCGCGTCTAACTGTATGGGCTGTTTCCCAACTCCCAGCGTGGGGATACAAGGCATAGGTAAACTCATGAAAGCCTCGGTCTGCTTCTGGGTCGGGCCAGTTAGGACTGCGTAATAGAGTTAGACGTAATTGATTTGTTTGACTGTCATAACCGTATTTACAATCATTCAATAAACTTACACCGTATTGATTGGGAAGTAAAGAATCAGTTAAATCTGCCCAACGTAATGCAGGAACTTCCCATTTTGCTTGTTCGGCTGGGGTTTGAGGTTTAGTTGGACGTTCAATTGCACCGCAGGGAATTTCATAAGTAGCAAAATCTGCTTCAATATTCAAAGGAAATGCCGCTTTCACTAACACCTGACGTTCTTGCCAATTCACAGTTGTCGCGATTTTCAACATCGGCGATCGCGCATCCAAGATATAATTGCAGCAAAACTCAGACTCGCCCAACTGCTGCACAACCCGCACGCAACTTCTGACTGTCCCAGATTCCAACCACTCTATAGATTTCAACTGCATTGGTGGTAGAGGATGCTGTGCATAATTTGGGTCGATATTCCACGCATCCCAATATTGACCGCTATCTTGAAAAGCTTGTAATTGATTTCCCCCTTCTTTCGCAAGCACCTCCCTACCATTAACCTTGTCAAAAACACTAGCTAAATTCCCAGTCTTCCTATCAATAATCACCCGCAAAAATTCATTTTCTAAAATCGCATCAAACTGGCTTAAGCTATTGTCATAGGACCCATGCAAAAACTCTCTTAAACTCTCATTCCTAGCCTTGCCTTCGGCACGCTCCGCGAACGGCAACGCCAAGGGCGAATGCGTACTTCTCTTCGAGACGCTTTGCGAACGCGCCTTCGCGGTTCCATCAATCAAAATTTCCGGTGATTTCTGCATAACTCCCATATCATCTTCCTCTTTTTGAGGACAAAGCCAGAAAACCCGACAGCCCACAGAAGGAATATCCCTCGCCAAAAACAAAAGCTGCGATCCACTGTATTGTGAAGGTAAAAGCTGTCCATCAAAGTCACAGACAGTCCAATTTAGGCGATCGCATAAATCTAGAGCCACAACCTCAGAGCGTTGCCAATTGAGAGAATTAAACACAAATATCGGCTGTGCTTCTGGGTGAGGAGGGGTTGGTAAAGTAAATTCCGATGCTAAAGCCATCAGTGAATTCTGTAATATCTGCGTACCAATACGTTCCACCTCCTGCCATTCAGGAAGTGCATCCGTATAAACTTCAGTAATCGAAGAACCGGGAAGAATATCGTGAAACTGGTTAAATAAAACCTTTTTCCATGCCGCTTCAATTTCAGCTTTGGGATACTCTACACCACAACTAATATTAGCCAAAGCCGCAAACAATTCTGCTTCATACAGTAAACATTCAGACTTCCGATTCCAACGTTTTTGATCGCCGTGGGTAGTATAGCAACCGCGATGGAATTCTAGATAGAGTTCATCTTCCCAAGTAGGGAGGGGGGATGGGGAGAGGGAGGGAGGGGGAGAGGAGGGGGAAGAAGCAACATTTCCCCCTTGTCTCCGAATTTGCTCCAAATACTCCAGTGCGGTGGTAAATTCTAATTTAGGTAAAAAAGGCGAACTATCGAAGCGGCAGGCGGTTTCTAACATATCACGAGTGGGGCCGCCTCCGTGGTCGCCAACACCAGGTAACCAAAGAGCCTCACTTAAACCAGTTTGAGCCTCCCATTCCAAAGCATATGCCGCCATTTTCACAGCATCAATACCTTCACCGATCAGCGCCGACATCATGCTAAAAACTTCACTACCATCAGGCGATCGCCAGCAAAAAGTCCCATAATCAAATTTTGTAGTATCATTCCAGCGCAGCTTTTGAGTTACAAAATACTCAACACCAGCAGAAAGAAAAAACTGCGGCAAAGTCGCACAGAAACCAAAAGTATCCGGAACCCAAACAATCGGCGAAACCTTGCCAAATTTCTCCTGAATATAGCGCTGACCATACAACAACTGACGGACAATCGACTCACCAGCGATCAAATTCAACTCCGGTTCCACCCAAAAAGCGCCGAGAACCTCCCAACGTCCAGCAGCCACAGCAGCTTGAATTTTTGCAAACAAATCCGGACGATGTTCCTCCACCCAAGCATAAAGCGCCGGCGTCGAATGGCAAAAAATCAACTCCGGAAAATCCTCCTGCAACTTCAAAACCGACTCAAAAGTATTCACAGCAGCCTGCCAAGTCTCACTGACCGGCCACAACCAAGCCAAATCCAAATGAGCATGACCAACCAACTGAATTTTAGATGGGAGGTTATGAATTCTAGATTCAATTAAATTCTTCCGCAAACTTACCAGAAATCCCTCAACCTCCTCCCTTCCTTCCTTGGCGTCCTCTGCGTCTACCCAAGGGAAGGCGAAGTACCTATGGCGGTTCAATACCTCCCCCAACACCTCCAACTCATCCGGTGCAAACCTCTCCAAATACAACAAAATCACAGCCAACTCATCAGCCACAAAACCCGGTTCCGGACACTTCACATCATTCGACTCATAGACCAAAACCGACTTCACCAACGCCCCATTATCGTGACCTGGACTCACCAGACGCAAAACCAGAGTAAACTCATCCCCAGGAGTCACCTCACGACTTAATAACACCCTTGGCGAACAATCAAACAAATCACCCTCAGCCACCAAATCCCCGTTAACATAAATATGAGCCAAATCAGCCCACCAAACCAACGCCAAACGCAAACACAAACCTTGCAACCCATAACCATGCAAATCCTGGGGAACCACAACCTTTTGTGTTAACCACAAAACTTTTTTTCCTCCAGCCCAAGCAATATTATCTTTCTCATTGAGATGAGCAACATTCCAAAAAGACTTGTCAGATGTCGGGACATCAGTAATATTCAAATCAGCCGATTGGCAGAACCAGTTGGATTGGACATTCACCTGAGAGCAAGAACGCAGTTTCGCAATTGCTTCCGAAATAAGTTTTGTATTTGTGGGCGATACAGGAGAGGTCATATTTCGCTAATATGAGGACACTAGAGGATTTTAGATTGTGAAATCATCTAAAATGTTACAGCGTGAAAGCCAAATAGTATTACTATAAATAGAAATAGTTTGTCGTTTTTATTGTTTGGCAGGAGTCGGACGAATTACAACGCTCTCAATAAAAATTCACTACCATGCCTTCCGCTTTCTCTGGTCGTTATCAAAGCAAACTCTTTAACTTTTTTCACCAACAATCTCGACGCTTGGGTGAAAAGTTTGAACGTACCTTCAGACATCTACAAGTAGCAAGCAGTTGGTCGTTAGAAGCACTACTTTTTCCCCTCTTTTCGTTGTTTCAAGAAGCCATTGATTCAGCCGGGAGACAACTGCAGCCAAAAGAACAACAGTCCAGACTGCAATTAAAAGAAAATTTAACACCTCCAGCATCTGATAGCGTCATTGAGTATGTACTCAAGTCAGCAGACAAAATTACTTATAATAAACAGCAACTTTTAGTACAGGGAATTGCCTCAGACTTACTGAATCGAAATTTAGTACTTGTCAGCACTGAAAACGAAATTTTAGAGATTCTCTCACCCCAGCAGCAGGCAAAATTACAAGACAAAATTATTGAAGAAGTTGCCAATTATTGGCGTTTTTGGCGGTTAGCTCCAGAAAAAGACGAAATAGAACTATTATCTGAAATTGACCGCTTATTGAACAAAATGAGTGGGGATAATCAAGAAAATATACTAGAGCTACCCCCAGAAAATTTCCAGGAAAAGCATGAAGGAATATTTGCATTTTTAGATTCAGCGATCGCTCTTGTTGAATCTCATGCCATACAACCAGCTACCGAAGCGACACTGACAGTACAGAAACGCAGTTCTCAGGTTATCCAACTTGTCCAAACTCAGCTAAACATACTTATCTACGGCAAACAGCAAATAGATGCGGATAAATCAGATATTCAGATTTCTGTATTGATTTCGCAAGCGCTAAATTACTTTTTTGGCACAGGCAATAAAAAACAACTCTCTGTTTCTAATTCACCGAAACCATTTATCAAAAAACCTCAGTTGTTGACTCAGGATTTCGCAGATGTTTGGTTAAGTCCAGGTGATTTGTTTGGTGAACCCGAGACAGATATTGCCAAGTCATTACCAACTTCTTCAGAAAATTTAGTTAATAATTACCAAAACTTTTTACAACCAGGAAAACTAGGTAGTGGATTAGCTAAAAAGGGAAAAACAACCAGAAATTTAAGTGCAAAACCAAAAAAATCTGGCAAAATAAGTGCGGAAAAAACCACAAAAGCTAGTATTGCTAGATCGGGAATAGATAGTAATACTCAAATCGAAGCCAAGCCTGACTGGATAGAAACTCAAGCAACTTCGGTGGGGTATGAAAAGCATCCGCTAGAGCAAATCTTAGAATGGGTTGACCGCTTGTTATTAAAGTTAGAAGAATTATTCGTGAGAATCTTTAAATCGTTACAGCAGTTGTGGCTAGGGAAATAGTTAGGAGTTAGGAGTTATACCAATTCTCTGTGAAGCTAGCTGCATATAATTTTACCCCTCCAAACCTCCCCTTGGCAAGGGGAGGTGCCACAGGCGGTGGGGTGGGGTTTTTGTAGCTTAAAAGATGAATGAAACCCAATAACTATATCGTTCTTAGGTACACCCATCTCAACCAATCGTTCAGCAACAGACTCTTCGGTGCCATTAATTATATTGAATCCAAATTTTACCTTCTTGAATGTCAAAGTGCATCACCGGACCAAATACCCGTTTATCACCTTGGCAGCCAACATAAGCAAGTTGATAATGGTCGTGTTCAGTGTCAAAAATTAATTCCGCTTTTACCATATTCGTAGTGGTGGCAATTTCGGCATGTTCGCTTAAGATTTGTTTGACAAATTGTCGATAGCGTTCTAAATTATCCATTGGAGTATCTCCTCCCGTTTAGGGTCATAAATAGTAACTCCTATATTGAAATAAGTCGCAATTCAATTATTGTTCACTAGGCTTTGGGCAGTTTTCTTAAAATTTAGGATGCTGGTGCGGGATTAATGTGTTTCCCAGCGTAAAAAACAACTACTTTCAACTGGTCTTCATCAGGAATGTAAAATACTCTGTCTCCTTTAGTCACTTCATATTCCCATACCCCTTTATACTTTTTGCCTTTCAACGGAAAAACACGTCCTGATTGCCTAGTTGTCGCTGCTGTACATAAATCGTGATAACAACGACTAGTATTTTCAGGGTGTCGTTGCATTAATGCTTCCCAATCTCGATTTACCCGTCGATTTTTAGCTACCACTAACCAATTTTTTTCTCTCTCAGTTATCTCAGATGTCTCAGATAATTGAGGAACTGTCAATTTTACCTCTGGTGGCTCTATATTTTCTATAACTTCTTCTAAGCTATTTTCCGACATATCAAACATTCAAACGACATTTTAACTTTGAGATTGAAACAATGCTATTTACTCATCAGAATTTTGATTAAAAGCCGCTTCAAATTCTGGATTAGATATTGCTAAAGCGCTCTCATGCCATTCATGAATAATTGCATCTAATTCATCCCAAGCTTTTTCATATAAATCAACTAAACGATATGCCTGTGTTACCTCATCAATGAATTCATATAATTCATCTGCATCAAATACTAAAAGCCAACTATAAGGATGCTCGGTGCCAATTTTTTGCTTTAACAATAAACGGAAAGCCGTACTTAAAAGCTCAACAATTTCTTTACTACGTTGAGCCGCTTTCACTAATAAAGCTACATTTTCACGTCGCAGTAAAGCAAAAGACTGGTCATTACGAGTAATTGTGACTGGATGTTCTAATGCTTTATCCAAAATGCGTCCGGGTTGACGATTTAACTCAGTCGCTGTAATTAATTCATCTGAGTAAATAGTATCCATAGCTCCTATAGCCATAATTTGAGCCATACTCTTGTCTATACGTATTATTTTACGTATTCTTTTTTAAGAGTCAATAAGATCAGAGCGACTGACGATCGCTTGATGTTGAACTGGTTAGATGTGAGCGTCTGACTAGCTGCGATCAATCACCTGAGCTTCTTTTTTCGCACCGGGTATTCCTCAATTGATGAGGAGGCTGTTTGAAAGGCCTTTCTAATACCAGAAACTTGTAGTACTGATGTTTGCCCTGGCATCTTCTCTATAGTCACGTCCGCTTCATCCACTTGTTAGCTGGCTGGCATTGGTCATTCTTTCGATTTCTAAGATTCGTTTTCCAATCCATTCGCTGATTGTAGGGACGACGGCATTGCCAAGGAGTCTCCCTCGACGACCGTCCATCCGTCCGGAAACCCCATAAGCCTCTCCCACTCTGTCCACGTCAAGTTTCTCGCCACAGAGTATTGGTCGGTCTGAATGGCCTCCTTGATGTCCTCCAGTTTGGGCACGTAACGTGGGGCAGATGCTTTTTGCCATTGTATAGCCGAAGCCGCCGCGACGTTGTACCACAAGCGGATTGTCTCCGAGAGTGACTTGACGAAAATCGGATCTAGCTTTCGCTTTGCTCGATTCTCTCGACGAAGTATCCCCAGACAATTCGCTGCTGTCAGCAAAGAAGTGATAGGCACGTTCCGATTTAAAACTTGCGATAAAGAACACCCTGTCTCGGTCATGGGGTAAGCCCGAATGGAAAGCGTTACACGATACCCATCCCCCCAAATACCCATTCTTTTCGAGCGTGTCGATAACTGTCTCAAGAGCGGTTCCTTCTTCTGCACAGAGTAAACCCGGCACGTTTTCCATGACCAACCACGCTGGATGAACTTCTCTAACCAAGTCCATAAACGTGAAGAAAAGACCACTTCGTTTTCCTGCAAGTCCCGTTCGATCTGTATTGGCGGTGCTGAGGTCTTGGCAAGGCCATCCGGCACACCATAAATCAGAGGCAGGGATAATTGCTGGTTTGAGGGTCGTGATGTCGTCATGTAAGGGTATGTGTGGCCAGTGGCGCTTAAGTATCTGTTGGCAAAAAGAATCTATTTCACACTGAAATACGACGTTCATCCCTGCTCTTTCAAAGCCAAGATCAAAACCGCCGATGCCAGCAAAGAAGGAGGAAACGTGCATATCGACACTAATTATATAGATGTCTAATGATGAGGCTAATTATAAATGATTCACTCCCTAAAAGCTATTGTAGACGAAAATCGTCTACGAGTCGTTTTTCTTCCAAGTAACATTTCGCTGTGGGGTTGAGGTGTTGATAGTGGGCGAAAAACAGAATGTTAGTGGGCCGAGAATTCGTCAAGCCAGATTGCAACATGGTTTAGACCAGGTTGAATTGGCTGCGGCTCTCAATGTTGATTATGGAGTCAAGCTGGAACAGTCCGATATCTCAGAGATTGAACGTCAAGTAAGATCTGTAAAGGATTACGAGCTTGATGCCATCTCAAAAGTGCTAGATATCGACCCTATATGGTTGCTGCGGGGGGATAGCTAATGGCTGGAGAGCGAAAAAGCCGTGGAAGACAAAAGTTTTTATCCCTTGCGATCGTTAGTGAGGAGGATGTTCCAGGAAACATCATCCGGGAAGTTTGGCTAGAGGAAGTCTGTCAAGGATTTGTATCTCCTAGTGAAGCGAATAAATCCTATTACCGAACACTTTTAGAGAAGCTTTGGCCTGTAGGGCATGGCATTCCAGGACCTCGGGTGAAAGAGGATGAATTGAGAGAAGCAATTGAAGGCTTTAGAAGAAAACAGTACTCAGGAAGCAAACCCTATAAACCCTATGTAGATGTCTTTCGGCGTTTGCGAGAATTACAAGGAGAGGAAGGTGTTACTGGGATTGGAAGAGAAGGTAAGACATATCAACTCGTGAGTTTATCTTTGAGCAAAAAAAGAATTCCACGAATTAAGCTTTCTGATACAGATTGGCAACAAATCCTTGAAAAATATCAGCACAGATGTCCAGTATGTAGCCGATCGGAGCCAGAAGTTCGATTTCAGCAAGATCACAAAATTCCGCGTATCAGAGGTGGAAGTAACGAATTCACTAATTTGCAGCCTCTGTGTGATGAGTGCAACAACTTCAAAAGCACATCATGTCGTGGATGTCAGCTAGAATGTGAGAAATGCAGTTGGGCTTTTCCTGAGCATTTTGCTCCACTCCGTCTATCTTCGGATAACATTTCTAAACTGAGACAATCTGCTGCTAACACTAACTCAAATCCTCATGATTTACTAAACCAAATTGTTGATGATTTTTTTCAGATTCAATCCGCTGAAGCTGAGGAATAACCTTTCACTCGTACTCAAGTTGGTTGAAGCTAGCAGTAAGTCAAAGAGCCTAACTCCTAACTTCTGAGAAACTTTTCCACCACCTGTAAAAGCTGGAAACGCCGATTCAGGGTAAAAATTTTTGCCTCAGCAAAATTTGTAGACACGACAAAATAGTCTAGAGTCAATATTCGCTCTAGAACCGAAGCAATGATAATTCCCTGACCTGGACTGGTTTTATTAAGATAATCTTCTGACCGGGATAGTAACATCGTTACTTCACCAATATAGTAACCATAAGAGTCCAGAACCAAGCTCAATAGCAGGCTTAAGAACACTATTGATAATTCGGCTTTAGCTGTCAGGGTACTTTCCATTATAAAAGTTTCTCTACATCAGTAACGCAATGCGGTGCATTGAGTTCGCCGCTCCTAACTTAATTATCCTGTCGCACTCCACCAACAACCGGCTTAACTTCACCTCTGTCAGAAAATGGATTGGTACCGCCACTCCAGTTGAAATCACTAATGCGGAAGCTAATACCACCTAATTGCTGATCTGGATTGTAACGAAGGCTAATTCCATAAGTGCGGCGACTATATTCTAAAATATAGTCAGTGCTGAGACTTGAACCTTTGTCTAAGTTAATTGCTGTTTGAAAACCAAAGCGAAATGGGCCGTAGATTTGCTGAGAAATTCCAGCTTCTAATACTTTGTTATCAACGGCACGGTCAAACAAAAAGGGTGAGAAACCGCTATTAAAACCTTGGGAATAACTCAGATTGAAGGCTGTATAATCCAAATAAGGTTTGGAGAAATGACCTAATTGCCCTTCTACACCAATCCTCCCAGTTAAAGTACTTTGGTTGTCACCACTACCGTAATAACTGCTAGTTGCTGTCACACCCCCAACGGCTCGCACGTAAGGGACTACAGGATTCGGTGTATATTTTAATCCTTCTGTCGCCGTGGGTGGTAATGGTTTACCTTGCCACAAGAAGAAACCACCATCAACTGTGGCGCTACCTTGAAACCGTGCTAGAGAGATGCGATCGTTTCGGCGACCGATTTGCAATAAATCTTGACGGTCAGTGTTAGCGTTGACATATTGAGCGCCTCCCTGATATCTCAAATTAAAGCCGCTTGTACCTAAAGGAATATTCGGTGAGGTGATGACGGCACCAAGACTACTTTGGACTGTTTGAAAACCGAGGGTTCCGTTGTAAAGGCGATCGCGATAACTATATTCTAAGTTTAATGTGTGGGGGTTGACATCGCCTAATTGCTGCTGATAGCGCAAACTCGCCCGCAAGTTATCTTCTATCTTGCTCAAGTCCAAACTATCTAAGTTCCCAGTACCTTCGAGTCTTCCCCTCGGACTCAAGTCAGCATTTACCCTGGCTGTTAAACCAAATAGCGATGGAACATTACCAAAACCATTTTGTATTGCCTTCTGTACAAAAAATTGAGGTTTAATGCTTAAACGTGTCTTATCTGTACTGATTACTTCAAAGCCACGTTCAATAAATACACCACCTCGTTTGTCTCCATCAAAACCGACAGAAACGATCGCAGGAGTGACATCCCGTTCTCTACGGTCAATTGTCTGACTGCTAATCGGAATGGGTATTGATGTCTTTTGGTCAAGTACTAAACGCTGTCCCTCTGTTCTGATGCGGTCTTGTTGAGGTGATTCTTGGGTTAGAGTGACTTTTCTTGCCCGTAACTCCAATTCTGGAGGTGAAAACGGGTCGTTAGTAATCCGGACATCCTGTGCTTGCCAACCTCGTGGGTAAAAATCAATTCGTGCAGCTTCAAAACGTAACCTTCTGACTTGTCCGCCCGATTTCGGTGGTGCGATGTTTCTCGCATCTGCCCTACCACCAACGTTAACGTCAATCCCTCCCGGACTACCGACACCAGTCTGGGGTTGATTTGCCCGAATGCGATCGCTCACCGGCCGCGCTATGGATGGTCCAGTCGTCGTATTTGTGGGTGCAGAAAAAGCTAAATCGGTTTGAGCTGTCGGAATAAAAACCTCACCCCGACCGCTTTGCAGTTGCCCATTATCTTGAATAAAGTTGTAGGTAAAGCGTTGTCCGCGCAGTACTTGATCCCCCCTTGTCAATGCCACATTTCCATCGCCAACAGCAATCAAATTGTCTAAATTCACTTGCAGGCGATCGGCATCCACCACCGAACCATCAAACCTCACAACCGCATTACCTTCCAGGGTGACAATTTTCCGGCGCTCATCGTACTCTAATCTATCTGCAACAACTTCAACAACTCTTGGTGTTCCTGGGGCTGGTGTTGTTGGTTTTTGCTGATCGGGTGTGCTTCCATTTTCAGGCACTGGTACAGTCAGCGTCGGTGTTTGGTTATTTTGATCCCGCGTCTTAAATTCTATCGCTCCGGGCTTAGATTGTTGGTCTTGTGGCTGGCCAGAGTCGAATTCTATTGTTGTTGGTTGTGGTATTGACGGTGAATTTGGAGAATTTTGAGTAGTTGTTTCGTCTGGCGATCGCGTCAGATCAAATCTTGTAGTACTTTGCTTATCTAATTCCCCTCCCTTATCACGGGAAGCAGCTTGGTGCGATAACTTAACCTCAGAAGAGGAAGTTCTGACTACTCCCTTCCTTCTGTTAGAGTATCCATCTTCTTTCCCTTCCTCCTTCGCGTTCTTAGTATCTTCGCGGTTAATTAAAGAAATATTCTTCTCATGCGAAGGGACTAACTTAGAAACTTCTTTCTGGGATAAATTCTTGCTTCTGGCGACCGTTGGAGCAACTTCCTCTAGCACAGGATAACCAACTGCAAGCTGTTCGCCCAAAAGTGCGGCAGTTTGAGCAACCTGAACTTCAGGTGAAAACTCCGGTGGCAATGTTTCCGGTTTACTCGGTTTAGCTAAGGCTTCAGCAGTTAACTGATTCTGAGTGAGGTTAAATATAGTAGGCAAACGCTGTGAATTTGCCGAACTTGCGGAAGTTAGCTTAAGAAGCGTTTTTGCTTCAGTTGTCGAAACTAAATAAAACTGAGTAGAATTAGCAGATTCTGAAGGTTCTAGAATTGAAGGCGGTTTGGGCGGAAGAACTGGTTGAAGCATATTTCAGCACTAAGTAGCTAACAAATAGCCAAATTAATAGCCGGAAGGTTGAATTGGATTACACCTCAATGCCTTCCGACTTGCGTTTTTGTGCCTAGCCTGTGGTGTCTGTTCTCTTCCGCCTTCCGGCAGTCAAGGATAATTTAATCGTTGACTTACTCGAAATCGCGACGACCGGGGTTGCGAGCTGGGTCATTCGACAAGAATCCAAAGATAAAAATACCAACGAAGAAGGCCACAACAACATATACAACGATTTTTAAAGTCAGCATTGGAAAAACTCCATAGGGTATGAGATATCAAGCTTCTTTTTTTGTATCTGCGATCGCAGAAAAGATAGCTCTATTATCTTAACCAAATCTTGTCTTCTTTTTGGCTATAGGTTTTCCGCGAATCGCAGCGAATGAGTCGCTTGACTTGTAGATGCACCTTGAGCGGAGATTTTAGACGGGTTTACTCGAATGACGTTGACTTACATTCTTGGGTTTCCATCCCAGCCTTATTTTCTTGCCTGAAGAACCGCAATCCATCATGCCAAAAAATAATCAGAACCTAAGTATGATCAGCTACATTTACCAAACTGGTTTCAATTTTCCCATTGTCTGCAACGCCCAATGCATTGATGCTCCCGCAGTCTCACCGACCCCACCACTTTATCCCCACTTAGGGTAAACGGGGAACTCAAGGGCCTAAGTGGGGATTAGGAGCAAGGACTATTGCACCTGAGGGGGTGAGCAATCAACCGGATTTCATATAAGTCATAATAAATATAAACATGGCAATCCTATATTATTTGTAAATCCTAGACCCCAGACAGCCGACTTCTAAACTTTAAATTGGGATTTAGGACTGAAGAAGAAATAAATTATTCCGATTAACAAGCAAAACATCTGACTTCCAAAGAATTTGGGCATTTTTTTGGAAATTCCCTAGGTTGAATATCTTACGATGCCCAAAAGCAATAAAACAGTGACTTTAGTCATGAAAAAATCATGACTTTCTTCTCTATACATAAGAAATTTGATAGGTTACTGTAACCATAGCGTGAAGGAAGATCGCTAACAGGGGTGACTTGTTAACTTCCTCATCAAAAGTCAGCAATAACGAACTATTCTAAACTCATCTCCTGCACCATTTTCAATAAGCCCTAATAAACCGGGTTTTTCGGCGAGAATATAACGTTTAAGGTTACGATTTTGCTCCTAACCTGCTTACTAATATTGTGCTAAATATCAGTCAGTAAATCCCAAAAAATCACCCAATACTATCACCCGGTTGGGTGATGTGTAATAACAACTTAACATCGTAAATTTGGGATAAGAAAAAAACCTAATTTAGCTTAAACACAACAGATGTAACTAGGGATACAATTTATTCCCCCACCCAATAAAACTATGGCTTCAATTCGCGATATTGTTCAAGAAGCGATAACAACTGGCTATCTGAGCCTTGCAGCAGTCAAGCAGCTGCACCAGATGTTGGAAAAAGAATATGAAGACGAAGACCTTGATGCTCTAATGACATTACATCAAGCGGCTGTAGATGGAAAAGTGAGACAAGAGTTAAACGAAAAGAAAAGTGTACCTTCCCCCAAAAATAAGCAAGGTAAGCGCAGCATTGTCAAAATGAAACTCGTGTGCGAGACTGCCTTCGCATCTGCAATAGTTGCGACTATTGTCTTTGCCATACCGAAAAATTCTGACATATCACTCATCGCCCCACAAAGCAATACTGCTCAAATAATAAATTTTGGTGACTTTTAGTAATAAATGTCCCCATTTATGCATTACGTGTTTTCACTGTTTTATCAAACATAAATATTTGCAAAATGTAACAAAATCATTGCAACATCACAAAACAATATTAAAAGTTGGCAACTTTGCACAAACAAGGTAAACAATAACGATAGCTAGACTAAAGTTTCCCCAAGTTATGCAGCCAATTCGTACATTCAACGTCTCTCCTTCGCTACCGCAACGGCTAGAACCGCTGCGTCAATTAGCATACAATCTACACTGGGATTGGAACGTTGAGACTAAGGACTTATTTCGTCGTTTAGACTCCGACCTTTGGGAGTCTAGCCATCATAATCCGGTTTTAATGCTCGGTACGATCAGCCAAGGACGGCTGACGGAAGTTGTAGAGGATGAAGGCTTCCTCGCACAAATGGATCGAGCCGCACGACAGTTAGAAGCGTATCAAACAGAACGGACTTGGTACGAAAAGCAACGCTCGGATAAGCCAAAAGAATGCTACGCATATTTTTCGGCGGAATTTGGGCTTGTGGATTGTTTACCTATCTACTCGGGGGGTTTGGGAGTTCTCGCAGGAGATCACCTAAAATCTGCGAGTGATTTGGGGCTTCCGCTTGTGGGTGTGGGTTTGCTGTATCAGCAAGGCTATTTTGCCCAGTATCTAAACGCTGATGGTTGGCAGCAAGAACGCTACCTCCTCAATGATTTTTACAATATGCCTTTGCATCTGGAGCGCAATCCGGATGGTTCAGAAATGCGGATTGGGGTACAATATCCAGGACGCACGGTATATGCGAGGGTTTGGCGCGTACAGGTAGGAACGGTGCCCTTGTATATGCTAGATACCAACATTGAACCCAACAACGCTTACGACCACGATATTACCGACCAACTATATGGTGGTGATATCGATATGCGTATCCACCAAGAAATTATGCTCGGTATTGGTGGTGTCCAGATGCTGAAAGCACTGGGTTATAATGTCACCGCTTACCACATGAATGAAGGTCATGCGGGGTTCTCTGCCTTAGAACGCACCCGAATACTGATTCAGGAAGAAGGGCTAGATTATGCCGCAGCCAGACAGTTAGTAGCTTCCACAAATATCTTTACCACCCATACACCAGTCCCTGCGGGAATTGATTTATTTTCCCCAGACAAGATTTTGTATTATTTGGGACACTATGCTGAAACTTTTGGCTTAAACAAAGACCAATTTTTGGCATTAGGACGCGAAAGCACTGGTGATTTATCCTCACCTTTTAGCATGGCGGTGCTGGCTTTGAAAATGGCAACATTTTCTAACGGTGTAGCGCAGCTGCACGGTGTGGTGTCACGGCAGATGTTTAAAGGTTTGTGGCAATCTGTGCCGGTGCAGGAAGTTCCGATCGGCGCTATTACAAACGGCGTTCACGCTCGTAGTTGTGTAGCCAAATCAACACAGGAATTATACGATCGCTATCTAGGACCAAATTGGTCATCAGCAGGCACAGATAGCCCTCTGTGGGAACGGATGGACGCGATTCCCGATGAGGAATTGTGGCGCAACCACGAACGCTGTCGTTTGGACATGGTTTTGTATGTGCGGGAACATTTGGTCAAACATTTGCGCGATCGCGGTGCTTCTCCAAGTGAAACGGCTCAAGCACGAGAAGTCCTCGATCCCAAGGTTTTAACCATTGGTTTTGCCCGTCGCTTTGCGACCTACAAACGTGCGACCTTATGGATGCGGGATATAGAGCGCATCAAGCGGATAATGCTAGCGAACAAAGACCGTAAGGTGCAATTTGTCATCGCTGGTAAGGCACACCCGAAAGATATTCCCGGTAAAGAACTCATCCGCGATATCAACCACTTTATCCACGAACAAAATCTGGAAAAACAGGTAGTATTTGTTCCTAATTACGACATTCACATCGCACGATTAATGGTTGCGGGTTGCGATATCTGGTTAAATACACCCCGTCGCCCCCGAGAAGCATCTGGCACCAGTGGAATGAAGGCAGCCATGAACGGATTGCCGAATTTAAGCGTCCTAGATGGCTGGTGGGACGAAGCTGATTATGTTCGTACCGGTTGGGCGATCGGACACGGAGAGAATTACGACGATCCAAATTACCAAGATGAAGTCGAGGCAAATGCTTTCTACGATTTGCTAGAAAAGGAAGTCGGACCCTTATTCTACGACCGCGATGCAGATAATTTGCCCCGGCAGTGGATAGCAAAAATGAAGGATGCAATTCGCTTGAATTGTCCGTTCTTTAATACAGCGCGGATGGTGCGAGAATATGCAGAGCGAGCATATTTTTCCGCAAGCGATCGCTATCACACTCTAACTGCAAATCATTACGCTCCAGCGAAAGAGTTAGCTGATTGGAAAGGAAAACTTTCTAATAACTGGTTCAACATTAAAATCAAAGATGTTGACATTTCGTCAGCAGCAGATATTGAGGTTAACCAAACTGTTACGGTCAAAGCTAAAGTTGACTTGGCGACGTTGACGAATAATGATGTGCAAGTCGAGTTATACCAAGGTGCAATTGATGCCAATGGCGATATTGTCAATGGTGTACCAGTAGTGATGAATTATCAAGGTGATGAGTCTCAAGGTTTGAGTCTTTACACGGCTGATATCATTTACACTTCTTCTGGTTTGCAAGGTTTGTCTTTGCGGGTCTTGCCAAAACACCAACACCTCTCTAGTCCTTATGAACCGAGGTTGATTAGTTGGGCTGAATAAAAGTAGGAGTTAGGAGTTAGGAGTTAGGAGTTAGGAGTTAGGAGTTAGGAGTTAGGAGTTAGGAGTTAGGAGTTAGGAGTTAGGAGTTAGGAGTTAGGAGTTGGGAGTTGCGCTTTATACTCCTTCACCCTAGAAGGGTGGGGCTATACAAACTAAGCCCACCTGCGTGGGCTATTAGGACTCTTTACTCTTAACTTTTAATTCTTAATTCATAAGTCCTAACCTTTAACTCATAACTCATAACTCCTAACTCCTAATTCTTTAAAGGAGGGGATGACAATGTAACCTGTGGTGCTGTCTCCTAGTACTAGGTTGCGTTGTTCTCCCCAATACCACCAATGTGCGCCGACGTAAGCGCAGATGAGGCTGTCTAGTTTGTCTTCCGTTGCTTTGAGTGCTGCACCTGTGGTGGGGATTACATTCGGGAAGAAACCGCAGATGGACGGTGATGGACGCAGATGAGGCTCGAGAGTGGGTAGGGTATTAAGTATGTAATTTTGGAGCTTGATAAGTTCTAGTCGGCGATCGCTAAGGCGTCCTTTTTTATATTTGAGGATTTTATCTAAGTTGAATAAATTGACTATGGCCGGGTGGGGAAAGACTTCGATTTGATATCTACCTGGTTTTTGTGGGACGATTGTGGGTGCGTGGTCGTAACCACGAGTTTCTAGTTCTAAGCCAAAGTTTACTGTGCGTTCGGCGAAGGGTAGGTTGAGGTTGGCGGGGTAGCAGCCGGCATGATATTTGCCAAAGTACTTGTGAGTGAGTTTGTCGGGTAGGCGGCTTCCTGTGGCGTTGGGGATGAGGGTGGGTGCGTCTACGGCGATGATGGCGGGTTCGTCTGGCTCTACTCCGTTATCAATCCAGGCGAGGATATCTGCAATGGAGTCTTTGCGGTCTAAGTCGAGTAGTTGTAGTTGGTTATCTTGCCATTCTAGGCAGCATAGTCCAGTTGGTTGCGATTTCCACCCTAAATCAATGCCGAGGAATTTCATTTGATATTTGTCATAAATTTGCAAATTTATCTGTCGCTTCAATTAAAGCACTACGAATTCCTGGTTCGCTCATCGAATGTCCCGCATCAGGAACAATAATTAATTCGGCTTCCCACCAAACCTTTTTTAATTCCCAAGCTGATATCATCGGACAAACAACATCATAACGACCTTGAACAATTACACCGGGAATATGACGAATTCGGTCAACATTTAAAAGTAATTGATCTTCAGTTTCAAGAAAACCTTTATTCATAAAATAATGGCACTCAATCCGGGCAAAGGCTTCAGCAAATTCATTTCTACCAAAGGTTTGCATTAGCTGATTATCTAAAAATAATCGACTGGTACTTGCTTCCCAAATTGACCAAGCACGGGCTGCCTCTAACCTGATTTGCAAATCTGGGCTGGTCAAGCGCTTATAATAGGCAGAGAGCATATCGTGGCGTTCTTCAGGAGGAATTGGTTTTAAATATTCCTCCCAAGTATCAGGAAAAATATTGCTAGCACCTTCTTGATAAAACCAGCGGATTTCTTTTTGTCGCAGCATAAATATACCACGCAAAATTAGACCTGTACAACGTTCCGGATGGGTTTGACTGTAAGCTAATGACAGAGTACTTCCCCAACTACCACCAAAAACATCCCACTTTTCTACTTCTAAAAGCTCTCGCAATTTTTCAATATCATTTACTAAATCCCAAGTGGTATTTTCTTGTAGTTCTGCATGAGGTGTACTTTGACCGCAACCCCGTTGGTCAAACATTATCAATCGCCATTTTTCGGGATTAAAATATTGTCGATAAATCGGTGGACATCCACCTCCAGGGCCTCCATGCAATAATACAATTGGTTTACCGTGAGGATTTCCTGATTCCTCAAAATGAATGGTATGCAGGTCAGAAACCTTTAACTTACCTTGTTTATAAGGTTGTCTTGCCGGATAAAGTTCGCGCATTATAATTAAATTTACCTCATTTATTGATTATAAAATAGAAGACTCACCCAAAAACCCTCTTTAACTCTTATTCCTTCGCGTACTTCGCGTACTTCGCGGTTAATTTTTTGCTAATTATGTCTAAGTCCTAAAATATATTTTATAAAATAACAGATTATTTGAAAATAGCGCATAAAATTGCGTTAACGTACATCTTGTAATAATCCCGGAACCCCACCATCAAGAGCGCTAACTGGAATGAGCAACAACGATTTAGTAGCAGAAATTCGAGCGCAACTGCAAACAGCGCAAACACAACTTAAGGTGTTTGATTTGCTCTGCGATCAAGAATGGCATTGTCGGGAACATGAAGGAAAGCCAATTGCATCAGGTCAGTATGCTGGTGGTGGTGGAATCCAAGGATTACAACGTGGAACCAGGGTGCGTCCTGGTCTAGTTATAGAAACAGAGAATAGAAATTGTACAGTTTGTCAAAGAAGAACCAAGTGCGATCGCTGGACAGGAGAGATAAAATCAGCTAATTCTGCTGCTAACATACCAGCTTCTTTAGCTCAAAGAATTCTCAAACTTTATTTATATACAGACGTAATAGAACAGAGAAAACGAGCAGGCCATGAATTAGTAATCGATCATCGGTTTCCTATGGAACGCTGGGGAGAAAGTGAGCCACCACACCTTACCTCAATGAGCGAAGCTGAAATCACAAATAAATTTCAATTACTGAAGAAAGATGCGTCTGGGAATCACAATCTTTTGAAATCGAGAAGTTGTGAACGCTGCATCAAAACGGGCAAAAGGGGTACACCTTTTGGTATTAGATTTTGGTATCAAGAAGGTGAAAACTGGCCTTCCATACATCAGCGAGGTGCTGAAGCTGAGGAAGGCTGTGTTGGCTGTGGCTGGTATGATTTTGATAAGTGGCGTAATGGTCTTAATCAAAAGCTAGTTGAATCTGCTCGGAACGGCTAACATTAACTATACTTTTCCTGTTCAACGCAATATCATTCAAATAGGGAACAAGCGCAAAACCAATACACTCAGCTAAACGTGGTGGAACGGCATTTCCTATTTGCCACATCGCTTTTTTCATAGAACCCTCAAAAATAAATGTGTCCGGAAATGTCTGCAATCTTGCCATTTCACGGGCTGAAATCACCCGATTAAGATATGGATGAATATGTGTACCACCATGATTTTCTTTCACAGTCATACTTGGTTTACCAGGATATTGACGTTTGAAAGCATCAACGTATTTTTCATATAAAGAACCACCCGGAGGAACTTTGGCAATGCGTTCCATATACTCAGGTGAATGTTTCGTCCATTGATGGTTTATCTCTGGTATAGGTGTATATGCTGGTAAATCAGAAATAGCTGATTCAATCGGTTTATATTCTTCTGGTAATAATTGAGGCTTTGGATAGGGGTTTTGCATCCCGAATCTGTTAGCGATGAAAATTACTCTTGGTCGAATTTGTGGTACTCCATAAGCAGCAGATTCGAGAATTGCAATGGAAACATTGGGATAACCAATAGACTGAAATGCCTCTATAATAGCTTCTTTAACATCGCCATTTTGAATGGTAAGTATACCCGGTACGTTTTCCATCACAACATACCAAGGACGCATTTCTGAGACAACACGCACAAATTCATAGAATAGACGATTTCGAGGGTCTTTCGGGTCACGTTTTCCAGCAATAGAGAAACCCTGACATGGTGGACCCCCAACAACCAGATGGACTTCAGGTGAACCGATTTCCCGAAGCCAATTTTGAGAAGAAAAATTTTCGATATCTCCACAAAAGTGATGGCATTGGGGAAAGTTTTTTACATGAGTTGCAGAAGCGATCGCGTTAACTTCAACACTTGCTAATGGTTGGAATCCGGCTTGTACTAAACCTTGGGTAATTCCTCCCGCACCGCAAAACAAATCAACAAATGTATAGTTAGATGGTGACAGAGATTGGGAATTTATTTCCACAAATATCTTGTATGGATCGCAGTCATTTTGTTCTAGTTCCCGTTGGATGCGTTCATAACGTCCTAACTTCGCTTTTTTTGTCTTTTTGCTAAGTTCCTGTTCTTCGTGATTAGGAAAAAAAGATAATTGGGTTGCTTTCATTTGACGCTTGATATTGACTTATTATTGAGTCGAATATATCAATAATAATAGATGCTGTCTAGGAATAAAAAATATCATATATAATTGAAAATATACATATTCAAAATCTTTAACTAAATCCTACTTTTAAAAGTTATCAAGTAAGTAAAATCATCCTGATATACTATAAAATATTCTCAACTGATATCTTGCACCTCAAAAATAAAATGTCAAGATAATCACTGCCATTACTCAGGTAAATCGATTCATGCCCTACCCGTCAGTCCCTATAAGTCGCTGTCTAATAGCATAAGTCCATTTAAATGGACTAAACATGAACTTTGTTTTTATCGTATTTTTAGTAACTTAAAAAATTATAATTATGTGGCTTATACGCAAGCTGCAAGATATGAATCAACAGTCCTCTTAAAGAGGACTTTAGCTATTAGACAGGGACTTACAGCAAATTTCAACTTTGTGAGGTACAGAAATACCCCTCCCCAACCCTCCCCTTGCCAAGGGGAGGGGGTGTACTTCATTTACTTGCAAAGTGCTGTATAGTCCCTGCCGATCGGAAACGCAGTCGGAAAAGCTATCTTTGCATCTAACCCACCCGATAACAAACTGGCTGTGTCTTTGCGCTAAATATAAAGAAATGTCACTATAAGTAAATCTATTTTGTTCCCGAACCTGGGAATTTGAGACAACTAACAACAAATCTATGGGTAAGCAGCGCATTCTTTCTGGGGTTCAACCAACGGGTAACTACCATCTCGGTAACTACTTGGGAGCTATTCGCAATTGGGTAGAAGCTCAGAGCGAATATGATAATTTCTTTTGCGTGGTGGATTTGCACGCTATTACCGTACCGCACAATCCGGCAGAATTGGCGGCTAATACCTACACCCTGGCTGCTTTATATCTGGCATGCGGTCTTGATTTAGAATACTCTACAATCTTTGTCCAATCTCACATCCCTGCTCATAGCGAGTTAACTTGGTTGTTCAACTGCATCACACCAATGAACTGGCTAACTGATATGATTCAGTTTAAGGAAAAATCTGAAAGACAAGGCGAAAATGTTAGTGTGGGGTTGCTAGACTATCCAGTCTTGATGGCGGCTGATATTTTGCTGTATAAAGCTGATAAGGTGCCTGTGGGTGAAGACCAAAAGCAACATTTGGAGTTAACCCGAGATATAGTCAACAGGTTTAATCATCAATTTGCCAAACCAGAGAACCCGGTGCTGAAGTTGCCAGATCCTTTAATTCGCAAAGAAGGTGCAAGGGTGATGAGTTTAGTAGATGGGACTAAAAAAATGTCCAAGTCTGACCCCTCAGAGTTGAGTAGAATTAATTTGCTCGATCCACCGGATGCGATCGCCAAAAAGATTAAGAAGTGTAAAACTGATTTAGTTCGTGGTTTGACCTTCGACGATCCGGAACGTCCGGAGTGTAATAATTTGTTAACTTTGTATATGCTCCTTGCTGGCAAAACCAAAGAAGAGGTAGCAGTAGAGTGTCAGGATATGGGTTGGGGACAATTTAAGCCGTTATTGACAGAAACAACAATTAATGCACTTAAACCGATACAAGAAAAGTATCAGCAAGTGATGGATGATAAGGGTTACCTGGAGTCTGTATTGCGCGATGGTAGGGAAAAAGCACAGGCGATCGCCAACCAGACTCTCACACAGGTGAAAGCAGCAATGGGCTATTCTCTGCCTTGATGAGGTTTCGTTTTTAAGTGTCTCATGATATAGCTGTACCAGGAATTCAATAATCTATTGTTATGATTGATACTCAAAAATCAACTTTGAATTCCTTTCGTACAGCTGCGACATCAGGAGAATTTTTGATTACTGCTGAGGTAGCACCACCGAAAGGAAGTGACGTAACGCACATGATTGAAATGGCAGCGACCCTTAAGGGGAGGGTTCATGCTGTCAATATTACTGATGGTAGCCGCGCTGTAATGCGGATGTCTTCCTTAGTAGCATCAGTAATTTTACTACAGAATGGTATCGAACCGATTTGCCAGATGGCTTGCCGCGATCGCAACCGGATTGCTTTACAAGCAGATTTGATCGGCGCTTCTGCCCTAGGTATTCACAACATTTTAGCTTTGACTGGCGACCCTGTGAAAGTAGGGGATAACCCAGAAGCAAAAGCTGTGTTTGACTTGGAATCTGTAAAGCTTTTACAAGTAATTCAGAAACTGAATCACGGCTTTGACTGCAACGAACAACCTTTCACAGATGGAGCGACAGATTTATTTCCAGGTGCGGCTGTTGACCCCCAATGTGGAAGTTTGTCGGGCTTGCAACGTCGATTTGAGCGGAAAATAGAAGCAGGAGCGCAGTTTTTTCAAAGTCAGTTAATAACTGATTTTGAGCGGCTAGAAAAGTTTATGGACACAATTGCTGCAGGTTGCAATAAACCGATTTTGGCTGGAATCTTTCTGTTGAAGTCGGCAAAAAATGCTGAATTTATTAATAGATGCGTTCCGGGTGTAAATATTCCTCAGCACATTATTGATAGATTGGCACAAGCAAAAGACCCCTTAGAAGAAGGGATGAAAATTGCCGCCGAACAGGTGCAATTAGCTAGGCAATTGTGTCAAGGTGTGCATATGATGGCGGTGAAGCGGGAAGATTTGATTGCGCCAATTTTGGATATGGCAGGAGTTGGGGCAGTTAGGTAAATTAAGTAACATTTTTTTTGATGGCAGCTGGTTGATTCTGGCTGCTTTTCTATTTATGATTCGGGTGTAGGGAGAATGGAAACTAAAAAAGCTGCACTTGTCAAAGAGTGTTCTAGTATTGCAATATATTAACTTTGATTTATATCTTTAAAATGTGTGTTAATCCAACTCAAGGAGTACTACCGTGACAGCATTTAATGACCAATATGCAGAATTTGTAGAGGAAGAAGTTTCAGATGATGAAGAAAATAATCAAGAAGAAGAAGAAAAAGTAACTTTTCAATACGACCCAGAAAAAATTAATATAGCGACAAGAGAGCCAACAATTGAGCAATTACTTAGAAGAATTGATGAGGAAGCACTTGATTTAGCACCTGAATTTCAACGACAAGCGAATATATGGACTTTAGAAGCAAAAAGTAAACTAATTGAATCTATTCTAATTAGAATACCACTACCTGCTTTTTATATTGATGCCACAAATGAAGATGAATGGGTAGTAGTAGATGGATTACAAAGATTATCTGCTCTGAAGCAATTTGTGATTGATAAAAGTGCAAATCGACTTCAATTAGTTGGATTAGAATATTTGAAAGAGTTAAAGGATAAAACTTATGATGAATTAGAACGAAGATATCAACGTCGTATCTTAGAAACTCAAGTTACAGTATATTTAATTGAAAAAGGTACTCCTTTAGAAGTTAAGTATAATATTTTTAAACGTATTAATACGGGAGGTGTTCCTCTTTCAAATCAAGAACTAAGACATGCTTTAAATCCTGGAGAAGCGACAAAGTTGGTGGCAAAATTAGCTGCTTTTTCAGAGTTCAAACGTGTTGTTAATATTAGTGAATCAAAAAAGAAGAGAATGGACGATAGGGAGTTCGTGCTAGGGTTTCTCGCATTTTATCTAATTTCTTATAAAGAATATCAAGATGAAACTAGAGATTCTTTCTTCAGTAAAGCTTTATCTAAAATAAATAGTCTATCCAACGAGGAGATAATCAAGATAGAAGAAATTTTTAGAAAATCGATGATTGCCGCATTTGATATTTTTAACGACAATGCTTTCCGTAAAATTTCTAAAAAAAATAGAAGAAAATTTCCAATTAATAAATCTTTGTTTGAAGTTTGGTCTGTAAAACTTGGAAGGCTAAGTATACAAGATATTCACATTTTAAAAGATAGAAAAACAAAACTCATAGATACTTTTGTTAAGTATGTAGACAGCGATGTAGACTTCCTAGTATCAATATCTCAAGTAAAAAATAAAATCGAACATAGATTTGAAACCGTCGAGAAAATTATTGAAGAAGTATTACTATGATTAGTTTTTTGAAGTTGACTAATTACAAAGCTTTTGAAAGTCAGTTATTACAATTTAAACCACTAACCTTACTTTCTGGTTTAAATAGTACGGGAAAATCTTCTGTACTACAATCGTTACTTTTGCTACGTCAATCTTATCAACAAGAGTTATTGCCAAATATAGGTTTAGCATTAAATGGTGAATTAGTACGTATTGGTACTGCTCAAGATGCATTTTGTGAAAGAGCAAAAGAAGATTATCTTGGTTTTGAAATTCTTTGGAATAATGAGAAAAAAGGGATTTGGCATTTTGCTTATGACCAAATGAAAACGAATACAGATGTTTTAAATACTTTAGATCCACAATCCTTATTAGCTGATACGGGTGTCTACACATTGAGTCTTTTTACTAAGAGATTTCACTATTTACAAGCAGAACGTCTTGGTCCAAGAACATCTTATGATATGTCAGATTACCAAGCACGACGATTAGGACAAATCGGTACTAAAGGAGAATATACAGCACATTTTTTAGCAATTAATCAAGATAAAGATGTTTTTCAAAGAAAATTAAGACATCCCATAGCAAAATCTAATGCTCTTAGCAGCCAGGTTGAAGGATGGATGAGAGAAGTTAGTCCTGGTACGCGAATTAAAATCAACTCAAATTCAGATATAGGTTTGATGAGTTTGCAATATTTCTATGGGGACAGTAATCCCTATCGTACAACTAACGTCGGATTTGGAATTAGCTATACATTACCGATTATTGTGGCTATTTTAGCATCTTATCCAGGTACACTAATTATAATTGAAAATCCAGAGGCACATTTACATCCTAGAGGACAGGTGAAAATGGGAGAATTATTATCGTTAGCAGCAAGTTCTGGGGTTCAAGTAGTGATAGAAACCCATAGCGATCATATTTTGAATGGTATTCGTCTTGCTGTTCATGGTGGAAAAATCAAACCAGATGATGTTCAGTTACATTATTTTCAGCGTCAAGAAAAACAAGGACAAGCTATCACAGAGGTAGTATCCCCACATATCGATAGAAATGGAAGAATAGATAAATGGCCCGATGGTTTTTTTGACGAATGGGAAAAAAGCTTGGATGTTTTACTTGAGCCTGCTGGAGAGTAAAGCGTGGATTTCGACTTAATATTGAACGAATTATCTCTGCGGAATCCTGCCCCTAATGAACAAATAGCAGGACAATTAATGTCTGAATTTATTAAAACTGTTAAAGCCGTAAAAAGTCAGGGTGTAAAAGTAAATCTTCGGACTAAAGAGAATTTTCATACTACGACACTTGCACCTAATTATCCTCTTCGTAAATGGTTTAATGATGCAGACCAGGTTGAAAGACAGTTTATAAAAAATCTTGCAACAAAAACACCTTTCTCAACTGATATTGCAAATTTAGAGATTAAAGATATTGAAAATAGTAGTGGTTTATCTGAATTTATATGCCAGAGAGAACTAGCTATTGGGCTTGGTGTCGCACATTTACTCAATACAATTGCGATTAGCTTAGTATCAGAAGATTGTTGGGATTGTAATAACCTATATGTTGAATTTAGGCGAATTGATGAAGATGGAGAAGTTATTGATGAAATTGTTAACATTATCCATATTAGTCGTAGTACCCATGTACAAAAACAAACTAATTGGATACAAAATCGGATTCGCACAGGTGTTCTTGATGGAGTTGATTTATGGAATCGAAGAGAGGAGTTGTTTTCCAACCTAATATTTTGTGAAAGCGTAGGTAAGCAAATTGAATCTCTAAATAAAGGGGAACCGATACTAGAACAGGTTAAGAAACGATTGTTTGAACTTGAGGAATATTGTCAAAATTGGGTTAGTGGTTCTTTCAATCCTGAAAATTTCCCATGCAAAGTTTCCCCAGAGAGTGATTCAAGGCTCAAGCAATTAAAAGATAAACTTACATTTAAATGTCCTGATGAAGAAAATCGTACCTTTAGCTGGCATATTCGTATGACACCCGGTGCTTGGAGACTTCATTTCTTCGCAGAATTAGAACCAGGAAAGATAATTATTGGGTATGTTGGTTTGAAAATTTTGTAGTTAGATATATATAAGATAAGCTCTATCCTACAAAGCGTTCAAAGAGATGGTCATAGACCCCTCTGGAAAAACATTGCATTTCCCCAGCTTCCCTTCCTTACTTAAAACTGCGATAAACTAAGTAAAATATCTAAAAAGGGGCTGCCCAATGACTCCTAGCAACCCACCCACCTCTAAAACCACTCTCCCAGACCATACGCAACTTCCAGAATCTGACGGTAGTTTTGTGAAGAATTGGCAAGAACATCCCCAAAGCATCTTATTAACTGACTCGATTACACCCATCCTCAAGCAATTAAATCCTGACGATCAATATTGTATTGGTCAGGACTTAGGCATCTATTGGCGCATTACCGACCCTCCAGAGCGGGGTGCAGAAGCTCCCGATTGGTTTTATGTCCCAAATGTACCACCTACCCTGAATGGACAAACGCGACGCTCCTATGTCCTGTGGCAAGAGTACATCGCCCCATTAATTGTACTAGAATTCGTCTCTGGCAATGGTAGCGAAGAGCGAGATAAAACACCTTGGACTGGGAAATTTTGGATTTACGAGCAGGTGATTCGCCCTGCCTTCTACGGTATTTATGAAGTAAAAAAAGCCAGTGTAGAAGTCTATCACCTGATTGAAGGACAATATCAGGTATTAGCGGCAAATGAGAGGGGACATTATCCTATTAGCCCCTTGGGAGTTGAGTTAGGCATAAACATAGGACAATACCAAAATGTGGAATTACCCTGGCTGCGCTGGTGGGATTTGCAAGGTAATTTGTTGTTGAGTGGTGAAGAAAGAGCCGAACAGGAATACCAAAGAGCCGAACAGGAATACCAAAGAGCCGAACGCTTAACTGCACAGTTACGCTCTCTGGGTATTGAGCCGGAAGCGTAATAGTTTTTGTCAAAATCATCACTGGTATTAGCCGGCAAATCGATTAACGTTCTTACCCGCCAGGGACTATAAGTCCCTGTCTAATAGCAGAAGTCCATTAAAATGGACTAGAAATAATGCTTTGATTTTATGGTATTTTTTATAACTTGTAAAAATACAACAATGTGGTTTATACGCAAGAAGCAAAATATGAGTTTAGCTGTTCCCTTTTTCTTCTGACCCTAAATTAGCTATTTCATAGCCACTAGGATAGGTGCGGGTAGGGGAGTCGATAAAAAATTGAGGCTGATTCTGGGGTGGAAGAAAACGCAATACTCTAGCCCTGAGTTTCAAACTGTTTGCAAGAAACCAACGCAGTAAGTGCCCTCACCTACACAGTAGATAATTCCCGCAATTTATTTAAAACTTGTTGAGCATGAGCTTTCGTTTTCACATTCTCCCAAGTATAAGCAATGACTTTATCCGGATTTATCAAGAAAGTTGACCGCGCCACACCCATATATTCCTTTCCCATAAATTTCTTCAATCGCCAAGCACCATAAGCTTCTGCTACTTGATGTTCGGGGTCACTTAATAGCATTATTGATAGGTGATGTTTTTCGATAAATTTACAATGGGACTTTCCAGTATCAGGACTCACGCCGATAATTTCCGCTTCCAGGTCGCTGAATTCTTGACTTAAATGAGTAAAATCTTTAGCTTCGGTTGTACAACCTGGGGTGTCATCTTTTGGGTAGAAGTAGAAGACAACCCACTGTCTGGAAAAATCATCTAAACTCACTTGATTGCCATCTTGATCGGGTGCGCAAAAATTAGGCGCAGGTTGCCCTACTTGGGGAATGCCGCTCATATTGAATTTTGGATTTGAGATTAATTTGAGAAGAATTTCAACTGTTAACCCAGAAGTAGTCGTGCGTCTAACCCACCCTACAACTCCAAACTCCAAACTGCTAACTATTTACATCCAACAAACGTGAAGTTTGCAATCTATCCATCCACTTTTCTATATAAATTTGATTGAGTTTTTGCTCATCTATATTTTCCGTATCCAAAGCATAAGGCAGCAAACCTAAAATCGTTGCGGACGTGACACAAAACATGGATTTTTGGAAACTAATACAAATTTGCACCCGCAAGTCATCTTCTCCCCTCAAACTGCGACGATAAACTTCATGCAAATATTCTGGTAAATAATGACGCATATCTTGCATTAGCAAGGTGGGAGGAATACCTGCACCGCCAATTGGCAGTGGGTCGGCATACAAAGCCCCATATTGAAACCGCGATTGATCGGGAGGAATTTGATACGCTTGGGCATTATATGAAACTGTTCCTTGAAAGGGTGTTCCCCGGAAGAAAACTGCTTCTACGTAAGGGATTGCTGTATCTGCAAGAAAGGTTAAACCCAAAGAATCAGGTATAATTTCATAAACTTTATCCTGTACTTTTACAGCATAAGTAATTGGTGTATTGGCATCTTTGACTAACCCGACTTTAATATGTTCTACAACTTCGGCAATAGTTTTAATTTTGCCTTGGTCGTAGCGGTCTGATAAAGTGAAGAAAATATCAGCCATTATCCGCCAAAATTGACCTAAACCGCTGTAGTAAGCAGAAACTCGCAACTGTTCTGTTAAGAAGTCAGGAAACAACTGGTTAATGCTGCTAATTAGGGGATTATTTTTAAATTTGGCTTCGATTACAGCTTCCGCTTTTTCTTTAAATTCTGGCGTATCTAAATATGTATCCAGTCCGCCACCACCATGCCACATCATAGATTTCAGGCAATACTCGGCATATTCAAAATTAATTCGGTCATGGCACCAATGACGCAGTAATTTTTTGAAATTAATTTCTCCATTAAAGTATTTAAAAAAGGGAAAAAAGATTAAAAACTGCTTCTCACCAATATAAATAAGATTTTTGGAGTAAGCATCCAAAACTATGGCATAACTTTTCAAAATCCCAACTACTTCCAGCACATTTTGGGGATTATCTACGAGTAATGAATCTCCTGTTTGTAAGCGTTTCACATACTCAGCAAGGGGATGGTTAGAACGTTTCTTCATCGTATTCGTATTTATCATTAGCAATTCTTCTATTAAATTAGGGGAGTAGGAAATTAGGAGTGGGGAGTTCGGAGTTAGGAGTTAGGAATTGGGAGTTTTAAATTTAAATTCAAAAATTCATAATCTATAACTTATCACTCATCACTCCTAACTCCTAACTTTTAACTCCTACTTCTTCGAGACTGTTGCAACTACTTCTTGCACACTTATGATTGCGGTGGTTGTTGGTTCACTCCAGTGGATTAACCAACCTGGTTGAATGCCGAAAATCACAATCAGCACGGCTAAGACAAAAGCTGGGATGCGATCGCGCCAATAAACTCGTGGTAAGTTAAGAACCTGTTCTGACAATCTGCCAAAAAAGGCTCGGTTCACCAAAATTAAGAAGTAAACTGCTGTTAAGCCCGATCCAATCATCGAAATTAGAGTTTGTACGGGAAATACGGCAAAACTACTGCGAAAAACAATAAATTCGGAGATAAAGCCTACCATTCCCGGTATCCCAGCGCTTGCCATCACACCCACAACCATCAAACTACCAATTACGGGCATTCCACGTTCTGGGTTCAAGAGTCCGTGGAGTATATCTAAATCACGGGTACCTGCTTTTTTGTCCACAACCCCCACTAGGAGAAACAGCATTGCGGAAATTAATCCGTGGCTAATCATCTGCATTAAAGTTCCCAAAAGACTCAGAGGGGTTGCTGCTGCTGCTGCTAAGAGGATGTAGCCCATGTGTCCGATGGAACTGTATGCCACCATTTTTTTCATGTCTCTTTGAGCGATCGCGCAAGATGCACCATACAATACGCTCACCACTGCCCATGTCGCTAACCAAGGCGCTATGTAGATCCAAGCTTCTGGCAATAAGTCTAAGCCAAATCGCAGCAAGCCGTAGGTTCCTAACTTCAACAATACACCAGCTAAGAGTACAGATATTGGCGTGGAAGCTTCAACGTGGGCATCTGGTAACCAAGTATGGAAGGGAACCAAAGGAATCTTAATGCCAAAACCAACTAAAATTCCTGCTAATAATAATAACTGTGTCGCTAAAGGTAGAGATTGGGTATCTAAGGTTTCTAAGGCAAAACTAGGAGCTTGACTTAACCAAACTAAGCCTAAGAAACTTGCTAAAATCAAAATTCCAGAAACGGCAGTATAAATCAGAAATTTTGTCGCTGCATAACCCCTGCGTTCACCACCCCAAATCGCTATGAGTAAATATAAGGGGATTAATTCCAGTTCATAAAACAGGAAAAATAGCAGTAAGTCTTGAGCCATAAATGCGCCAGTAACCCCAGCGTTTAACAGCAGCAATAAACTGAAATACAATCGCGGACGCTGGGTATTCTCATCGCTGCTGTACACAGCAATACAAGTCAATAATCCATTTAACATTAGCAATGGTAAAGACAACCCATCTATGCCCAAGCTATAGTTCAAACCTAAGGCATCTATCCACGGCAGAAACTCAGAAAACTGTTGAGTTATATCTTTGGGATTAAATAAAAATGCCAGTACAATTGTCCACAAAAAAGCCACACTGGTAACGACCAAACATACACCACGACAGAATTTTGAGGTCATTCCAGAAGGCAATAAACAAACTAAGGTTGCACCTATTATTGGCAGCAGAATCAAAGCACTGAGCATCTTTTTTAAGTTAGGAGTTTCTTGTGTTAGCAGTTAGAAGTTAAGAGTTACGAAGAGCGGAGTTACAAATAAAAACTCTTAACTCATCACTCATCATTCCTAACTTTTAAAAAGGTAGTTTATCCAGCAATCCCAATGACCAACTAATGAAAAAGCCGAAGATGCTAATACCAATTAAGATAGTCAGCATATAACCTTGAGATTGACCAGAAGCGCTATATTTTAAACTTTGTCCGCCGAAAATTGCAAAAAACCCTACCAAGTTAACTAAACCATCAACTAGATAGCGATCGCTCCAAGCGGATATCTTAGAAAGTAATGCCACTGCACCCACCACCGTCAATTTGTAAACTCGGTCAATGTAAAAGTCATAGCCCAACAAATCTTGGAAAAATCTCCACACCAGTACTGTGGATCTCGACCATGCTTTGTGCAGGTAAATCGTAGATCCGACACTTATGCCCAAAACGGTTGAGGAGACTAACAGCGAGACTACTGACCAATTCACGCTTTCCCAACTTGGTAGCAGGTACCATTGCTGCAACATCAAGGGTACTAACAACGTTATTATTGTTAAGGATACCATTGGCAATGCCATTGACCAACCAACTTCCGGCGCACGTCTGGTTTTTTGTTGCGGTTCCCCCCAAAATATCAACCGAAATACCCTGGTCAAATTTAATGCAGTCAATCCATTGACCAATACCAACACCCAAATTACCCAAGGACTAATTGTTGCCAACCCCTCAGCCCATGTCAACATCGCCCAAAAGCTACCCAAGGGAAGCAGCGCAACCATTCCAGCGGCTCCAACAATATAAGCTGTGGTGGTTGCTGGCATCCGCGACCACAGACCCCCCATTTCTGTTAAGTCTTGGGTACCAGTAGTATAGATTACTGAACCTGAACTCATAAATAACAGAGCTTTGGCAAATGCATGAGTTAGCAGTAACATCAGTGCCACACCGCCCTGCTCCAATCCTACCGCTAAAAACACTAATCCCATGTATGCACTGGTGGAATGAGATAGCGCTCGCTTAATATCAATTTGGGCGATGGATACTAATGTTGCTCCAATTGCTGTCATTAGACCGATGATTACTAATGCATTCAACGCTATCGGTGATAGCACTAAAATTGGCTGTAGTTTAAATAGTACATAGGCACCACCAGCAACTACTAATGAGTTCCTCATCACAGATGCCGGGTTGGGACCTTCCATTGCCTCATCTAACCATAAGTGCAGCGGAAATTGGGCGCATTTTCCAGCAGGTCCCGCAATCAATGCCAAACAGATTAAAGTTGATGTCACTGGACTTAAATTCGCTGTTTGCGCCCATTCATACAAGTCGGAAAAGTTTAAACTCCCTGCAATTGTAGAAAGTGCTACCACTGCCATCAATAATAACAAGTCTCCCACCCGCTTTGTCCAAAAAGCATCTCGTGCTGCTGTCACTACTAGGGGTTGAGCGTACCAAAATCCCACCAACAAGTAGGTCGAAAGCGTCAGGACTTCCAAAAGTGCATAGCTGAGAAACAAAGAATCACTAATCGCTAAACCACTCAGTGCTGCTTCAAAAAATCCCATCAAGGCAAAGAAACGCGCGATCGCCCAGTCCTTTTCCATGTAACCTAGGGCGTATATTTGCGCTAACATACTTAATCCTGTGATTAAAACTGTTGCCCCAATACTGACTGGTGAGATATCCAAGGCAAAGGATAAGTCAAAACCTGCTGCATTAAACCAAGTAATCAGAACACTTCGCGGTTCTGTAGCCCATATATCTTTGAAAATAACCAGGCTATGTAAAAAAGCCAAAACTGTCGTCAAGAAGTTTAAATATACTGCGGGTCTTGGTCCTGTCTGTTTTATTATTCCTATGGCCCACGGCAATGTCAGAATTGCACCGATTAAGCCGTAAAAAGGTACCCACCCACTTGTTGACAAGAGAAACTCATTCATTTAAATTTCCTTTTACGTAACAGCTTTTAATTATTTTCCACTTGTGAAATACTTTCGGTTCAACTGAATATTTTTTAGTGTTATTTTTTTAAATATTCTTTTTTTATTTTCAACTTCATTCTGAAAAAAAATATGAGAACAGTTATAATATTTTCTTCCAATTAAAGTTGTATTTCTTAAAGCCAACCATTGCTTACCCGGTTGGATTTTCTAATCTAACAAGACTAATTTATATCCATTATAACAAATTATTATATATATTTTCAATAATTTTTTACCCACGCAGCAAAAACCTAGGAAAGACAGTAGGAGCAGTCCCTGAGTATTTTGCTATTCCCCTAGACGCGGAATTTCCGCTGTTATTTATCCGCCAATCACTAATGTAATAAAAAAATTATAAAACATAAGTGGCTCAAGAAAGGAAACTATGAATTTTCGCTCTCGTCGAATCGCACTATGACGTTTTGTTAAGTTTTTATTAACTATATTATTATAAAGTATCATATAAATTTATATTGCCATGAGTGCCAAGGTTTTCTATGCTTAATTTAGAAATGCTTTTATGCCTCATAATTGGCATTCCCGTCAAAAATTTGTTTTGACAGTACCTAGTATTAACTTTGTGGGAGTTTTGCGATGCCGATTGCGGTTGGAATGATTGAAACCAAAGGTTTTCCGGCGGTAGTAGAAGCAGCGGATGCGATGGTAAAAGCTGCTCGGGTAACTTTAGTTGGGTATGAAAAAATAGGTAGCGCTCGCGTTACTGTGATTGTCCGGGGTGATGTTTCAGAGGTACAAGCTTCAGTAGCAGCGGGAATTGAAGCAGCAAGAAGAGTCAACGGTGGTGAAGTATTATCAACTCACATCATTGCCCGTCCTCACGAAAACTTGGAGTACGTGTTGCCGATTCGATATACCGAAGCAGTAGATCAGTTCCGCACCTAAAATTTTTAGATTTTGGATTTACCCCTTTTGGCATCTGCTGTATGCTTCTAGAATTTTATCCAATGATAATTCTAGATATATTTTCCAGTAAATGAGCCAAGGTATAAATCAAGATAAAATCTCAAATAAGCAATGAATTCTGTACGCGTTTATAAAGCTGGTTAAGGATTAAAAGAGTATGTCAATTGCAGTTGGAATGGTGGAAACCCTGGGCTTTCCGGCAGTGGTGGAAGCAGCAGATGCGATGGTGAAAGCTGCTCGTGTCACTTTAGTCGGATATGAAAAAATCGGTAGCGGTCGGGTGACTGTAATTGTCCGGGGAGACGTTTCGGAAGTTCAAGCTTCAGTCGGTGCTGGAGTTGAGTCAGTTAAGCGAGTCAATGGTGGACAAGTACTGTCTACTCACATCATTGCTCGTCCCCATGAAAACCTGGAATATGTACTGCCAATTAGATATACCGAAGATGTTGAGCAGTTCCGGGAAGATGTGAACGCGATTCGTCCTTACGGCAGAAGACCATAACGAATAATGCAAATCGCTAAAGTTCGCGGCACAGTAGTTAGCACTCAAAAAGATCCAAGTCTTCGGGGAGTAAAACTACTGTTGTTGCAGTTAGTAGATGAAGAAGGAAATCTGTTGCCTACCTATGAAGTGGCAGCAGATAACGTGGGTGCGGGATTCGATGAGTGGGTACTTGTCAGTCGCAACAGTGCTGCCAGACAAGTTCTGGGCAACGAACAGCGTCCTTTGGATGCTGCTGTGGTGGCGATAATTGATACAGTTCATGTTGAAGATCGCGTTATTTACAGTAAAAAAGATCAGTATCGATAGGAGTGTGGTTAGTAGTTAATGGTTAGTGGTTAGTAGAAAACAACTAACAATCAACGACCAACAACTAACCAAGAGATTAAGTCATGAGGAATCAAGCAATGGCAGTCCGCAGCACAGCGGCAGCACCCCCAACGCCGTGGTCAAAAAGTTTAGCAGAGCCACAAATCCATCAAACGGTTTACGTGCATTCGCTTTCCCATGTAATTGGAGATGTCCGAATTGGTGCGAATGTCATAATCGCTCCAGGCACTTTAGTTCGAGCGGATGAAGGTACTCCTTTTTATATCGGTGATGGGACTAATCTTCAAGATGGTGTTGTCATTCATGGATTAGAAGAGGGACGAGTAGTTGGTGATGATAACAGCCAGTACTCCGTATGGATTGGCAATAATGCTTCCATTACCCACATGGCTCTAATTCATGGACCAGCCTATGTAGGAGATAACTGCTTTATTGGCTTTCGTTCTACAGTGTTTAACGCCAGAGTGGGTGCAGGTTGCATCGTGATGATGCACGCTTTAATTCAAGACGTGGAAATTCCTCCAGGAAAATATGTGCCTTCAGGGGCAATAATTACTAACCAACAGCAAGCCGATCGTCTACCAGATGTGCAAGCTAGTGATGTAGAGTTTTCCCATCATGTGGTTGGGATTAACCAGTCGCTGCGTGCCGGTTACCTCTGTGCTGCGGATAACAAATGCATTGCACCTATCCGGGATGAGATAGTTAGAAATACTACAAGTAATAGGTCAAAAGGATTCGGGGGGAATGGTACTGTGTCGAGCGCAAGTTTAAGTAGAGAGACGGTTGAGCAAGTTCGCCATCTTTTGGAGCAGGGGTATAAAATTGGGACAGAACACGTAGACCAGCGGCGGTTCCGCACTGGTTCTTGGCAAAGTTGTTCTCCAATATCTGTGGGTTCAACCCAAGATGCGGTTGCGACTTTGGAAAATTGTTTGCGAGAACATAGCGGAGAGTATGTCCGCTTATTTGGTATTGAACCCAATGGCAGACGCAGGGTATTAGAAACTATTATCCAAAGGCCAGACGGCATGGTTAATAGTGGTACCACAGCTAAGGTTCCCAAAGTTAGTAGCAGCAACGGTAACGGAAATTATACTGCTAGCTACAACGGAAATTCTGGACTGAGCCAAGAAACCGTCGAGCAGGTACAAAAGCTACTAGCAGGTGGTTACAAAATTGGTATGGAACACGTAGATGAACGGCGCTTCCGGACTGGTTCTTGGCAGAGTTGCACTCCTCTAGCCTCTAGCAATGAACGAGAAGTCATCACAGCATTAGAAGGCTGTCTTCAAGAACATGTGGGCGAGTACGTGCGGTTAGTTGGTATTGACTCCAAAGCCAAGAAACGGGTATTGGAAGCTATTATCCAAAGACCAAACGGTGCAGCACCACAGTCTAACGGGAATAAATCTGTAGCATCTTTCAGCCCTGCAGGTAGTAGCAGTTCTGTTAAAACCAGCACTCGCTTGGATACAGAATTCGTAGACAAGCTGCGGCAACTGTTAGCAGGTGGTAACAAAATTAGTGCCGAACACGTAGACGAACGCCGTTTCCGGATGGGTTCTTGGACTAGCTGCGGTCAAATTCAAGCAACCTCTATTGGCGATGCGATCGCGGGATTAGAAGGATATCTCTCCGAATATCAAGGCGAATATGTGCGGTTGGTAGGTGTTGACCCCAAAGCCAAGAGACGGGTATTGGAAGCTATTATCCAAAGACCAAACAGTCCAGCACCTCAGTCTAACGGTAATAAGGCTGTAGCATATGAAGCACCTGCTGGAAATAGTTCTAGTCGCAGTTCTGTTGCAACCAGCACTCGTTTGGATACAGAAGTAGTAGACAAGCTGCGACAATTGCTAGCCGGTGGTAACAAAATAAGCGCCGAACACGTAGACGAACGCCGTTTCCGGATGGGTTCTTGGAGTAGCTGCGGTCAAATTGAGGCAACTTCTATTGGCGATGCGATCGCAGGATTAGAAGGATATTTGTCTGAATACCAAGGCGAATACGTGCGGTTAATTGGCATTGACCCCAAAGCCAAGCGTAGGGTGTTGGAAACGATTATCCAACGACCGTAATGAGTTAGTTGTTATGTTAGTTGTTGGTTGTTGGTTGTTGGTTGTTGGTTGTTGGTTGTTTACTCCTAACCACTAACCACTAACCACTAACAACCAACCACTAACCACTAACTTTCTATTTTTTTTCGGCTACATAGGTTATAAATTTCATGTCTGTGCCGCCACTGCGCCTAGGTACAAACTTCGATTCTCACATCAGTGGCGAGGTGATTATTCATCCTTCGGCGGTACTCGCACCAGGGGTGATACTCCAAGCGGCTCCAAATAGCAACATTATCATCGGTCCGGGGGTTTGTGTTGGCATGGGGTCTATACTCCAAGTTCACAAAGGTACCCTAGAGATAGAGGCAGGAGTCAACCTAGGAGCCGGTTTTTTAATGGTTGGTGAAGGTAAAATTGGGATAAGTGCTTGTATTGGTTCAGCGACCACAATCTTGAACTGCTCAGTTGAGGCTGGACGAGTAATAGCACCTGGTTCAATTTTGGGGGATACCAGTCGGCGAATTTCTGGATTTTCAGAATCGGTGACTAATGAAACAAAACAGCCAGAACCACTCCCTGAAGGAGATTCGGAGATGGCTTCATCGGGAGAGGGAGACAATAACCACTCAACCACCGATTCCGTAAGTGAAAACTCTCAGCATCCCCTAAATGGAAATCATGCAACTTTGGACTCACCAACCACCCAGAACTCAGAAAAGGCTTCCATTGACTCCCTGAACAATTTCGGCGCTCACGTTTATGGACAAGGGAACATACAACGACTGTTGATCGCATTATTTCCACACAGGCAATCCTTGAGTAAACCACTTTCTGACGAAAAGTCTGAGTAAGTGTTAATTGTGAGTTGTGAGTTTTGAATCGTGCAACTAACAATTGAGTATTCTGGAGATAAATTATGGAAGCTTATAATCGACAGTCTATTGGTAAGGTTCAACCGTCACGTCATAAAAGAGACTTTAGCGATACAGCCTTGGGTTTAGTTTCTACCCGCAGTTTTCCAGCGATCGTTGGAACAGCTGACATGATGCTAAAATCTGCTGGCGTTCACCTAGTTGGCTATGAAAAGATTGGCGGTGGTCACTGTACTGCCATTGTCCGGGGTGGAATCGCTGATGTTCGTCTGGCAGTCGAAGCAGGGGTTCAAACTGCCGAACAATTTGGTCAGTTGGTTTCTAGCTTGGTGATTGCCCGACCATTCCCTAACCTAGAGGTAGTGTTACCAATTGTCACTCGCCTAGGTGTATTTGCTGAAGATGGTCGTTACAGCCGTTTGAGCAACTTAGCAGTTGGTTTGGTCGAAACACGGGGATTTCCGGCAATGGTAGGAGCCGCTGATGCCATGCTCAAAGCCGCTGATGTTCAATTAGCAGCTTATGAAAAAATCGGTTCGGGTTTGTGTACAGCTATTATTCGCGGTACTGTAGCGAATGTTGCGGTAGCAGTGGAAGCTGGAATGTTTGAGGCCGAACGCATCGGGGAGTTGAACGCTGTGATGGTCATTCCCAGACCTCTGGACGATTTGGAGCAAACCTTACCTTTAGCAAGTTGTTGGATAGAAGAACGTCAACCGCTAAGGGTCGCAGTGAAAATCAAAGAGAAAGAGCAAATTGCAGAAAAAGAATTCCTACAGTTACCAGAAAGGGTACCAGTGAAAATCAAAGAGCAAGTTACAGAAAAAGAATTGTTAGAGTTACCCGAGGAAGCTTGGTTACCTCTAAAAGTTACAGAAGAATCATACACATCCGAAATATAAAAAAACGTTGTACACACCTAGCGGGACGAGGTTAGTACAACGCTGGCTACTATCCCCTAGAAAAAACAACCTTCAAGATGTGCAACGTTAGTAAAGAAGGCATCTTACGCTTTGCTTGTTGTTTTCATATTAACTGGAAAATTCCATAAATAAAATAGCATTTATTTAATAAATAACATAGATAAATATCTATATACTCAAGTCGTAATTTTGAGTGAGGGAAACTTATATATTGGTGAGTATTAAGTGATACTAAATTTATATCTATAAATTAGAACTTAGAGGAGAATCGTCATTGAACCAAGCGACCCTGCACCAGTTAAAGGTGTTTGAAGCAGCGGCACGACACGGTAGTTTTACTCGTGCAGCCGAGGAACTGTTTCTCACTCAACCCACTGTTTCGATGCAAATTAAGCAACTCACAAAATCGGTGGGGTTGCCATTATTTGAGCAGGTGGGTAAGCGTCTATACTTAACAGAGGCGGGACGAGAATTATTTGCCACTTGTCGTCAGATTTTCGAGACTATAGACCAATTTCAAATGAAAGTGGCAGATTTGAAAGGGTTGAAACAGGGGCAATTGCGCTTGGCGGTGATTACGACAGCAAAATATTTTATACCGCGTTTGTTGGGTCCATTTTGCGAACTTTATCCCGGCATTGATATTGCGCTGCAAGTAACAAACCATGAAGGCATTCTGGAACGGATGACAAGTAACTTAGATGACTTGTACATCATGAGCCAAGTGCCAGAACATCTGGATGTGAATTTTCAAGCGTTTTTAGAAAATCCCTTGGTCGTTTTGGCACCAATGAATCATCCGCTAGCTCATGAGAAAAATATTCCCATACAACGTCTTGCTGAAGAACCTTTTATCATGCGGGAACCAGGTTCCGGCACTCGTCGCTCCATTCAACAGCTTTTAGATGAACATCAAGTAACGGTGAAAGTGAAGTTGGAATTGGGTAGTAACGAGGCCATTAAACAAGCGATCGCCGGCGGTTTGGGAATATCTGTTTTATCTCGTCATACTTTAATGCCAGAACCGGCAGTTTCGGAAGTGACTATTTTGGATGTAGAACACTTTCCGATTAAGCGAGATTGGTATATGGTTTACCCGAATGGTAAGCAGATATCTATCGTTGCTCGTACTTATTTTGAATATCTCTTAGATGCGGCAACAAAGTTTTCAGTGGAAATGAATGCTGCGAAAAATGTCAAGGTGGAGGAAAGTTGTTAAATTAAATTGGTAACCGATAATTTACGCATTGACTAATTGCTTATCCGTTACATCTACCTGCATAACTGAGTTCTCATGCCGATGAAAGTTGATTTGACAATTATCGCTCCTCTTATTTTAGCCAACCCCGAGCAAGCTAAAGTCGAGTCTCAAGTACTATATTAACCAGCATAACCATTCACAATGGAGAAAACTGGCAGTGGTGAACTCAGAAACTCCTTATAAGCAAAAAACTGTAGAAAGCCAGATTGTCGCTGTTACGGTGTATTCTGACACAGCATTAGTGACAAGACGGGGTGTAGTGTCTTTAACAGGAAAGGAACGGGAGCTAGTAATTACTCCTCTACCAGTAACTATAGAAACTGAGTCTGTACGGGCGAGGGGTACGGGTGTTGCAGTGCGTTTGCTGGGGGTGAGTTGCATTAGGGTATTTTCTAGCGAACCACAAGAGGCTGGGGTTGCCCTATTAAGGCAGCAAATTCAGCAACGAGAATCAGAAATGAGCTACTTGCAAGCCCAACTGGATGGTTTAACCTTGCAGTCACGGTTTCTTGAAGGTTTGCGGGAGAAGACAGAGGAGCCTTTTGCCCAAAGTCTATCAAGGAAAAATCTCAGCCCCAGCGAAACTTTGGATTTTTTGAATTTTCTCGGGAGTCAGTACAGCGAGTATGCGATCGCTTCTGGTGAATGCAAAACCCAAAAACAGGAATTGGCGAAGCAATTACAAGCATTGCATCAGCAATTAGATAATATACAGACACCCCACCCTACAGAAAGTTTTAACTTTGTTGTGGGAATAGAATCTGCAGGTGCTGGAGAGTTTGAGTTAGAAGTTTCCTACGTGGTGAGTTGTGCGAGTTGGAAGCCGTTGTATGATTTGCGTGTGAATAGTATTAGCAATACTCTCAGTCTTGGTTACCTAGCGGAAGTAACACAAAATACAGGGGAAGATTGGCTTGGTGTTGCGTTAACCCTTTCTACAGCAAAGCCTGGATTAGGTACGCTACCGCCCAAACTTGCGCCTTGGTATATCGACACACCAGAGCCACCAGTCTATCATCGCATGAGACGACGTTCACAATCGGTGAACCAATTATCTGCATCATTTGCTGAAGTTGATGATGACGCTACAGATGAATCAATTGAAGCAGAAAATGTTGTTGCAGAAGTAGCTAGAGAAGGCAGTGTAGTTACTTTTAAATTAAATGGTGGCGGCAATATTCCTAATGATGGCGCACCGCACAAAATGACGATTTTTAATGATGATTTTCCTTGTCGGTTTGATTATGTTGCAATGCCGCGTTTGGTGAGTTTTGCTTATCTACAAGCTAATGTGAAAAATCCGATCACTGGTGTGACATTACTACCAGGAAACACCAATATTTTCCGCGATAATATGTTTGTCGGAACAACACAGTTAGAAAATATTGCACCTGGTCAAGAATTCAAGCTTAATTTGGGAATTGATGAAGGTTTGAAGATTGAACGTGAGTTAGTTGAGCGTCAAGTTGATAAGAAATTAATTGGCAGTAATAAGAAGATTACTTACGGCTATCGAGTTATAGTTACTAATTTGCAAAATCAAGTAGCTAATCTTAAATTAAGCGAACAATTACCAGTTAGCCGCAACGAGCAAATTAAAGTTCGTCTTGGTCGCAGCAACCCGCAAATTCAAATAGGTGAAATGGGAAGTTTGGAATGGTTGTTAACTTTGCAACCAGAGGGGAAACAGGAGGTATATTACCAATTTATTATTGAGCATCCAGCACAATTAACAGTTGTTGGTTTGGATATATAAATGGGCAGATAAAACAATGAGTATTGAATGCTTCTTGTAGAAGTAGGTCTATATTTATGACTGCTAAGATAAAGTTATAGCATCTAGAGATTTGCTGCCATGTCTGTCATTAAAGATTTTGAAACCCCAGAAGATGTTATATTTCCCTCAGGGAATTTATATAGTGATGAGCCACCCTTGGAAACTGACTTACATCGTCTACAAATGACATTACTTATCCAATGTTTAGAGTGGTTGTGGCAAAGCCGCAATGACTTTTATGCATCGGGTAATATTACAATTTATTACAGTCCGCGCCAGCGCAAATCAGAAGATTTTCGAGGACCAGATTTTTTTGTAGTATTAGGTACTGAGCGCAAAGCTCGTAAAAGTTGGGTTGTTTGGGAAGAAGACGGTAAATATCCGAATGTAATCGTAGAATTACTATCAAATTCGACAAGTTCTACTGATAAAGGCTTGAAAAAACAAATTTATCAAGATATTTTTCGCACCCCAGATTACTTCTGGTTTGACCCCCACAGTTTAGAATTTGCCGGTTTTGTTTTGGTCGGTGGTAGTTATCAAGCCATTGAACCAAATCCCCAAGGCTGGTTGTGGAGTCAACAACTTGAATTGTACTTAGGGATTTATCAAGATAATTTACGTTTTTTCACATCAGAAGGGCAATTGGTTCCGACACCGAAAGAAGTTGCACAACAGGAGAAAGAAAAAAGCGAACGCCTAGCGGCAAAACTGCGAGAATTAGGTATAGATCCCGATACTGTTTAGCGACTTAAAAACCCTTTTTTTTTCGTATTTTTTACAACTTATACAATTATAAATTTGTGTTTTATACGCAAGTTTAAAAATATGATTTACCTAATTGAAGTAAGGAGTTCTGAGTTATTAATTATTAAGTTGTTATTCCTAACTCCTAACTCCTAACTCCTAAATTTTAAACATCTTCTGGAAAAACCCATTTAGGTGGTTCTGTAAGTTTTTTGAGTCGTGCGGCTTCCGCCATTTCTATCATCTTGTCTAAAGGAGTCTCTTCAATAAACTTTGACGCTACCTCTTTATACTCAAGATTGGGACATTTATCCCCTAAAACGCAGCCATTGACACAGGCTTCCTTGCAGTTAATTTGGTTTTCCACAGTCTTATCCCCTCTCTAAGGTGCGTTGACAAACATTACTAATCAGTACATAACTTTATATTTTAAGGAAAAATTGAGAAACTGGAGCAATAGGGGAATAAGGTAAAACGACTTAATTTTTCTGTTCCCCTTCCCCCTTATCCCTATAATTACAATGTCAGAAATCTTTGCGACTACTGGAACCATCGCCGCGATCGCGACTGCTATTGTCCCACAACAAGGTAGTGTAGGTATTGTGCGCGTATCTGGTTTTGAAGCAATACACATTGCCCAAACTCTATTTCACGCACCTGGAAAACAATCTTGGGAAAGTCACCGCATCCTCTACGGCTACATTCGGCACCCCCAGACCCAACAATTGATAGATGAAGCGCTTTTGCTGCTCATGAAAGCACCTCGTTCCTATACCCGTGAAGATGTCGTCGAGTTTCACTGTCACGGGGGAATCATGCCAGTGCAGCAGGTGTTGCAATTGTGTCTGGAAAATGGCGCAAGACTGGCTCAACCGGGAGAATTCACCCTGCGAGCGTTTTTGAATGGACGATTGGATTTAACCCAAGCGGAAAGTATTGCCGATTTAGTGGGTGCAAAATCTCCCCAAGCGGCACAAGCTGCACTCGCTGGTATAGAAGGAAAATTAGCCCAACCTATCCGGCAGTTACGTGAAGAGTGTCTGGATATTTTGGCACAGATTGAAGCGCGGATAGATTTTGAAGAAGATTTACCCCCTTTGGATTATCAACATATCATTCAAGAAATAGATAAAATTAGTTCAGAAATAATTCGGATCGCAGCCACAGCCGATAAAGGTGAACTGCTCCGTGCAGGGCTAAAAGTCGCGATTGTCGGCCGTCCGAACGTTGGTAAATCAAGCTTATTGAATGCGTGGAGTCGGAGCGATCGCGCAATTGTCACCGACTTACCCGGAACCACCCGTGACGTGGTGGAATCACAGCTAGTTGTCGGTGGAATTCCCATCCAGGTGCTGGATACTGCCGGAATTCGGGATACAGTTGACAAAGTAGAGAAGATTGGAGTCGAGCGATCGCGTCGTGCAGCAGAATCAGCAGATTTGGTATTATTCACAATCGATGCTTCTACAGGTTGGACTGAAGATGATGCCGAAATCTACGAACAGGTGAAACACCGTCCGTTAATTTTGGTAATAAACAAAATGGATTTAATCGATGAAGTTGAAACAAAAGCTCTTGAATCGAAAATCCCAAATATAATATCTAAAATTTTGACCGCAGCGTCTCAGAACCAAGGAATTGATGGTTTAGAAACGGCAATTTTAGATACAGTAAGAACTGGGAAAGTACAAGCGGCTGATATGAATTTAGCAATTAACCAAAGGCAATCTGCGGCCTTAACACAAGCAAAACTTTCTCTAGAACAAGTGCAAGCGACAATTTCTGAGCAATTACCTCTCGATTTCTGGACTATTGATTTACGCTCTTGCGTTCATGCGTTAGGACAAATCACAGGTGAAGAAGTAACAGAATCAGTCTTAGATAAGATTTTTAGTAAGTTCTGTATTGGAAAATGAGGATATTTATGAGGATTGGCTCTTGAGGGCATATGATAATCTTTTTCTGGATATGCCTGGTGTCTACTATAAATATATTTTGCAACGTCCGCTTCTAAATTAAAAACGTGAAATCAGTAGAGTTATTTACGGGTGCTGGAGGTTTAGCTATAGGAACGGCGATCGCTGGCTTCCATCACTTAGCACTCGTCGAACGGGATAAGCACAGCTGTCATACTATCCGGGAAAATCAACAGCGTTCGCGCAGCGTCTCCCAAGGGAGAGGGGTGTCAGTTGTTAGGGACTGGTGCGTCCATCAGATGGACGTGGTAGATTTTGATTTTTCTACTGTTGATGGGGAAATAGATTTACTGGCTGGTGGTCCACCTTGTCAGCCGTTTTCGATTGCTGGTAGGCATGGTGCCCATAAGGACGAAAGGGATATGTTTCCCCGATTTTTTCAAGCTGTGCGTGAGTTACGTCCTAAAGCCTTCCTGATTGAGAATGTGCGGGGGTTGCTGCGTCAGAATTTTATCAATTATTTTGAGTATATTACTTTACAGCTTGCCCACCCAGAGCTACAGCCCAAACCGGATGAATCTTGGGTTGACCACCTGGCACAACTGGAACGTCATCACAATAGTGGTACTACCGATGACCTTAGTTATCGGGTTACTTTTAGATTGCTCAATGCGGCTGATTATGGTGTACCGCAAAAGCGGGAACGAGTTTTTATAGTTGGTTTCCGTTCCGATCTAAATGCTAATTGGTCTTTTCCCGAATCAACCCATAGTGAAGAAGCGTTGATTTGGCAGAAGTGGGTGACAGGTGAGTATTGGGAGAGGCACAGTATTTCTAATAATGACCGTCCAGAGATGTCAGCAAAACTACGCAACCGTTCAGAACGATTTGGAGCAAATTTACTAGGCACAATGACCGCTCCCTGGCCTACTGTCCGAGATGCTATTTCTGACCTACCACCACCTGAAAATGCTGATATAGCTTCATCGATACCCAACCATGTTTATATTCCACGGGCGAGAAGTTACCCAGGACATACGGGTAGTCTTTTAGATCAGCCTGCCAAAACCTTGAAAGCAGGAGTACATGGTGTCCCCGGTGGGGAGAATATGCTTGCCCTGCCATCTTCTGAAGTGCGTTACTTTACTGTACGGGAGGCAGCAAGAAGGTAAATTAATTGTCTACTAAAGGAACTGGCACCATCCCAATAACCGCTATTATTCATGTACGCTAAGTTAACCCATACATCATTGATGCAATGATATTGCGGCCCAGGCATTTCCACTGTATTTGGACACGTTTCAATTTAACAAAATGTCTTTTCTGAATGAAATTAATCAAGCTAACGCATTAATTGTAGGAGCAAGCCAAGGAATCGGACTTGGTTTTGTAAAAAAACTCTTACAAGATGACAGAATTGCTAAAATTTATGCAACATATCGCCAGCAAAAAACAACTTCCGATTTATTAACTCTAGAGCGGCAACATTCCGATAAATTAACTTGTCTGCCGATGGATATTACAGATGAGTCACAAATAGTAGAATCTGTGAAAAAGATATATGTAGATGTCAATAAACTGCATTTAGCGATTAATTGTGTAGGGTTGCTACATGACGAGAATCTCCAACCAGAAAAAAGTTTAAGACAAATCAATTCAGAGAATTTACTGCGTTACTTTCAGATTAATAGTATTGGCGCTGTTCTACTTGTCAAACATTTGTTACCATTATTGCGACATCAAGAACGTAGTGTATTTGCCAGTATTTCCGCCAAAATAGGAAGTATCAGCGACAACCATCTGGGTGGCTGGTATGGCTATCGGGCCTCTAAAGCTGCACACAATATGTTGATGAAAACAGCAGCAATTGAGTATGCAAGAAGCAGTCCGAAAACTTTGGTAGTCACATTGCATCCCGGTACAACTGATACACGCCTTTCTCAACCATTTCAAAGTAATGTACCAGCAGAAAAGTTATTCTCAGTTGAGCGTGCCGTTAGCCAATTACTAGAGGTTATCGAACAGCTTCAAGAAGGGGATAGCGGCCAGTTTTTCTCCTGGGATGGAAGTCGATTACCTTGGTGAAATAGGAAGATTATCTCTAACCGATGCGCTCGCTATTTTTAAGGCTGTTTGACTTCACAAGTTGTTAGTCCTTTGGCTCGTTTCACAAACTTCTCGTCAAATGTATAGAATTGAGGAAAATGTTGACTTTGGACTAAGTGAAAAGCATCCGCAAAATCTAAGCCACTCTCATACCATTCAATCGCTTGTCTAATACTAATTGAATAAAGTATAAAATAATATTCTCAACCGACAAATCAAATTTATTGGCTCCCTCAATGGGTACGGAATTTATAATTAATCAAGCACACATCACAACCTTCATGGAACCTAACATTTCCCGCAGGCAGTTCATACTGACATCCACCCTGACAAGTGGCGCAATTATTGCTACAAATTTGTTATCAAAAGCAGGATTTGCTCAAGCACCAGCGATCGTCACATCCGAGAAAATCCGCCCACAAATACCCTATGGTGTCGCCAGTGGAGATGTCAACGGCAACAGCGCAGTGATTTGGAGTAAGAGCAACAAACCAACGCGGATGATTGTAGAATATTCCACAAACGAATCTTTCCGTAATGTCCAGCGGATTGTAGGTTCACCAGCCCTAGAAAACACCGACTTTACCGCACGAGTGCATCTTTCCAAACTTCCCCAGGGACAGCAAATATTTTACCGCGTTCTTTTCCAAGATATAGCTGATACCAATATTTACAGTCAGCCAGTTATTGGTAGTTTGCGATCGCCTAAAAGTAATAGTAATATTTTCTTCGCTTGGTCGGGAGACACAGCCGGTCAGGGTTGGGGTATAAACCCGGAACTTGGTGGTATGAAGATATACGAATCTATTCGGCAACTCAAACCTGACTTTTTTATCCACTCTGGCGACTATATTTATGCTGATGGCCCGATAAAATCTGAGGTAACGCTAGACGACGGTAGTATCTGGAAAAATATCACAACCCCAGAAAAATCAAAAGTAGCAGAAACTCTTAAAGAATTTCGCGGTAATTATATTTACAATTTACTTGATGAAAATGTCCGCCGCTTCAACGCAGAGATTCCTCAATTGGTGCAATGGGATGACCATGAAACTAGGAATAATTGGTATCCCGGACAGACAATTTTAGACGATGACCGTTATCAAGTTAAGGATGTCTCATTACTAGCAAAACGCGCAAAGCAAGCATTTCTAGAATATACACCCATCAAATTTAATCCTCAAGATTCTAAGCGGATTTATCGTTCATTTAAGTATAGTCAAGAATTGGAAATTTTTATGCTCGACGAGCGCAGTTACCGGGGAGCAAATTCAACCAACCGTCAAACAGTCGCAAGTGCAGAGACAGCATTTTTGGGAAGTCCTCAAGTCCGGTGGTTAAAAAATCAGCTACAGAATTCAACATCAACGTGGAAAGTAATTGCCAGTGATATGCCGATTGGGCTGGTAGTTCCCGATGGCAAGATTAACTTTGAAAACTTGGCTAATGGAGATGGCCCAGTATTAGGAAGAGAATTGGAACTTGCTGATTTATTGCGCTTTATCTTTTCAAAAAATATTAAGAATGTAGTTTGGTTAACTGCTGACGTGCATTATGCCGCAGCACATTACTATGACTCCAATAAAGCCCAATTTACCGACTTTAAACCCTTCTGGGAGTTTGTTGCTGGTCCCTTGAATTCTGGCACATTTGGACCCAACAAACTGGATAATACCTTTGGCCCAGAAGTCAAATTTCAAAGTGTATCGTTAGAAATGAAACAAAATCGGTCGCCTAAAGAGGGTTTACAATTTTTTGGGACAGTTAAAATTGACGCTAAAACTCAGGTGATGACTGTGACATTGCACAATATGAAAGGTAAAAGCTTATACAGCGTTGATTTACCACCGGAAGTTTAGCCCAATTTTTCCCGAATTGCTTCATCTCTAAACCCTACCAGCACAGCAGTTCCATCTTTAACAAACAAAGGACGCTTTAGCAGCATTGCATCCTTTGCAAAAGCCTCAATCCACTGTTCATCTGTCCAAGTTTTTTTCTCATCGCCTAGGGCGCGGTATAATTGACCTGAGGTATTCCGCATCGGGGAAGAGCCCAAAGAGTTTACCCAGCTTTGAATCATTTCACGAGTTGGCGGATTTTCTTTCGTGTCAATAAATTCATATTCAATACCGTGATTTTGCAACCACTGAAAAGCTTTTTTACAAGTTCCGCAGGTAGGAATACCGTAGACTTTTATAGACATAACCTGTATTAATTTTAGATTTTATGGAAAGTAGGCGGTGTCGGTTTCCCTCATGTCTAACGCATCCTCCACGGATTGAAAATTCTTCCTTCTTTCCCCCTCTCGAATTGCGTAGGGGTAGGCTTAATGAAATTACTGCAAAATATAAGCTAATCTAAATTTATATACCTATTTTTCTAATTGTGTCAAATGCGCGATCCACAAAAAAACCACATTAATATAGAACCGGGGACTCTTCTAATAATTATTTCGGTCCTCATACTTTTACCACTTTTGATTACTGGTTTTATCTCTCAATAAGATGATGATGTCCGGCCAATTAACCCTAATAGAACAACTTACAAGGTACAACACTTTTGTCCCCTAAATCCACGCCACATGCTATAAGTCGGCAGAGCCAAGAAACGCAGTGGCTCCCCAATACTGGGGGAATTTGAATTGGAACTTTCTTCTCCCCCCAGTATTGGCGGCAAGGGACTTTGAGTTGGAATTTTCTTCTCCCCCAGAATTGCGGGCAAAGAGGCAACGGTTTATAAATCTTACCTCGCTTTTCCCAAAGTCGTTATATAAAGCACTGCTTCATCCGCAGGAATACCCAAAACCTCATTCACCTTATCATCAAAAAAGCCACCGATACCGCTAACACCTAAGTTCAAACGAACAGCAGCTAAATTCAACCTTTGTCCTAAATGACCGGCATCCATATGCAAATATCGGTAAACGCGATCGCCATACTGAGTAACTGCCGATTTCAAATCAGATGTATGGAATAATACTGCGGCGGCATCTCGCCCTAAGTCTTGCCCCAAACAGAGAAAATGTAATTCTCTGCGGAAATTTTTAAACCGAATTTGTCGTAATTCTTGTGCTTTGGGTGCGTAATAATAACAACCGGCATCAAGTCCATTTACCCCAGAGACTGCGATAAATGTTTCGATTAAATTCAGGTCAAAGTAATCAGTAGAATTATCTAAGCCTTGGTAGTCGTAATTTTGAGATTGATAAGTAAAATCGAGTAAAGCTTTGAGTTCGTCGAAAGTTAATTCTTCACCACTGTAGGCACGGGTAGAACGTCGTTTGAGCATAGTAACTTCTAGCCCGTTGAGACTTTCTCCCCAGTCAATGGTGTTAGAAGCGGTGGATATTTTTTGACAGAAAGGAAAATTATATTTATCCTCTAATGATTTTTCTTGTCTGATTTCAGGCAAATTGAGCTTACCAGTTGTACCTGGTTGAATTTGCGTGCATTTATGGAAGTAGTTGAGAAGTTCACCGTCAGGTATTTGCGGATAATTGATTTCGGTAGCGGAAGGTAATGCTGTTCTGCCAATGGGTAGATTTTGTTTGATATCCAATAAATCTGCTAGGGGAATAACTGCGATCGCCCCTTCGTTTTCGGGATCGATATAAAGCATTTCGTTGACTGCTTCATCCACAAAACCACCAATCAAATGCGGGCGATAATCGGTAATTGCAGATGCTAATTCGATATTACCTAGTAAATGTCCTGTATCCAGAAGAATCCGACGGTATGCCCGATCTTCGTAGCGCCATGCAGAACGATAGAAAACTCCAGTGATAATAATCGTTAGCTGGGTACTTTCTAAACTAGGATGCCAAAAACAAGCTTCTTGCAATTTCTGCCAAACATCACTTTCCCAAAAATGCATTAGTGCATGAGTTCGGCATTGGTAATTATACAGTCCCGGTGGTAGCAACGGTGTCCCGCGAGATACTAGATACATCTCCGCTGGGTACAAACCACCTGCACTCGGGGCAGATCGTAAATACACCGCACTGCCCAGAGATGATGGCATTCTGGCGGTTAATCCATAACTGCAAAACAGCAGTCGGGAAAGTCTTTGCCACCACAAAGCATCCTGATTATCGGCAAATGCCTCTGCTTTTTCTTGGACGTATGGTTTGAGGTCAAAAGTAGAGCCAATTTTGTACTCTTTAAATGGCACTGGCTGTTTCGCCCAGTCTAACTCCTGTTTTTTGGAGGCAATGGTTTCTGGGTCATATTTCGTCCGTTCATGGTAGTGCTGGGCAATCGATTGGCGTAGTTCTGGCATAAGACTTTAGACACGCTTCTGCTTCATATCTTTGCACTCCTCTGTCTCATGATTCGTCTTAAGTAGTACAATCCTTGAAGTAATAATCGGGTAATACTTAATTTTCCCTTCCTGATTCTGGTACTGTTTGTGCTGTATGTCTTATATTAGAACGCCGCCAACGTTTAAAGCCATAAACACCAGCCGCGATCGCCAGCAAGAAGGGACTGTATACCATTAGCCAAATTCCCAACCGCAACAAGCCGACAGTAAAATCACCCAGGGAATGTGTGGATTTATTCCAAGTTTCTTGAATTTGCACTCCCAAGGTACGTCCTTGATTGCTGCTAGATACTGTTGCTTCTAGGTTCAAGGTGATGGTGGAATAGGCTACTTGATTTTGTAAACTTTTTAACTGGGCATTTATCTGTTCAATCGATTCCCGGACGTTACTAAGTTCTTTCGCTACACTTAACACATCCCGCACCGAACCAGCTCGGTCCATAATTTTCTGTAAATTACTTTCTGTTGCCCGCAGGTTAATTAATCGAGCTTGGAAATCCACTAGTTGCGAACCAACATCCTCGGCAGTAATATTACGATTCTGTACGGTGCCCAATTTACCTAATTCATCTAAACTTGTATCTAGCAAGTTTTGAGGAACTCGCATCTGAATTGACGCAGTATGACGAGCATTATCCTCTTCGGGCTGTTTCTCTTGTAGATTGATTAAGTCTCCTTGATGTTTCTTGATAATTTGTGACACACTATCAACACTTTTGTCTACAGAGTCAACAATTACCGTCATTGCTGCCTTTTTGATGAGTTGGGACCGCTGACGGGGTACTGATGCAACTTCCTCAGCTTTTGCGGCTGTTGTGCCTGCGGGCATAGCGGCTAGATCGGATGTCATCTGGTTTGACGGTGCAGAAGCGCAACTCGTCAAGACTGCACCTCCCAACAGCAAACTTAAAACTAAAGCAGGTTTGCTCATAATCTACCCACAGATGGATGAAGTTAATACCAGTATGACCGATCTAAAAACTCAAAGCTGACACTGTTGCAGTTTGTGTAACAATGCAGTAGCAACAAACGAGAGAAAACAATCGTCACCATTTTTTAACAACCGTTTCTGTAAGCTGTATTTATCAATGCTGTAAAACCTAAGCCCCAAGCACCCGAATATCAGTGCGAAAAATACCAGTTTTAATGGCGGTGAAAGTGCAACCAAAAGAAAATTTAGAGCTATTGTGGATTGTACGTTTTTTTGCCGTCGTGTTGCTCCTCGGTCAAGTTTGGCTGCGTTTACTTCGAGGCAAAACTTACCACCGAAAAATATTAGAACATATGTTCACCGCTGGACCAGCTTCTATCTCTCCGGTTTTGTTGGTGAATTGTTTTGCTGGGATGATTTTTACCATTCAAACGGCGAGAGAATTAATCAAATATGATGCAGTTAATTCGGTAGGAGGTGCTTTTGCCTTAGCTTTCTGTCGTGAATTGGCCCCAATTTTAACTGCTAGTATTATTGCGGGACAAGTAGGTTCTGCTTTTGCAGCAGAATTAGGTGCAATGCGGGTCACGGAGCAAATTGATGCACTTTATATGCTCAGAACCGATCCAATCGATTATCTAGTACTGCCTAGGGTCGTTGCTTGCTGTTTAATGGTGCCAATGTTAACGATTTTTGGCTTAGTCATCGGCATCATTGGTGGAGTATTTGCCGGAGCGCAATTTTATCAGATTCTTCCAGAAATATTTTTAGAGTCAGTCAGAAATTTTTTACAACCAGCCGATTTATTTATTGTCTTACTCAAAGGATTGATTTTTGGAGCGATCGTTGCTATCAATGGCTGTAGTTGGGGACTCACGACTCAAGGAGGAGCCAAGCAAGTCGGAGAATCAGCAACAACAGCAGTAGTTACCACTTGGGTATCAATTTTTATAGTTGATTTTTTCCTTTCTTTACTCCTGCTTGAACATCCCATCACCTGAATCTAACGATGGATGAATTCTCAAAAATACTCAGATATTCTTTAAAAAACTCCGCGTCCCTCTGCCTTAAAAAAATATATAATCTCTCAAGATGGAAACCACACAAATTGCTAAAACAGGTGTTTCGGTAAGTGCGATCGCTTTAGGTGGAATGCCGATGTCAATATACGATCGTCCCCCCGAATCCCAATCAATTCAAGTCATCCATCGTGCTTTAGATTTGGGCATCACCTTCATCGACACTGCTGACTCCTACTGTAAGGATGAATCAGATAAGCACCACAACGAAAAATTAATTTACAAAGCTTTGCAAAGTTACAACGGCGATACCAGCAAGGTAATTGTAGCGACGAAGGGCGGTTTGATGCGACCCAGCCAAAGCTGGACTCGCAATGGCAGCCCAGAACATTTACGAGAGACTATCAAGGTCAGTTACGAAGCTTTGGGGGGCACTAAACCCATTGATATCTGGCAATACCATGCTCCCGATACAGAATACACAATTGAAGAATCACTCGCAGCGGCAAAAGAAGCAGTTAATGCTGGTTTGATTCGGTTTGTAGGTGTTTCTAATTTTTCTGTAGAACAAATCAAACGAGCCCGAGATGTGGTAAATATTGTCTCAGTCCAAAATCAATACAGTCCTTGGAACCGTCAACCCGAACTTGATGGCGTTTTGAAGTATTGCGAACTAGAAGGCTTGACTTTTTTACCTTGGAGTCCATTCGGTGGAATGCGTCGGCACAGCGACTTGGAAGATTTTTCTGCTATTTCTCAATTAGCGAAAGAGAAAGGGGTGTCTGTATACTGTATCGTCCTGGCATGGTTGCGTTCAAAATCCTCCTGTATATTACCTATTCCCGGTGCTAGTAAGGTTTCCAGTATCGAAGATTCAGTAACTGCTGTGAATGTCAAGTTAACTGAAGAGGAAGTCGAAAGAATCGATCGCGAAACATGAAAGTCTTAACAATCTGCAAATGGCATCATGTTTTACGGTAGAATCAACGATCTCCCGCTGACTCATGATGCTTGCAAACAGGAGATGCTTCTATGGCTCGGATGTACTACGACAGTGATTCAAATTTAGACCTTTTAGCAGGAAAAAGTATTGCCATTATCGGCTATGGCTCTCAAGGTCATGCTCACGCCCTTAATCTTAAAGATAGCGGCATGAACGTTATTGTCGGGTTATATCCCGGCAGTAAATCAGTCTCCAAAGCGGAAGCTGCGGGGTTAACTGTAAAGAATGTTGCTGATGCAGCGAAACTAGCTGACTTTATCATGATTCTATTACCTGATGAAGTTCAAAGGACTATTTACAAAGAAGAAATTGAACCCAATCTCGAACCAGGTAATGTTTTAGCCTTTGCTCACGGATTTAATATTCACTTTGGGCAAGTTGTACCACCCGAATCTGTGGATGTAGTGATGGTAGCACCCAAAGGTCCAGGACATTTAGTGCGTCGGACTTACGAACAAGGGCAAGGTGTACCGGCACTGTTTGCAGTCTATCAAGATGCTACAGGTCAGGCACGCGATCGCGCGATGGCATATGCGAAAGGTATTGGTGGAACCCGCGCAGGTGTCCTCGAAACAACTTTCCGTGAAGAAACTGAGACTGATTTGTTTGGCGAACAAGCAGTACTTTGCGGCGGTTTGAGTGCTTTAATTAAAGCTGGATTTGAAACTTTAGTCGAAGCCGGCTATCAACCAGAATTGGCTTATTTTGAATGTCTGCACGAAGTCAAATTAATTGTTGACTTAGTTGTTGAAGGCGGACTAGCAAAAATGCGCGATAGTATTTCTAACACTGCTGAATACGGCGACTATACCCGTGGACCCCGAATTGTCAACGAGCAAACTAAAGCAGAAATGCGTAAAGTTCTCAAAGAAATTCAAAGCGGTCAATTTGCACGAGAATTTGTCTTAGAAAATCAATCTGGCAAAGCCGGATTTATCTCCATGCGCCGTCAAGAAGCCGAACATCCAATTGAGGAAGTCGGCAAAGATTTACGCGCCATGTTTAGCTGGTTAAAGAAAGCTTAATCCTATTTCAAATTGTAGAGATGTTACATCCAATATCTCTACATTTCTAAAAGTAGCGAAACATAGATAGATATCGATAACCCCTAGCGATCGCAATAAATGCGGCAGAAACACCCTTTTAGATATCACACCTTGACGATCTCGAGTATGACGAAGGGAAAACAATCTGTTTGCACATAATGTTACTCTGACCTCAGTATTTGCCGAATCTGCCTTACGGTAGATATGCAGATACAAAAGATTATTATTGGCGATCCGATCTGCCCTAGCTTTGCTTCATTCGGTGTACTTGCGCGGCTTCCACCCCTCTACAAACGCCGAATTCCCCACCCTACTTCATCGCGGGTGGGGAATTCAGCGGTAATTAATGGTAAACAACCAAAAACTAACAACTAACAATTAGCAAAATTTGGACGATGCCCAATCCAAGGTTTTGCGGCTTCGATTTGCGCTGCAAGGCTAATGAGAGTGGCTTCAGCAGCAGGTTTTCCCACTAACTGCACACTTATAGGTAAACCCAACTCATCAAAACCCACAGGTAAAGCGATCGCCGGTTGTCCGGTGGCATTGGCAGGGGGACAAGGGGCAACCCATTGAATAATATTTTTGAACATCTCCTCTGGATTCAAGTGCGCCCATTCTCCAATCCGGATGGGTGAATGCAGATAAACTGGCAACAGCAGTACATCCACGGTATCAAAAAATGCTACAATTTGCCGCGCTACCACCTGCATTTGGAAAACTGCCTGCAAATACTCACCTGCGGAACCGTTGCGTGCTAGTAGCCAGCGATTCATTGGTTGCAATGCTTCAGCAGGAATGCCGGACGCACCGATGCTGGTTTGCCAAACAATTTGAAACGGTTCTACTAAAGCACTGAAATCCGGGGTTTTGGCTTCTACTCTGTGACCGAGTTCTTCTAATAACTTGACTGTTTCCAAGACACCTTTTTTACAGTTGGCGTCAGCTTCACCGATTGAGGCAATACCTGTACCGTAGGCAATTCTTAAGCTACCTGGTTTGACTTTACTGGATGCCAAAAAGGATGGTTCTGGATCGGGCAACCAATATGGATCGCCGGTAACGTAGCCAGACATCACATCTAAAAGAGCCGCAGCATCAGCAACAGTGCGGGCTATCGGGCCATTCATCGCAATCCCACTGACGCGATCGCCGGCCGGAGCATGAGATACTCGTCCCCGAGATGGCTTAATTCCCACCAAACCACAACAAGCCACAGGGCCGCGAATCGAACCACCACCATCAGAACCTTGGGCTATAGGACACAATCCTCCCGCCACCGCAGATGCAGCCCCACCACTGGAACCGCCCGGAGTATATTCTAAATTCCAAGGATTTCTGGCTGCGGGAAAACCCGTAGGTTCTGTGTAGGGAAATGAACCTAATTCCGAAGTTGCTGTTTTACCCAGAAAAATAAATCCAGCGTGACGCATTCGGGTTACTACAACATCTTCATGGTCGGGAATGTTGTTAATTAACGCTGGACTGCCATAGGTACAGGGTATACCTGTCACTGGGTTAAGGTCTTTAATAGATGTTGGCACCCCGAAAAATGGTGGTAGTTCGTCCGAGAGTGTCAACATTTCAGTTTTAGCTTTAGCTTCGGCGATCGCTTGCTCGGCTGTGACCGTAAAATAACTTCCTAATTGGGGATTTAATCGTTGAATCCGTTCTAAATATATTTCTACCAACTCTAATGGTGAGACTTCCCGGCGACGGATTAACTGCGCTTGTTCGAGTGCTGGAGTAAAAGCTAAATCAATTTCATTCATCGTTTATAATTTTAAAGCCGCAACATAGCCCATTGCAAGGAAAGGAGGATGATTTTATCTGGACTAAATCCCGCGTTAAATCATACACGATTATGCAATAGGAAAAATACAGGTTGTATCAAAATAACTATTTTAGTCCAAGTTTCTTTTTACAGGATGGACATTCGACAGTAATCTTCACACTACTTTTAGCTTTTAATGTAGTGCCACCCGATCGCCTCACTTCGAGCAATTAGTAACGTGAAAACATCAGTCAAAGAAATGCGCTATTTGTAGCTTTCCTCAGGGTAGATATGTCTCTTTGGTTACCAGACAAAATCCGGTTCTTCGACACTCTTGTCTACGATGCAATAAGTGGGGGCAAAATTTCCAAAACCCCAATTTGTAAATCAGGAAACTGTAAAGGCGAAATTATCCCATTTTCTGCCAAAATCACTTTGCTTTGATAACCTTCTTCATTGGGTTCTCGAAATACATATAATTGACGCTTGACTAAATCTAATACCCAATAATCTGCAATCTTGGCTTGTGCATAAGCTTTGCCTTTTGTTTCACAGTCGAACTTTAAACTGCTGTCGGCTACTTCAATTATTAAATAAACCTCGCTGGGGGTAGGATGGTGGTCTGCATAGTCAAGTGGATCTATCTGAACAATTGCAACATCTGGTTCTGGTTCCGAGCGTTCATTTAACTGTATTGGGTCTTGAATCGATATCCAAGCTTGATTACCCAAACGTTTTTCCAGTAATTTATAAGTTCTTCCTACTGCTGACCGATGTCCTGTACCTTTCGCACTCATCCGAATAATCTTTCCTTCTAGCAGTTCCACACGTTCCGAGTCATCCAGAATACCAGTCTCAGACATCCGGTGATAGTCTTCGACTGTCCACAAACGAAGGTTAAAGGTAATTTCTGTGTTCTGCATGGCTTTGCTGAGTCTGGAAATTGAGGCTGAGATGACATGGTATAAAATGTTATCTTAATTTAAAAAAGCAAAAGGCAAACTGACCCCTTTGATGCTTCTCCTCTCTTAAAAACAGATAACTATAGGTGATAATTACACCTTAGAACGGTCAGTCAAAATCTCATAACCAGTAAGAGTCACCAATACGGTATGCTCAAACTGCGCCGATAAAGAATTATCTACTGTGACTGCAGTCCAACGGTCAGATAAAGTCCGGGTAACTTTAGAACCAGCGTTCAAAATTGGTTCAATTGCTAGCGTCATTCCCGCACGCAATTTCACATTTGGCATTTCACGAGTACGGAAATTAAAGACTGAAGGCTCTTCGTGTAAATTGCGACCAACACCATGTCCGGTGAAGTCCTCGACTACAGTAAAACCATTGCCTTTCACATGGTCTTCAATTGCACCAGCAATATCCAACAAATAATTTCCGGCTTTTACTTGTTCAATACCTTTGTAAAGTGATTCTTCGGCTATTTTAATTAGTTTTGCAGCATCTTCGGTTACCTTACCCACGGCAATTGTAATGCAGGAGTCACCATGAAAACCTTGATAATAAGCGCCCGTATCTACTTTTAATACATCACCAGCGCGGATAACTTTCTTGGGACTAGGGATACCATGTACAACTTCATTGTTGATGCTGGAACAAATGGAACCAGGAAAACCGTGATAACCCTTAAAGCTTGGTGTAGCATCCATTTCCCGGATACGCCTTTCCGCATGAGCATCCAAGTCAGCAGTTGTCATTCCTGGTTGTACCAACTGTGAAATTTCTTTGAGTACAGTTGCGACAATTTTAGCTGATTGCCGCATAATCTCAATTTCATGTGACGATTTAATTTCAATTCCTCTGCGCTGTCTTTTTGGTGGAGTTTTTTGAGTAGATTGAGAAAGTAGGTTACTTAAAATGTTCATAGGATATTAAGAATTATTCGCGCCTTGCCGCTTAAGTGTCAATGTTTTTCGTTAGTTAATTGAGCAACAATATTTATATTTAAATTAACTTATTTTACGCCAGATGTTCTCTTACAACAGGTAGTTAGCACTTTAATGGGTGACGATCGCTATTTTCCCAGTCATCCCAGCTTCTGTATGTCCCGCTATTGGACAACGTAGGGTATAACTTCCTGGCTTCAATGCTATAAACACCCATTCGGCCTCAGCTTTGGGCTTTAGTTCCAGTTCGTGAATTGCTCCTTTGATTTCAACTTTACCAGCTTCAACTTTTGAAGTCCAAATGCCATCAGCAAAATCTTTGGCCGTGAAATAGTGCTTTTGAGCGCTGGGATTTATCAGCCGGAGTTTGTAGGGTTTCCCTGCCTCAAATTCTAAGTGATTTGGCTCAAACTTAAGTTCATTGGCTTCATTACCCAAACTTACAGTAATTTCTGTTACGACCGATTGATTCGCTGCTTCTGCGGCATTGGTATTAATAAAACCAAAACAAACCAGCAACAGCGAGATTAAGTAGATACACCGAATTATTTTTGGGAAAATTTTCAAGAGCGACCCCAAGTGTAAGTATTTACCAAAGAACTAGTTAGTGGTTATTTTTTACAACCAACAATCAACAACCAACAAATAACAAATAACTACTTGATAAATTGCTCTGCGACTACAGCAGGACCTGCTGTCACTACAACAATTTTATCTGGATGGAGTAACTCCCGAGAAGCTTTATTGACTTCGTTAAGGTTAACTCGTTGAATTTTTTCGCTAAAAGAGCCTAGTTCTGATTCATCCAGTCCGTAGACCTCATTCATCATCATTCTATAGGTTAATTCCTCTGGATTTGCCAGGGAAACGTTGTAGGTGCTCATTAAAGTGCGTTTTGCTGTTTCTACTTCCTCGGCACTCACACCTTGAGTATGGACTTCTTTTAGCAGTTTACGGGTACTAGCGATCGCCTTGGAGGCATCTTCGGGACTGGTTTGCATCTCAATCAAAAATGTTCCAAAGTTTCGTCCTGCTTGAAATGTGCTGTAAATTCCATAAGTTAAACCTTGGCGATCGCGTACTTCTGCCCCCAACTTACTAGATAAAGTATCCCCACCCAAAATTTGATTCAAGACCAACGCTGCATAAAAGCGGGGGTCTTTGCGGTTAATTGCTGTATAACCCATATAAGTAATTGCTTGGGCTTTACCTGGCAAAACCGGATTAACTCGTACGACTCCTTCTGGCATTAATACTGTTGGATACTTCAATGTTGTAACCTTACCCAAAACTTGCCAATTTGCAAACTCAGTTTCAATCAGCGATCGCACTTTAGGGAGTGTAAAATCCCCAACTAAAACTAAAACTGTATTGTCAGGACGATAATATTTGGCGTGATGCGCTTGAGCATCTTTGCGATTCATCACAAGTAGACTCTCTTCTGTAGGAAAGTTATGTAAAGGATGTTTTTTCGGGTATATCGATTGAATAAATATCCTTTTAGCTACCTCCCCAGGGTCATCCAAATCTTCTTTTAAATCGTTCAAAGCGTGTTGACGGCTGAGTTCCAACTCTTTTTTCGGGAATGTTGGATTTTTAACTACATCTGCCAAAGTTCGCAAAAGTACAGGCAAGTCAGCAGCTAAACTACTACCGTGAATATGCACCCCTTCACGGTAAGCATCAAAATCCAGATTCGCTCCCCGTTCTTCCAAGGCTTTAGCAATTGCCAAGACATCCTTATTTTTGGTACCGCTCATCAAGTTGTCTGCGACCAGAGAAGCCAAACCAGCTTTATTTTCTGGGTCAAATTCTGTACCAGCCTTGATGTAGCCAGAAAGCGTCACTGTCGGAGTACTTTTGTCAGACAGCAGCAACACCCGCAGACCGTTGGACAATTTTAATTCTTGTGGCAGGTTAGGTATTGTGGAAATTCTTGTTGCATCCACAGATGGTAGATATTTAGCCACCTCTTCCGGGTTTACAGGTGAGCCAGGAGAAAAGTTTTCTCTAGTCTGTACAGATTTGACTTTAGTAGCCCCTTTTACCTGCTTGTGGGTGGGTTCAAAAAAGCCTACAGTCCTAACTTCTGCTTTTAAATATGTCTTTGCTACACGGCTAATATCCGCTACACTTACCTGGCGGATAGCTGCTATGTGGCGGTCTGTGTAGTGAAAATCACTGGCAACTACCTGATCGTTTCCTAGTTGCATTGCTTGACTGGTGATATCACGGTTACTTAGAATTACCGCTGCTTCGAGTTTAGCTTTGGCTCGTTTCAGTTCTTCTAATGTGACTCCATTTTGGAGTAAATTGGCAATCTCCCTACCCAGTAAGCCGTCAATTTTTCGCAAATCTTGGCTTTTAAGCGCTGTCACTGACATCTCATACCAGCCAGACTCGATCAACGTGGTGACAGAAGACGTTACATCGCTAGCTAGTCCCGATTCTACCAAAGCTTGATACAACCGAGAATTTCGTCCCTCTGACAAGATGTAGTCCATCACATCCAACGCTGGGACATCTGGGTGATTCAAATTAGGTAAAGGATACACTACTTGCACCAACGCGCTTGCTCCCGGTTCTCGCAGGATAATAGGAGTCCTGAGTCCTGTGTTCGGAGTGCTAAGTGTTTGTTTTGACTGAGGACTCAGGACTCGTCGCTCAGGACTACTTTTTGGTATTTTCCCAAATATCTCTTTGATATCTTTAACAATTTTGTCACTGTGGATATCCCCAACAACTACCAAAACTGCATTGTCAGGAGTGTAAAAATTTCGGTAATACTCCTGCACTTGCTCAATCTGAAATTTCTCCACATCACCAGAAGTACCACCCACAGGTAAACCATAAGGATGATCGGGAAATGCCGCTCGCATGACGGTACGATTTAGGCGGTATTCTGCATCGTTTTCATAACCCTGTAACTCAGAAATAACTACTCGCTTTTCACTTTCTAGCTGTTCAGCTTCAATTTGCGAATTTTGCATCCGATCTGCTTCCAGCACCAGCAATGCTTTTAGCTTGTCCCGCTCTGCAGTACTGTAATACGCTGTTTGGTCGTAGCTGGTAAAGGCATTGGAATCGCTACCCAAAGCACTAAACAATCGTCCAAATTGAATTGGACGATTTGTTGTGCCTTTAAACATCATGTGTTCTAACTGATGGGCAATCCCATTCACCCCCGATTCTTCATTCCTAGCTCCAACTTTATACCAAACCTGTACGGTCACCACTGGTGCAGTGTGTACTTCTTTTGTTAAGACAGTCAAACCATTTTCCAGGACTATCTTATTGACATTTCCTGTTAAGGAGAGGGATATTTTTTCTTTTGAAACCACTGTTTGTTTGTTATTTAAATTTTGTGATGCAGCTAAAAACCTGCTATGTGCTGGTTTGTTGCCAAGCAAGAAAACTACAATCAACCAAAGGCTTAGGATTATAATCGGAAACCTATACCGATACAAAGATGAAAACACGGGCATGTATGCTACGAATTTATTATGTAAAGTTAATTACAATTTTTTTTGATGAATATAGTTTAATCTTTCATAATAATCTGTCGCCTCGGCAACACTACATAAAAATAGGTTAATTTCCAGACAAATGTAACAGTAGGGATACAAGCAAACAAGTATAACTGAAAATACTTGCTCAGTTAGGGGTTTGCTAGGCGTCTTCAAATTTAGACTACTGTTAAAACCCGGATAAATTCCAAAGGTAAGCCGTCAGCATCCGCAATAAAGGCAACTTCGTAGATGCGCGAGCCTATTTGCTGTTGAGTAGGTTCTAAAAGTATTTTAAGAGGTTTTGACTGTTCTGGCTGACTTTGTGTGAGAAGTGCAAAACGTTCTTGTATACTTCTCAACCAACTGGGCAAATCGGGCGTTACCTCGGTCAAATCGAATGAGAGATGATAATACCCTACATAGTGTTCATCTGCAAATGCATCAGGAGCTGGTTTTGGTTCTGGAATTTGGATTAACTCAATTCTGCCTCCCAATCCGGACATCCAACAAGCCAGGGTATAACCTGTAGTGAAGCGTTCACAGACTGTAAATCCCAACTGTTCGTAAAAGGCGATCGCATTATGAATATCAGCAGTCCGAATAGAAGCGTGATGCATAAATTTTTTTCCTTTGTCCTTTGTCGTTCGTCTATGTCAGGAAGCCAAATTACCAATGACAAATGACATAGCAATATCCCCCATTGCGTTAACTTAGATTTAGGATACGGGTACGAAAAATGACAAAACAATTACTCGAATAATCGAAAATAAGGATAGCGCACAGGGACACCAGGCTCTTTCTCTAAATCAAAATTAATCACTTCCCAACAGGGTTCTTCTGCGGGGTCAGGACTAAACTCTACTGGTAAGCCATATAATCTAGCGGATATTGATTCTGGTTGACCCGACCGCCAAGGTGTGCTGCGTTCTAGGTAACCACTCATCAATTCCTGATAGCGTTGAGCGATAATCACTTTAGTTGCTCGGTAGCCTTGAGTATACAGCTTGTCAAGCGCTTCGTGAATTTCAAAGCGAATCCCATCCGGATGGGTATGTTGCCGATACCACTCATTATTCCACCTCCGCCAATGACGTCCTGACTGTAAGTGGATTAATTCTCCATTTTTGGGATTTGCTTCAAAAGCGCCATGACGTGGACACAAATAGGTATCTGTGAGTGTAAGTGCCGCAATTGTTTGACGGCAGTGAGGGCACTGAATTTCTGGACCGAATATTGGGTACTGCAAGCCTGGATTCATCATGAAGTGCATCTAGACATATTTTGTTTTTGCCAGCAACGTTAGTTTGGTTTTACACTTCTGCTCCACCTGATAGGTACACTTACTTCCTAGGATTCACAAAACAAGAGCAAATTTCAGCGTTTTGCTGACAGCCTTGTAAAAAACGTGGTTGAGGTCAATCACCAATTAAAGCTAATTGCTGACCGCCAAAAGCAATGAGCGCTGTGATATTCTGATTTTGCAACCAGCCTTCCAAGGTTGGGGTTTTTCCAGCGTTCCTGGGTACCATATTCATATTCTATCGTGTCTACTGCTTCCTACTGGTCTTCTGTCGATATTTCTGATGCCGCATTTGTCGCCGCCAATGCTGTCATTATTGGTTCTGTAACTATTGCATCAGGGGCTAGCATCTGGTATGGGGCTGTAGTCAGGGGAGATGTGGAGCGCATTGAAATTGGCGAATGCACCAATATTCAAGACGGAGCAATTTTACACGGCGACCCCGGTAAACCGACAATTTTAGAAGATTATGTTACTGTCGGTCATCGTGCTGTGATCCATTCTGCCCACATTGAACGTGGCTGCCTGATTGGTATTGGGGCAGTGGTTTTAGACGGTGTGCGGGTAGGCAGTGGTAGTATTATCGGTGCCGGCGCTGTCGTTACCAAGGATGTACCGCCCTTATCCCTTGTCGTTGGTGTTCCAGGGAAAGTTCTGCGACAGATTGGAGAAACTGAAGCCATAGAACTTATTGAACACGCTAAACGTTACCAAAAGTTAGCCTTAGTTCATGCGGGGAAAGGAACAGATATCGGATTTTAACTGGAGATAAGGGAGCAGGGAGCAGGGGGCAGGGGGCAAATTATTTTTTACCTTTACTTTTTCTTTGCGATCCAATGCCCAATGCCAACCTGCAAACAATCTTTACATAAGGTGTGGGAAAAATTGCCCACTTCAGCTAAAAATAAAATGAGAACAGTTGATAAAACTTAAATCTTCACTTAACAGAGGGTTCTAAATATGGATATTGATTACCGTGTAGCAATTGTTTTAGCACCAATCTTGGTAGCTGCTGGTTGGGCTGCGTTTAATATTGGGGCTGCTGCTCTCAGACAAATTCAAGGCTTTTTAAACAAAGAAGCTTAAAAATAAGCTGAAAACTTACAAAACGCGCTTTCTTGATCGCGATTTTTTGTAGGGGTAATACCTATGGAAGGCGAAGCGCCTACATAAATTACCCCTAATTTCGTTACGCAAAATTTATTGGTATAGCCGTGTTTTCCCGAATGTGGATATAGACTCTTTACTAAAACCCTTCCAACACTTTGGCGTTCATCTAGGACTTGAGCGCATTATCAAATTACTGGCAAATCTCGGCAATCCCCATCACCAAGTTCCAGTGATTCACGTTGCTGGAACAAATGGTAAAGGTTCTGTATGTGCCTATCTTTCCTCCGTACTCACAGAAGCTGGTTATCGTACAGGACGCTACACTTCGCCCCATCTAGTTGATTGGACGGAACGTATTTGCTTGGACGAAAAAGCGATCGCTTCCGAAAACCTGTGTCAATTATTACTGCAAGTCCAATCTGCCATAAGTCTCCAAGAAGAGTCTCCAACACAGTTTGAAGTAATTACATCTGCTGCTTGGTTATACTTTGCCCAACAGAAAGTTGATGTAGCGGTGGTAGAAGTTGGGCTGGGAGGTCGCTTGGATGCTACCAACGTTTGTGAGAAACCCTTAGTTACAGTCATTACTTCCATCAGCCGCGAACACTGGCAACAACTTGGGCCTACCGTCGCCGATATTGCTAGGGAAAAAGCTGGTATTCTCAAATCGGGCTGTCCTGCGGTAATTGGACAATTGCCACCGGATGCAGAAAAAGTTGTCAGGGCAAGGATTCAAGAATTGGGATGTCCAGTCTACATACCTCAACCCAGTCGTGAAATCGCTACGGGGTGGGCAGAGTATTTGGGAGAGGCAGGGGAGCAGGGGAGCAGGGGAGAAGGGGGAGAAAAAGACCCAACTCCAAACTCCTCAATCAAGTATCCCTTGCCGTTACAGGGACAAATTCAATTAGCAAATTCAGCTTTGGCTTTAACTGCTTTGAAAATTCTGCAAAATGCTAGTTGGGAAAAAATTACAGAAGCGGTCATAGTTAACGGTATGGCAAAAACCAGGTGGTTGGGGCGGATGCAATGGACTACCTGGAGAAATCATAAATTATTAATCGATGGCGCTCATAACCCTGCTGCTGCGAAAGTCTTGCGAGATTATGTAGATAATAGTATTCCACCCTTCTCCCCTTCTCATCATGAGCGTGGAGGGGGGAATGAGATAACACCCCAGCACTCTATGAGTTGGGTAATGGGGATGCTCAGGACTAAAGACCATGCTGATATTTTCCGGGCTTTACTGCGTTCCAACGACCAATTGTATTTAGTTCCAGTACCAGATAATAATTCAGCTAACCCTAATGAATTAGCAAAGTTAGCAAGAGAAATTTGTCCTGATTTGAGCATTTCCCGTGCTTATCCAAACTTATCGTCGGCACTGGAAGCAGCTTTTACACCTAATGATAATTTAGTGGTTTTGTGCGGTTCGCTGTATCTAATCGGGCATTTTTTAAGTAAGTTAGGAGTTAGGAGTTAGGAGTTAGGAATTAGGGGTTAGGAGTGACGGGACTAAGCAATATTGTATGACTCAGCCACAAATTAAACTCTGTTACGAACTTTCAAAAATAAATTAGCTTGTAGTTACAATTCATGAATTGTAACTACTTGTAGTCATTCAACCGACATTAACTCCAAACTCCTAACCCCTAACTCCAAACTCCAAACCCTAATTCCTAACTTCTTTGATTCCAAGCTTGCACCGCATCCTCTACAGCTTTATCCACCGTCTTTCTATCCAACATTGCCGCTTGCAGGTTTTCATAAATTGCCTTTTGCATCTTGTTGAAATCCTTTAGTGTTGGGGTTAATATTTCAGCCTGTTGCAGTTCTTTGGCACTCATTACACGGGCTTTATCTATTGCTGTGGCATTCGCAGACACTTCTTTGAAGTAGCTGTCAGCTAAGGATTTGACTGTAGATGGGAGGACATTTGCTGCTTTGGCAAAGGTTAGCTGGTTCTCGTCGTTGGTGACAAAAAGCGCGAACTTTACTGCTGCATCCGGTTGCTTGGTTTCACGGGGGACAACTATGTTCATGACTGCAACATTTTTCTTGCCTGTATCACCGATGATTTGGGGTGCTGTGACTGAGACTGCAGCTATCTTCGGCGCATTTGTAGCGATCGTCGTGAGAAATTCTCCACCAGAGGCCAAGAAAGCGGTTTCTCCAGATTGATATAAATCAATTGCATGACGATGCCCTTGTGTCAATACTTCTTTCGGCAGAAGTCCTTTCTTATAAAGGTCTACCCAATACTGGAAGGCTGCTTTGCCCTGTGGGGAATTAAACGCCGCTTTACCTTGAGCATCCACCAAATTCACCCCCATCTGTACAAAAGATTCCAACACCTCACCGGAATCTTGGGGGACAAAAGTTACAAAAAAAGCATATTTACCAGTTTTGTCTTTAATTTGTTGAGCCGCTTGTGTTAGTTCCGTGTATGTACTGGGTACTTTAGTAATACCAGCCTGTTTTAATAAATCGGTGTTATAAATGGTTAGCCGCGTGGTGAGGTACCAGGGAATACCAAAACTCTTACCATTTAACGTGCTTGCCTTCCAAATATTTGGCAAATAGGAGGAACGTACATCCGAAGGGACTTTTGCATCTAAATCTAACCATGCATTTCGTCCTGCAAGCTGGGAAGCGAAACTTGGATTTAAGTTTACAACATCAGGTGGCGTTTTAGCCAAGACAGCTGTTAAGATTTTGTTCTCCATAGCAGCCCAAGGTACATCAACCCACTTAACTTTTATACCTGGGTTTTTGGACTCAAAAGTTGCAATCAGGTTTTTGAAGTAATCGGTAAATTGAGGTTGGAGTTGCATTGTCCAAAACTCAATTTTTGCCCCACTTTGTGATGCCTGTTTTGCACCCGTGCCAACATTCCCAGTGCTGCAACTGATAACCCAGCTTGTTAGCAAGCCAAGGAGTACCCAAACAGCCAACCGTTTGAATTGCCGTATAAACTTTTGAGTCTGAATCATTTTACTAGTAATTTTACGTTTATCGGGGTGAAACGCTTATGCAGAGTTGTCGAGATTATAGGCTAATTTGATTACCTAGTACGAAAAACAAACATTAGTATCATTTATTTTTCCAAACTTAGTAGTCCTACCGACAAAATGGTTAAACCTTTCAATAGTCTATTTGGCAAATCGAATAAAGGGGTCGGTATTGAACTTGCACCACAAAGGGTGAATGTAGTTCAACTACGCAAACAGCGTCAAGGCATAAAGCTAGACGCTTTAACATCAGTCCCAGTTCCAGAAGGGGTTTTTGTTGAAGGTCAAATTGCCGACCCACCAGCAATGGCGCAATTAATCCAGCAAGCGCTAGCTGAAAGTAAAGTGAAGGCTTCTCGGGTTGCTACTGCGGTTCCGGGACGAGACTCCATAGTCCGTCTGATACCTGTACCAGCGGAGTTAGATGATAAAGAACTGCGGGAGATGGTGCTAAACCATGAAGCAGGTTTGTATTTACCTTATCCTCGCGAAGAAGCTGATGTAGATTACCAAAAACTTGGGTACTTTGTAGATGAAGATGGCATTGAGAAAGTGCAGGTGCTTTTGGTTGCTACCCGTAAGGAAGTGACTGATACATATATAAATACATTCGAGCAGGCAGGATTGCAAGTAGATGTTTTAGAGATTAACAGTTTTGCCCTGATTAGAACAATTCGCGATCAATTAAGGCAATTTGGACCGCAAGAAGCAGCAGTGTTAGTTGATATTGAGTTTGACAGTACAGAAATTGCAATTGTGGTGAACGGAGTGCCGCAATTTTCCCGGACAGTGCCTATCGGGACTTATCAATTGCAATCTGCTTTGTCACGAGCAATGAACTTACCTGCATCTCGTGATATGGATTTATTGCAGGGAATGACGATTCCGGGTGGTCCTGTAGAGGCAGGTAACAAAACTGGTCAAACGGAAGTTAATCCCGGTTTGGCAGCGATGTTGAGAGTTTTGGGAGAACTTACAGACGAATTACGCCGCTCCATCGATTTTTATCTCAATCAAAGTGAAAATTTGGAAATAGCACAAATTATGCTAGCAGGTCCCGGTGGTGGACTGGCACAGCTAGATGAGTTTTTTACCCAACGATTGAGCTTGCCAACAACCCAAATAGATCCCGTAGGTGCTTTGTCTTTGGAAATTGACGAAGAAAAATACCCTACAGTCCAACGAGCTGGATTAGGGATAGTTCTTGGTTTAGGAATGCGGGAGGTATAACAAAATGTACAGTTTAGACGTTAACTTTCTTAAAGACCGCGCAGCTTTCCAAAAAAGCCCCGAAAAGAAAAAGGGAGGCATGACATTACCTGTTGGTGATATGACCCCTGTCTATATCGGGGCAGCGATCGCCTTGTGCTTGCCTTTATTTATCGGAGCTGGTTGGGGGATTTTGCAGGCGAAGAATGCGGAATTAGAGCAGGCTATAGCACAACTAGACACAGAAAACAAGAGGTTAGAAGCACAAATCGGCAACATTAATAAAATCAAGGAAGAAACCGCCAAAATCAAATCAGAAACTCAATCCTTAGTTGCTGTATTTGACCAGATTCGTCCTTGGTCGGCAATGTTGCAAGATATGCGCGATCGCATTCCTCCGTTAGTGCAAATTGAGAACGTCAAGCAAATCGCACCCGTCGCTCCTGTGGAGGGACAAGCACCTCCCAATCCTGCCGGAGGAATCGAGCTTACAGGCATTGCTCGCTCTTTTAACGATGTCAACGATTTCTTGCTGAGTCTACAGCAATCTCGTTTCTTGAAAGCTACAGAAAGCAAAATTATTACTGCAGAACTAGTAGATGCACCGATACAACCGAGCGCAACTCCGGCTAATAATGGTGTAGTAATTAAACCACCACAAGTAGTTAAATATACGATTCAATCCAGTCTGAGTGATGTTCCTGCCTCTGAATTAATGCGGGAGTTGGAGCAAAAAGGCACAGTCGGATTGGTGGCTAGGATTCGCGGTTTGCAACAAACAGGAGTCATTCAAAGATGACGCTGAGTGAAGATTTTAATTTTGCTGAAGGCCAAGAGATGGAGGCAGCACCAGCTTTCCCCGTGATCTTTGGTATCACATTTACACCAAAAATTATCGGCATCCTCGTGGGTGTTACTGGGCTTGCTGCCGCAGTTTATATGGTACTCAATTTGGTGATGCCAACTTGGGAAGCCTTTCAGCTGCAAGAAGCGAAAAGAGTGGAACTACAAGGGCAAATTCAGCAAAAAAAAGCCAGCATTAAGCAAATTGACAAAGTAAAACAGGAACTAGCACAGACAAAACAGCAACAAGCGCAAGTTTTATCTGTATTTGCTAATGAGAAAACCTTGGATACATTGCTGCTGGATGTCAATCGCTTAGTTGAGTCTGGAAATGGTTTAATTCCAGCTAATGCGGTGAGAGCAAAACTGAAGAAATTTGCACCAGCCAATCAAAAACCTGAACCCATTAATGATGGCAGTTTGGGGGTTGGTGTTAACGGCAAACTCAAACGTAGTAGCGTGAGTGTTGAAATTATTGGCACCTACGAACAAACTCAAGCAATTCTGCGTAATATTGAGCGCTTACAGCCTTTGTTACTAGTTAAAGACTATCAATCAGCATTGGCATCAGAGCCTGCTCTATCAGACAAAGAACCACAGAGAACCGGATCTGCACCGATTACTACATCATTTCAGTTACAGGCCTTGATGCCACTCAATCCTGAAGATGTGGCAGCCGCAGCCAAAGCCGCACAACCTGCGAAAAAATAGTTATTGGTTATTGGTTAGGAGTTAGTTGTTATTGGTTATTGGTTAGGAGTTAGGAGTTAGGAGTAAACAACTAACAACCAACAACTAACAACCAACAACTAACAACCAACAACTATCAACCAACAACTATCAACCAACAACCAACAATTAACGACTTTCTAATGTGAGGAATGAACTGTGAAGCTTCACGGTAATAGTTTAATATTAGGCACCGCAGCTTTTGTATTTTTGGCGGCTCAACCGGTTTTTGCACAAACTACGGAAATTACTGGGGTGCAACTCAATCCAGTTGATGGTGGAATTAAACTTGTTTTAAATACATCATCAGGCTCGCGTCCCCAGGTATTCACAACGCAACGGGGTAAAACCTTAGTTGCAGATATTATTAATACACAACTACGTTTATCAGAAGGCAAGAGTTTCAAGCAAGATAACCCAGTGCCTGGTATCAGCTCTGTAGTAATTAATCAACTTGATGCCAATAGCATCCGGGTTGTAGTCACAGGAGACGCTGGTGCCCCCAATACTCAGCCTGTAGCGCGGGGTAGAGACGGGATTACCCTCAGCTTTACTCCAGGCACAACAACAGCCGCTGACCCCACACAACCAGTAGCAAGAAATATTCCTGCCCCTGTTGCACCAATCGCCGAAACAGCAACACCAGCACAAGCATCTGGGCCAATTCAACCCCAGAACCAAGCACCGCCTTTCTTACCCAGAGCGATCGCCCCACCTGTGGGAGATATTGCGATTTCTAATACTGATGCTTCTCCCAGCACCATTGATTTAGGGACTCAAGAACGAGTGCCCCGTTTAGTGTTAAAAGATGCTCCAGTCCGAGAAGTTTTATCACTGCTTGCTCGTGCTGCAGGCTTAAACTTAGCTTATACAGGTGCTTCTGCTGGGGGACAAGCTGGCGCTCAAGGTGGTTCTGCTGGTGGCGAAGGCCCGACAATTTCCTTAGATATCGAGAACGAGCCAGTACAAGATGTGTTTAACTACGTCTTGCGTTTGAGTGGTTTAGAAGCCAATCGCAGTAACCGCACGGTTTTCGTTGGGCCAAAACTACCAAACTCCACTCGTGATGTAGTAATGCGTAGCCTGCGACTCAACCAGGTTACTGTAGGCGTGGCAGTCAACTTCTTGGTGGGCTTAGGTGCAGAAACCGCCATCAGTCGTGAACGACAGGTTACAAGCGTGAATGCTGTACCTGTAGGTGCTGGAGCAGCCCCCGTTACCCAAACTCAGACGACCACAGAAAGCAAAGTTGAAACTCAACGGATTGAATTTCAAGACTCCAACCCAATGCTCAGAGGGTTGCAAGCGCTAGGAGACGAGCGTACCAATTCCTTGACCTTGATTGGGCCTCCTAGACTAGTTGATATTGCAATGGCTCAGTTGGGACAGTTGGATCTTCGCCGTCGTCAGGTGGCAGTTAACGTCAAAATTATCGACATTAACCTCTTAAATACCCAAAACATGAGCGGTAGCTTTTCATTTGGGATTGGTAACAACTACTTTACTAATGATAATGGTGCTGCATCTCTTAATTTTGGTGGTTCTAGACCAGCTACTAGTGCTGAGGTATCAGGCAGTCTGACTGATACGCCAACCATACCTAATCCATATGCCAGCTCGCAACCTTTTTTAAATGCAAATGGCACTTTCACAGTACCAAATGGAGGCTCGGGTCTAAGAGTTATACAAGACGGTCGAGTCACACAGGATATTCCAGGTAGTGCAACTTTTCTAAGTCCTATTTCTCCATCAGCAAACGATCCAACTAGCACAGGTCTGTCGTCTTTCACACCAGGAACTCCAGATACTGTAACGATCACGACTGACCCTACAACTGGACGACAGACTAGCACTTATGCCGCAGGCACTCGTGCAACAGCTGAATTCAGCTTGGCGTCTTTGTACCAATTTCCAAAACGTTTTCTTTCTAGTTTGCAAGCTCAGGTACAAAGTGGCAACGCCAAGATATTGACCGACCCAACCTTGATTGTGCAAGAAGGTCAAAGCGCTAACGTCAACCTAACTCAGGAAGTAGTAGGAAACCTAAAGCGGGAAATTACTCGTGGTGATGGCACTTCTTCAGAAACGATTACAGCCGAAAAAACAAGCGTGGGCTTAACCTTGGCTGTGAAACTTGATCGGGTTGACGATAATGGCTTTGTCTCTCTGTCGGTTGCTCCCGTTGTCAAAGCACCGCAAGCGCCAGCTAATATCAATTTGGGTAATGGTGGTAGCCAAGAAATATTCTTGGTATCTGAACGCTCTCTGAATTCTGGCTTGGTTCGCCTCCGTGACGGTCAGACGCTAATTCTATCAGGGATTATTCAAGACCAAGACCGGACAAGTGTATCCAAGATTCCCATCTTGGGTGATATTCCGTTAATTGGTTCGCTGTTTAGAAAAACAAATAGGCAAAATCAGCGCAATGAGGTGATTGTATTGCTGACACCTCAGATTATGGATGATTCTGAGCGCTCTTCTTATGGCTATAACTACCAACCCAGCCCAGAGGTGCGGGGAGTTTTGGAACGTGGCGGGTTGAAGGTTCCAGGTAAACGGTAGGCTTTGACTATCCAATATAACCCGCAGCCACTTCACCCCACCCCCGTAAAGCACAGGTTTACGTCCCCTCCCCGTATGCCTACGGTGTACACACAAATCAATCCTATCGCCCTCACCCTAGAAGGGTGGGGCGTTGTGCGTGCCAAGCCCACCTGCGTGGGCTAAAATCTCTTTAGCCCACGCAGGTGGGCTTTGTTGGTGTAGCCCCACCCTTCCAGGGTGAGGGGCTTTGAGGGACAAATTAAGGTTTTTTCAACTTGTGTGTACACGGTAGCTCCGCATCCGGGGAGGGGTAGGGGAGGGCTTGGTGTGACTGCGGGTTATTACAAATAATTATCCGAATTTTATATTACGCCAATGGAACAGAAGCAACAGCTTTAACTTCAATTAAAAAATATCCAAAATATTTCCGTCTTGTTAGGCCCAAAACCCTGTTTGGTCAGACAAGATGCAATGAGTCTACAAAATAATTTATTTTTTGGTACACCCTAACTCTCCTCCCTCCTCCCTCACTCCCCTGTCCAAAGAAGAATAGGGGTTTTCACTAAGTATTTTTTCCTACTATTAGGGGTGTTTTTAGCCAAACAACTACCCTTTTTTCAAAAAAAATGCTGAAATCTATATAAATTAACGGTTTCATCGATCCACTTCTGGCTTGTACACCTTAGAATGATTCATTGAAAAGTTGATACTACGGGAGTTCCAGAGTTTTAAACTGGAAGTACTCCTAAAGGACGACTTTTGTAAATCTTCAGACGGAGATTTAAGTAATACCAATTGGAAAATGAATGAGACTGATGGATTGTCGAAACGATTATATAGACCGGATTTCACAATCGAAAATCAAAAATTTCCAATCCAAAATGGTATAAATATGTGTCAGAGCTTCTCTGTACACAATCTGTAGTAAACCTCAAGGAGTTTGACATGAATAAGGGTGAATTGGTTGATGCTGTGGCTGAAAAGGCAAGCGTTACAAAAAAACAAGCTGATGCGGTGTTGACTGCAGCGCTGGAAACTATTATCGAAGCTGTTTCCTCTGGTGATAAAGTTACCTTAGTCGGTTTCGGTTCATTTGAATCGCGGGAACGGAAAGCCCGTGAAGGCCGTAACCCTAAAACGAACGAGAAAATGGAAATTCCGGCGACAAAAGTTCCAGCCTTCTCTGCAGGTAAGATGTTTAGAGAGAGGGTTGCACCCCCAAAAGTTGTTTAGGCTCTCTTTCTGGGAAACCTTGTTTAATGCGGCATTCCCCTGGACACGGTGGAAATTTAGCTTGGGCAGCAGATGTGGCTGGCTGTCCTGCTAGTGCTATTCTGGATTTTTCTGCAAGCATCAGCCCGTTGGGACCACCTAAAAGCATTTTAGAGGCTATTACGTCCCAACTTGGTAATCTCAGACACTATCCAGACCCAAATTATGGTGAACTGAGACTAGCTCTCAGTCACTTCCATCAATTGCCGCCTGAATGGATTCTGCCGGGTAACGGTTCGGCAGAATTACTTACACTGGCAGGTAAAGAATTAGCGCAATTCGCCGCAACTGTGTTGATGACTCCAGCCTTTGGCGATTATTATCGGGCGTTAGTGGCGTGCGACGCTAAGGTGTTGGAGTTCTCTTTAATGAGTCCTGAGTTAAAACCTCTGCTCAGTACTCAGAACTCACGACACTACAAGGGTTCTTTGAAGGAGTACAGGACTCAGGAGTTAGGACTAATTATAAACAACCCCCACAATCCAACAGGGAGGTTATTTTCTCGCTCAGAGATTTTGCCTTATCTGGAAGAATTTGCCTTGGTGGTGGTGGACGAAGCGTTTATGGATTTTCTTTTTCCTCAGGAGGAAGAAAGCTTGATTGGGATGGTGCAGGAATATCCAAACTTAGTGATTTTACGATCGCTTACCAAATTTTACAGTCTCCCTGGGCTGCGACTAGGATATGCGATCGCCCACCCTGAGCGCTTGTCTAAATGGCAACTGTGGCGTGACCCTTGGCCCGTAAATACCCTAGCAGTAGCAGCGGCGATCGCAGCACTCGGCGATCGTGAGTTTCAGCAGCAAACTTGGGCATGGCTACCACCAACACGAAATGAATTGTTTCAAGGTTTAGCCAAAATACCAGGATTGCAACCCCGTCAGGGTGCTGCGAATTTCTTATTAGTTGAATCACAGCATTCTTGTTCCCAGTTGCAACAAAAATTACTCCAGCAACACCAGATATTAATCCGCGATTGCCTAAGTTTTCCCGAATTAGGCGATCGCTTTTTTCGAGTTGCTGTCCGTTCCTCCTCCGATAACCAACGGTTATTAGAAGCGTTAACACAAGAGTTAAGAGTTAGGAGTTAAGAGTTAGGAGTGATGAATTTAACCCAGTAGAGTTCAGTTAAGATTTGTCGGTAGGAATTTTTGGCTATGTAGAGAGAATTCATATCATGTCCGCTTAAATGACCATAATACTTGTAGTGACAATTCATGAATTGTAACTACAACTCCTAACTCCTAACTCCTAACTCCCAACTCCTAACTCCTAACTCTTTATCAAAGTGACTCTTGACTACGATGTCGTGATTATTGGTGGCAGTCTTGCTGCACGTTACGCTGCTCTTAATGCAAGGCAACTAAGAGCTACTGTTGCCTTGGTGGAACCCAAATCCGGCTTTGGACTTATTCATCACCAAGCTATGGGAGAACTCGCTAAACTCGCTCAAACATTGGGTAATGCTGCTCAATTCGGTATTCATGCTTCTCAGGACTATAACCCTACAGAAAAACACGAGGTATCTGTGGCATGGCAAGAAGCTTTGTTCTATGTACAAGGAGTCTCCTCAAATCAGCTTCTTCAGCATTCACCCGCTATCCTAGCCGCACAAGGAATCGATGTTATCGTTGGCAGTGGGCAATTTCAAGCTTCACCGGATTTAGGATTTTTTGTTAACAACCGCTTGCTGAGAGGACGCACTTATTTACTTGCGGCTTCGGTACCAGCAATTCCAAATATTGATGGATTGCAAAAAACAGGCTATTTTACGGCATCTAATATTTGGCAATCTCTCACCCAATCTGCACCACCCAAAAACTCTGTAATCATTGGCGGTGTTCCCCAAACAATTGAACTCGCACAAACTTTAGCCCGGTTGGGTTGCAGTGTGACGTTAATAGTCGAGCATCCTTATATTCTGCCTGATATTGATCCAGAGATAGCCCAATTGTTACAAGCACAGTTGGAAGTTGATGGTGTAAGTATTATCACGGGTACAATAGTAACTCAAGTGAGACGACTTGATGATAAAAAATGGATTCAAGCCGGAGATAAAGCGATTGAAACTGATGAAATTATAGTTGCTACCAAACAGCAGCCAAATGGTGAATCCCTAAATTTGGCAGCGGTAGGTGTTAAATGGCATAATTTTCGTGTGTTGGTGAATGAAAAGCTGCAAACTACCAATCCCCGTATCTACGCTTGTGGTGATGTTATTGGTGGTTATGATGTTCCTAATATTGCTAATTATGAAGCGAAAATTGCCCTAAAAAATGCCCTTTTCTTCCCAAGATTAAAAGTTGATTATCGCTGTGTTCCTTGGGCGATGTTTACTCAGCCAACACTCGCACAAGTTGGGTTAACTGAAGTACAAGCAAAACGCCGATATAGACATAATCAAATTCTAGTTTTGCGACAGTATTTTAAATCATTGACTGCGGCACAGCTTCAGGATAATACTACAGGTATCTGTAAATTAATTGTTTTACGCAATGGAGAAATTTTAGGTGCTTCGATATTAGGGACAGAAGCTGGAGAATTAATTAATATTATTGCTTTGGCTATATCTCAAAAAATTGCAGTTAAGTATCTAGCAGATTTATCACCCGTTTATCCGAGTTTTTCAGAAATTTTGCAGCAAACAGCACAGTTGTGGAATCAGGATAAATTAAATAGTAATTTTGCTTTAGAAGAGTTTCTAGATGACTTTTTTCAGTTTCGCCGTGATTGGAATGTTTAATCTTTTAAAAAGGCAGAGTAACCAACGATGAAGCCCCCTTGCCCCCCCCCAATGCCCCCAATTCTGGGGGGGAATAGAATTCAAAGTCCCCCAGAATTGGGGGATTTAGTTCTGTTGTCTTTACCCACCAAAATTAATGTGGTGGAGTACTAGCTTTAGAATCTCAAAAAAGGATTTTATGTTTTTGCAGATACTGTTGCGCTGTCTATTAATAATATTTTTAATTTTATCTTCTGGTGCATTTTTCTCAGATTCAGCATTAGCTTTGTTGCGTCAGCATCACGATGCACCAGGAGTTTTACGTTATCACTCCCAAGTCTCTATCAAAGATGATTTTGGATACACTTGGCAAGTGGTTTTGTACAAACTATTTCAACCAGGCAAATCAGAAGAGATTAATTTAAGGTTGGTAGGTTTTCCGGGTGTAGTTGAGTTTGCTCACCCTCAAAACTTAGAAATATTAACAGCAAAGGGTAAATTATTGAGTGCATCTGATGTATATGCAAAAACTTCACCTGCTCCCAATGTCGGAGAGTACAAATTAACAGATGTTTTGCAAAAATTGCCGTCCACAGATTCGCTGAAAATTTATCTGCCAATTCAACGAGAAAAACCTCTGGTATTAAATATTTCTAACGCTGTGGTGACAGAATGGCAATGGCTAGTGACTGATGTAAATTAAAATTACTGAAGAATCGGCGAACGGATAAACAACGGTATTAGGGGATGAGGTCATATCTTGTGTTCCCTGCTGGATAATTTATTTTTCACAATTCCACCACAACAAACGATTGCGGAGTGTCAATATTTTGTGGTAGCTAATTAACGAGACAAAAAACTGGGGGAGTGATGGCAAGGCTAATCGTCGAAGTGGTGACGGCTGAATGGAAATTTGCTGACTTGGTGTATGAACTTTTGATGTACGTATCCGTAACAATGCCAGATACAGGGAATTCAGTTACTGGTCTTACTGTGAAGAACTTTCGACTTTCCGCACCTCTTGGTTTTATCCGAGACTTCAATATAAGCAGATGCTGTGAGAATAAGTGGGAGACAGAAAATGTGGAGCCGTCAGGATGCTACGAACTTTTTCTCAGTCAGAGAGTGTTACAGGAGTCTACTTCAGGTCAAATCCCGGAAAGAATCAAATGGGTAAAAGGTGAAATCTATCCCTTTGGTTTGCAAGCACGAGTGTTTGATACTTATAAAGGAAAGGTTATACATCAAGGTCAAACTGTTATCGCTATCGAGAGTTTGGGAAACTGATAAGCTGTTACGCTTAAAAATTGCACTTTCGGAGGGTTCGGGATGCCCATCCCACAAGAATTATATGAAATTGGTTTGTGCAAATCAAAGGATTGTTAGCTTACCATTTTGGATTTTATATTCTGAAATTTTCAACAATCCATCTGTGGCATTTTTTTTAAGTTGGTAAATTTAAAATCTTTCAATTTGCTTTTGTAATTCTTGTGGGGTGGGCATCGTTGCCCGCCATAAACTACAAATTCTTATTTTTCTTTTCTGGCAAGGATACGCTACCAATACCTTGCAGAATACCACGACCGATTAAACCCAGACCTTTACCAATCACTTGTGTGAGAACGAAGACAACACCGCTACCGAAGAAAGATAGCAGCGATCGCATTCTCGGAGCGATCGCATCCCGAAATTCTAAGACTAAGGTCACAAATAGCGGAATACCAGAAAGTTGAGCTAATTCTTCCCGTCTGGGGGCATAAATCGAAGTTTTGGCAATCCCACGAGGTGCGAATACAAATAATTCATAACGACTTTCAAAAATTTCTTGAGCTTCTTGGACATAATTCTTCAGGCGATATTTCCAAGATAAATTATTCCTAAACTTTTCAACTTCTCTTGTAGAAACTAATTGACTATCGTAATAATTTTGTTTAATTGTTTCGACATCTGCTAACCGATTTAATAGCGGTTGTATTACACCATTTCCTACCTGAATTAATAAGTTCTCCAATAACATTGAGCCTTGTTCATTTGCTTCAAAACTACCTGCTGGATATGATGCATTATCAATTTTTAAATCTGTTTGAAATAGCAGGTAAGCAAATAAATCAATAACTAAAGGAATTTTATTCAGAATTTCTGTTGTTATAGATTCAGCATCTTGCATAAGTAAAGTGACGATTTCGATATCCCTATCAATTACTCGCACCCGAGAAAATTTCCCAAAAAACTCTCTAGTAGTAGCTTGCCATATATCAAACAGTATGGTATCGACAATTTCCGATAATTGATATGTAATTTCTGAAGTGCGCAAATCATCTAACGCTTCAGCAATTTTTCGGAGGATGAGATAAAGCAACTCTCGCTTTTTCTCTACACGTAAAATATCAATTTCTAAAGGCGTATCTGTGACATTTTGCAAAGGATACTGAATTTTATTTACACAAGATGCAAATAATGCTGATTGCAGCGCTCTGGGACTAAGTAAAGAAGGATAATTTATTGTCTTTGGTGAATCTATTTTCCTAATTCCGGTGTTGGGTGGCGTTTGCTCCTCATCTGAATTTTGATTTGTTGAAGTTAACAAATGATTTAACAGCCAACGTGCTGCCAGCAATTCTCGCCGTTTTCCTGCTAAAAATACCTGTTCTAATAATGGCAGTCCGGGAACTTGTAATTTTGCCGTAACTTCAGCCAAATTTGGATTGATGTAACCAATTCCTGACAATCGGAGATTGTTAGCTATTCTGGTGAGGGAAGTTTGTACGGAGTTTGTAGGAAGATTTGAGGTTGGGATTCTGAATTCAGCTTCCTCAATCCAATAGGAACCACCATCCGCAACTTCCTGCATGACAGCGACTAACTCCAAAACGGATCTGCCTTTGGGACAGTAGCCATCTACACCAGCATTCTTTGCCGCCAAAAGCATTCCTTGGTCTTGGATGGAACTAAGAAGTAATATCGGTAAATTGGGATACTGGATTTTCAGTTGCTGACAGAGTTGTAAACCTAAGTTACTAGTACTTAGTTCCAAAACTACCAAATTTACTTGTAATGGGTCTTTTTGGGCGAGTTCTGCTAGTATCTGCAAGGCTGCAGTATCTGTCTGAGCCTCCGATGTCACTTGCACCATAGGAAGTTGTTCCAGAGATACCCGTAATCCGATACGGAAGATGGGATCCTGGTCTACCAATAATAATTTTAGAAGGCGATCGCTCATTGTCCGCTCAAAAACAGAAGTAGTATTTTCCCGGATCGGAAAACAGCTTTGATATTTAGCTTAATTTGACATTATTAAGCGTACCAAACGAATAAATCCAAAATTGTTTAGCTTATTTGGGCACACTTAGGAATGGAGCATAATCGCCATACGCAGCCATTAACCGTGTAGTCAAATGAACATCAGTATTCGGCATTGGTTACTAGAACACCACATCGAAATACAGCAAATTCGGGGATTTTCGGCGGGGCAAATGGCTGGCTTGGCATTCCGTATTGTCCTAGATATGGAAGTTAAAAGCCTTATGCCTTTTGATATCTGTACTTTAGCAGAAGTCTTAGAGCAGCCTTTAGCAATTGTTTGGCAAGAAATTACCGCTCTAGCCCAATTGACTGCAAGCCTTGTGAATGCACTCAGCCAAAAAAAACCCTTAAAACGCAATGAAGGCACATGGCTGGCATTTCAGATTGCCTATCTCCAAGCCTTACAACAAGTTATACAACAGGAAGCAACCCTAAAAAGACTGTGGTTAAATAGGGCGATGGTATCTCAGGTAGAGACTTGGGGACAATGGGGACACGGGGAAAATTTTTCTAAGTCACCCCATCCCTCTCTCCCCCTCCCCCCCACTCCTCACCTCCAGGGACTGCTGAAAACTCTCAGCCCAGGGAAACTAACTGATACTCAAGCGGAACAAGCACTATCTTTGGTTGCCGATTCATTACTAGTGCAACAAATGAACAACGCTACTGTTGCCTGGTTAGTTGCTAATGGTGCGGAGGAACCGGAAGCAAAATTGATAACGACTCGGATGTGTTACGCACTAGCAGGGCATTTACTTGCTGTTATAGCTGAGAATGCTGCACCCTTAGCCCAATTACAAAAATTTGTTCGCTTGGGGAATTTCGTCAACAACACCCGCAGTTCTGAAGCTGGCTGGGGTGTGTCCGACAAAATTGACTTATATCGAGAACATTACCGAGCAAATTTAATTCAGAGTCTTTCAGAACCTTTATTGATGGAATCCTTTGCGCTAAAGGATATCTATGTCCCTCTCCAAGGTTCTCCGGTGAAGGAAGATAATTCTTTTACAACAGTTGATTTGATCGCATGGGCGCAGCAACAATTAACGGATATAGAAACTATTGCTGTTATTGAGTCGGAAGCTGGTTATGGCAAAACCAGTTTCTGCCAAATTTTTGCGGCACTTGTGGCACAGGATTTTTACCCCAATTGGATGCCTGTATTTATTCGTCTTTCTGAGATTAAATATGGCAAAACTTTGGTAGAAACTCTAAATTCTGGCGTTCAAGGAAATTTTCATGCTAATTTTGCTGCCAGTCTGAATTTACACCATCCTCGATGTTTGTTGCTGTTGGATGGTCTAGATGAGTTGCCGACTTGCCCTCAGGGTAATATGGCTTCATTGGTTTTTATCCAGCAGTTACTAAGCTTTCAGTCTCGGAGTCGGCATAAGATTATCTTGACAACTCGGTCAACAGCTTTGCAACAAATCCTTACAGAATTACCATTGCAATTGCAACGCATTGCCATACAACCCTTGGAACCAGAAGTGTTGAAACAATGGTTTCAGCAGTGGGCAAAAGTACAATCATTAGCGATCGCCCAAAATTTCTTTACTTTTTTAAAACAGTCTGGGCTATTTGGCAGCAAATCCAATTCATTGGAACTCGCAAAACTGACTCGTCAACCGTTGATGTTGTATATCTTGGGCGTTTTGCACCGCGATGGAATGCTGGATGATGAAATATTACAATTAACTGCGAACACTCAAGATTTTGGCTCTGCCCCGATTTATTTTGAAATTTTCCATCGCTTGAGTCGCTGGCTGTTAGGCTATCCTTTTGCGGGTGGTATTAAGACAGTGCTGCTGCGTTCAGATTCAACTCACATCCACCGTACACCAGATGCGATCGCCAATTTACTCGGCAGCGATCATCCCTCTTACTTACTCCAATCAATGCGAGCGATCGCTCTAAAAATTGTCCACTCACAACGCCATCAAGTAAATATCACCCAAGAATCCAATCCAAACACCCTACCAGCCTTTTATTTTAGAAGTAAGGGGTTCTCTCCATCGCCCCATCTCTCGATTAAATTCTCTCACCCCAAATTAGGAGAATATCTCTGTGCAGATGCTGTAATAAATGAATTAAAATTACTCAGCTACCAGCAAGAAAATATTTATGGTCAACTCAGCTTTGTCTTAGATTCTGACAGTAGCGTTGCCCAGCATCTTTATAATTTACTTGGTTACGGTATTCTGAGTGAGGAAATAGAAGCACTTGTAATTGAAGGCTTGCGGCGACAGCAACCTGGAGAATTCTCTTTTCAAATATTCTGCGATCGCCTGAATAATTTTTGGTACGCTTATTGTCGGGGGCGTTGGTTGGATGAAGGTATCGCCCACAAAGCTTTGACTTATTTTCAGACATTGCAAAACCCGGTCAATGTCGAACAGGTGAATGCAGCAGTAGGACTCAATATATTTTTATTACTTTGTGCTGCTTCCAAAGAAGCAAAAGTGCCGTTTTTGCCTTGTGGTAATCCCAGTTCATTGGCAGAATTTAATCCAGAAGCACTAATAACCCTAATTGCGAGAACCGCAGCTTTACACAAAAACGCCTTCTTCTTGCGGATACGTTCAAAATGCCTTGTGGATCTCAATCTATCGAGAGTCTATTTATCACAAGTCATGCTAGCAGGTGCCAATCTTGAAGAAACAAATTTATCAAATGCTGTATTAACAGGTGCTAATTTAACAGGTGTTAATCTGCAAAAAGCTAATCTTATAGATGCTAACCTCACAGGTGCTAACCTCACAGGTGCTAACCTCACAGGTGCTAACCTTACAGGTGCTAACCTTACAGGTGCTAACCTTACAGGCACTAACCTCAGCAAAGTTAATCTCGCCAATGCCTGCTTGTTTAATACCATCCTTGACGACACTAATAAAAAAACTGCCTCTTCTAATGGGGCCATGTTCTCTCTAGAACAGTTTCAATCCTTTAAACGGTTACTGTTGCAGCAAAACCACTTTAATATGCCTGACTCTAAAGAAAACATATCTGTTTGGTTTACTAATAGCAATCCAACAGGAATGATTCAAAGCGTAGAAGGTGAACCGATGTTACCAGCTGATTTATACCAAGATTCTGCTGAGGATGAGACAGTTTTTGGCACTAACCTTTATGAATAGGAGTTAGTTGTTATTTGTTAGTTGTGAATGTCTAACTCCCAACTCCCAACCACTAACTAATCTTGTAAATTACGATAACCAAAAAAGTTAATACTATAGTCAGTAATCCGCACTCCTGTTTGTTGTTCAATTTGGCGGATAAATTCTTCTGGTAATTCTACATGAACATCCATGATTTGGTTGGTATCCAAACAGTTAATATGGCTGTGAGAATCACTTATATTACCGTACAAACGTCCGTCGCAACGTTCAATACACTCAATAATTCCCCCAGAAGATAAAGCTTCTAAATTTTGATAAACAGAAGTATGACCAATTTCTTTGCCTTGCTGATTTAAGCGATCGTAAATCTCTCTAGCTGAGAGATGCTCGTTTGCTTGCCAAAGTAGTTCCAAAATAAATCGACGCTGCCGACTTACCCGCATCCCCAGCAACTGACACCGCTCAACAGCATCTTCTAAGGAACGAATTGGTTTTGTAGAGATTGCTTGTTTTTGCATATCTAAAGAAAGTTAAGTATCAGGGTTATTTTCTATGCTGGAATGTTTATTAGTTATTTTATATATGCAAGGATTTTTAATCCCGCACGCTTATCTTTACCTGTGTTTGCGCTTTGTTGTTGCTGCGGAAATCACAGGCTTGGGTAAGGAAATCTTTTCTACAAGCTGGCGATCGCCTTTCCAAAGCCAAAGCTAAAACAAACTCATTACAACTTTAGCTTAAAATCCCTATAAACGTCTACCTTATGGCAGGTGTATTACCCGCCAAAATGAGCGTATTTAAATCAACTGCCATATTAATCGTGTAGTAGATTTTTCTCCAAAAGCCGAGTAATCATAGCAGTTCGGGAAGTTACACCCAGCTTGACAAAAATACGACGTAGATGAGTCGCGACAGTCCAAGGACTAATATGAAGGTGAATGGCGATTGATTTGTTAGGAAGACCCCGTGCGACTAATTTCGCGATCGCGACCTCACGAGGGCTAAGATTAATCCTTTCTTCAGCTTTCATCAAAGAAGTCTGGTTAGGTTGTTCGGCAGAAAGTAAAATCTCGTCACAAACTAATTTAGTTGGTTGACCGCAGCGCACCACATAGTAATGTACACCATCCACATCAGATTCAAAAATTACTTCGTTGACCATTTGCTCAGTAAGTTGAAGCACCTTGGGGGGTGTACAACTATCAAGTTCTCTAACCAGAACCTTCAGCAAGGCTTCTTTCTCAACCCGCAAAGTCGGTTGATTATCGGATACAGCAACCAGATCAATGCTGTTCGAGGTATTCATGGCTCGTATTCATCCTACAAGTTTTACTAGATAGATAAATTCCAATACTAAGGTTACAGTTCCGTAATATTTACATTAATATTTTTGAACTGATAAACCGATTACAGATATTTAAAACCGTAGATGCTAATACCCTGGCATATATTCTTATTTTGGCACCAGAAATATATTTGTTTAACTTTTTTATACTATTTATGTAAACTGTAACGATAAAAATACGGATAATTTATATTAATAGATTACTTTAATTACTTGATATTTGCTTGATAACTGCTTATTAAAGGCTTGTTTGGAAAAATAGAAGTATTAAATACTACAAATTATCACTACTGTATTTAAATTTATTAACATTACTTTTAATAAAAAATAGGGAATTGAAAATAATCGATTTTTCGCCATTTCCCCGAGAATGTCGCTCAAATGAGCTACCACAGATGAGCTTCGCAAGAAAAAGCGACTTTTAATCGCGCTTTACAATAGCTATACATAACTAGTACTCTGTCACACCAGTTTTGATGGGGGCTTCATGGTCGGGTACCCCGCACAATTAACCACATAGACCACTAGTCCTAACGTTGTAAGGAGCGAGGAGTTTTTCTGCATAGCGCCTTAAACCAAAAATGGTACCGGGATTTACACTGAAATCAAATCTTTAATAACTGTATTTTTCAGTATTTTTACGTATTCACATCCAGTCTGACAAATTCGCATAATGTCAGGCAAGTAAATCCCGCAACTAGAAACAATTTTGAAGCCAGTCCAGTACTTTGGTTTGTGAAATAAGGTCGCAGTGTCGGTTTCCATGCGATCCAACTATTAAAGAGGGATTTTGGATTGTCTACTCTCATAGGCTGTCTGTTTCGAGACTCTCAAACAATACTATTTATTGCTTTCTTGAGATGACATATAAAAAAACAAGATCCAATTACAGCCAGATATTAGGTGATTTCGACGGACAATTTTTATCCCTCCACGACTGAAATAACTGGGTATATTTTTTACTCTTGCAACTAATTTAAACCAAGCAAGAATTACAAAGGACAAAATATGCATAGCAATGGGCTTACATCTACGGGCATGAATAACGGGGACGGTATGCCATCCTTGGGTATGGATTCGCCATCTCTTCAACGTCAGATGCCCAGCGGTGACATGAACGCTGCGATTCTTTGCAAGACCCAAAATGTACTTGTAGAGATGCGCATACCTAAGAATCAAGGGCTGCTGGGTGCATCACAGATATTAGCTGGAATGAATATTGCCAGCTTTCAGTTGGATCGAAGCTATGAGCCAGTATCAGTGACTCCCGATAGCGAGCAAGCAGCAAGTCTTCTCGCTTCTAATGAAGAAACTGTAATCGTCCGTGGGGTGGTTGCGGAAAGCAAAATCCAGGAATTGGAAGCACAACCCAATGTAATCAAGGTGTATAAAGATACGCGCATAGCTCCCTTCAATCCGGTGTTGTTGGAAAAAACGGAAATGGATTTAATAGCCCCAACCGATAGTTCTGCTGGCTGTCCGATTGCGACTTGCGACTGTTCCGCAATAATACCAAAAGGTACGATCGCTGATGTAGCCACATACTTTGGTGTTGATAAAATCTGGGCTGCTGGTTATAAAGGACAAGGTATCGTCGTTGGTGTCGTTGATGGTGGTATTACTGCCGAAGGTCGTCCCTTTGTTGTCGGTGAAACAATCCGCAGAATTCCTAACGTTATCGGTGGTCCAGCATACGACTGGGGGACTGTTGCACGGGCTTGGGGCGAACATGGTAATATGTGTGCCACTGATGTATTGGGTATGGCTCCTGAAGCCAAACTCTATGACTGTCGGATCTCTGGTGGTGACTCGATATCCAATGCCTTAAGAGTATTTGATTGGGCAATCAAGCAATACCAAACCGATGGTACACCCCATATCCTCACCAACAGTTGGGGAATTTACCAGAAAAGCTGGGATGAATTTTATGCCACAAATATTGACCATCCCTTCACTCGCAAGGTAGTAGAAGTAATTAACCTCGGTATTCTGGTATTATTTGCTGCTGGAAATTGTGGTGGTACTTGTCCTTCTGACAGATGTGGTGGCGATACAGGACCTGGTAAGAGTATTTGGGGTGCCAACGGACATCCGATGGTGATGACTGTTGGTGCAGTAAACAAAGATGAGCAGTTTGTTGGTTATAGCAGCCAAGGACCCGCAGCTTTAGACCCCAACAAACCGGATTTTTGTTCTATTACCCATTTCAAAGGTTATTTTGGCTGCGACAATGGCACCTCAGCCGCCACACCCATTGCTGCTGGTGTGGTTGCATTGCTGAAACAAGCCAAACCCTCTGTCACTCAAGACGAGGTGAAAAACGCCCTGAAATCTACAGCCAAGAATATCGGTGAGCCGGGATTCGACCAACATTCTGGGGCTGGGATTATTCAAGCAAAGCTTGCCTTTGATATGTTGGTACCCCCCACTCAGCTACCACATTGGTCGGACTGGGAGAATTTGGGTGGTAACAATTTCTCGGCACCGGCGGCCGCTAGTTGGGGAGAAAATCGTTTAGATATCTTTACCCTTGGTGGTGACAGCAATCTTTATCGCAAGTTCGCAGATAACAAAACTTGGAGTGATTGGGAGAATTTGGGTGGGTTTAGCCTTACGGCACCAGCAGCTGTGGCTTCCCAAACGAACCGCCTGGATGTATTTATCGTTGGTCAACAACGCAACCTGCTTCGCAAATTCTGGGATGGTACAACTTGGAGCGAGTGGGAAAACTTGGGTGGATTTTGCAAGCAGGGTGTAGCGGTTTGCACATCGGCAGCTAATCGTTTGGATGTTTTTGCGATCGCTGCGGATAATGCCTTATACCAAAAATCATGGAATGGTACCGCTTGGGGTGATTGGACAAATTTAGGTGGCTTCTGTTTGTCTGCACCAGCGGCTGTCTGTTCTAGCGAAAACCGTGTGGACGTGTTTGTTAGAGGAACCGACCATGCTATTTACCGCAAATCTTGGGATGGTACAACATGGAGTAGCAGTTGGGAAAGTTTGGGTGGTTTATGGCTCTATTCCCCTGCAGCTACTTCTTGGAGTGCTAACCGTTTGGATGTGTTTGCTGTGGGAACTGATAACAGTATGTATCGTAAGTACTGGGATGGCTCTACTTGGAGCAGTTGGGAGAACTTGGGTGGCTCCACTATTTCCAGTCCTAGCGCTGTTTCCCGAGGAACCAACCGCATTGACACTTTTGTAGTTGGTGGTGACAACGCTATTTACCGCAAGTCATACGGTTAATCAGGTCCCAGATGCATCGGCTAGTGTTCGGCATATAGACAAAGACTTTAATTAGACGTAAGAAATCTTACGTCTTTTTTTTATTTCAACTGGCAACGGATGGAAACTAGGCAATTTGGCAAAAATCTTTTTCATCTGCGTCCATCTGTGTGCTACCCTGCGGTTAATTAATTATTTATTTTTCGCTAATGAAGCAAAAACTCTAGTGAGGTAACGGATAATTTTTTCTTATAATCACTATGCTAAACACATTTAATTTACGTATTTATAAGTCTTGTGGCTAGAAATTCCGTATCTTGTGGGTAAGTCCTCTTACTTTGTTATTCATCATGACAATTACGATCGCTCTCAATAGTGACTGCATTCACGCTTTGGATCTCACACCAGCCGCAACGGTGATTGATAAACTGTTGCAAGAGGGAGCGATAATATCCCACGAGCAGCAGTTACAATTTACTATTGATTATGAATTAGACCCAACCGATCCACGGGAGCTTTCCGAAATTCCAGAGGTGCGACTATGGTTTATCCGCTTGGATGCTCGCTATCCTTGGATGCCGTTTTTACTAGATTGGCAAGTCGGCGAATTTGTCCGTTACGTCGCTATGCTCGTACCTCACCAGTTTAGTTCTAAAGAAGGCATTCAGTACAATCCTGAGGCCTTAGAAATCTTTTTGATGCAGAAGCTGTTTATCTTAAGTGATTGGTTCAAACAGCAAAGTATTCCTAGTAAATCGCGGCTCAAGTCTATGGCACAATTACTGGGTTATGACTTAGATGATGCCTTCTTTGATATGTTGTGACATCTCTGACCATAGAACGGCATACGGTTACAGTGGGGGCTTCTCATCCAATCCAGCTAGTGCTTAGGACTAGGGTAAGCGCTATTGACCGGATGCCCCTCGGCTCATTCTTGATATTAACTGAAATAAGGGTAAAAAAGCACTATTTTTTTTATTTAAAAATGGGAGATGGTTGTAATGGTTTGTAAACTATATCTAATTGTAAATTATTACATAAATTAGGTTTATTTATAAAGTCAATAATAGTTCTTGCAATTGCTTTTGATGCTAAATAAGGCACGCCATTACCAATAGTTTTAAACATATTAGTAAGTGACATTTCGTCAGGTAAAATAAAATCTTTTGGCATAGATTGGATAGCTAATGCCTCAGCCGCCGAAATTCTACGAACTTGATAAGGATGTAAATGCACTTCATTATTTCCGTAGCAAGCTGTTGGAGAATAGCGCCAACGATGCAAGCGTTTAAATGATTTCTTAGAATCATCTCCTTCTTCAATAGAAGCAAATTTTTCCCTAGCAGCCCTTGGCTGAAAATAATGCCTAGAATTAGGATGATTTAATACATCATTTTTTCTAAACCAATACTCAACTGTTAGTTCTTGAGGAATTTCTTTAGGACAAAGCAAGATAGAGTTTTCTGAAAATGGTTGGCACTTACTCCAAGGATAAGAAGAGACTATGCGTTGAGGATATAAAATATAATTTTGCCAAGGAAATTTTAATTCGACACCAAAATTTATATTACTCCGGCTTACTCCTAAATTATCTAAAAAATTGTTCTTAAAACCAATTAATATTATTCGTTCTCTATCTTGCGGTACACCATATTCAATAGCATTAATTAAATGATCAGTTAAAATATAACCAGCTAGCTGTAATTTTAGCTTCAGCGAGTCATAAAATGAGCGATGTTTTTTGGTCTTCCATAACCCCTTCACATTTTCAAATAAAAAGAAATCTGGTTGCTGCTGACAAATTAGTTCAATATAAGCAGCGGAAAGCTGACCATTATCACCTAAATGTCCTAAATTTTTACCCCCAACTGAAAAATCAGGACAAGGAGGGCCACCAATAAACCCGATAATATTTGTAGATTTGCGACAGCTGTTTATAATTTCTTGTAGGCGTTTTGCTTCAGATTCTTCAACAAGTTTACTTACATCCCCACTTTTCCCTTCATGATATCCAAACTCAGGTAATGGCGAGTTTCTATTCATTCGTGAGTAACGATATGCTGCCATGAATGGAGAAAATATTTCACTTACATAAACTATGTCGTAACCACTGTTTTCAAAACCTAAATCTAAAAAACCGCAACCAGAAAAAAAAGAAAAAATTTTCGGTCTAATCATGAGTATTCTTTGGCTAGCACTGTAATCGAACTTAGTTCAACCAAATTAGCGTAGTAAATTTATGTAGAGACTACAATCAATAACTCGATAAAGTTTAGTTTTAAAGGTAATTTTAGCTAACTATTTCATGAAACTATTCTTTTTTTTATTTAAATTAATTTATAACCTTTAGTTTTATATAACGCAAAGAAAAACTCTGCGGCTCTACGTGAGACAATTACAGTATCTCAAGAACATCACTCGGTTGTGCTTCTGACTTTTCCCTTAAGTCTCTCTCGCAAGCTGCCAACCCTCACTCTTATCATAAAATTTTAACCAGCCCTCCACAGTAGGATGTTGATTTTATGTGAATTTCCAAGGAAATTGCTCATGCAAATGATTCTGTTGGGAAAGCGGCTGGAACAACCGCTTTCCCAACATAGCAAGAATATAATTAAAACTTATCTAAAATTACTTCATCCGGCATATAACATTTAATGCACTATTAAAAGCATATTCAATCGCTTTTGATTTACTAGGCAATGCCACCTGCCAAATCCGATAATCATTGTATTCAACAATAAAATTAACAATATCATCTACTTTAATTTTGTTCAGTATTTGCAATTGTGCTTGCTCAAAATCTTCTACTGTGCCTCTTTTCTCTAAAATCTCTAGGGCTATTTGAATAAATTCGTCTAAAACGGCTCTGATGTATTCTTTGCCCTGCTTGTTGGCAAAAACAGTTGAGGACTTAAATGCTTTAAATTCTTCGACAAGCAAATTAGCAATTCTTCTGCCAATTTGATTTTGCCAATCAAAAGGAAGCTCTATTTCTAGATATTCCTTTTCCGAAAATTTATATTTTATATATTCGTGAATATCTACAGCTACTTTAAACAGTTTTCGACCGCCAAATAATTCTCTCAAACAAATATCACTTGTATCTATCGCTGTGTCAGGAAATACTTTTTCTTCTCCTTCCGGACATTCATAAACAATATAAGTCCAAATCCCAGGATTGATGGCATCAGGTATTTCTGCCTGATAAAAGGTTATCGTTCCATCTTGTTCGCATTCGTAATAATCGCCATTAACGTCGTTAAAACTACCTTTACAAGTATTATTTCTTTGAATTATTTTTCTAAAAATACCTGTAATATGGTGAGCTTGACTTTCTACTTGAAAGTAACGTTTAGCACTGGTAACAAAGCTATGTAATTGAATCGCCATTTGTTTTTCCTTATGACTTCACAACATTCTTGGTGGATGCATCTGCCTAGGTAATAAGTAAGGGAATGAAGAAAGAACATGGCGCGTTAGATCCACCCAAACGCTAATCACACCAATCAGATTGATAACAAAAGCCTCTTAGCCGAGAATCTCCATCTTGCTGTTAGCTTCCTAATCTTTGTTCTAGCTTAAACCTCTAATTGTGGTTGCTTATTTTTGTAAAAAGACCCCAAATTTCCCTAGTAAATTGTTTGAGTCCTGAAGTTTTTGCGGATTTTAGTCTGTAAATTATACGCTTGGCATTGATTTTTGGCGTGAGGGGTGTCAACCTCTAGAGCGAGAATTGTCCTCAACCAGTCCTAGTCGCAATCAGTATCTTAAAATGCACATCAACTTTAGAGTCATATATATAATTCCCAAAAAAATATTGGAACTAACACTTGCAGCAGAAAAAATAATCTATCACCAAACCTTTGGAGAGTAAAGGTTTATTTACCCCTCACGCACAAAATAGCCGAACTCCACACACACGGCAGAATTCGGCTTTTGTAGGATTTGATTTTTGTTTATCGGTCTTGGCTTGATGAAGTGGGAAAACCAGGACATAAAAAAAATATCTCCCAAAGAAAAACAAATTGAAATATAAAAATGAATTTCAAATTATTTTGAGGCTTTGCTTGAGAGTTATCTTCCCCCTTTCGAGAGAATAATTGTATTTTTTCTTCTATCTCGGGGGGTTTTTGCTAAAAGTCGAGGCTGGGGGATCGATTAGAGTTCAAAGTCTTGCAGTAGTTTCCTTTCTGTAGAACCTGTGTCGAAATGCTTAGAGTATTCCAACTTAAAGGACGGAGCGAATATTTCGTAGAACAGGCAAAGACGTAGGTTCACGGGATAATTTATGTGGAATACTTTTGTATAAAATAAACAAACAAGCCCGAGATTGAAAGATGCCCAGAAAAAATTTGGTTTAGCCAGCCCAAATATGAGCTAAAACGGTTTTGGCTGAAATATCCGCGATTTTACCTGTAGGGGATTTAATTGTCAGCAAGCGATCTGACGTACGATACTGAAGGTTGCCAAGGGCATTGCTATCCGGTACTAAGAATGTCGGTTCAGTAGAACCAAATAAAGCGATAGTATAAGTTTGTACTGCCACCGCTAAGTGCATCGCCGCACTATCAGTACACAGCAACAAATTCGCACCGGCGATCGTTGCCGCCAATTTGCCGATATCCGTAGGGGAAGTGACCTTGATGTTGAGGGCATTAGAAACACTGCGGATGAAATCTTCATTATCCTTGTCTTTGACCACTACCACAGGCATTTCTGGCTGCTTGCGTTGGATTTCTTGAATAATTTCCAGCCAATTTGCCAGAGGGTAGATTGTATCTAGACCTTTAACTTTACCTGATTGGGCAAAACCGCCATCAATCAAAATATATCCAGTTTCCTGCACTCCCAGACGTTTTTGTTCTTTATCTGCCCAGTCGATATCCGGTTTCGGTACATTGATTGCTAACTCTGGACAAGGGGAATTAACCCCCAAGCCAGCAAGTAAGTCGTGATACATATTAGCCGCATACTGCTGGGTTTTAGCTGGTACTGAATTAGTCAGAAAAGCTATCCCTTTATCTTTGTAGCCAATGCGTATAGGAATTCCCGTTAGCCAGAGTAAAAAACCTACTGAGGAATTTTGCTGCTTAGTAATGACGACATCATACTCGCGATCGCGAATTGTGCCGACCAAGTTACCCCAATCTGCCAGACTGTTACGGTCGTTGAAATCAAACGTCAAGACTTCGTGGACTGACTTGCTAACCCGATAAGCACCTTTGGAAGTGGGTTCGACAACGACATCGATTTGAGCGTTGGGGTAATAGCGCTTCAGGTCATCTAAAGTCGGGAAAAAAAGAATTTGGTCGTCAATTCCACCAGGAACAAAGGCTACTATTCGCATAATCTTAATTTACGGGTATGAATTAAATAACAGTTCCTAGCCCTCCCTATTTTAGGGGAAGATGGAGAATTGGAATTAATCTAAGGAACTTCCGTCGTGTATTTACTCATTCCAGCCGCAGGAACGGGACGAAGAATGGGCAGCAACCGGAACAAACTGCTGCTACTTTTGCGATCGCAACCGATTATTAGCTGGACTCTACTAGCTGCTGAAGCTTCACAACACATCCGTTGGATTGGAATTATTTGCCAACCCACCGACTGGGAGGACTTTAAAAATATTATTGCTGACTGTCAGCTAACCAAAAAAGTCGAGTTAATTAAAGGTGGTTCTACCCGCCAAGAATCGGTTTACAATGGCTTGCAGGCGCTGCCAGATGGAGCAGAACAAGTGTTAATCCACGATGGAGCTAGATGCCTTGCTACGCCAGAATTATTAGATAGATGTGCTTTATCGATTTGCGATTGTTCTGGTTTGATTGCCGCTGTCCCAGTCAAAGATACGATTAAAGTGGTAAACGAATGCGGCATAATTCAAAGTACACCCGACCGCCGACAACTTTGGGCTGCCCAAACTCCTCAAGGATTTGATGTCAAATTGTTGAAGCAATGCCACGATGAAGGTGTACGTCAAGGTTGGGAAGTTACCGACGATGCTGCTTTGTTTGAAAAATGCGGCATCGAAGTCAAGATTGTTCCAGGTGAAGAAACAAATCTAAAAGTCACTACTCCACAAGATTTGGCGATCGCAGAATTTATCCTCAAATCTCAACTGGAATAAGAATTGTAATATGTATTGACTTTGCCAAAAAAAACTGATAGATTCTGCCCCACTTGTGATTCGTCCTTTGACAATAACTTTAGGAATCATTCATGCAGCGTTTGTCTATGTCCTCTGTCCTTTGTATGAGTGTTTTGTGACAAATGACTAATGACTAATGACTACTCACCAATGGCGTCATACTAATGAGTGCAGCGACTAAGATAGAAGCGATTCTTTACTTAAAAGGTAAGCCCCTGTCGCTCGGTGAAATTGCCGAGTATGCCGCGTGCGATCGCGGTACTGTTGAGGAAGGCATCATTGATTTAATAGACGACTATGCCCGTCGAGATAGCGCCTTAGAAGTTGTAGAAACTCCAAACGGTTACAGTCTGCAACTGCGCTCCGGCTATCATGACTTAGTGCAAACCCTAATTCCAGTCGAATTAGGTGTGGGTGCATTGCGAACTCTAGCAGCGATCGCCTTGAATAGCCCCATGCTTCAAACTGACTTAATCAACGTGCGTGGTTCAGGTGCATATCAACACGTTCAGGAATTAGTGGAACAAGGATTTGTCAAGAAAAGGCGAGACAGTGACTCTCGATCTTACTCCCTACAAGTAACGCCAAAATTTCATCAGTATTTCCAAATCGAGCAGCTACCCCAACCATTCACCCCCAGTCCAATTCAAAGACAGCTAGAACTACAATTGGAGCCAGAACCAGAACCCGCTTGAATGAAGGAAGAAGGAAGAAGGAAGAAGGAAGAAGGAAGAAGGTTTATATATGTGAACCTGGAACCCAACTCAAAACGGGCGACCCCGATCGAACCGGGGTATTACAGCACTCTTGAGATCAATGAGGTACAGTGTTTCATTTTAAAACTCTTGTGGGGGAGCCAGTGCGTTGCTTATTTTCCCAAGGCACGTTTTGGGGGGAAGCGGAGGAACATAAGCTGCCGCCCCGTTGTAGCACCTTAGGTTGGGCATCTTGAACCGCCCGATTGTACTTCACTCACTTGAAATCTGCTGTAAACCCCCCAGCGAGGATAAAAATTAGGACTTACGCAAAACAATTAAAAAATTAACCGCCAAGTACGCCAAGTACGCCAAGTACGCCATAGGCGCTCTCGTCGCAAGCGTCCCGTCAGGGATACGCCTGGAGTTTCGGTAGAGATAAGAGTTTCAGAGAGTTTTTGCGTAAGTCCTGAAAATATTGAACAGTTATCACTAAAGCAACAAGATTCCTATTGTGTGATGTATCAGTCAACGTAAGTCAACTGATAACTGTTTAACTATTCCAGGATGATGTGGTACAACCTCTACCAAAGTATTTAGAAATACTTCGTACTCTTGGAGGAGTTAAGGTGTCTGTCAGTTCTACTATGGTTTAGAGTAGAATTAGCAATTAAGCTAAAAAAACTGCCAATGGAGTTTAATCCTGACTTTCTTTCTGACAACTCTGAGGAACACCCCAACCAGCTTTTTAGTGACAACTTAGAGGATAATCCCAACCAATTACTCAAATACCTGCAGCACCAGTCTCCTGAAGTGCTAGCCCGCGTCGCCCAGGCTGTCAGTCCCGAAATCAAGCAGATTATTTCGCAAAACGTCCAGGGGCTTGTGGGGATGCTGCCTGCAGAAAGTTTCAATGTCCAGATTACAACAGATCGGGACAATTTGGCCGGTCTGTTAGCCTCAGCAATGATGACGGGGTACTTCCTGCGTCAGATGGAACAACGGATGCAGTTAGAGCAAAAGTTATGAGTTGTTGGTTGTTGGTTGTCAATTTATAACTCCTAACTGCTAACTTCTAACTCCTAACTCCTGGCTATTTTTTGGGATAAGCCCCTGACTGAACCTTAAGAGTTTGCATTTTGTCACCGCGAATGATTTCCATTTCCAGGATGTCACCTACTGTGCTTGACTCTACCAGCTTTTGAACCTGTGCTGCGGTTTTTACTGGTTTGCGGTTAACTTTTTGAATCAAGTCTCCAACACGCAGTCCACCTTTCTGTGCTGGCGATTTATCCATCACATTCTTGATGGCAATACCAGCATCTTGCTTGATGTTGAGATTATTTTCTTGATTGATTTGCTGTTTTTTATTAGGGGAAAGGTCTACCATTTCAATACCTAAAAACGGATGCTCCACACGCCCTTTGGTAAAGAGCTCATTGGCGATGCGAGCAGCAGTTTCAATGGGGATAGCAAAGCCGAGCCCTTGAGCATCGGCTCGAATAGCAGTGTTCACGCCAATTACTTCCCCTTGGGAATTTAATAAAGGTCCACCAGAATTACCAGGGTTGATTGCGGCATCGGTTTGGATAAAGCTGACTCGCTTATCTGGGACACCAACTTGAGCGCTGGTGCGGTCTGTAGCGCTAACAATACCGATGGTCACAGTATTATCTAAACCCAGAGGATTGCCAATCGCGATCGCCCACTGTCCCGGTATCAAATTAGTGGAATTACCGATTTTAACTGTTGGTAATTTATCAGCATCAATCTTCACCACAGCCACATCTGTAACTGAATCAACACCTGCGACCTTACCCTCAAAAGAACGGCCATCTTTGAGGGTGACTTGTACTGTATCTGTATCCGCCACTACGTGAGCATTGGTCAAGATTTCCCCATATTGGCTCAAAATAAAACCAGAACCTGTACCGCGTTCAATTCGCTCTTGGGGAATTGGTTGCTCGTCCTCACCAAAAAATCGGCGTAGTAGAGGATTTTTTAAAGCATCAGAGATGGGGTTTGGAACCTTGCGGGTGGCATTAATTCGTACAACCGCTGGACCGGTTCTTTGGACTGCACCAGCAATAAAATTTACACTATCGCCTGCTGTAGCCCCAATTGGTGCCCCGATAGGATTGGGAATTGCAGTTTCCGCAGGCGACGATACTGTTACATTTCTTAATTCTTGAAAGGAGCGAGTTTGTGGCAGGAAATAGCGACTGCCGAATAAGCCTGCACCACCGCCAACAGTCACTAAGGACAGATAAACGGCAAGTTGCTTCATAGATAACTTCATAATCATTACGCTTAAGGACAGCAATGTTTCGGCGCTGTTTCTAAGTGTAGTCAAGCAATTGTCAACTTGACAGATAAATTTGACAGAAACAGCGTTACGATCTTAAATTTTGGATTAGTCATTAGTCATTGAGCAATTTAATTTGTCCAAGGGGTAAGGGCTAAAGCGTAAGAATTAATTTTCTTCTTGCCCTTTACCTTTACCCCTCTTACTCTCCCCATCCTTTTTTGTGTACATGATTTTTCGCGTTTCCCTATTGTTTCTCTCTACCCTATTCAGTATGCATGGGGTAGTATCCGCATTTCCTGACATAGTAATTGCCCAAACTCCTACTGGTAATTGTCCAACTCCTGCCCTCGCACGTTTTCAACGTTACAAAGCGGCTCGTAATGAAACTGTAGAGAGCATAGCTGCCCGTTACAATCTGGCTCCCGAAACTATTATCGACATGAATCCAGGGATACGTAAAGGTACGGTTGCTATCGGTAGCGAAATTTTGATTCCTCCTTACAATGGTATTGTGATCGAAGTGTCTGGCAAACAAAGTTGGCGGCAAATAGCACAGAAATATAAAGTCCGTGCTGATGCGTTATTTGAATTGAATGGCTGTCAACCACCATCTAAATTAGCCTTTATACCAGTAAGCGGCTCCTCAAATCGTGCGGCAGCGCTTGCATCCCCCACAAAAGATGACAATAAACCCATTCAAATAAGTGGCTATCCTTTAAAAGAAGTGGCAAAGGTAGCCTTACCTTATGGCTGGCAGATTAATCGCACTACAGGTGAAGTGTTCTTTCATAGTGGCGTGGATTTACTGGCAGCAGTTGGAAGCAAGGTACAGGCGATCGCACCGGGAACAGTAGCCTTTGCCGGGGAGCAAGGTAGTTACGGTAAATTGATTGTGATTAACCACGGAGGGGGATTGCAAAGCCGTTACGCCCAACTTGAGGATATGAAAGTTACCGTCGGTCAACAAATTGAACAGGGAGACGAACTTGGAGGTGTCGGTACAAGCGGACAACCGACCTTAAGCCAACCCCATCTACATTTTGAAATCCGTGCCAGTTCATCCCTTGGTTGGATTGCCAAAGATCCAGAAGCTTATATGAAGCAGTATTGAATGAATGAAGGAAGAAGGAAGAAGGAAGAAGGAAGAAGGAAGAAGGAAGAAGGAAGAAGGAAGAAGGAAGAAGGAAGAAGGAAGAAGGAAGAGGTTTATATATGTGGACTGTGGACCCCAACTCAAAACGGACGACCCATATAAGGTCGGGGTATTAAACGCCCAGTTCCTGGATAATAATGCGGAAAAAGCCAGAGTTTGAGGTTACGATTTTTGCTCTCAACCCAGTTTCTGGCATTGGTGCATTCCCGTTAGTTAAAAGAAGTTAATCGTTTCCTTGAAACCTCCCCGCTTTAAAAAACGGGGATTCTAAACGGATGTTGCTCCGTGGACAAATTTTGCACTAAAGCGAATCTTCTGTCCGGCGCATTCGTGGTGGAAAAACGCTTACAATAATTAAGAGACTATATATATTAGTGCATATTTTGGTTACAGTAATAAGCTGATTTTGTAGGTCAAAGTTAACTGACTGTTGAGGCTCTCACTCTTCCGCAATGTTTATAGTAGATTTAATTAGGTGCATCCCAGCCTCCGCAAACCTTTTAAAAGCTGCATCCGCCATTTCTGTATAGTCAACCACATCATTAACGACAACTGGTGAAGTGCAATCTTCCAAAAGATAGACTTTTTCAGCTAAACTAGCATCTACCTGCTGAATTTCTGTTAATAAATCATCAATTGTCCAAGCAACACAATGACTTTTTGCTTGTCCGCCAATAATTACCGCATCATATTCAAAAAGTTGCTGAATTAAGCGCGTATTTTTTTGAGCAATTGGATTATTGTCAAAACCTTCCAAAACCTCTGGACGTAAAATAGAATAATTTTCAGTTAAAGGATTCTCACCTTTAATTTCAAATTGCGTTTGACTATTACGCGCAATGCAATGAAAAAATATTGCTTCTTCTACAGATGAAACCAAAGCATGACCAATACCGCCCAACATCGAATGATAGGGCCAAATCGTCAGCGGATATTTATCATCTTGACTTAATTTTTTAACGTAATAATAGGCGTGTTTTTCTAACAATTGATAATTGCTAGTAATACTATTAGCAACCGCTGGGTTAACTTTCCAAATACCTTTTTCAATATCTTTTGACGTGATGCTAGTCGCAGCAGGTGTGGGATGTTCTCCTACAGAGTTTATCCAAAATATAGGATGAAAAATTTGCATCGCCGTGTGAGTATCCATCGTCGGTACAATAGTTGTAATTGCACCCAGATTGCGATAAATAAATTCACACAATCGTTTATTATCATCTACAGCACCCGTGCCAGATTTTCCACCTACAAATAATTCAAAATCGGGGATGCAGAAGGTATTTTGCACATCAATTAATAATAGGCAAATACGAGTTTCGTCTGCAAATGCGGGTTTGATATCGTGTTGTTTTGCCCATGTTTGAGCTTCTACAGCGCGTTGTTGGTAAGGTACGCGCCAGACTTCGCCGACTTTTTCAGCGTTAAAGTGCGAGGGAATTGGTAGTTGAGTGGTTACTTGGGTGTTCATATTATTAAATGCTTCACTTAATAAACATCATCGTGAGAACATGACGGGCCGACAAGCGCCCCAGAATACATATACAGTAAAGATTTGAGCAAAATATGGTAAAAAAACATACGTCTGCCACTCTCAACAAAACTTATCTATTGATAAAATATTACTTAATTATACTAAACACACTTAGAAAATCAACTAAAGCTTCAAGCCATGCTCTCCATACACTGTCAGTCTTGCCGTCCAAACCAAATACATTATCAGAACAAGCAGCATTGATAGTATGTGCTGCATCCCGTGATATAAGGAAAATATCACCCGCAGCTTTAAACAATGTCACTTCTTGACTCGAATCAAAGTTATACTTTCAGCCGATACTTTGAGCTTGGCTTTGAAGCTAGCGAACTCGCTAAAGAATTCGGCTATGGGTTAACTCGAAAAATGCTCAATTTGCCGCAGTTTCCTGACGAACTCGATCGGTTGGAAGAATTGCGTAATCGGATTGAAGAGGTACTACCATTTGTACCATTGACTAACGAATTAGCAAGAAGAGAAATTCTCATTTCACGGGTGGTGACGGAGTTGATTCACTATACCCAGGCAGAATTACGGATTGAATATACCTTGAAGGTTTCTAATTGGTTTCAAGGCAATTTAAATTATTTTCTGCGGTTAAATAGCAGCAATCAACTATTAGTAATTGAGGCAAAATACGAAGATTTGACACGAGGTTTTACGCAGTTAGTAGCTGAAATGGTGGCAATCGACCAGTGGGAAGGAGCAACTACAGTCTCCCAACAACCGATTTTAATTGGCGTTGTTTCTACAGGCACAATCTGGCAATTTGGTAGACTTGACCGCATAGCAAAGCATTTTGAACAGGGGATTAATAGCTATCGGGTTCCGGAAGATTTGGAGCAGGTTATGCGAATATTAGTAGCAGCTTTAAAAAAATGAAGGAAGAAGGAATTTGTGTAATTGGTGGGGGACACGGAACCCGTTTGGATTGAAGTTAAAAAGAAGACTTCTTCCTTCTTTCTTTCTTTGTTAAATCCATCTGCGGTTTTTAAACTCTTTAATGTATGACATCAGAAATTTAATTTTTTGCGTAAGTGCTGTAAAAATTAAATACAAAATCATTTTAATTGCTGAGAATAATTAGTCACTCAGTAATAACGCTTCAGTAAACAAACTGAATATTAATCCTTGAAAAGATATCTCTTAGTGAGTTATTTCCAGAAATATTGCGAAAAAAAGCCCCAAATGTGGCAATCTGAAAAGCAGAGCGTTTTAAAATCTGATATCTTCTCTACAGAAATCTACCTAAACAGGTTATGCAAACCCTGCCTACGCTTACAACTCCTAATACCTTATTTAGTCAACCGATTGACACTACTATTAAGCGGCTCAAAACCCGTCCCGTCAAGGTGGGTAGCGTTATTATTGGAGGTGGCTACCCTGTCGTAGTCCAGTCGATGATTAATGAGGATACCCTTGATATTGATGGTTCTGTGGCCGGTATTCGTCGCTTGCATGAAATTGGCTGCGAAATTGTCCGCGTGACGGTGCCAAGTATGGCTCATGCTAAAGCTTTAGCAGAAATTAAACAAAAATTAATTAAAACATACCTTGATGTGCCCATCGTGGCTGATGTGCATCACAATGGCATGAAAATTGCGGTGGAAGTAGCTAAACATATAGAAAAAGTACGGATTAATCCGGGGTTGTATGTGTTTGAAAAGCCAAACACCAGCAGAACCGAATTTACTGATGGTGAATTTAACGAAATTGGGGATAAAATCCGCGAAACTCTAGAACCACTGGTGATTTCCCTGCGAGATCAAGGCAAAGCCATGCGAATTGGGGTAAATCACGGCTCTTTAGCAGAAAGGATGCTGTTTACCTACGGCGACACCCCCCAAGGAATGGTAGAATCGGCACTGGAATTTATTCGGATTTGTGAATCGCTAAACTTCCGAAATATAGTCATTTCTATGAAAGCCTCGCGGGTTCCCGTGATGGTCGCAGCTTATCGCCTGATGGCAAAGCGGATGAATGATTTAGGTATGGATTATCCATTGCATTTGGGTGTCACCGAAGCTGGTGATGGCGAATACGGACGGATTAAGTCTACCGCCGGTATTGCGACTTTATTAGCGGATGGCATTGGTGATACAATTCGCGTATCTCTGACAGAAGCACCAGAAAAAGAAATTCCCGTTTGCTATAGCATTTTGCAGGCTTTGGGATTGCGAAAAACAATGGTCGAGTATGTCGCTTGTCCTTCCTGTGGACGCACTTTATTCAATTTGGAAGAAGTGTTACACAAAGTCCGGGAAGCAACCAACCATCTGACTGGGTTAGATATTGCAGTTATGGGCTGTATTGTCAATGGACCTGGAGAAATGGCAGATGCAGACTATGGTTATGTTGGCAAGACTCCCGGTTTTATTTCTTTGTATCGCGGCAGAGAAGAAATCAAGAAAGTCCCAGAAGACAAAGGCGTTGATGAATTGATTGACTTGATTAAAGCTGATGGACGGTGGGTAGAACCATAAACTTACTGGTTAGTGGTTGACGGTTGACTGTTGAGTGTTAACCGCCACCCTTTGTTAGCTTTGTAATAACAAACGCAGTACTTCGGTGGATTTTAAATCATTTTTCCGCAAATAAGGATACATATTGGGTCTGTACACTAGTTGCCTGTGTTAGATTGGGCATACTGACTATATATTTCCCTAGCCGCGCAGCTGTAATTATGGTGATTACAAAGAATAGGCTTGTTTTGGGTGCTACAGCAGTAACGCTTTCAACGATCGCTGTTACTAGCCTAGGCATTCATTCCCAAGGACAAGCCTTATTTAAAGAAAGTCCTAAGGAATTAGTAGACGAAGTTTGGCAAATTATTCAACGCCAATACGTAGACGGAACTTTTAATAAGGTAGATTGGCAGGCTGTTCGTCAACAGTACTTGCGTAAATCTTACAGCAATCCGCAGGAAGCTTATAAGTCTATCCGGGAAATGCTGAAGAAGCTGGACGATCCATACACCCGCTTTATGGACCCAGAAGAGTTCAAGAATATGCAAGTTGATACCTCTGGGGAACTCACGGGTATTGGGATTACAATTAGTCAGGATGAAAAAACTAAACAATTGGTGGTGATTGCGCCAATTGAGGATACGCCAGCATTCAAGGCAGGGGTTCTGGCCAAGGATGTGATCGTCCAAATTAACGGCAAAAGCACAAAGGGAATGGATACCAATCAAGCTGTATCCTTAATCAGGGGTGAAGCCGGAACCTCAGTAAACTTACTGATTCAGCGGAGCAGCGAGCGGAAAAAGTTTTCCATTAAACGGGCAAAGATTGAAATCCATCCTGTCCGCTATTCCCAGCAGAAAACTCCCATTGGTAATGTTGGCTACATTCGTCTGAACCAGTTCAGTGCCAACGCGGGTAAAGAGATGCAAAGTGCCATTAAAAATCTTGAAACCAAACAGGTAACTGGTTATATTCTTGATTTACGTGGAAACCCAGGTGGCTTACTGTTCTCTAGTGTGGACATTGCCCGGATGTGGTTGAATAACGGCACGATTGTTTCAACCAAAGACCGTCAAGGTGAGCAAGAAAGAGAGACTGCAAACGGCAAAGCTCTAACTAATAAAGCATTGGTGATATTAGTAGATAAAGGTTCAGCCAGTGCCAGTGAAATTCTCTCAGGTGCGTTGCAAGATAATAAACGTGCCCTTTTGGTTGGGACTCAAACCTTTGGTAAAGGCTTAGTGCAATCGGTACGTCCTTTAGAAGATGGCTCAGGAGTCGCAGTAACCATTGCGAAATACTTTACCCCCAACGGTCGCGATATCAATAAGCACGGCATCGTTCCAGACGTGAAAGTGGATTTGACCGATGCCCAACGTAAGGAATTGTGGTTGAACGAACGCGAAAAACTCGGCACCTTACAAGACCCACAATTTGCTAAGGGTGTAGAAATTTTAGGCAAACAAATTGCTGGGAGAGGGGTGCCAAGAGCGGAGAAATGAAGAGTTAGGAGTTAGGAATTAGGAGTTAGGAGTTATCAGCGTCAACTCCTCATTCCCCATTTAGATTGGTTGGCATTTACCCGCACGAATCAAACCAACACGACGCGCGATCGCTTCTCCTTCTGAATCAAACGGTCCCCACTTCTCTACAATTTCTGAATTATCGTCCTCGACTTCGCTACTGGGGATAACCTTACAGTCTCCGGCAGATTGCTTGACAACGTGCCAACTTTGTGCATCTTCCATGTTTAAATAAAAATTTTGTTTCTTACAGAAAAATTTTACGGCAGAAAAGAAAACATTTCTCTGGAATAAACCAAATTGATGGGATAAGTAGTAAAAATGAACTCTTAGAAAATCCAGTAATTGTGGTCAGAATGCGATCGCGGAGTTGTTAAACCTCGTCTACCTTGAGAACCGTCGTTTTTTACCAAAATATCTGGAAAATCTTCGTCCAGACTATCCCAGCTTCTTAGCAATGCTAGGAGCGATCGGGGGTTATCTACTTCAGTAAGTTGAGCAGATGTGCTTTGGATTGCTTTATTCAATTCTTCGCTCAGGCGATGTTTATCAGCATCTGAAAGCTGATTAATCAGACTCAGCAGTTGTTCAAAGCTGGGAAAGTGCTGACTAATGTTTTGCATTGTAGGCTTTAATCTCCACAATTCTAACCATATTACAATTGTAGCTAGTCTCTGGAATAAATCAAACCAAATTGCTGGCACAAGTAGTAGGAATGAACTCTTAGCTTTTCCTTTCTCTGAACCGCTACTTAGAAAATCATTAATTGTGGTCAGAATGCGATCGCGGAGTTGTTAGTTCCTTAACTGCGTCCAAAATATGGTAATTTCTTCTCAAATTTAGCTACTTTGCCGCAATACAATAACTAAACTTTAAGGCTTTGCGTTTCCTGCATCCGGTTGAATAAGGATGGGTACACCTCCTTTTTCCGAACCAATGACGACAATCTTAGAATTAGGAGATTGAGCTATTTTTTCAGTAGCCTCAATAGCACGTAATTGCAGCACAGCATTACTTAACCCAGCAGAAATAATCTTTTGAGAATCAGCTACACCTCGAGCTTCGATGCGTTTACGTTCGGCTTCTTGACGTTCTTTTTCTAAGACAAATTTCATCTGCTGATTTTGTTGTTCTGCCTTGAGTTTCTCTTGAATTGCTGCTTGAAGAGTATCGGGCATTTTCACGTTTCTTAACAGGGCTTCTTCAACAACAAAACCCAAAGCAGGTAACTGTTGGGTAAGCTGTTGGTCTAACTGTTGGGCTATTTCTTGACGTTTGGTAGAATATACTGCAGATGCGGGGTAGTTTGCCGCGATCGCGCGAATTGTAGAACGAAATCGAGAAATTACTAATTGTGTCTCGTCAGTACCAATTGTTTTATACACCGTCGCTGCTTTTTGCGGGTCGATTTTGTATTGCAGACTCACATCTAGATTTAGACTCAAACCTTCCTGAGATGTAGCGTCTACATTTTCCTTGACATCCTTTAATCTAGTGGAAAAATTGAGAACCTTAGCAAAGGGATTCATCACGTGGATGCCTGGGCTGAGAGTATTATCTGACACCTGACCAAATACATTTACCACTCCAACATTACCAGGTGGAACAATGACTAAAACTCTGAGAATGGAAGCAACTACAGCAATGCTACCAATCAATACAGTAACCGTGCGAATTGCCAAACGAGTGCGATCGCCAGATATCCTTCCAGAGTTTAAATAGACCAAAATTGCAATTAAACTAGTTAGGAGAGTAAATATAAAACCCATAAAATTTATTGTATGGTTAAGATGCGATAGATACTTAACCACCACAGTATATTCACAAGTTTAAGAGAACGTCATCGGAGATTTAACTGACTATTGAAACTAATAGCACTCACTAAATTTGCTCTCTAACCCACAGACGAAAAGCCCTGAGTGTGGGACTTCTACCTACAGTTTTACTTTGTTCGACAAATCGAGGAATCGCTAAAAAAATAGGCAAGTTGGGAAAAGTTGCGCTAATTTCAGACTCGATATATTTGCCATCCTTTATAAGATTAATTTGTAACTTGCCATCTTCGTATCGCCACAATTCGGGAACTCCTAATGCTTCATAAGCATTCAGTTGAGTCTTGGATGTAACATCAACTTCAATCGCTAAATCGGGTGGTGGATCGACAGTTAAATCTATTCGCTCTTTGCCAATCATCCGAGCGTGATTTTGAATGTAGAAAGAATCGTCAGGTTCCACACCACTAGCCATGTCTTCCCGTTTAAAAGTAGTTGAGCCAAAGGGTTCGCAGTCTATTTCTAACTCTTCGAGGAGAATTTTCACCAAATCCCCAATCAAGACTTTGGCTACTTCATGCTTCGGTAATGGCATTCTAATCTCCAAGGTTCCCTGACTGTAAGCCAATCGAGTCGCTCGATGTTCGCCAAGCTCTTCTAGGATGGCTTCAAATTCTTGCCAGTTGACATTGTGCAGTATTACTCTATGTCCCGGCGGAACACTTAATTGTTGTAATTGAAGTGTTATCATTACAAACCACTGATATTTAAGGTTGAGCAGGCGAAAGTCAGTATGAAATTATGATAGCAGTGGCTTGTATTTTATAAAATCGTCAAATAAGTAGCACGAATTTGATCTGCCCGATTGATTATAGTTAGAGTTGTGAAAACTTTACCCATCTCGTTGGTATCTTTTGTTTGCATAACTTCCTCCTGATTACGACGCAAAGTAGGGGTTTTAGTTTTTTATTAAGATTAGTTTAACGCTTTTTCTTATTTCAAAATTCACGTTGTTTAGAAACCCGACTTCTCCAAAAAGTCGGGTTTCTAAATTTAAGTAATCAAAAATTACTTGTTACCGTTACCGTTACCATTAGCTATCAGGATGCGTTCAGCAAGTTTTTCTGGCACCTCCTGTAGATGGTCATATTCCCAATGGAAAGAACCGACACCTAAAGTAAGCGATCGCAGTTCTATAATAAAATTCTGCATCTCGGCTTGAGGTAAGTATGCTGAAATATTATCCCATCCTTGCCAATCGTTTCGGCCTTGATAACCCAAAATCTGCCCCCGTCTACCACTAAGCAGTTGCAGCACTTTGGCGGTAAATTCGCTCGGGTTCATTACTTCCAAACGAACAATTGGTTCTAGAAGTGTTGGTTGACACTGCGGCATCCCCGTTTGCATGGCGACGCGAGCGGCTTGTTTAAATGCTTGTTCGGAACTATCGACGTTGTGGTAGGAACCATTGGTTAATGTTACCGCTACATCCACCACAGGGAAGCCAAGAGGTCCATGTGACAAAAATTCTCTAACCCCGACTTCAACACCGGGAATATACTGTCTTGGCACCACCCCACCAACGATGGTTTCTCTGAAGTTAAAGCCTTCACCTCTGTCTAAAGGTTTGATGTCGAGATAAACATCGCCAAACTGTCCGTGTCCCCCGCTTTGGTGTTTGTAGCGTCCGTGAACTGCAGAAACCTCTTTGCGAATAGTTTCTTTATAAGCGACTTGCGGTAATTGCGTCGTCATTGGTAAGTTATATTTGCGGCGCAGTCTGTCGAGTGCGACTTGCAAATGTATTTCACCTTGTCCCCAAAGAATTACTTCATGGGTGTCCCCATGTTGTTCCCAAGCTAGGGATGGATCTTCTTCTAAAAGTTTGGCGATCGCGGCACTCAGTTTAACTTCATCGTTGCGCTTTTCAGGAGCGATCGCCAGAGCGTAAACTGGTTCTAATTGTTGTGAGAAAGGAAATTCACTCGTATTTTTCTGCTGCAAGGAAAGTGAATCACCAGTCTTGATACCATCTAAACGGCTCAAAGCGACGATTTCACCTGCAAAAGCTTCATTTACGGTTTGCATCTGTTGCCCCATGACACGGTAAATTCCCCCAACCCGGACGCCGTTGAGGACAATACCATCCGTTAATTTACCCTGCCAGACCCGCACCAGCGAAAGTTTGCCTCCTTGAGGAGTATAAAAAGTTTTCAGTACTTGGGCTTTTGGGGCATTCGCTTTCCCGAGAATTCCCCGACGTTCGGCTGTGATTTCTGGTTCTGGGGCTTCTCTTTGTAAAGCTTCTAATAAAGGTCGCACGCCATAATCTTGCTGGGCTACACCAAAGAAAACTGGAACCACTAAATCTGCACTTAATTCCAGTTTTAAATCCTTGAGAATTTCTTCTTGAGGTGGTTCAATATCTTCTAAAAGTTCTTCGAGTAAATGGTCGTCAAAATTTGCCAAAGCTTCCAGCATTTCCGCCCGTGCTGTATGTTCTTCTGCTTTTAAGGATTCGGGAAACGGAATCGGATCTGCAGCTTTTCCAGCATGGTATTTATATGCTTGTTCGGTTACTAAGTCAATAAAGCCTGTGAGCTCTTCCTCTTTCATTATGGGATATTGATGCGCCACTAGAGGACGACTGGAAACAGCTTTTAAGGCGTGCAATGTTTCCAAAACGTGGATATTAGTCCGATCCATTTTGTTGACAAATACCAGATGGGGAATTTGCCAATCGTCGAGGAACTTAAATAGAGGTGCAAGAGTCAGAACTCTATCTGTGATGGGTTCGCACACAACAATTGCGGCATCAACTCCCATGAGGGCGTTGTAGGTTTCTTGGGCAAATTCCACACTTCCTGGACAGTCAACGAATGTGAAGCAAGTACCATTATATTCTGTACTGGCGGCGCTAACTTCTACGCTCATTTGGCGATCGCGTGATTCGGCAGCACTATCTCCTACCGTGTTGCCATCTTTAACGCTACCTTTACGGTAAATTGCCCCTGTAACAAATAATAAACTCTCTAGGAAAGTGGTCTTCCCACTTAAGTATGGACCGACAATTGCAACATTCCGCGAACCCGATTTTACTTTTTCGTTCATAAAACCTCCTTTGCGGTCAGCCAGATTCAGCCGCACTACGCTTAGTTATTCAGGGATAAATATGCTCGTTCACAAATCGATCCCGTCTTTAATTTGACAATATATCGCCTTTCCTCATTGCAGCAAATAATCGTATTCTGTTGTAAGATTTACTTCAAGAAAAATTAATTGTTACAAACTTTCCTAGATAAAAATAAATATTTGTGAATATAGTCAGCATTTGATTGTGTCGTTCAAGTCTTTTATCAAAGAAAGGATTACACAAAAATTTCAGTCCTTTTTTATTAATATTTTTCGTGCGAACCAAATTTGTAGTCAAGTAAACATAAGTACAAATGCAAATATTACTATATAAAAATCATCTCTTTAGGTGTGTAGGTTTGATACTGCTGAGTGGAACCATTCTCACCTCCTCCCCCTCTCTCGGACAAGCGCAACAAGGATACATTGGTAAAAACGCCATAGACTTTTTAAATGAAGGATTCCAGTTAGTCCAACAAAGTAGAGTTAAAGAAGCGATCGCTGCCTTTCGCCAAGCCACCGAGCTAGAACCTGGTTTAGCACAAGCACACTATAATTTGGGGCTAGCACTGCGCCAAGTTGGACAATTACAACCAGCCGCTGATGCATTTTATAAAGCAACCCAAGCAGATCCCAAATTTGCCTCAGCTTATGCTGATTTGGGTGCAGCGTTGTTAGAAGGGAATAACTTACAGATTGCCAATGATTATTTGCTGCTTGCCCTGCAGTTGGAGCCAAAACTCGGTACTGCTCACTATAACTTGGGATTGCTACAAGAACAGCAAGGAGATTGCGATCGGGCGATCGCATCTTTTAAAAAAGCGATGGAATTTAGCAAAAATGCACCAGAACCTGCCTACCACATGGGCTTATGCTACTTAAAAAAACGCGAAACAAATAAAGCTAGAGATTCTTTTCGCAAAGCAATTCAAATAAACCCCAACTATCCAGAAGCTCACTACAATATCGGTTCTATGCTGTTTACTGAAGGTAAGTCAAAAGAAGCTTTAGCATCCTTTAGAAAATCAGCCGAGACAAACTCTAACTATCCCAATGCCTATTATGGAGCCGGGTTAGCTTTTATGCAATTGCAACAGTGTGGTGAAGCAGTACAAGTGTTCCAATATGCTAGAGATTTATTCAACGCTCAAGGAAATCGCGATTGGGGAAGGAATGCTGAACAATTGATACAACAGGCACAGAGTTGTAATTTTCCACGGCGTTAACGAGCGATCGCTGCCAGAATCACGAGACAATCATAAATGGTTCAAGTTGTCTGGCTCAGGGTGGAAATTTTTATGCCAAATCGCTTTAAGAATCGATTTATGTTTTCTAATCGCTGCCTCGATCGGCATTGGATAGTTCGCAACATGGAGGCATTCCAAGACTTAATTGTGATTGCCCTATGTTTTGGTCTGTTTGGTGTGATGCTGATCCAGTTGTGTGGTATTTTCAAGGCCCTTATTCATACCATAGATTACAAAGAAATTACAGCCAAAATACTGTTTATCTTGATTTTGGTTGAGTTATTCCGGCTTTTAATGGTCTACTTGCAAGAACATAGCATCTCCGTTGGCGTGGCAGTAGAGGTGACAATTGTATCCTTACTGCGAGAAATAGTGGTTCACGGAGCGCTAGAAATTGCTTGGTCTCAGACTGTATCTGTTTGTCTTTTATTGTTTATTTTAGGAGGGCTGCTGGTAGTCTGCGCTAAAATTCCGTACATGGATGATATGAGTAATAGCTCTGATATTTATCCTGAAATGAATCAAGCGGGTAAACAGCAAAAAGAGGGGTCATACCTGCTTGGCAAAGAAGCTAATTAGAATAACAATTTCAGCCGTTGAATGGATGTCATTTTCCCAAGAAATGACCTCTAATCCTTCCTTGTGTTCAGGTTGTTTTGAGCAATTTGGATACCCCCTGTCACGAAAGAATTCTTGTTAAATCTAAGTTGAAGCCAGGTAGAACATTTTCACAACTAACACAGTGTGGGGATTGAATGACTTCAACCTCTCTACCTAGCTGATAAACCTCAACCTGCTTATCTTGAGGGTTAATCAGTAAACCTAAGCGCACCCCATTATCCCGATACTCCAGCATTTTCTCCTGAAGGTCTGACAAATTATCTGTGCGAGAACGTAGCTCAATTACAAAATCCGGTGCTAGCGGAGGGAACTTCTCTCGATCTTCAACAGATAGGGCATTCCAACGAGATAATTCTATCCAAGCAGCATCAGGCGATCTTTGACTTCCTAATGGCAGCTTGAAAATGGTAGAGGAGCTAAATACTTCACCTAGCTGACTGATTTCATTCCAAACATATAACTGTGAACCTAAGTTCAACTCACGTTTTCCACTTTCTCCGCCTACTGGTGGCATGACAATGAGTATTCCGGCTCTAGTTAATTCAAGTGGTTGTTGTGGGTTGGCAACACAAAGATCGTAAAATTGTTCGTCAGTCAGTTTCAGAGTGCTGAGATTGAGGGGAAGTGAGTCCGCAACATGGGACTGAACGATGCTCATAAAACCTCCAAACAATTGCAGCAATTAATTTTCGTAGTACTCCCATTATGTCAGGATCTTTTTCTGCCGACTAAATTTTATTTCTTTATGATCGCTCATTTTACCCCAAAGAGCGTGAACTTGACGGGTTACAGTGTTATGAAGAGAATAGACCACTGATATTGTAATAAACATTCCTACTCTTTTAGACAGATGAATCACTTTTTTAACGTGAGTAGAACTTAAGAGTGAAAACGTTACCAGGGTAAATCAATGGCTACAAATACAGGGAACGGTAATTCTCAACCGATTAGCAACCTAGAATACGACTTCATCACCGTGTTGCATAACAAGGCTGAAGCAGTTAAAGCTTATGAAAGTTACATTCAAGACGCACAGCAAGCAGGTTCTCAACCTTGTGTGGAATTGTTTCAGAAGTTGCGGCAATCTGATATGCAGCAAGCCCAAGAAATCCGTCACCATCTTCAGCAAGTAATGCAGCACGGGAAGATGTAATCTTTTCACAAAGAGCGATCGTCTAGGAGATAGGCGATCGCTCTTTTTGCAGATTGTATTTACCTTCTTATTCTTCGATTGATTGACTTATATTGTGCGCCTTGCGTATAAATCACATATCTATAATTTTATAAGTTATGAAAAATACAATAAAATAGCAGCATTATTTCTAGTCCATTAAAATGGACATCTTGCACCAATGTCAGGAAGCCCAGAGATAAATTACGGGCTGAAAGCTTAAACCCATTAAAATGGGTTAAAAACTTTACCCAGTAAGATGACCGCTTACTTTCGTTTTAAACCCGTTCGCGCAGCGTCCCGAAAGGATAATTTATTTCAGGGCATTATTTCGGGCTTCCACTCGAATGGTGCATTCCGGTCAGCCTAGTAGCGGGCGCGGCCATCGCGGAGCGTAAAATATGAAAAAAACACATTTTTTTCGCAACCCTTGCTATATATGGATTGTTGAATGTGTTTGTTAGGAGTTAAAATGGACTTGTGCGACTCATCAGGGACTTATAGTCTAAGAGCGGGTAGAGACGTTAATCGATTTCCCTGGGTAATAGTAGTGACGATTTTGACATTTTTGTCGAGGTATAAGATATCACTTGATGATACATCCTTGTTTTTTTGAATTCGTTGTCTATAACCAACATTTCTGCCAACTCCTGTGGGTTAATGCTTGTGAATTTATATAAAAGGATGGTTTATAAAGTGCCTCGAAACCGCGCCATAATATAACCACAAGCGCTTCAAACTTTGATATGACAGAAGTATCGCAACCACGACGCACCCGCATTCTACCCCCGCGAATTGCGGCTTCATCAGAAAAAAACCGCCGACAGGAAGAACGCGATGCCTTAGCAGCTAAATGTCGTGTTGTTTTCGAGGGCTTGCGTCCGCATCTGATTGAATCACATTTTAATTGGCATATTGCGATTGACCCGGACAGCGAAAATTATCTTATTGACCCAACATTAAAAGGCATAACGGAAAAAATCAGCGATGCCTATGGCAACTCTAACGAGGTAAAACTCACCATATATAGGCTAAATGACACAGGAAGCTGTGGCACAATATGATTTCAGGAAATTTTGGTGACAATGGGGAGTTGTACTTTGAAATTCAGCTTGTTGGCACCAATGGTGAGGAATTTTCCATCGAAGCTTTACTCGACACCGGGTTTACGGACGGATGGTTAACCATCAATACTCAAGACTTGGATGCTGTAGGATGGTCATTACTTATCGCTCAGGTTGAAATGCGGACAGCGCGAGGGGACGCACGGTTAAATATTCATAAAGGGAAAGTCATAATTGATGGCACTGAAGTTATAGTTCCCGTCCATGTTGGTGATGATATACCCGATACCTTAATTGGTTCCTTGTGGTTAGATATCATGCAACTGGTTGTTAACAAACCAAAAGGGATATTGACACTTGAAATTATGAATGAGTAATAACTGGAGTTTACGCTAAAACACGCGATCGCCCTGACTTCTCAATTAGCTTTCCACTCCCAATCAATAAAACAATACCCCTCTCCAAAGTTTTCAGAGAGGGGCACATACTGAGATTAAGCACTCAGCAAAATTTAATGAGCGTCTTGTAACTCATAAAAATCAGGGGAGATATAATCCTTACGCAAAGGAAAACCCACCCAATCTTCTGGCATCAAAATCCGCTTTAAATTCGGGTGTCCTTCGTAGACAATACCGAACATATCGAAAGATTCTCGCTCCTGCCAGTCAACAGCTTTCCAAATCCAGTACACAGAAGGGACTCTGGGATTTTCTCTTGGAAGGAAAACTTTAACACGTACTTCCTCGGGTTTATCAGCATTATCACTGACTTTCACCAAATGATACATGCTGACTAACTCTTGACCTGGACCTAGGTCAATGCCGCATTGACACTGAAGATAGTTAAACCCGTAAGCATATAACGCCGTGCAAATTGGCAGAAGAAAATCAGCATCAACCTTGATAATCTCTACACCGTTGGCATCACGTTCTAGAGACTCATGGGCAAAGTCATTTTCCTTCAGCCACCCGGAAACCTTACCCGCTTCGACTAACTGAGATTGTTCATCAGCCACGCTTTATTTCCTCCTTTTCTGCCTGAGTCAGCAACCCTGGAGGTATTGGCATTCCAATCGCTTCTGTCAATTCCTTCGGCGGTACTTGACGAGCTTCTGACTGCATATACTTACCAGTGAGAATCTCTGCCACTGGCTTGAGATTGTGGGTTGTGCTGTAGTAGCGGTGAGTCTGCTTAATCTTAGACCGCTCTTGCATCGAATCGTCAGCAATCTTCTTGCGCAACTTAATAATCGCGTCCATAATCGCTTCTGGACGGGGAGGGCAACCGGGGAGGTAAACATCCACCGGAATTAATTTATCAACTCCGCGCACTGCTGTGGGAGAATCAACACTGAACATCCCGCCAGTAATCGTACAAGCACCCATCGCAATTACATACTTGGGTTCTGGCATTTGTTCGTAAAGACGCACCAATTGCGGTGCCATCTTCATGGTGATTGTACCTGCAGTGATGATTAAATCAGCTTGACGAGGGCTAGAACGGGGAATTAGACCATAACGGTCGAAGTCAAACCGGGAGCCAATCATCGCGGCAAACTCAATAAAGCAGCAAGCCGTACCGAATAGCAAGGGCCATAAACTCGAAAGCCGCGCCCAGTTATAAAGGTCGTCAACGGTGGTCAGAATCACATTTTCTGACAATTCTTGGGTGACAGTAGGACGCCCAACCGGATTGAGGAGGCGTTCTTTCTGTTGCTCTAAATTAGTATCTAAGACCATTCCAAAGCTCCTTTACGCCATGCATAAACTAGGGCAACTACAAGAATTGCGATAAAAATTAGCGCTTCGATAAATGCCAATAACCCTAGACGGTGGAAAGCAACCGCCCAAGGATACAAAAATACAGTCTCCACATCAAACACTACGAAGACCAGCGCAAACATGTAGTAGCGGATGTTGAATTGAATCCAGGCTCCGCCAGTGGGTTCCACGCCGCATTCGTAAGTGGTGCGCCGTTCTGGATAACGACCAACTGGTCGTAGGAGTTTGGACGCTGAAAGAGCTAATGCCGGTACTAGGCTACAGACAATGAAGAAGCCTAGAAGATACTCGTAACCGCTGAGGACAAACACAATGAATATCTACCGCTTATGGTGTATTTTGCTTTCTTACCTTCTTTTCTTTTACATTATATCGATTTGGTCTTTCTGAATTCTGCTAAACAGACACCCTTGAGTTATTTGATTCGTTTTTGGTTGTGATAGAAAAGTCTAAGGGTTATTTAAGTAGTTAGCTTTTTACTAACATTTACTAACATATGCTATGATTTACTCATGTCATACATACCACTCAGAAAAGCAGTCGAATTTTTGGGATTGCACCCAAACACGTTGAGAAAGTATGCGGATGAAGGCAAAATCAAAAGCATCAAAAACGAGGCAGGGCAAAGGCTCTATGACGTTAAATCATACACAACAGGTGGCGATACAACTCGAACTACCATTATTTGCTACTGCCGAGTCAGTTCCTCTAAACAACGAGACGACCTTGATAGACAAGTCGCCTATATGCAATCCCTCTATCCCAATGGAGAAATTATCAGAGACGTTGGCTCAGGAATCAACTTCAAAAGGAAAGGACTGCAAGCCTTATTGGACAGACTTTTGCGCGGGGATAAATTCACGCTTGTTGTTGCCTGTCGTGACCGAGTCGCAAGATTTGGGTTTGAACTCATACAGTACATGGTCGAACAAAACGGTGGACAGGTCGTGGTGCTTGACAAAACTGTATATTGCCCCAACACAGAACTTATTCAGGATTTACTCTCAATCCTTCACGTCTTCAGTTGCCGAATGCACGGACTCAGAAAGTATTCCAAGAAAATCAAGGAAAATTTATCTGAGATTGAATCCGGAGGAGAAAGCAACAATTAGATATTGGCTTGGGGTATCAAGGTTTGTTTACAACCGAACTATCGAGATGCTTAATTATGGGATAATTAAAGCCAATTGGAAAGCAATCAAAGATGCGTGCAAAGCTGTAATACCAATTCTGTATGAAGATGCACATAATCAAGACCCCCCTGTAGTCCCCCCTTGGCAAGGGGGGACTACAGGGGGGTAATATATGCAGCTTCACAAAGAAACGGTATAAGCAATGCAAAAAAGAAATGTATTAACGGAGGTGGAGTTAATAAAGTTAGTTTTAGGTCAAGAAAGAATCCGAAACAATCATGTTATATTCCTAAGTCGGCTGTCACAGAAGTAGGAATTTATCATCCAATATTAGGCTCCGTTAAATATAACGAACCTTTGCCTTTAGACTTTGGTGACTGTCGATTAGTTAGCGCTTATGGCGACTATTATTTGACTGTTCCTATCAACAGCCTACAGTACTAAACCGAGAATCAAGGACGTGTTGTAGCTTTAGACCCTGGCATTAGAACATTTTTAACCTTTTTCTCCGAATCATCTTTTGGTTGGTTGGGTAAAAACGCTAATACTAAAATCCAGAAACTTTGCTTTAAGTTGGATTTAATAATTAGTGCCATATCTAAAACTAACAAGCAACTAAAAAGAAGACTACAGAGCGCAGCAAATCGTTTGAGGGCGAAAATAAAAAGTCTTGTAGACGAACTGCACAAAAAAACAGCTAAGTTTTTGCTAGATAATTTTGATGTAATCTTACTTCCAACTTTTGAAACATCTCAGATGGCTCTTAAAGGGAAGCGTAGAATTAGATCAAAGTCTGTACGCCAAATGCTGACTTTATCTCACTACAAATTCAAACAGTTTATCAAACATAAAGCTCTTGAACAAAATAAAGTAGTGTTAGACGTTAACGAAGCGTACACTTCAAAAACAGTAAGCTGGACAGGAGAAATCGTTAAAATTGGTGGGTCTAAAATCATTAAGTCTCCATCCACTGGTCAAAAAATGGACAGAGACTTGAATGGTGCGCGGGGGATTTTCTTACGTGCATTGGTTGATACGCCTTGGTTAAGAGAAAATCTTGACCTATGTATTTGTTAACAGGTGTTGGGAAATGTTAACGAAAAAGTATCGGTTATGTCATAATTTTTAACGTATATTTAATGTTTTCCCTCATACAATGCCTGAGCCATGAGCGAGCAAGCTGTTGAGACTCAATTAGACCGCCACGAGTGTCGTGCCTGCGGTTATGTTTATGAACCTTCTAAAGGAGACAATAAGCACGATATTCTCCCTGGTACTCCTTTTGGGGAACTACCTATAACTTGGCGCTGTCCTGTTTGTACCGCCAAAAAGGTTGCTTTTGCCAATATTGGTCCAGAGGGAACCGCTTCCGGCTTTAAAGAAAATTTGGGTTATGGTCTTGGTGTCAATAAGATGACCCCAACACAGAAAAATATCCTGATTTTTGGAGCTTTAGGTCTTGGCTTTTTGTTTTTTCTGAGTCTGTACGGTTTAAATTAATCAACCCTTGACTCAATATCTGGGGAGGAGCGGAGTTAGGAGTTAGGAGTTAGGAGTTAGGAGTTAGGAGTTAGGAGTTAGGAGTTATGAGTCGTTAATTATACTCAATAGCTCAGACTCTGGACTCAATATAAACAAATTCACAAAAAACTAAACAATAGAGATGGGTTCAAAATTTAGAATTTGGCAAAGAATATTTGCCTTAGTTGCAGTCGTTTTTGTATGTGTAAGTTGTAGTAGGGTTCCTTCAACTGCCGTCAACCCTTGGAAAGTTATTTCTATTCCCACGGAGGCGAAATTACTCGATCTTGCCTTCACTGGTAACCCCCAACATGCTTATTTAGTGGGCAGTAACAACACCCTTCTGGAAAGCAATGATGCTGGAGAGACTTGGCAACCAGTAAAATTACAGTTGGATGGCGAGAAGTATCGTTTTAATACGGTAAGTTTTTCAGGTCAGGAAGGGTGGATTGCTGGAGAACCTGGACTGATGCTGCATACGACTGATGAAGGTCGTTCTTGGTCGCGGATTCCGTTGAGTGAAAAGTTACCTGGTAGTCCTGTTAGCATTGTGGCGCTGGGACAGAATTCGGCTGAAATGGCTACTGATGTGGGAGCCATTTATAAAACAGCGGACGGTGGTAAAAATTGGAAAGCGCAGGTAGAAGAAGCCGTTGGTGTGGTTCGTAACATGGAACGTTCTGCCGATGGCAAGTATATTGCAGTTTCGGCAAAGGGTAACTTCTACTCGACTTGGGAACCGGGATTGAATGCTTGGCAACCCCACAACCGCAACAGTTCTCGGAAAGTAGAAAATATGGGCTTTGCTGAGAATGGACAATTGTGGATGCTAGCCCGAGGTGGTCAAGTTCAGTTTAGCGACCCAGCAAACCCCGAAGAATGGCAAAAAGCACAATATCCAGAGGTGTCCACAAGTTGGGGATTGCTTGATATTGCCTATCGCACACCTGATGAGATTTGGCTAAGTGGCGGTAGTGGTAATTTGCTCCAAAGTAGCGACGGTGGCAAAACTTGGGAAAAAGACCGTGCAGTTGAAGAAGTCCCTGCAAATTTGTTTAAGATTGTTTTCTTCTCTCCTGAGAACGGATTCATCATTGGCGATCGCAGTGGTGTGTTGTTGAAATATCAACCTAACGTGGAAGCATCGGCGAAACCGGAATCGGCTTGAGTATTCAGAGCCAATTATGAGAAAGAGGTCGCAAGTTGTAACTCTTTCTAAACTTTGTAGGATAATAAACACATTGACAATGGTAGTTAAGCGAGGAAAGTAAATGGCAGGTACTACTGGAGAACGTCCGTTTGCGGACATTATTACCAGCGTTCGTTACTGGGTGATCCACAGCATCACCATCCCGGCATTGTTCATTGCAGGTTGGTTATTTGTACAGACCGGTCTAGCATACGATGTGTTTGGCACCCCTCGCCCCAATGAGTATTTCACTGAAGTGCGTCAGGAAGTGCCAATTGTGAACAAGCGCTTTGAAGCAAAGCAACAAGTTGAGAAGTTTATCGAAAAGTAGTTTGATATTATGACTAGCGGCAACAACATCAATCAACCAATACAATATCCGATTTTTACGGTTAGATGGCTTGCAGTTCATACCCTGGCTGTGCCTACCGTATTCTTTTTAGGGGCGATCGCCTCAATGCAATTTATTCAACGTTAGGAGCAAATCATGGATAGATCGCCTAATCCCAATAATCAACCGGTAGAGTTAAACCGTACTTCGCTATTCTTGGGACTACTGCTGGTATTTGTTCTGGGGATTCTATTTTCCAGTTATTTCTTTAACTAACAACGAACAATTGTTAGCAACAAATGTTCCCCTGCATTCCTCCCAACACCAAATCTGCATCCGCATGGTGTGGGACCTCTGCCCGGTCTAGTTGAACCTGCGTTAATTTTTTAATTTTTAGGAGGAGAAAGCTGTGTCTGAAAGTGGAAGAATTCCTCTATGGATCGTTGCTACGGTCGTAGGCTTAGGTGTGATTACGGTTGTAGGTATTTTCTTTTATGGAGCCTACGCTGGAATTGGTTCTTCCATGTAGTATCATGTTGAACCAATTATGATAACGGTAGATTTTCTAACATCCGTTTAAAGATCGCTATTTTAAAACCGCCTATTTCTGAGAGATAGGCGGTTTTAATTGTTAGTTATTAGCTTTGCCTAGTTCGGTCAAGCGAGAGGCCTAACCTACGGATACGATTTGTCACTTATGAGAAATCAAATCAACTTTTGTTGACTGATTTAGGTGATATCATCGGTTTCGATGTATAGCAACATAAACGCCATCGCTACAGCTGGAAAAACAAGACCAGTTAAGGGAACCAAGATGGAAGGCAAAAATGAAGCTGCCATAGTAAGGATTCCTGTTAATTTACAGTAGATTTCAAAACGAGCTTACTGCAAATTTCGCCACTATTTTTACAATTCTCAAGATTTTTAACACAGCGAAAAGTTGGTTGATCCACCTGCTGGTGCTTTGAGATATTGGAGGCTGAGGGAGGAAACGGAGAATTAGTTAAAATATGCCCCCTGCCCCCAATTCAAAGGGGTGAATAAAATTTAAAGTAAAACATAATACTTCCATATTGGGGGTCACGGAGGCAGGGAATTTAGGGGGCTGATCTAGAGAAATTGGAAGGACTATTAATGGATCTGTTTACATCCCTAACAGTTCATCTATAAGTAAAGTCGGCAAGTCCTCTGGAATCACACTCCGCACTATCGTCACTTTGTGGCTTTCTTGTTGGGTGGCCATATCTACAGCGATCGCCTCGATGCGAATTTCCAAGCAGCCAAAGGGGATTTGTAGTTGAGTCGTCACTTCCCGAACTCCGGTTCGCTTAGTCCGCAAATCTGTCAGCCAATGGGGACCATCTAGGAGCCAGCGCGTTTGGTAATCCTGAACCCATAATTTCACAGCTATTTGAGGACTCACAGCAGGTAGCTCTACTCGCACCCGTAAAGACTTACCTGAAACTAATTCACCCTCTTGTACATACAGTTGGGGAATTGGCAACGGCTCCATAAGTTGCGCTGCCATTGACACAGGCACTGGTACATCTAACACTGGTTCCTCTTCAACAGACAATTCGCCGATCGCAATGTCGGGATCGTCCACAACAATTTCTTTCGCCAACCAAGCCGAGGGTGGTTTGATATAGGGAGGTGGTGGCGGTGGTGGTGGTAATTGCAAACGAGGGGGGAGTTTTGGAGGGGGGGGAGGAGGAGGGGGTAAGGGAGACAAAGAAGGAGTTTTCTCTTCTATTGTCGCGATTGTTATTTCCTCATCAATATCTATTTCATTGCCGGTGAGATAGGTATAGTCTTGGTATTGCACATCAATGGTTTCAGGCAAGGTGTATCCTTGGCTCTGCATCCACTTTTGAATTAGGGGGGATAATTGAGGGCTATTTGCTGCGATTAATTCAGCACTACGCGGGACGACTAGTTGAGCAAAAGAGTCATCTTCATGTTGTGCATCCTCTGAGATTAATTCAGATACATCTTCATAGTGAGCTTCAATTATATTTTTCGGCTCTTGTTCGCAGTTAGATTCGGTTGTTTCCGGATGTTCCTCAATAGCCTCAAAATCAAAAGCATCTGGCTGATTGAGTTCTACAGATTCTGTGCGATCGGGTAAAGCTTTTAGCCGTCTCAGATAGGGAAAACTACTACCAAAAATGGTTGTGTCCTCTTTTACTATTGGCTCTGAGATTACAGTAATAGTTCCAACCATCCCTTCGGTTTGCTCCCCATTAAAACTTGGCAGTTGAGGCGATCGCGAGCTTACTGACTTTTTGCGCCTTCTTGGTTCCAGACGGGGGGGGAGAGATTTTGTTGGCGAGGCCTTCAATAGCAGTGCCTGGGGTTGTTTTGCGGTTTTTACTAAATTAAAAAGCTCCAAATCTAGAGATACAGGTGCTTCAACAACAGAAGCTGGTGCCTTCTTCGCGTAGTTTAATTCCTCACTAAAGCTTTTTTTCGCAGCACTGATTGCCAGTAATTCTGTGACATCGGCTGTAATTGTGAATGATTGGCTGGCTAAAAGCATGACTTCGCCAACGCGCTCAAAGGCACCATACAAACTGATATCTGCCAAAATCAGCTTGGATTCGCAATTTTTGGGAATCTCCAACAAGGAAGTAAAACTAAACGGCAGTAATTTTTCTGACAATCCTTGCCGAACTTCAGAAAATATTTGCGATTCTTGGGGCGATCGCATGGATATTCTAACTTCTGTTCCTAATACGCTTTCTCGATCTGATATTTCACCCAGTTCTATACCGATATTTTCTTTGAATTCGACGTGACCATTAATACTTATATTTTCTCCCCAACGAGTAAAATATATTTCCTCATCCAGAGTCAGTAACAGTGGTGGTTCTGCGACAGTTGCCGCTGAATCCTCAACTGGGGGTTCATCTTCCAGTAAGGGTTCAGAAGTTGGTAAAGCTAATTCTATTAAATTGTGTAAGATTTGCTCTGCTGAGTCACCTTTAACCCATACAGGCGTGACAGGCTCATCAATAACAGATAGTTGCTCACTGGTTTCTGAGTCAACCAAGCTTTGTGTAATAATTATTTCACCATCTACAGAAGCTTCTTGTGAAACAGTTTCCTCGCTGCTTGTTATACCAATAGAATTTTGTGTAGTAATTATTTCTGCTTCAACAACAGGCAGGGGTGCAGGGGGACATTCAGATGGGGATTGCGACCCAAGTTCTAGCGCTTCCTCCCGCAGCATTCTGTTCGTAGACATTGCCCCTGCTCGCTGCCCCCTTTCCCCTTGCTTCTTCTGTTCAACTTCCTCGATCGCCGATTCTTGGATAACAGCGGTTTCTAGTGAAACAGGTTTTGGCGCAATCGACACTGAAACCAGTGAGACTTCCTGATTCTCCTCAACTGGCAATGTTTGAGGAGGGTTCGATTGTCCCAAATTATCGGCAACTGAGGACAAAACTTCTAACTGAACGCCGTACTGCCAGGATTTGCCAAGAAAATCTGACATTAAATCGCCAGAACATTGCAACTCCCAATTCCCTGGTTTTAGGTACGTAAAAGGAATTACCGCCATTAAACCTTCTGAATTCGTCCGACGCGATCGCCTATTGACTCGACGCTTCGGTGGAACTTCCGTTGATGTAGAAGTTACCCGCACTTCCACATCTGTATTCGCATGGTTAAAGCGAGCTACAACTCTATACGAACCTTCTAAAATTTGCGTATTTGACGATAGGGGATGCCAAGAGCGATCGCCCTGTTTCTGGATTAGAAATTGCCAGTGTTCCATTGTTTGTGATGCTTGGACCGAACAGCAGCTAGGTAATACTTGCATTACCTTGCTTGCAAGTTTACATCAGTATTTTGCAATTGCATCACATAATGTTTAGTTTTCAATCAGACATTAGTATTCAGTGTAACAATTTGCTGTCTGAGTTCCTCGCTTTTGGCTAAAAATTCGACTTGTGCCAATGATTCCTGCTGTTTTGTAGCCATCCACTTTAATTTGACAGTTTTCTTTTTGGCTTCTTCATCGCCCACAATCAAACAAGCTACGGTTCCGCTACGTTCGGCTTGTGTAAATTGCTTCCTAAAACCATTGCCGCTGAGGTCTAATTGAACACTAAAGCCTAATATACGTAACTTTTGTGCTAGCACCAAAGCTTGAGACTCAGCCAAATCGCCTTTTGATACTATATAAAAGTCTAATTTTGGCAAGAAAGGCGTTTGAAATTGTTGGAGTAACAAAATTAACCGCTCTAAACCGATCGCCCAACCAACAGCAGGCATTTGAGAACCTCCCAACTGTCCGACCAAATTATCATAGCGACCACCACCACAGATTGTTGCTTGTTCCAAATCATCAGAGATAATTTCAAAAGTCGTGTGGGTGTAATAGTCCAAACCCCTCAGAACTCTGGAATTTACCGTATAAGCAATACCCAGATCGCTTAACAATTGCTGCACCCGCTCAAAACGTCGTTGCGAGAAAAAATCAAGATAGTCTAAAATACTAGGAGCATTTTGAGTAATTTCTTGAGTGCGTGGGTTTTTACTATCGAAAATTCGCAAAGGATTGCGGGTCAGGTACTGTTGAGATGGGTCTAAATCTTGCTCGTAAGGCTTTAAGTAGTCTATTATTGCGGATTCATAACATTTCCGATTGTCTGAAATACCCACAGAATTAATTTCTAAGCGGAGATTGTTCAGACCGAGAGTTTGCAGAATATCACAGGCGATCGCAATTACTTCTGCATCAGAAGAAGCTTCTCCTGAACCCAAAACTTCTACCCCTAACTGATGAAACTGCCTTTGCCGGACGACGGATGGGCTTTCATAACGAAACATTGCTCCTGCATACCATAGCCGTTGCACAGCCCCTTGAGTGTATAGACTATGTTCAATTACTGCCCGCACCACTCCAGCAGTTCCTTCTGGACGTAGACTAATTGAATTCTCATCCTTGTCATGAAAACTATATATTTCTTTGCCAATAAAATCCGTATTTTCACTTAAAGCGTCAAATAAATCCGCCTGTTCAAATATGGGCGTGCGAATTTCTGTATAAGCAGCCCTCATCAAGATTTCACGGGTAGTAGTTTCCACCCATTGCCAGTAAACGACCTCCTCAGGTAGGATGTCTCGCGTCCCATGTAAGGCTTGTATAGTATTCAATTTTACTTAGTACTAATTTATATAAGTCCAAGAACAAATAATCAAAATGGGTAGATTTACGAACCTACCCAACAAAGATACTATTAATTAAATAGTCAAGTAAAAATATTTCTTGAGCAGCATAATTCAAATTTCTCTTCTTTCCCTCTCCTTCGTGTACTTGTCACAGCAAAAAAGATGGATAAAGGATTGAACCGCCAAGTACGACAATGAAGCCCCCAAAATTCCCCAAAATTGGGGGACTTTAAATTTTCTTCTCCCCCCAGAATTGAGGTCAGGGGGCATTAATGACACAGACTACTAGGCACAATACCGATCGCGATAGTAAGCCAAAATTTGCTCTACACGTTGGCGACCTTGGGAATCAGATGGTGAATACTCAATCCACAAGCCAGCAATTTGACTTTGATTGTAATCAAACTGCTGGGAAGACTGAGGAATTAAAGCCACTTCTACCCCTTCAACTTGACGCAAATGAGCGGCTACTTCCCGGTAAACCGCCAAAGGTAAATTGGGAAATTCAATTTTTTCTTTTGTCTCCATATGTCAAGAAGCTCCGGTAGGAACTGGATTTGGTGGTGCAGTTGTTGAAGCTGTAGTTGCTGGGGTTGGATTATCACCCACCATTCTGGCAACTTCAATACCATATTGTTCCAGAATAACCAGAGGAGAGGAACCTTCATTCATTTCAATCCGCTTCACCAAAACGCCGTTAGACAGGCGATCGCCCGCTTGTACGTAGCGACTTGTCGGCTCATTCGGTACTTTGATAATTGCTTGGGGTTCCTTACCGACTTGAACCACACCTGAAACAAAAACGGCTAAAGCAATTTCTGGTTGTGGTGCTGGTGGTAATACGGGTACTAGATTCGGGTTGGGGACAATTTGTGGTAGTACCTTAGGCATAAGTGGAGTGTAAGAGCGTCTCACTGCGATCACTTTTGGGGAGCGTGGCACATAAGCGATCGCCCTTCGATTGATTTTGGGTTTTAGTGAATCTGACGGGACTCTCGTCCGGACTGATATCACAGCGCTTCTAATTCTAGGTCTCAATACTGCAGTATTGACAGCAGCCCTAGGAGAGAAAGGCAGAGGAGGTAAGGTTGGAACTGGTCTATTAGTTGTATTAGTTGTTGTATTGGGCAATATGGTGGGCGGTGGCAATATGGTGGCAAATGGATCAACTCTGCCCTTTGACACGATGCCAGCGCGTTGTGTGGCATTTGTTGATTGAATTAAATTAGGAGTTGCACTAGCAACAACGGTTCCGGTTTTGGGAGGCACTACTGGGTTACTAAAAGCTTGAGTAGTCGTTGCTGATGGTGATGGTACTGCTCCTGGCGTCTGGGTAGGCGCAGGGCTACTAGTAGAACTAGGGCCTGGAGTACTCGCTTGGTCGCCGCCCTCCGATGAACAGGAGGCGATCGCCAAACTCAAAATAGCTGCAAATGCAATGTTTAAACTTCTGCCCATTAGCCGTTCTCAAAAAGCCATAGGAAAATCTTTTTTGTTGAAATCTACCTATTGAAATTTGTATCAAAGGTGAAATCTTTTACCGTTATAACCTAACTTTTTCGATTTCAAGGGTTATTTTGGACACTCGGAGGTTTATCAAAATTGCTGAGGACTGCAATTTTAAGGTATTTACTATTCTGAAGTCCCCATCAACTGTTTCAACGAATCCAGCCCTTTCTTAACTTGTCGGGAAACCGTGACTACGCTGATACCAAGGCGTTCTGCCACTTGTTTTTGTGTCAAATCCTGTAAAAACACAAATTCTAAGACTTCGCGAGTTCGTTGTTCAAGCTGAAATAACGCTTGCTGCAAGCGCATTTGGTCTTCTTGCGCCAGTTGAAAGCTGCGGTAGCGATTATCTGGAACCAGTTCTCCCAAACAGGTAGAACCTTCTTCTCCATCCTGCACTGGCACATCTAGACTCAAGGGAGCGCGATTTGCCCAAGCTAATTTAATTTCTTGCCATTGCGAGAGTGAAATTTTCAGCGCTGCTGCTACTTCTGAGTCAGTGGGTTGGCGATTGTATTGTTCTCTTAAAGAACGCGACACTCCTATTGCCTGCTGTTGCAGTGCCAGCCACCGACGAGGAATTCGTACGCTGACACCTTTATCTCGCAGATAGTGTTGAATTTCGCCGCGAATGTAAGGAACGGCAAAAGAACTAAAGGCATGACCCTTAGAAATTTCAAATTTTTCAATCGCTCGAATTAGACCCAAACAGCCTACCTGGAGCAAGTCCTCGTAGCTTTCATGGCATTGATTAATCCAGTAGTGAGCTTCTTTTCTGACTAGTCCAAAATTCAGCTTCACTAGTTGATTGCGAACATCAGAGTCGCAATGTTGCTCATATTCTCGCAGCAACTGCCAAATTTCATGCTTCAGTTCGTTGGTGACTGTTGTAGTCATAGCACCCTGTTTATTTGTCAAACAATGAGTTAAATATCCGCTTGGAAAGCCAGCCAGAACTTAGTATTAAATAACACACTTGTTTCTATGGCATAGAAGTTTACATGGCAGATATCATCTTGAGTTGAGATATCTGCCATAAATGGTTGGTAATCGAACCTAATTTAAATGCGCGATCGGGGTATTTTATTTTTGGCGTTGCGTTGGGAAGACTTGCAGCTTTTTTTAAAACTACATAGATATAAAATATGAAATTTGTTACTCAAATCAAAACCGGGATTGTACTTATTTTGCCAAATAAAGGATGAAATTAGGGTATAGATATAAACTGAGAACAGTAAAGATTTTGTTGAGTTTTAACTAAATTTGATAGTGGGAAATACTGATAAGCAAGATGTTTCTCATGTCATCTTCAAGATGATGAAGAAAATTTGAAAATATTTTGAAGAAGGGGAAGGTTTTTTATATATGTGGATTCAGACAAGGCAGCTTTACGGGGGAAGATTAAGAGCGCTTTATTCCCCCACACCCTCAGAAGTGTGAGGCTATACGTACATAGGCGCTGAACGCCTTCCGTAGGTAGCCCACGTAAGGTGGGCAAGGAAATTGCATCTTCATGCAGAAATGGTATTAAAAGCAAAAAAAAAGGGCGAGATGCCCTTATTTCTTGTACTCAAATCTGTGTTACAGCACGAAAGGTTTAGGAATTAGCTACGAGCTGATTCAATCCGACCGTAAAACAGACCGCGAATCTTGACTTCTTTAGGCTCACCAGCACCTAAATCGGTATCAGAAGGCTGTTCGCTCTCGAAGGTACCAGCAATTTCACCAGAAGTATTATCTACTTTGGCGACCGAGAGAGAAATTTTGCCTTTGAGAACTTCTGCACGTTTAACGTTGGTACGCATAAGTTCTTCGTCGTCAGCTTGGGCAGGGAGAGCCACAGCATTATCATAGCCACTGGTAACACCGCGACCTTTGGGGTCAAGGAAGGCAGCACCACGATAGGAGGGGACTTTGAAACTGCCTTCAAAGTCAGTAGAGGTGTTAATACTGGTCAAACCGGGCTGTGATTGAGCAACCAAGTCTTTAATCGTGAACAGGAAAGGTACTCGTTCACCACCAGGTAATTGTACGGTAATGGCTTGAAAATCTAAACCATCTTTTTCCTCGAAGGTCAAGCTGCTATCTGGGTTAATTTTCAGATTGCCTTGTACTTGGTCAATGGTTGAGGTATACCGAGTCAACAATTTACCAGCGACAAATTCAGCTTCTTGGCGTTTATTAGCGGGTTCTTCTTTGATAAAGAAACTGGTTGGTTCCAAGCAAAGTTCTTTGATGCTGTAGGACTGGCTGGAATCAATGGGAATCGAACCACGACTAGTTTCTGTTAGTTGGGGGCATTTGTTAGCCAAGCCAGTGCCTCGAATCTGCTCGTAGGTGAGGATATCCCCACTGCTAGCAGAAGGGGCATCACTGCAAGCAGTTAATAGCCCCAGACACACAGCTAAAAAGGCAACAATTAAAGCGCGATACCTCATGGTGAACCTCAATGTCAAATTTTAATTTCTAATTTGTAAAACTGCAGTGCTAAACGTACTTATAATACGTGTCGCTTTCTCGAGCCTATGGTTTTAAGAATTATCAGTTATCAGTTGTCAGTTTAAACACGAAGGGTTTAAGTCCCCCCAGGAATTGGACACTTAGACCTTGGTTGCAATAATAACGTTTGCTTCCTTTGAGATATCCAGCACCATCCGCTTGATCGCGTTATAGCCTGTTCACTGGTCACTGATTTAATCTTAGGTTACCCAGAACACAGCATCTTGTTAAGATGTATGGTCTAAAGGGAACAAGAACTTCGAGTAAGTTTTGAGTGGCTGTTGCCTCAAAAAACCATCGCAGTTTCACGAGTGGCGGCTTTGAGCCAGCTTTGAGCGCATCAGTGACTACACCCAAGCACAAATGGCTTTTTGCGTCTACGCTTTTTCCTCAGAATACCTGAGTACAAAACGATGTCGCTTAAGTCCTACTGTATTGTGTATGTGTCGCCAGTACATACAGCCCATTGTTTGATGGGCATTTCAGCCAGATCATACGATTTTTTTTGATGCAAAATCAAAACATTCTAGGTAAATCTTAGAACTTGGGCTGGATGTTGGGGAATGGGGAATGGGGAATGGGGAAGAATTAATTCTCTTCACTGTTCTGTGTTGCCGAGCTTTTATGAAATTAAAAAAAATTTCGGTAAATTGAAGTTGACCTTGTTTACACCAGGTGGACATGAATAACGGTAAAAGTTTTGATTCAGGGAAGTTTTCTCATAAATTGCAAGGAATTGCAACTGAAATACATGATGCAACTGAGTATTGTCAACGCGATCCAATTGCTCTTTTAGCTTTGTTGCGACAGTTAGAGTTTTTACACCGCCAGATCCGAGATGGGGTTTTTGTGGATAGTCTGCCCGATAACCGTCAAGCACTTTACTCTTTATTGAAAGATGTCGAGTCTGAGGGGGGATGGCCTTATATTGAGCGGATGAGGTTGCAAGCCTTTTTAGTTAATTTGCAACCAGACAGTGAGTCAAATACAGAGAATGGGGAGTAGAGGGATGGAGAGAGTTAGGAGTTATGAGTTAGGAGTTTGGAGTTTGGAGTTATAAATTTTTAACTTCCATCTCTGAATAAACACGGATAAGAAGGGGCGAGGGTAAAGGGTAAAGCAAAGGAATAAACCCGTGTTTTTATCATTTATAGCAGGAGGTGCAGAGCCAATTGCGCTGCTCCTCATTCCTAACTCCTAACTCTAAACTCATCACAAAGAGTGCGATCGCGTTTATCGACGTTGCGGTTGTGTTTGAGATAATCACTAACCCAGCCGCAACCACGCTTTAACAGGTCATTCAAGTTCAAATTCCACAAGATTATGTTGTTGTCATCACTCGCGGATGCTAGTGTTTGACCATCTGGACTGAAGCTCACACTTAAGACTGGTCCGCGATGTCCGTTGAGGGTCTTAATTAATTTACCTTCACGGCTCCAAAGTTTGACTGTGTTGTCCCAGCTAGCAGCGGCAAGCATTTCTCCATTCGGGCTGAATGTAACGCTGCTAACGCTATCGCTATAACCCTTTAACAAGGTCTTTATCAACGTCCCATCTTGTCGCCATAACCTTACAGTGTTGTCCCAGCTAGCCGAAGCCAATAATTGATCCGTGGGACTAAAGCTGACACCTAAAACCCAACTCTCATGGGGCGAGAAAGTTTTTAACAAAGTACCATCTTGCCGCCAAAGTTTAACTGTTTGGTCGTCGCTGCCGGAGGCGATAATTTGACCGTCTGGACTGAAACTGACGCTATTAACCCAACCTTGATGCCCGATTAAGGTTCTGAGTAACTTACCCTCTCGGGTCCAGAGTTTGACTGTCTTATCCTTACTACCTGATGCTAATAATTTGCCATCAGGACTGAATGTAGTACTCATGACACTATCACTATGCCCAGTCAGAGTCTTAAGTAAGGAGCCATCCCATCCCCAAAGTTTCACAGTTTTGTCATAACTAGCTGATGCTAACATCTGACCTTTCGGGTCAAAAACGACACTGGGAACTCGGCCTTTGTGTCCTTCCAAGGTCTTGTAGAGTCGAGTTTCAAAGCCGTTACTAGTAAGCTCTCGTCGCCATAATTTTACCTTGCGATCGCGACTACCAGAAGCTAACATTTTGCCATCTGCACTCCAATTAACGCTCAAAACTCGGTCTTGATGTCCTTCCAACACGGGCAGTGTTGGAGCATCTAAACTCCAAATTTTGACGGTTTTGTCGTAGCTTCCTGATGCTAGAAACTTGTCTGAGGGACTAAAAGCAACGCTAGCAACAGCATCACTATGTCCTTTAATAGTTTTTATTAAGGTGCCTTGATTGGCATCCCAAAGGTTAATACTCTTGTCTTCTCCGGCTGAGGCTAATTGTTGACTATCGCCACTGAAACTAAGGCTCCAAACAGCGTTGGTATGTTGCTTTAAGTTTTTGTCTAATGTGAAAGCACCGTTTTTCTGTCGTCGCCAAAGTTTGATTGTTTTATCTTTACTCCCGGATGCGAGTAATTTACCATTTGGGCTAAAAGTGACAAAAGTCACAGCGTCTTCTTGTTGTGGCAGAGTTGTGACTAAGCTCCCGTCCCTTTGCCAAATTTTGATCGTTTTGTCTTCACTGCCTGATGCAATTAACTGACTATCGGGGCTGAATGTGGCGCTGTGAACCCAGCCTTGGTGTCCCTTGAGATTGGCGACTAAACTACCGTCCTTTGCCCAAAGTTTTACAGTTTTATCCTTGCTGCTGCTGGCTATCAGTTCGCCATCAGGGCTGTAACCAAGATTTAAAACTCCATCTGTATGACCTTCAAGAATTTTGTATTGCAAAGAATCAAATTCCCCTGTTTCAGGGTTTCTTTCCCACAAATGTACTGTTTTGTCAAGACTGGAGGAAGCGAGAATCTGACTATCGGGACTAAATACAGCAGCAGTTACGATATCGCGATGACTTTTGAAGGTTTGGAGTAAGGTGCCATCTCGACGCCATAGTTTCACTGTTTTGTCATGACTTGCAGAAGCGAGCAACTGTCCATCAAGACTGAATGCGACGCTCCAAACCATGTCAGTATGTCCTTCTAGGCGGTTTGACTCTGTGACACCATAAACTGCTTGCTGGAGGGCTGTAACAACCCGCATCCGCGTATCTTGTTGAATGCCATCGGCGGATTTTAATCTTCTCCAAGCCCGTAAGCTTTCTATTAGGGCGTCAAACTCTTTGTTAGAGGCAAATAAAGCTTCACTTGCAGCGGCGATCGCGCTAACTTTTAAATTAGTTTCGCTGCGTTCGGCCCGTAAACCTTGGCGGACTGCGGTTCTTTTTTGCAAATCGGCTTGCCACCATAATCCTCCGATTACTGCTGACATGGTTGCTAATAAAATGCCAGCGAGACGTGCTTCTCTCAGCCGCTTTTGTAAAATTAAATTTAGTTGCTGTTGACTAAATTTTTGTGCTACTTGTGCCTCGGTTTTTTCAAAACGGACTTTTTCGAGTTCGGCAACTATTCCATAATTGTTTTTTTGGCGAATTGGTTCAACTAAATAATCATGTACTAGCTGGTAGCGATCGCCTAATTCTTCTCGCATTCGCAACACCAATCCTGAACCCATCAAAATGTCTAAAATCAACTCCCAAGTTGACTCAAAATTAAATGCAGCATCAATATTAATACCAAGCGTCACTGCTAAATCTGCTTTAGTTTTTAGGGGTCGCGTACCTTTTTCATCAGTTAATTCAAATAAGAATTGCCAGCTTAACTGTTCGTTTTCTTGACCGCAGTCTTTGATAACTTCTTCTAACCAGCGTTCTACCATTTTTTGGCAACCACCGTTACTGTTATATTGCTCAATTGTCGTAATATTTTCTGCTTGTAATTGAGCGCCGACAATTTGTAATTCAATGGGATGTACTTCGTTTGTTTCCCCAGCCAAATCTTGCACTAATTGATGAATGACTTCATCAGTTAACTCATAATGAGAACGTTGAGTTAAACTTTTGATAATTAACAGCGCATCCTGACGGTCAAAATTCCCTAAATAATAACGAATATCCTTATCGAGGATATTTTTATTAATTACTCCCAAATTGTATGTTTCATTTCGATTAGAGCTACTGAAACGCTCTAACTCTAGTAAATAATGTAAATAATCTTCTCGCAATGAAAGAATAACTTTCACAAACGGGATATTTAAGCAGTCTGTGAAAAATTTATAAAATTCAATTTTTTTACTTGGCTCGTTAACAACAAAGAAAAATTCTTCAAATTGGTCAAAAATTAGGATTAGAGTGTAACTGCGTTCAGTTAATAAGCGAATTTTTTGGCTAATTATCTCGGGAGAAATTTCTAAAGCTAGGGATATATCTGTCTGTGCTAATACTTGGTTTAAAGCTCGTCCTAAAGCTGTAACCCAATCGGTATAAACAGATAACACAACTGGTAAAGGCAACCGTTCAGCAATACATCTCTGTTTCAAAACTGGTACCAATCCAGCTTTGAGAATTGAACTTTTGCCAACACCTGACGGCCCGTGAATTACCGTCAGTTTGCAGTCAGCACGGGTGATTTTTTCTAGCAAGCGATTGATGTCTTGCTGTCTACCAGAAGCTGCGATTTCCTGTGCCATTTCCTCAGGAATAAACCTTACCCCAGCCCGATCGACAGAAGAAACCCCTGCACCCGACTGGCTCATTTTTTGCGACTCTAAAACTGGGTTAATTCTGTAGCGTTGCGGCTGGAGTTGACTAGCCCCAATAAAAGCACGATAACCATACTGATGCTCAAGTTGAACTTTTTCTTGCTTCAGATTAAACGCTTCTAAGTAATCATGACGCTCAAAAAAGTAGAGCGATCGCAATTCTTCTACAATCTCTAAATATGTCGATGGTTCATACTGTAGCTCGCAAACGACTTTCGCCCACTCTAGGTTATTGACGGCTTCCTCACCGTCACCAAGGTGCCGCTGAACGCGAGCTAGCAACAAAAAATACTTACTTTCTTGCTGTCTGGAAACGCAACAAGCCTCTTCAGCGATCGAAAGTGCTGTATTTACTAATTTATAAGCTTGCAACCAATCAGACTCAGAGAAAGCCACAGTTGCTAAAAAGGCATAATCTTGAGCAACTTCCGCCTTTGTCCCATAAATTTCATGTAATTTTAACGACTTTTTGGCTAATTCTTGTAAATCTTCCCAACCTTGTAAGCGTTGCAGTATATCCAGCACAGGCAAAATGAACTGGGCAGCCAAGTCTTGTCTATTTTGGGTCTCCAATACCTCCAAGCATTGTTTAAACCAGAACAACGCATTTTTCCAGTAGCTTTTATTTTTCGTCGGACGTAAATCTGCCAATCTGCGATAACACAGCCCCAGGTGGAAGAGTAATATAGCGTGACGTAGTGAAGATGAGGGGGGGATGGGGAGAGGGGGGGATGGGGAGAGGGGAAGAATTTCTTCCTCAGTCCCTACTGCCAATTCCCTACTTCCTAATTCATTTTGCCAAAAAGCTTGACTGCGTTGGAAATGAGTTATGGCTTCATCGATTTGGTCGTTGACGTAATTATCTCGTCCTAAAACGAATTCTAAATAGGCTTCTAATTCTGGTTCTAATTTAACACCATATAAACGAAGCAAATCATTGCGTGCTGTCTCTATTTCATGGCGTTGCTGAGACTTAGGATCTAAATCTAAATAGGCATTAGATAAAAATTTTTCGGCACCTGCTTCTAAAACTTTGCCAAATAAAGATTCTGTTTGGCTTCTGATTAAAGCGATTAAATTACCCGCAGGCATTTCAAATTTAATGGTAGTTGCAGCCCAACTTTTAAAATCGGGTGCAAATCGAGAAAGTGATGTTGCAACTTCATCTTGTAGCCACAACACAAGTGGAAATGAAAAAGTTGCAGCGTAAATATCTCGTGCTTGGTTAAGGTTAGTTAACAAATCTTCTATGTTGGTAACAGACTCTAAACCAAAGACCATTAAAGCCGAGGGTAATGAATCTGTAACGACCGCAGGAATATCTAAAAATAATTCTGAAACTATGGTCGAATGTAGGGCATTCGTTGTTGGTTCGACAATGAGTTCTCGTAAATTTATATCCTTTGTGAACGAACGGAGATTTAGCAACATTTGCTCGCGCAATCGTTGATAATTGCACCTAACTAAAATCAGTGAAAATTGACCTTTAGAGAGTGCGATCGCCCGAATCAGCCTGTGCAAAGAATGCTGATTTTCTCTGGTTCCGCTTGCGACTGTTAATTCCCACTCTGTCATAACCAAAAACAAGGCTATAAATGAACAATGGAAAATGCTAAATGACAAATGCCTGCTTTTGAGATTTTTCTTTCATCTGTCTTGTGTGAATACAACAGCTAGCAAATGTTAACTGTTGACTGCCAAAAAATCAGACTAATTGAAAGATAGTACTCTGTTACACCAAGTTTGATGGTTAAAGAAAAGCCCCTTAAATCCACGCCACATATTACAAGTCGGCAGAGCCAAGAAACGCAGTGGCTCCCAAACTTGGGGGATTTTTAATTTTATTCTCCCCTTTGAATTGGGGGTAGGGGGCTTTGAGATTACTTGTTTCGCTGCCAAGCAATAACTCTTTCTGTTTCTGCCAAGGCTGGACTGATACCAAACCACCGACCTACGAGATCGCGATATTCAAACACAAACATACTCCGAAGTAATCTTTGGTAATCAGACTCACCTTTCACACTTTGTTGGTTGACTACTTCTTCGAGTAATTGCCACTCTTCTTCATTAATAGCTAACAGCAGGTCATCCCGATAGTCCTTAATCACAGCTTCCAAACAATCCTCCGAAAATGGCGGATCTTGTCGTTGCAAGCAACTGTAAAGCAGTCCTAGCAAGTTACGAATATGACCACCACTGACACGACACAAACGATCCAAACTTTCAGGGTGATGGAATAATTGTCCGATTAATCCCAGCCTTGCATTCCAAGGAATTTCTGGAAAAGCTCTTGCTAGTACTAACTGCCGCAACAGTGACATTCCCGGTTCATAGTCCCTGCCATCTCTTTGCCGCACAAGTACCATTGGCAAGACTTTGGGAGCTATACCACCCCCTAGTCTATTTTTTAGCGTTTCGTACTCATTAGAGAAAATCAATGTTAAGGGTATTGTGTAAACTAAATGGCATTTTAACCTGCGTAATTGCTCTCCTCTGTCAATAAACAGGTATTCTGGTTGCGATCGCCCAGATGCCAAAGGACGCATATCGACTCGATCCAAGTTATCGACAATCACAACCAGCCCTTTTTGACCCCGCAGTTTCAACTGTTCAATAGCTTTGTCTAATACCTCTTCGTTAATTGCCTGCAAGATACTATTGGTGCGAGGTTCCAAATATTGCCTCAATTGATTGCGCAGCTGCGGGCTATCTTTAGTTTTAGTACTGATTTTAGCAATACCCAAAGAAAACTCCGCTTCTCCTGATAGCTCAATTGGGGTTTGCAGAAAATCGCCAATTTCTTTAAACAAATTGGTAAAATAACCGGGTTTTAACTTGATGTTAATTGCTTCTAAACTGGCACTTACTTGACGGGCTACACTCAGCAAAATGTCACTGATATCAAGATCCGCCATGTCTAAATCCTGACTGGATTCAAAATAAACCACATGAAATCCAGCAAGTTCCAATTCGGCTTTGAGACGCTGCAACTCAGTTGACTTACCACAGCCAATATGACCCGTAAATAACTGGCAAGTTGGCTCATCCGGGGAAATACGGACAATAGTACGTTGCAATTCCTCAACAATTTTGCAACCACGTACATCCGAAAAATCTATGTAGTACTGCCTATCCGTAGGATCGCCCGCAACTAAGGTTTTACTAGGGTTACAGGCTTTAAAAAAACGCGATAAATTTATTTTCATTTTCTTGGAGATGCCCTTTGTCTTTTTATATACAAATATTCTTCCGATAGTACTAGGGCAAACGATAATGGAAATTTGTACTTGATGAAGGGTAAAAATAAACTATCCTTCATGTACAGCGCTCGATAATTCCGAAGTTTTACGGATGCTAATGAGCGTTTTTTGTACTTATCTTTGCCACAGTCTGTGGAATTGTAGAGATGTAATCGTCCCTGATAGATTAAACGTTCTTGTCGTTTTTACAGCCTTTGGAATTGAATAAAGCAGGATGGCGGGGAAATTATTTGACAGTCGCTAGTACTCATAAGGTTAGGTATTAATTCTCGTAACATACTAGAAAAGTACATCATGGTAGGGATATCATTTTATTTATGTTTTGTCAACTAGCTTACAGTATATATACTTAATTGATTTTTTGGCAATCTTGAAAAAAGAAAAACAGTAAAAATGCTGTAGTAGAAATACAGGCTACTGCAAAAAAGCTACATTGGCTACAGTCAGAATCATGAAAACGGAAAATCTTGTTTCAGCACAAGCCCACGAAATAATTTTCCAATAATGAATCGGATGGGGGAGCGCAAGAATTAGGCTTAGTTGTACGGTTCGCTTTCATCTTGTGTGTCTTATAAGTCAAAGCTACAATCAGGCAACCAACATTGAATTTGTAAGAAGGAATTCGTAAGAGGTTTATATATGTCGATTGGAACCTCAACTCAAAACGAGCGATCTGTTTCTTGTTGGGGTATTAAACCCCACAAGGAAGCGGATAATTCTATCCCAGATTGCATATTTAAGTAGATTTGTCAATGTTTATTTTGTAGTTTTTTTAGCTTGATATATTTTTACTTTTGAGTAAAAAGGCTATAAGGGTCTTGCAAGCTAAAAGATGCAGGAATGCCGGGACTACAATCTTTATGTGCTTGCTGTAAAGTGTTACTAAATGTGAATGAAGTCATTAGGGGAGCGGCTGTGTGTCGCTAAAAGCATTTACAAAAACAACAACCAGAACTCTCAAGTGTGGAAAGGGTTTGAATGGCTGACATGGCATCAGTTTCCCGCACGGATTTAGAAGGACGTCGCAAGAAATTACGTAAAAAGCGGCAGACAAAAATCATTCAAGCTATATGGCGGACTATTGCCGTCAGTGGCTTGGCTGGTGGTTTGCTGTGGGTAGCAATCCAACCTATTTGGATACTCAAAGACCCCCAACAAATTGAAATTTCTCAAATTCGCTCAAGCCTATTGCCAGATGAGTCTATTCGGTCACTGCTGGCACTGTCTTATCCTCAATCTTTATTGCGTATCGATCCATCGGCTCTAGCTCAATCTTTGGAAAAGCAACCGATTATTGCTCAAGCGACTGTCACTCGTCGCTTGTTTCCACCAGGATTAATAATTCAAATTCAAGAACGAGTACCAGTGGCTCTAGCTCAAAGTGGTAACACAAAGTCAACCGTGGGATTACTAGATGTAACTGGTGTTTGGATGCCCTTAGAAAAATACAGATCCTTAAATCCGCAATTTTTATTGCCCAGTCTCAAAGTAATTGGCGATCCTGAACAATACCGTCCTTACTGGACTCAGATTTATCAGGCTGTAAGCCAAAGTTCCGTTAAAGTCATGGAAATTAATTGCCAAGACCCAACAAATATCGTTTTGAAAACAGAATTAGGAAAAGTACATCTTGGTGCCCCAAGTTCCCAAATAAGCGATCAAATTAAAGTCATTGCACAAATGCGACATTTACCTGCGAAACTTAATTCCAGTCAAATAGAGTACATCGATCTCAAAAATCCAGACCGTCCAATAGTACAAATGAATCAGAATAATTCCAGAAATTCCAAATCCCCCTAAGCGCTCCTAGTCAGTAAATAAGTTTTATTTTTGTAATTCTTCGCAACAGGAGAGAGTTGGCAGGGCTAACTTCTAATTAGAATGGGAGGAACAATCTTAAACCCTCTCATATGTCCATAAAAACTTTTGAGTTGTTACCTAAACATCTAGTGATAGGGTGCAAGATGTTAGACAATCTGAGGATGGTGTTTGGGTAAAAAAACTCAGGCATTGTTACCCAGTCTTCAATTGAAGGCAATTGGTGAACTGAAAATACTAAAGTTGGGGAGGTGCAAGAAGCCAAAAGGCGCATTTTCACTCTTTGTGTGAATCCTAGATGGAATCGCCATGAAGGCGGTTTACCATTAGAAAACAGAAGGAGTGCGGAACTAACCCCGCAAATGTCCTTAATCGGGTGAGTTTGTTTTCAAAATTCGTAGCCCGATGTATTTTCATTCGGAATGAGCGAATTCTACCTTAAGCTTGTAGATTTATTGTGTAACCTTTGAGGCAAATTGAAGAGAAAATTTATCGGGGTATTAAAATTTGATTAAACAAATTCTGCAAGTTATCTCAAGCTTAAGGATAAGTAAGTATAAGACAATTTTTGTATCTTAAGAAGCAATAAATGCGAATGACAAACAAGATTGACTATACGATTGATGTCCACAAGACCGACCCTGCCGCGTATACAACAACTTACACAATAAGCATGAGTCATTTTTTAGTTACCTCTTAATTTTCCGGAGGAACGAGTATACGTAATTACTCGAAAATTTTTCGCTCCAACCAACTCTGAAAATAAAAAGAATTGCCCGTATCAGTGGTTTGATGCTTTAATTTTCCTCAATCTCTCAACAAAAAATCAGTCTTTGTGGTGCTTCGTAAAAAAGTCAACAAATACAGTTGTCAAATAAATGACCAATATAAATTACTATCGAAAACGGGTCAAAGTTTCTTGGGATACCAAGGATATACGGAGCAAGAACGGCAAAATAGCAGCGAAGATCTAAATGTCATGTTGAAGTTATACAGGATAATTTTAGGTAAATATAGGTATACTTCTGTAGAATTAGCTGTGCGCTGCTTGGTGCCTCGATGGCTTTCTAACATCGCAAATTTCCCTATTTCTAATCCGGTTCGGGTTATTTCTGGTAAGAACAAGAAAGAACGGTGCCTATTACTATGGCAGCCTCAAACTATAGTTGACTTTTAGGTGAATAACACCTTAAAAACTCGTTTATCTACACGCACGTAAATCCAATGACACTTGATAATAACCAAGGGCTTACCTATAAAAACTCTCAGTCTCCGGGACAACCAGGCTTTTTGGCGGTTAATACCAATACCTTTAATCATTCTGGGTTGAACTTCGGACAAAATAACGATAGTAAGAAAATTCCTCTTGAAGATAATCGTGTAGGCGATATTGTCCCTGGTAGAGTCGCGAACATCAAGGTGATTGGTGTGGGTGGCGGCGGTGGAAATGCAGTTAATCGCATGATCCAGTCTGATGTCAGTGGGGTAGAGTTTTGGTCAACTAATACTGATGCCCAAGCTCTGACTTTAGCTGCGGCTCCCAAGCGCTTGCAGATCGGACAAAAGCTGACACGGGGTTTGGGGGCGGGTGGCAATCCTGCCATTGGTCAAAAAGCTGCTGAGGAATCACGGGATGAAATTGCTGCGGCCTTAGAGGGTGCTGACTTGGTGTTTGTCACTGCTGGGATGGGAGGTGGCACAGGAACAGGTGCAGCGCCGATTGTGGCAGAAGTAGCAAAAGAGATGGGCGCTTTGACTGTTGGCGTGGTAACACGTCCATTTGTGTTTGAAGGACGCCGTCGTACCAGCCAAGCGGAGCAAGGTATTGAAGCCCTCAAAGGTCGGGTGGATACCCTGATTATTATTCCCAACAATAAACTGTTGGAAGTGATCCCCGAGCAAACGCCGATGCAAGAAGCTTTCCGCTATGCGGATGATGTACTGCGTCAGGGTGTACAAGGAATTTCTGATATCATCACGATCCCCGGTTTGGTGAACGTTGACTTTGCTGATGTTCGAGCGGTAATGGCTGATGCAGGTTCGGCGTTAATGGGTATTGGCATTAGCTCTGGAAAATCAAGAGCTAGAGAAGCGGCGATCGCTGCAATTTCTTCACCGCTACTAGAATCCTCAATTGAAGGAGCCAGAGGTGTTGTCTTTAACATTACAGGTGGTAGCGACTTGACACTCCATGAAGTGAATGCCGCAGCAGAAGCAATTTATGAAGTGGTCGATCCCAACGCTAATATTATCTTTGGAGCGGTAATTGATGACAGGCTCCAAGGCGAGGTCAGAATTACTGTAATTGCCACTGGATTCACAGGTGACGCCCAAGCTGCACCACAGCAAACCGTTGTTTCGGCACGAGGAACTGCATCCCAAACGCCGAAACGACCACCAATACAACAGCCACCATCTGGCATAAATCCGCCGACACCAGTACCAGAACCGAGGGAAAAATCTGGGTTAGATATTCCTGATTTTCTCAAAACTCGGCGACCAAAGTAATTAAGATTTTTATGCTTGTGCAGGGGTAATTCCCTTGTCGTACCTGATTGTTGCCAATTGCTAACAAAACTTGTCAATGCTACCCCCAAATTTCCGTAACTTGGGTAAGAGTCTGTTTGGTTGTATATCCCAAGCGTGCGTTTGGAACAATTGGGAACTGACACGGAGTTAGAAAAAGCGCGAACCCTTTCAGGCATCTTGCCATAACGTAGCCTCTCAATAGTCACCAGGAAAAGAAAAGGGAAAACAAAGAATTATTTTTTATTTTTTCGGGTTTGTTGAATCCATTGAATTACTTGTTGACCGAGGTGGGTGTTATCTAGTCGGTCAATTTCGCGTATTCCTGTGGGGCTCGTGACGTTGACTTCGGTAAGGTAGCCGCCAATAACGTCAATTCCTACAAAAATTAACCCGTCTTTGCGTAGGGTGTCGGTTAGCTGGGAACAAATTTCATACTCTCTAGGGGTGATTTGGGTTTGGGCTACCGTCCCACCGGCTGCCATGTTGTTGCGAAAATCACTGCCAGATGAAAGGCGGTTGAGGGCAGCAATTGGTTCTCCATCAAGCAGGATAATTCGTTTGTCTCCCTCCTTTGCTTCCGGTAAATACATCTGTACCATAACAGGTAGTGTACCTTGAAGAGTACTGAGTTCGACAATAGAGTTGAAATTGCGATCGCCTGGTTGCAAAAATAAAATCCCTTCCCCAGCTTTGTTGCCAAGTGGTTTGAGAATTGCGGCTCCTTTTGCTTCTTGAAATTGCCGAATCAAGTTTTTATCAGCGGTGACAATAGTTTCTGGAATCGCTTTGGTAAATTGGAGGGCATACATTTTTTCGTTTGCCGCTCGGATACCTTGAGGATTATTAATTACCAGGGTTTTGCTTTGATCGATGAAATCCAGGATGTAAGTTGCGTATAAATAAGCCGTATTCACTGGTGGGTCTGTCCGCATAAATACGGCATCCATTTTTTCCAGACAAAGGGCTGTGGGAATGCCTAGCTTATACCAAGGATTTGCTGCTACCCAGCCTCCCTCAACCAGTTCTATGGGCACTAATTCCAATTTTTCTAAAATAGCCCAAGCTTTACTCTCTACTACACTCAGTAAGGGAGCTTGAGTCACCCATATTTCATGTCCCAATATTTGCGCTGCTTCCATCAGGGCAACACTTGTGTCATGACAGGGGTCAAGATTTTTGATGGGATCAATGATAAAAGCCAGTTTCACGCTTAGGGTACCTCAATCGCCAGGAAATTATAATCTGATTCAATTTAGATTATCCCCTAATGAACTGACAGATTTTCGCCGTTTTACGATGTCGTAAGAGCGTCTCACTTCGAGTAGACGAAAACCTTTTCTGCGGACTTCGTGGACTTGACAGTTCGCGTTCTTCTACAAATCCACACCAGGTTTAGCACAACGAGGGAGTGAAAATTGATTTTTCCTACTCCCCTAACCTAGCTAGACGCTACTAACTACTCTGTGCTAGTAACTCATCCAATTTACCGTATTGGTCTAAAGCGTGAATATCATCACAACCACCAATATGCAAATCGTTGATAAAAATTTGCGGCACAGACCTTCTGCCATTTGCCCTGTCAGCCATTTTATCTCGTGCTGCCTCATCTCCATCAACGCTGTATTCGGTGAATTCAACTCCCTTTCTTGTCAGTAAACTTTTGGCACGGATACAGAAAGGGCAAGTCCTCCATGTGTAAATTTCTACTTTGGCAGCCATAACGTCCTCAATATAATTAATACTTCTTGATTTTAAACGTTACCACTGCCTGTAGGCGCTAAGAAGCTTTCTGAGGCTCAGATATTGCTAAGTAAGCAATCACAAATAAAGTCAATGCCGATTGCTACTGACTATTGTTGTGTTTACTTGCATTCAATTACTCAACGAATTAATAATATTCCAATTTAAATACCAGCAGCCTCAGTATTATTACTTATAATAATGCTGAATGTAAAATTAAGTTAGGGGTATCCGACAAAGGAAGCCCCCTGCCCTCAATTCTGGGGGAAAAAATTCAAAAGCGCAACCTCATACAGAATTGGTATTAAATTAGGTTTTGTGCAATAGAGGTTTCTTCTATATAAAAAAGAATTCCGCAGTCAATATAACTACGGAATTCTTAACAGCAAAGTTGCTATTATTTACAAGTATTTACCCTGAAGTAATCGCGTACTCAATTAGTTGCCCCAGACGATGACGGAGGGTTTCTAGACCTAAACGTTCGCTTGCGGAAATAAACACCGCCATCGGAAACTCTTCCCGTGCTTGCGCTAAAGTTTCGCTATCTACTTGGTCAATCTTATTAAAAGCCACCAGCGCAGGTCCAGGAGTTATTGGCATATCCGCCAAAATTTCCCTGACTGAGCGAATATGACTCAACCAAGCCGGATGGGATAAATCCACCAAATGCAGTAGTGCATCAGCTTCTGAAACTTCTTCCAAAGTGGCGCGGAAGGCATCCATTAACGATGCGGGTAGTTCGTGAATAAAACCAACCGTATCTGTAATCAGAATCTCCTCCGGTTCACCAGTAAGAGCGTCAGGAACTACTAGACGGCGCGTGGTGGGGTCGAGGGTCGCAAATAATTGGTCTGCGGTGTAAACGGTGGCATTAGTTAAAGTATTCAACAAGGTGGATTTACCAGCATTGGTATAACCCACGAGTGCCACACTTGCTATTTCTCGATGTTGCCTTCTTTGCCGCAAGCGCTCTCGATGTGCTTGTAGGTGGTTAACATCATGCTGTAAGCGGGTAATCCGCTTTTGGATAGCACGGCGTTCTGTTTCTAGTTTAGTTTCACCAGGACCTCTCGTACCAATACCACCCCCCAACCGAGACATCGCCTGACCTCTACCAGTCAGTCGCGGCAGCATATATTCTAACTGTGCCAGTTCTACTTGTAATTTACCAGCACCTGACTGAGCGCGTTGGGCAAAGATATCTAATATTACTTCTGTGCGGTCAACAACACGCAGACCAATCTGGAGTTCTAGGTTGCGGACTTGTGATGGTGAAAGGTCGCGGTCAAAGACGACAAGATTGCATCCCAGAGTTTGTGCTGTCAGCGCAATTTCCTGAACTTTACCTTCACCCACTACAGTTTGGGGATGAATGCGCGATCGCTTCTGCCGCACTGTCTGCAATACCTGTCCCCCAGCAGTATCGACCAACCGTCCCAATTCCGTTAAAGTGTCTTGGAATTGTTGCGCCGTTGTATTATCGGTGATTACGCCGACAATCAAGACGCGATCTAAGTCGGTGTCTACTTCTTGGGCAATAAATTCCCGTCGGAAATCCGCTTCCAACCCTTCCACCAAGTCCATAAAGTCTTGGTCAGATAAAGCATCTAGAGTCATTGGTGCTGAGACATTTGAGAACAGTTCCGAGGACTGCTGGGCGCTAATTCCTGAGGAACTAGTCAATACTAGCTGCTTGGTATTGGATACTAAATGAGCTAAATAAGCTTCCTTGACGTATCCTGCTGCACCACCGCCCCGTCGCTGAAATCCCGTCCCGGTGATATTCAGTACAACTAGGGCATCTAAACGTTGCAGTGCCATCGCAGTTAAAGCTGCTTCTGATGGCGGCTCTGGCTTCAATTGAGTAGCGATACAACGAATACCGCTGAGTCGTTCCGCACCATATCTGGGTAATTCCATCGGTGGAATTTGCGTTTGACGTGGTGTGCCTACACCAACACGGATAACTTGCCCACGACGGTTCAGGTAGGTACATACAGGCTGGTTGATTTCCGTGCTGATTGCTGCCAGACGCTGGGAAAACTCGGACGTAGTGACGCGATCGCCCGGAATGCGCTGGTGATACAGCCGCTGTAGTTGTTTCAGATGGCTGGATTTCAGACCTTGGAGATTACCAAAGATAGTCTCGATAAGCGTATATAACCAGTTAACTGGTCCCCGAATACTTCTATGTCTATTTTACAACATGGTTTTTTACTACAAACTCTTTCTTTCGGAAGATGCGCTATGCAGCAAGCCCTATTTTGGGAGCCAAAAGCAAATGGAATCGTCTTCACTGAGCCTGCGGAGTAATTCGCGCAAAGCTTGCCTAACATTTGGATCAAAGATGAATGCAAAGCAGTTAAAGCCAGACAAAACACTGCTATTGTGATGAGTTTTTTCGGTTCAGATGCGCTTCGCCCCAGTTGCAAAGAACTTGTAAAACAGGCTCAAGACTTCTGCCGTAAACGGTGAATGAATACTCAACTTTAGGAGGTACATCGGAATACACATGACGATTCACAATCCCATCTTTTTCCAGTTCTCGAAGCTATCGTCACAGGTTCATCTCGCGGTATCGGTCGCGGTATTGCCGAACGGTTAGGACGGGACGGAGCAAGTGTAGTTGTCACCTACGCAGGCAATCAAGATAAAGCTGCGGAGGTTGTTCAGGTGATTGAATCAGCCGGATCAAAAGCAACTGCAATTCAGGTTGATATGCGAAAGCTGGAAGATGTTCAAACACTCTTTCAGAAGACGATCGCGCAATTTGGCAAAGTCGATATATTAGTCAACAATGCGGCAGGAAAGAACATCTTCAAACCCACCGCACAAATGACCGAAGACGAATACAACAGTATGTTCGACATCACACGCGGCGTTTATTTTGCCCTTCAGCAAGCCGCTCATCATCTAGCTGATGGTCGTCGAATTGTCAGCATCTCGACCAGTGGAACGGCAATGGCAATTCCAGCCGGAGGTGCATATGCAGGTTGCAAGGCAGCGATCGAGCATTTCAGCGGAGCTTTAGCAAAAGAATTGGGCGGACGTGGAATCACAGTTAACACAATTTCTCCAGGTGTCACCGAAACCGATGGATTGGTGCTGGAGCAGGAGCAAGTCAATCAAATGATTGCACAAACTCCATTGGGACGGCTAGGGCAACCAGCAGATGTTGCGAATGCCGTTGCTTTGCTAGTTTCTGATGATGCCCACTGGATTACAGGTCAGAGTATTCGAGCTAACGGCGGCATTGTGTAAGAGAATATTTCTACTTCGGAAACAAACCAACAAAGAAAAGATGAAAAATGAATGGCACTAATTCCCCAACCATTCTTACATCAACGTCCGAAACTCCAGATCATCGCGAATATCATCAAAATCCGCCTCCGTCTTCATCGCGTGACGGTATTGATTCGGACTCAAACTAATCGCTTGCTGCAAACATTTTACTACCTGTTGCACATCACCTAACAATGCATGACAACAAGCCTTGTTATACCAAGTCGAATCATCCTGCGGTTTAATTTTTAAAGCTTTGTCATAAGAAGCGATCGCCCTTTCATATTCTCCCAATTGATACAATGCCCATCCGCGACTGTACCAAGCGGCTTCATCTTCTGGGTTAATTTTCAAAGCCAACCCATAAGAAGCGATTGCATCTTCGTAGCGTCCTAAATGCTCTAGTGCGTTGCCTTGATTGTACCAGGCAAAATTATCAAGATAATCTATTTTTAAAGCCTTTTCAAAGCATATTAGTGCTTCTTGATATTCTTCTAATTGGTCGCAAAATAGTACACCCAAACTAACCCAAGCATCTTGGTAGTCTGGCTTTATTTTGATGGCTTCCTGATAACTGGCGATCGCCTCTTCATACAATTCTAAATCCTCCATAATATTTCCTTGGTGGTACCAGGTTAGGTATTCCTTGGACTGAATTTGTAATGTATCTTCATCACAAGCGATCGCCTGAGAATAATCTTCGCCAGAATCAAGCATTTTTCCCCGTTCACAAAAAGTAAATCAGCTTGAGAATTCGGTCAATGATGTATTCTTCAGTCTGAGAATTGAGCTTTCAGGATGTTTTAATTTTTTCTGCTTATCCTTTTTTCTGCCAATTTCGCCATTTTTTAACTGAATTTTCTAATTTCCCAGATAACCATCCATCAAATTGTGTATAAATAGGCAAACGTGGCACTAATTTCCACTTTGCTGAGTGTAAAATTTCTTTCAATGCTTGCTCTTGAATATGCGGATAATCAGGATTCACTTCATCTAATGGTCCAATACCGCCTAAATCTCTTGCACCTGCTTCTAAACAAGCAAGTAACCATTGGTCTTCTTTGACTAAATTTGGCGGAATTTGGATCGCAATATCTAGAGGCAGAATTTCTCGCGCATTAAATATTACTTGTGGCAATTGATGCGGATTAAAAGGTGCTGCATCAAAAGTTTGCTGACTTCCAGGACTGTGCGGTTGTAAAATAACTTCTTGAATGTGATGGTAGCGTTGATGAATTTCAGCGATCGCCTCTAATGTCTCCCACCAATCAGCCTCTGTTTCTCCAATTCCCAGTAACAATCCGGTTGTAAAAGGAATTTGCAACTCACCAGCCCATTGCAATTGTTGCAGTCTGACTTCTGGCAATTTACTAGGTGCGTGTTTATGCACTGTTTTCAGTAATTCTGGAGTTATCTGTTCCAACATTAATCCCATCGAAACATTAACATTCTTCAGCTTTTCCATCTCTTCAAAACTCAGGGGACCTGCATTTGTATGTGGGAGAAATCCCATGAAGAGTGCCAATTCACACAAGTCATAAATCAGTTGAAACCAAGCTTGACGTCTTGTAGATTCGGGATGTACTTCACCACTTAAGATGAGAATTTCACAAATATTTTGCTCTTGAAGTTTTGTTAAAATGCTTTCTGCTGCTGATAAGCTCATACTCGGACTTTCACTCGGATCGGTGCGAAAGTTGCAGTAAGTGCAGCGATTGAAACACTCATAGGTGGGAACTATTGTATAAGCGGGACTGTAAGTAACTTGTCGCATTTTGAATTTGAGATTTTATATAGGACTTAGGCAATAAGTATCAATTTTATCCAAAATATTAATAATTCCTTACTCCCTAAGTAGGTAGGCATAATTAAATGTAAGATGTCCGCAGCATAGCTTCGCGAACCATAGGGTGGAAGAACGACGTAGCAATCGCTGCGGACTGGGATTGCTACCCTACACAGAACGCTAAGAGCGAACGTTCCTCTCTACGAGACGCTACGCGAACGCTGCGGACAAAAAATATTATATTTAATTTCCAACCATCTGCTTATTACTGCAAGTACATTATCCCCTGCTGCTTGGCGTAAATATTCTTTAATAGTTATAAACAGCTTGTCTGCAATTTGTTGATAAGAATGATCCGCAGAACACAGCAGCTAAACTTCTGCCTCACGGTCAGTTAAACCATATTTTCTTGCATCAGCGATCGCATGAAAATCGCTGTGCCTGGAGACTTTAACTGCACTTTTATCCATACACGCACTTGGCTGATTGATGCTCCGTTCAACTATCCCGCTAACCTCTCTCTATTATTAGAGGATGCAAAAAAAACATTAATTTAGGATGGTTCAGGATTTTCCTGATCTTTGCGATGTGTATACCTTGCCGATACACCCAGCAGAAGACAACTGGTCTGTGCCCTGGGATTTCACAAAACCATCCAAGATCCACAGCTATCTATACTATTGGACATACACAGCATTAGATAAATACCTCGCTTTGGATATTGAGCAAGTACTCTCATCTTTGAAATTTGACTAAAAACCTTGCCAAACAAGGATTAACACTACTTATGGCAATATCTACCTAAAGTATTTCGTGAAAATACTTTACAAACTGAAACAAAGACTCTAATATAAATTCATCAGGTAGAAAAACCTACCCGGTAAACAAAAATACATCGCAATTATAAAACAATGACAACCACCTTACAACGTCGCGAAAGCGCCAATGTATGGGAACAGTTCTGCAACTGGGTAGCAAGCACCGACAACCGCCTATACATCGGCTGGTTCGGCGTATTGATGATCCCCACCTTGCTAGCTGCAACCATCTGCTTCGTAATCGCTTTTATCGCAGCACCTCCTGTAGATATTGACGGTATCCGCGAACCAG
>JAHHGZ010000075.1 GCA_019359595.1 Cyanomargarita calcarea GSE-NOS-MK-12-04C
CTGGGAGTGGGATAGAGCGGATATTCAGCAATCCAATAGCGCGTGAGGAGTCGGAACCTGTGAGGGTAGACGAAACTTGCGATCGCCTCTTGGAACCCCCGCCCTTCAGGGCTGGGGTGAGTTCAGTTGGGGCAAATTAGTCGGTACTATCAAATTTGCCTTTGATGAAGAAACATTACAGGAACTGCGAGAGAGCTATCGTTATGATAAGGAGTTGTTAACAGTTAAAAGTTAACAGTTAACAACCAACAGTCTATTCAGAAAGATTTTTTCTGCCTCTTTCTGCACGCGCTTCTGCGGAACTCATCACGTCTGCCATATTTTCCAGTAATTCGCCGGGGTGGTTTTCCAAAACCCTGGTGGAAATAGCAACACGTCCTTTTCCTTCATCCAAGTCAATAATCACAGCTTTAATTTGCTGTCCGATTTGAAATACCTTTTCTAGGTTCTCAATAAATTTCTGACTTACCTGTTTGATGTGGAGTAAAGCACTTGTCCCTTCTAAATCAACAAACACGCCAAAGGGTTTAATACCAGTAACTTTACCGGACACCAACTGACCAATTTCCAACATACTAAAGCTAGCTGAACGAGTTGCCAAGCGTTGGGAAAGGATAAGTTTTTTATTGTTGAGATCGACTTCCAAAAAGCCAGCTGTGAGAGTATGTCCTTTGAGAGCGTCTAAATTGTCGCGCTCTGTGAGGTGCGATCGCGGAATAAATCCTCTCAAACCCAGAATATCAACAGTAACGCCACCCTTATTCACACCGGTTACTCGGACTTGGACTGTCTGGGAATTTTCTTGCATATTTACCAAGCGTTCCCAAATATGCTTAATTTCTAACTGTTTCCGAGAAAGAGTAACTTGACCGTCTGCATCCTGTTCTCGAATAATTATAAATTCTAAATCCTCATGGAGCGGTAGCACTTCCGATAAATCGGTAATCGCCCTCAAACAAGCCTCATCGCGGGGGATAAATGCTGACGCTTTGCCACCAATATCAACATAGGCTCCATCGGGATCGAGTTGGAACACTTTGCCATGTACCACCTGTCCTTTTTCAAACTGGAAGTCTTGTTGTTCTAGTGCTTTGGCAAAGTCGTCCATTGTAAACGACGACGAGTTGGCTTTTTGAGAAATTTTCGCTTCGGAATTCATGACTTTTGAAGATAAATTGCTAGTTATTTGTTAGTTGTTAGTTGTTAGTTGCTAGTTGTTGGTTGTTAGTTGTTGGTTGTTAGTTGTTTTAACTCCTAACTCCTAACTCCTAACTCTTAACTCCTAACTCTTAACTCCTAACCACTAACCACTAACCATTAGTTATTAATTGTGCAAACAGTTCTTTCACTTGCTCCCAAGCATCGGCTGCAGCGTTTTGATTATAGCTGGCGCGTTGGTCGCAGAAAAATCCGTGGTCAGCTCCATCGTAGCGAAACACACGATGAGAAATTTTGTATTTTTCTAACTCTGCCTCAATGGAGTCTACCTGCTCAACTGGAATGCTGCCATCTTCCATCCCAAAATAGGCATAGAGGGTGCCTTTAATGTCACGAGTGCGGGTGATGGTGGGATTCCCGCCTCCTGGTGTGCGGGTGGTGATGCCAGCACCATAGAAGGAAGCTGTAGCTTTAATGTCTTCTAGGGTGGATGCTAAATATGCTACATGACCGCCGAAGCAAAAGCCAATACACCCAAAGCCATCTTTTTTTACTTGGGGAAGAGTTTTCAGGTAATCTATGGCTACTTGGATATCGCTCAATAAATCTCGATCCGTGGTTTGTGCGGCATAGTTTCTGCCAATTTCAATATCCTCTGGTTTGTAACCAGTTTCAAAATCGGGGACAATTCTTTGAAAGATTGCAGGGGCGATCGCTACATAACCTTCACGAGCAATGCGCTCTGTAACATCCCGAATGTGGGAGTTAACGCCAAAAATCTCCTGCAGTACCACAATTCCTGGGTAAGAACCAGGAGTGTTAGGTTGAGCGAGGTAGGCAGGTATTTGCAAATCAGCTTGCAATAGGTTAATTATTGTGGTGTCGATTGCTTGCTCTGTCATAATAGTTTTTACCAGTATGCTGTGATTAATGAGATATAGCGGGAGGCAGTATCCCAAAGCTACCATCTCTTATCAAGTTATCAATTACCAGTAGCAAAGGCATGAGAAACTTTCTTCATATAAATTAAAGGTATAAATAAAATATTTAACTGTATAGCAGATTCCGCTGGTCGAATGCCGCAAACAGCACCCAGGAGCGATTGGTGATGATTCAATTCCGTATTCAGCCAGATAGTGAAATTCCGGCATCAACCCAGCTGTTTAATCAAATCCGATTTGCGATCGCTTCTCGGCAATATCCACCCGGATACAAATTGCCATCTACAAGGGCGCTAGCGATGCAGACAGGGTTGCACCGGAATACAATCAGTAAGGTTTACCGTCAGCTAGAGGACGATGGATTTGTCGAAAGTCTCGCTGGTTCGGGCATTTATGTCCGTGCCCAAGGACATGAAGGTGGTAGCAAGTTGCAATCGCCAATTCTCAGTCAACATCCCGAAGCATATAGAATTGTACAGCAAGCCTTGGACGAACTACTCACTGGGGGTTGTTCCCTGAATCAAGCACGAGAGATATTCCTGGCAGAAATTGACTGGCGCTTGCGTTGTAGTGCGCGGGTACTAGTTGCAGCTCCCACTCAAGACATCGGTGCTGGGGAATTAATGGTGTATGAATTAGAACAATCGCTTAAAATACCAGTTCAGTTGGTAGCAATGGAAAAGTTAATCTCAGTACTAGACCAAACTACCTCAGCGACTGTCGTCACAAGTCGGTATTTTATTGGGGAAGTAGAAGCGATCGCCGCTCCAAAAGCTGTGCGAGTCATCCCACTTGATATCTACGACTTCGCTAAAGAAATCAATATGCTAAAAACCTTACCAAAAGATAACTGTGTTGGTATAGTTAGCCTTAGCCCCGGCATCGCCCGCGCTGCTGAAGTTATTCTCCACGGTTTACGCGGGGATGAACTGTTGGTGATGACATCTCAACCAAAAGATAATTACAAACTTCAGGCGATCGTTAAGCGGGCACAGGTAATTGTTAGCGATCAGGCGAGTTTTTCATACGTGCAAGATGCTGTCCAAATTTCCTCTGAAGACATTATTCGTCCACCAAAATTAATTCGTTGCGAAAATTACATCGGTACAAAGTCGATTAATTTACTCAAACGCGAACTAGGTTTAGGTTAGTTGTTAATGGTTAGTTGTTAATGGTTAATGGTTAATGGTTAATGGTTAGTGGTTAGTGGTTAGTTGTTAGTGGAACAACTATCAACTAACAAATAACAACTAACAACTATCTAATTCAAAAACTCTTGCACCCGATCGAGGTAGGTAGATGGGTCTTCTAACATTGGGAAATGAGAAGTATTAGGTATCATACTAAACTCAATTTTGTCGTTAAGTGACGCTGCATGACGCCCTAATTTAGCGGGAATAATTTGGTCATATTCCCCAGCGATTAGGAGGGTGGGCATCGTTATTTGAGTAAATTCCTGGGGCATCAATTCTGCTGCGGTCTTACTTACCGAAGTAAAAATTGTGCCCAATGCCGCATCATAATCAGCTACGAGAAAATCTTGTAAAAAAGCCTGACGTTCTTTTGCTGGTATAGATTTATGTAAAAATCGTGCCATAAATATTCGGTCAGCGAATGGTATTTTTGCTAACCATTTTGGCCGGAATTTGACTACGTAGCCGCCAAATTTATAGAAGGCGGCAAAAGCTTTCTCATCGTATTCAAAAATGCCGCTACAGGTCAAAATCGCCCGTTCTACTCGTTGAGGATAGCGGTTAAGAAACAGAGTGCCTATTGATGCGCCCATTGAATGGGCGTTGATATAAATGCGATGAATTTGCAACTCGTCTAGTAAAGTTGCCAAGTCTTCAGCATATGTATCTAGTTCATAAGTTAATTCTTTTACTGATAAAGCTCTGGACTCTTGGGACTGCGACTCGACGACAGCCTCACTTGCTTCGACTAAGGTTTCTTGTCCATGCGATGAACGCCCAAAACCACGCAAGTCGTAAAGCAAGCAGTCAAATTTGTCTGACAAAGCAGCGGCTGTAGTTTGCCAATATCTAGCTGAACCAGCCCAACCGTGGATGAATACCATCACTGGTTTTTCTTGAGAACCGGATGCTTTTTTTATCCAATCGTAGTAATGCTCAACCCCGCGTACTTGAATATAGGGCATTTCTCACTCATTCCACAGTCAATAGTCAATAGTTAAAAGTTTTTTAGTAATGACTAATAACTATAGTGAAAAGTCTACAATGAAAGGTCACTCTTTTTTTGCGTTAGATCCCCGACAAATGAGTACGAAGTCGGGGATCTTGCAGCTAGAGCGAAATTCAATGTGGCGAATCACTAGGCACTCTCTTTGACAATTAAGCTGATTCTGGTTTTGGTAGTGAAGAAGGATGTATGATTAGTTCGGCAGTCGAACGCTTCTCTACCATTTCCTTCGTGATGGTGCAGCGAGTTACGTCCTTACGTGAGGGTAACTCGTACATTACATCCAGCATTAATTCTTCGACAATACCGCGCAATGCCCTAGCACCAGTTTTGCGACGGTATGCTTCTTGAGCGATCGCCCGCAAAGCCTCTTGTTTAAAGTCTAGCTGAACGTTATCCATCTTCAGCAGTTTTTGGTACTGTTTGACCAAGGCACTACGCGGTTGGGTCAAAATTCCCATCAGGGTTTCTTCATCCAACGGCTCTAGCACTGCTACCATTGGTATCCGCCCGATGAATTCTGGAATCATGCCAAACTTCACCAAGTCATCTGGTTCTAGTTGACGTAGAGTGTCTGCGGCCCGTTTTTCCTTGGTTTGAACATCTCCGGGTTGCACAAAGCCTATTGACTTTTTGCCCACTCTCTGGTCTACAATTTTTTCTAAACCAACGAAGGCACCGCCACAAACAAACAAAATATTGCTGGTATCAATCTGAATACAGTCTTGATAGGGATGCTTCCGCCCTCCTTGGGGTGGTACGTTGGCGATTGTCCCTTCTAACATTTTCAGCAATGCCTGCTGTACGCCTTCACCAGAGACATCCCGCGTAATTGAGGGATTTTCACTCTTGCGAGCTATTTTGTCTATTTCGTCAATGTAGATAATTCCACGCTGGGCTTCTTCTACATCCAAATCTGCTACCTGTAAGAGTCGCAGCAAGATATTTTCCACATCTTCGCCCACATACCCTGCTTCTGTCAGGGTGGTGGCGTCAGCAACGGCAAAGGGGACATCAAGAATTTTTGCCAAGGTTTGTGCTAAAAGGGTTTTACCGCAACCGGTGGGGCCGATGAGCAAAATATTGGATTTTTGCAGTTCTATCGAGTCATCCCCAGGTTTACCTGTGCCTTTAGATTGAGCGATCGCCAACCGTTTATAGTGATTGTAAACCGCTACTGACAAGACTTTCTTGGCTTCGTCTTGACCAATAACGTGTTCGTCCAGATACTTTTTAATCTCTCGGGGCTTGGGAATTTGATTAAATGAGATACTGGCGGAGCGGGCACGACGTTTCTGAGGAGTTTCGGCCGATTTCGGTGCTGGTTGTGTCGCAGCACTATTGGTGTCGAGCAACTCTTCATCAAGTATTTCATTGCACAAGTCAACGCATTCATCGCAGATGTAGACTCCCGGCCCCGCAATCAATTTACGCACCTGCTCTTGAGACTTGCCACAAAACGAACATTTTAAATGGGAGTCGTATTTAGACATACCAGCCTCTTATTTCACAATGGTGACGTTTTCCCCAACGGTGGGAATGTTTTGCCTGGAGATGACCTGATCGATTAAACCGTAGTTTTTCGCTTCTTCTGCCGACATGAAAAAGTCGCGTTCAGTATCTGCTTCAATTCTTTCTAAAGGTTGACCGGTGTGAGTTGCCAGTAATTGGTTTAATTCAGCTTTAATATAAAGAATTTCTCTGGCTTGAATTTCTATGTCAATTGCTTGCCCTTGAGCGCCACCAAGTGGTTGGTGAATCATAATCCGGGAATCCGGTAGAGACATCCGCTTGCCTGCTGTTCCTGCTGTGAGCAAGAATGCTCCCATACTCGCAGCCAATCCAAAACATATCGTAACGACATTAGGACGGATTTGCTGTATTGTATCATAGATTGCCATCCCTGCGTATACGGAACCGCCTGGAGAGTTGATGTAAAGTTGAATGTCTTTTTCTGAGTCTTCAGAATCTAAGAACAATAACTGGGCAACAATTGAGTTGGCAACTGCATCATCTATTGGCGTTCCCAAAAATATAATCCGCTCTCGCAGCAGGCGGGAGTATATGTCGAAAGCGCGTTCTCCCATGCCGGATTGTTCTACAACCATCGGGACGATGTTGCTGGGACTGTCGAGCGAACGGGTTTCAAATCGGCTCAAACTGCTGATTGGGTTATTTCCCGACTGCGATACAAGCATAGAATTCGGTTTGATAATTATGTGGGACAGGTTTAGGTTCGGTTTTGACTGGCTATAAGAAGAAACTAAAATTTGTATCTTAGCTATGTGTTAACCATTATGCCTTATATAAATTCCTATCGTTTGACACAGTAGCAAGCCAAGGCGGTGTGGTCTGTGATATTTTGTTTAACTTTTCTTAAACATTCCGCCTTGGAATTGGAAATTTTGCTTATTCACCAAGCCATGCAAGGGGGCAGAAGCAGGGGCAGGGACAGGGGATTAGTTAAATTAGGTGTTTTTTGGACAAGAGGGGGGAATCTAAAATCCAAAAATCCAGTATGAAGGCTAACTATTTATTCTGCTTCTGTTGTAGCAGCTTCGGTAGTTTCTTCCTCACCTACTATAGCTTCGGTTTCTTCAGATTCACTAACATTCAACGAGCCTTCAGGTACCAGTTCAACTGAGGAGTGTTCCAAAAGCCAATCAATGATTTTTTCGGTCAATAGTTCGTTTTCGACTACTGCAGCGGCTCTATCTGGATCGATATCTTGCTCTTGGGAATACTGCTGCATCATTTCTGTAACCCGGGAATTGATTTCTTCGGGTGTTACTTGGATGGACTCCCGTTTGCCAATTTCCTGTAGTGCCAAACTGCGTTTGATGCGCTCAATAGCCTCAGGACGTGAGCGATCGCGCAATTGAGGAATAACATCTTGAGTGAATAACTTTCTGATATCAAGTCCCTGTTGTTGCAAGCGCATCGCTGTTTGCGTCAGCATTGCGTCTACTTCTTTCTCAATCATGGTTTCAGGCAGATCGGCTTCAACCAGCTTGAGCACTTCATCCAACAAAGCTTCTTGCTTATTGACTTTAGTTTTATCTTCAGCTTCTTTTTTATATCTCTCTTCCAAAGAAGCACGCAATTCGTCCAGGGTATCAAAGTCACTGACTTCCTTGGCGAAGTCATCATTAAATTCCGGAAGCTCTTTTTCTTTGAGTTCTTTGAGCGTTACCGTGAAAGATGCGGGTTTTCCGGCTAAATCAGCTTGCGGGTATTCTTCTGGAAACTTCGCAGTAATTTCTCTTGTTTCTCCTGTATTCATGCCCATCATGCCGGTGACAAAACCAGGAATAAACTTATCTTCTTGTAACTCTACTTGAAAATCAGCAGCTTCTCCACCAGGAATTGGTTGTGGTTCTCCTTCTTCACCCTCCTGTTGAGTAATAACACCTTTAAAATCCACTACAGCCACATCGCCCATTTGTGCCGGTCGTCCTTCTACAGGAATCAACGTTCCCATCTCTTGGCGCTCGCTTTCTAGGGCTTGCTCTACAATTTTAGGATCGTACTTCACTTCCTCAGCTTTGGTATGCAAATCAGTATACTGAGCTACATTGATTTCTGGGGCTACATCAACAGCAGCGGTAAATGTCAGGGGTTTTCCTGGTTCATAATTATTAATCAACTCATCAAAAGATGAGCGCAATTGCGGTTGACCGATCGCCTCGATTTTCTCTTGTTTTACCGCAGTTTCAATCCCGTGTTGAATTAATTCTTCTAAGGCTGTTGCTTTGACACGGGTAACACCTAGCCGCTGCAACAATATCTCTCTGGGTACCTTGCCTTTGCGAAAACCAGGAATATTTAAAGAACTAGCGTAATTTTTAATCACCTGCTCGTAAGTTTGCTTGGTCTTTTCTGGCGCAATCTCGATTTCCAGTCCAATTTGACTGGCGGGAAGTTTCTCCTGGGTAACTTTCATGCTTCGTCTCTAGTTTTTAGTATTTTTTTACTCCGAGTACACAGACGTGAACGCAAGCGTCTCGATCAAATTGATTGATTAGCGAGTCGAGTGTCGGAGAAACCCAACAGGGGAAGGAGGAAGAAATTAATTCTTTCCCCGAAACCGGGACACCCATTCCTCATTGCTGGCTCTTGATTCACCCTTACTCTTTATCAGAGAGCTAAGACCGTGATATCCTGGTGTCAGCCAGTAGTTCTTCACTCACGAATGAATACAATTAGGGCTTGCTTCCTCGCGGACAAGAGCGCTTTTTGATGGTTCAATCCATTTGCATCATAGTACATCAATTGTTCGAGACAACGCATTCAATATGCGATCTCTCCCAAAAATCAGCGCACATATCTCCTCCAACTTTTGATTATCCGGCAATTTGTTGTATAATGTCTATTTTAAATTTGTTTGTGGTTTTAAAATTCATAATTGTTGTAAAATTTAGCGTTAATCTCACGGATTGAGGAAGGTAAATGTATTAGATTAGGAAATACACTCGATTATTAAAAATAATTAAAGTAATCAGAATTTATTTAGTATTTATTTCCATTAAAAATCGTTATATGGATCAAGTGTGAATTTTAGAAAATATTGGAATTGAATGAAGGAATTCGTAAAAAGGAGGTTTATATATGTAGATACAGAACCCCAACTCAAAACGGGCGACCTGTATATGTCGGGGTATTAACAAGTTTATTCGAGGATAAAATCTTAATTACAGGAGGAAGCAAGATTGTCTCAATCCTATCGGCTAGCTATTTTGGGAGCAACTGGTGCCGTGGGCAGGGAGTTGCTGGAATTATTAGAGAGTCGGAATTTTCCGATTTCTGATTTAAAGTTTTTGGCTTCAGAGCGCAGTGCTGGAGAAAAACTGCTGTTTAGAGGAGAAAGTTTTGCAGTAGAATCGGTGAGCGATCGCTCTTTTGAAAATGTGGATTTGGTACTAGCAAGTGCTGGTGGTTCCATATCAAAAAAATGGGCACCGATAGCTGTAGAGAAGGGTGGAGTAGTGATTGATAACTCCAGTGCTTTCCGAATGAACCCAGAAGTCCCCTTAGTGGTACCAGAAGTAAATCCGGAAGCCTGCTTGAACCACAAAGGAATCATAGCCAACCCGAACTGCACAACTATTTTAATGGCAGTGGCGATTTATCCCCTGCATAAAGTTAGACCAATACAACGGATTGTAGCCGCTACTTATCAATCAGCGAGTGGTGCCGGGGCCAAAGCGATGAATGAAGTGAAAAAGCAAGCCAGCGCAATTCTAGCCGGTTCCGAACCAGTGCCGTTCGTATTTCCTTACCCATTAGCGTTTAATTTGTTCTTGCATAATACCCCCTTAAACTCTATGGGTTATTGCGAAGAAGAAATGAAAATGGTCAACGAAACCCGCAAAATTTTTGGTGACCAAAAGATAAGAGTTACTGCCACTTGTGTACGGGTTCCCGTACTCCGCGCCCATTCAGAAGCAATTAATCTAGAATTTGCAGTCCCTTTCAGTGTGGATGAAGCAAGGGAAATTTTAAGCAAAGCACCGGGGGTAAAATTAGTGGAAGATTGGGAAAAGAATTATTTTCCCATGCCCATTGAAGCATCAGGTAAAGATGAGGTTTTAGTAGGTAGAATTCGTCAGGATATTTCTCACGATTGTGGCTTAGAATTGTGGCTGTGTGGCGACCAAATCCGTAAAGGTGCGGCTTTAAATGCAGTTCAAATTGCCGAATTGTTGGCGGAAAAACAATTAATAAAACCTGCATATGCACTTAGCGGTTAATTGTTATTGGTTAGTAGTTAATTGTTTGTTAAACAACCAACAAATAACAACCAACAACCAACAACCAAGAAATAACTAATGTGCGAATCACGCTTGAAAGTAATTCGCAAATAGGTTATGACAATAGAAGCCACCAATACAGAAAAAAACTGCATAGGGTAATCAGGAGTAAAAAGAGGGTGGTAGATTTTGGTAGAGTTTTAACCGCGATGATTACGCCGTTTAAACAGGACGGCAGTGTAAATTACGATGTCGCAGCAAAACTAGCAGCACATCTAGCGTCATCTGGTACAGATACATTAGTAGTGTGTGGCACAACAGGTGAATCCCCTACCCTTAGTTGGGAAGAGGAATACCAGTTGTTCACTGTGGTATTGCAAGCGGTAGCGGGAAAAGCCAAAGTAATGGCAGGCTGTGGCTCAAATTCCACAGAAGAAGCGATCGCTGCTACCCAAAAAGCAGCTAAAATAGGAGTACATGGAGCTTTGCAAGTTGTACCCTATTACAATAAACCGCCCCAAGCGGGATTATATAAGCACTTTCAGGCGATAGCTCAAGCCTGTGGGGATCTACCATTGTTGTTATATAACGTCCCCGGTCGTACCGGTCAAAACCTGCAGCCAGAAACAGTTGCCCGGTTAGCCGAAATAAAAAACATCGTTGGGATAAAAGAAGCTAGTGGTAATTTAGACCAAGCGAGTGAAATTAGCCGCTTGACACCGAAAGAATTCCAGATTTACTCTGGTGATGATTCCCTAACCCTGCCCTTGTTAGCGATTGGGGCTTGTGGTGTAGTCAGTGTAGCTTCTCATCTCGTAGGAAACCAACTTTCTCAGATGATAATTGCATACAATTCGGGTCAAACTCAAGTGGCAACCCAGATTCATCTCCAACTTTTCCCATTGTTTAAAGCTTTATTTGCAACTACAAATCCGATTCCAGTAAAAAAAGCGCTGAAACTTCAAGGTTGGGAAGTTGGTGAAACTCGTCTACCCCTATGGGAAGCTGACTCAACTCATTTGGAAGTTGGTCAAAAATTAGAGGTGGTTCTAAAAGAACTTGATTTAATTTAAGCAGCATCTGACACGCTAGCAAAAAAGTATCAGAAGATACATATAAATACTGTCCGTAATTTTTACCATGTTATAGGTAAAACAACTGTGCTACGACAGACAAATATAGTATGAGTACCGAGCGTGCAAAGCCCATATTATTCAACAATTCAACTGATTAAAATTCAGGTGCTTTCAAAGTGACTTAATAGATAGGTATAGAAGCCTGCTCTACAAGACCGCTATCGAGTGATTTTTTTACAACAAACAACAATCTAAGGACAAAATGGCTAAAAACGAAACTTCAGCCGCCCTCAAAATTATTCCGTTGGGCGGATTGCACGAGATTGGCAAAAATACCTGTGTTTTTGAGTATGACGACGAAATTATACTACTAGATGCCGGGTTAGCTTTTCCGACAGACGGAATGCACGGTGTAAATATTGTCCTACCAGATATGACTTATCTGCGGGAGAATCAGCACAAAATTAAAGGGATGATTGTTACCCACGGTCATGAAGATCATATCGGTGGGATTGCCTTTCACCTCAAGCAATTAGAAATTCCGGTAATTTACGGTCCCAGACTGGCATTGGCAATGCTAGAGGGTAAATTGGAAGAAGCGGGAGTCCGCGATCGCACAGAATTAAAAAAAGTCATGCCGCGCGACATGGTGCGAATTGGTAAATACTTTGTAGTAGAGTATATTCGCAACACCCACTCCATCGCTGACAGCTTTACCGTCGCCATCTATACCCCGTTGGGTGTAGTCATCCATACCGGAGATTTCAAATTTGACCATACCCCAGTGGATGGAGAAAATTTTGACATCCAAAGGTTAGCAGAACACGGCGAAAAAGGCGTGCTTTGCTTGATGAGTGATTCCACCAACTCAGAAATTCCAGGATTTACACCATCGGAACGCTCAGTTTATCCCAACCTTGACCGAGTTTTCTCTCAAACCGCAGGACGACTATTTGTCACCACCTTTGCTTCCAGCGTCCATCGAATCAACATGATTCTGGATTTAGCGAAGAAACACAATCGGATCGTGACCGTAGTTGGACGTTCGATGCTTAACTTGATTGCCCATGCACGTAACCTAGGTTACATCAAGTGCGAGGACAATTTGCTGCAACCGTTGCACATTGCCCGTAGTATGCCGGATGAGAAAGTGCTGGTTCTCACCACAGGTTCTCAAGGTGAGCCGATGTCAGCAATGACCCGCATCGCCAACAAAGAACATCCCCACATCAGAATCAGGGAAGGCGATACGGTGGTATTTTCAGCCAACCCGATCCCTGGAAACACCATTGCTGTTGTCAACACCATTGACAAGTTGATGATCCAAGGGGCTAACGTGGTTTACGGTCGCGATAAAGGGATTCACGTCTCCGGTCACGGCTGTCAGGAAGACCAAAAGCTGATGATTGCCCTGACACGTCCGAAATTCTTCTTACCTGTTCACGGTGAACACCGGATGTTAATCAAGCACTCCCAGACGGCACAAAGTATGGGCATTCCGGCAAACAACATGGTAATTATCCGGAATGGTGATGTAGTAGAATTAACAGAAAATTCCATCCGCGCTGCGGGTAAAGTTCCAGCAGGTTTGGAATTAGTCGATACATCTAGTTCTGGGATGGTAAGTGCAAAAGTCTTGCAAGAGAGACAACGCATGGCAAATGAAGGGATTGTCACCATCGCTGCTGCAATAGACTGGAGTGGTAAGTTGATGGCAAAACCAGAAATTCACCTGCGCGGGGTGGTTACAAGTATGGAGCGATCGCTGTTGTTAAATTGGGTGAAACAGCGGATTGAGGAAGTACTGAGCGTTCGTTGGTCAGAATTTGCTCAATCCTTTGAAGCAGAGCAACCACAGGTAGATTGGGGTGGATTGCAAGCAGTTTTGGAGCGGGAATTAGCGCGTTCCTTGAAACGGGAACTGCATTGTCAACCATCTGTGACATTCTTGATGCAAATTCCAGATGAGCCGCCAATCAAGGTTGCTGATGGTAGAAGACGGCGGACTCGGACGGCTGCAGTCGCTTCTTAGGGTTATTAATTAGAATCTTACGCAATAGTCGCAAAGTCGCAAAGTTTTTCTTTGTGGCTTTGCGTTTTTGTTGTGAAGTAAGTAGAAAAAGCCTTATTAAATATAAGATGTGGGCTAGAGAAGCTCTCCCCACAAGATTTACATAACTCTTGTGGGGTGGGCTTCTCTAGCCCATCTTATATTAATAATGCCTGCTTACTTATAGCGGTTCCTAGAAGGAGTGAAGTATCCCACAAGATTTGTGCCAATCTAATCTGTACCTCACTCAACTGAGAACAGCTATATACCATTTTGGATTTTAGATCGTGAAGTCCTGTCCATACAATGGTTTCGACAATCCATCTATGGCATTCATTTTCCAAATTGCTATTATCACCACTAAGTAGCTAGACCTAATTAAATATAAGATAGGGCAGGGATGCCCACCCCACAAGAGTTATAACTTTAGCTTTATTGCCGTAAGCCCCGCACCATAGCGCTCGCGCTTGGTGTCGGGATATAAGTCATCTTATAAATAATTTTATGTACCTACTTACATTCACTATGTTTTATGTTTTTAAGGTTGACCTATTTATTGGATTTGAGCATAACGTGTAAATCAGCGCTACAAAAATTTAGCACTGAGGTATCATTAAGAAAGATTACAGAAAAGTGTCACTACCAAAATTTAATGGTACCGATATAACGCTCGGACTGCTGGTAGAGTTTAACAATACTCAAAGCCATCACAAAAAAAAATCTGCCATAAAGCAGGTTAGTTTACCACCTTCATGAAAAACATGATGGTGCTGGGATCGCTTGTCTATCATGCTGAGTGTAAATTTGTTGCACCCAACCTAGTAAAAAAGCAGACTCCATTCAGGCGATAGTTATGCGATTCATCCGCAAATTAGCGAATAAGTCGGCAACTTTTACATCACCCATCAGTCAATAGGTAATGGTTAGTGGTTAGTGGTTAGGAGTTAGGAGTTAGGAATTAGGAGTTTGCAGTAAACAACCAACAACCAACAACCAACAACCAACAAATAACAAGTAACAACATAAGTATTAATGCCTATCAAAAATACTGATGTAAAAAGATTACATAAAGTTTTTGTAGATGTTAGATTAAGACCTGTCCTAGGATAGATGACTTTACTAAAATTTCAAGTAAGTCAAGTTATTAACAAGTTAGTGTTATTACGCTTCCAATTCCGGGGAATAGAAGTTAACTTGGCGTAGTAATAAGTTAGTTCTGACATTAACTCAGCTACATAAACACTCACATTGCATCTCAGTCAGAAGTCGATATTTCCGGGACAGGTTATTGCCACAAAGTATATTTTTATCAACAGGTAAGACCCTGATAACACACAGGAGCAAAGCATGAAGGTATTTCATAATACCACACCCAGGATTTTTCTTGCTAGCTGGGTATCGGTAAACAACACAGAACTTAACAACACTAAACAAAACCAGCTACAGTCTCCTTCCAAGCCTCAGTGTGATATTCTTTACCCTTTACGACAGTGGGTAGACAATGTAGAAGTTAGCGATCGCCAATTAGCGCATCGTTTATGTAAAGCGATTCCTTCTCAATGTCCTTTTGAGCGCGATGTAAAGTTATTTGGTAAAACTCTGTTTCACATTCCGCCAATGTGCAAACTCAACCCTTTGTATGAAGAAGTCGTAGGATTGCGTTTTCGAGCTATGTGCTATCTGGCAGACAAATGCGGCGAGGATGTATCGCAGTACTGCTAACAATCTAGAGTTAGGAGTTAGGAGTTAGGAGTTAATTTACAACTCATAACTCATAACTCATAACTCCCCACCCCCCCACTATTTTTTCTGCCATTTTTGGATTGCTTGTTGAGCGCTCTTGTAAGCGACTGTCCCTTCTGGAACTAAAGTTGCGGTCGCGATCGCTGAAGAATATTCTCCAACTGTTGAGCGTCTTTTAGCTAAATCCAGGATTTTTTGACTCCATATATTTATCGATTTTTGTGCCAAATCAGAGCCAGGTTCACCTTCTGGGACTCTCTTGGCGACTTCAATGGCACGGTTGTAGCTAGATGCTTGCCCGGATTTAATTAAGGCATTGGCAGCCTCTAAAACGGTTTTGTTACCGACATACTGCTTAGACTCGATCCGCCATTGGTTAATTGCAGCTTGTGCTTTGGGGTAAAGTGGCTCCGAGTTGACGATTAATTGGGCTGCAGCAATGGCATTTGAGTACTGTTTTTGCTTGGCACGAGTTTCTGCTAAATTGAAAATCTTAGCGCTCCAAGTTTCAATCTTCGCAGTTGCTTCTTCATAGAGCGGTTCCCCTGGTTGGATTTTCCGAGCTATGGCGATCGCCTCTTTTAAATCGCTTGCTTGATTTTCGCTCTCCAAATTTTTCGCCGACTCTAATAGTGCTTGGTTGCGCTGTTTTAGTTTAGGATTTTCAGGTGAGATTGCCGCAATTGTCGGGGTTCGTGGGGGATTTGGGATGTCTCTGATAACCTGTGTGTTTGCATTATCACGATTGGCTTCTAGAGGCATCTGCTCTTTTCTAAATCCTGTCTGATTGCGGAGAAAAACTACCGTTACTAAGCTTAGTAGTAGGATGCTGCCGGCACTCCACATGACAAATTGTTGTCCAAAAGGAGATTTTCCTACGGATTTCGACTCTGATTTTTTAGGTGTGGTGGGTGGGGGAGACTCCAGTTCCTGTTTGGGGATCGCAGATAGTACGCGAAAGGATGGAGGGAAAGACAGAGGAAGAGCTTCCTTAATTCCAACTCCTTGTTCCCAGATATCGCTGTCAATGTCTACGTCTTTTTCTTCTAACTTGTGAAGAGTGAAGATTTCTTTTTTGTTCGTATTTACAAATTTCTCTTCCAGTTTGGGAGCAGCTTTTGCCCTAAAGATTTCATCTGAAGGTACAGTACGGGGTATTCCGCTTTTTACCACAGATATTGGTAAAATGACTTTCTCAGTTGATGCCATCACAGTCACTGGGTTTTGTGTAGGACGCCAGTAATGTTGGCATAACTCTGGGATGCGAACGCTCACGTAGGTTTGTAAATCGGCTAAAGTGCTGGCATTTCCAGAACGTAAAGCTTCTAATAGTGCAGATGTGAAGAATCCGTGTCGTAGCTCGTTGCTTTCGCGGGAGAATTGTTCTGGCTGACAAGAAAGAATGGTCGGAATTTCCAATTCTTTGGCTAGTTCGATGGTTTCTTGCCCAATCAGAGAATCCGTTTGGGTGCCAAAAACGCGATTGATATCGAGTAATACCAAGACATCAACAGCCGCAAGTTGTAGAGTTTGCAACAGACTCCGCACTTCTATGCCAGTCTCCAGAACACGGGAAGGGTTTCCGGACACTGGCATCAAGTAATCTTGTCCGTTATAGCTGACGCCATAACCGCTAAAGAAAAACCATACCCTGTCTTGCTTTTGCCAACATCCTGCTGCCAAATCTTCAATCAACAGCAGAATATTCTCCTTTGTGGGATTCATCGATCTATCTCCCATCCTGGGTGAAGTATCTGTCATCAGCAGACACTGTTGCTGCGAAAATCCGCCTTCGATCGTCAAAAAATCCTTGAGTCCTTCTGCATCTGCTTTGGCGCAACCTAAAGGTTGAAAAAATTGATATTCATTGATGCCAATAGCGATCGCCCAGTTATTTACCATGCCGCTGTTTGTCGCTTGTTATTTATTACTAGTGTTTCTCGGGTTGGCTTTGCTGAAAAAACAAGGCTAACCTATGTCTTATAGTCTAGGTGATTGTCATCTCACTCAATAATTAACTGTATTTTTTGTTACCTACGGTTGATCGAAAAATACTTCTATTATCATTCACATTCATTTGTCAAATTAAGGAGATAAAAGTTCATGAACAGGGGTGGCGATCGCTGCATATCAACTATCAGTTTCTTTCAAGTTAAGCGTCTTCGACATACATTTATTCAATTTATGCCATCAATTACTAGTAAAATCCGGATAGCTCCGGTCTTTGTTTTATTAAGTGCTGTACCTGCCTTCTGGTTTGCGATCTTCGCGATCGCACCTGAATTAGTGCAAGCTTATACCGCTAGAGGCGATCTCGCAATTGACCGCCTTCCAGAAGAAAACTACGAAACCTTACTCCGAAGGGCAGAAGCAGCGGCAAGAGCAGCTACTCAGCGGACTTTTGACCAAGATATATTAGTTACAGACGTTTCCATAATGGTTTCCGTACAAAATTATGGAGCGATCGCCCCAGTTTTAGAATTAACAGTTTCTCGTCCGCAATGGCGAACTATTCCCGACCCGCAACGTTGGGCAACTTACTTCAAAACTGCGCGATCGCTATTATATTTGGCTCCAAATTTCTCAACCCCGCAAATAGCCCAACCAATTACTCCAACTCCCACAGCATCACCTGCTCAACCAAGTACTCCAACCCCTCCGACACAACCCAACAACACCACTCCACCGTCTTCCTCCAGTCCCGACCTCAACAACACACGAAGACCAATTATTCCACCACAATTCTTACCCGTTCCCCTAACCCCCGCACCTTTGAAGAAATAAGAAAGGTAGGAGTTAGGAGTTAGGAGTTAGGAGGTAGGAGTTAGGAGTTAGGAGGTAGGAGGTAGGAGTTATACCAATTCTGTATGAAGATGCACATAATCAAGACCCCCCTGTAGTCCCCCCTTGCCAAGGGGGGACGGCGTAGCCGGGGGGTAATATATGCAGCTTCACAAAGAAACGGTATTAGGAGGTAGGAGTTAGGAGTTAGGAGGTAGGAGGTAGGAGTTAGGAGTTAGGAGGTAGGAGGTAGGAGTTAGGAGTTAGGAGTTAGGAGTTAGGAGTTAGGAGGTAGGAGGTAGGAGTTATACCAATTCTGTATGAAGATGCACATAATCAAGACCCCCCTGTAGTCCCCCCTTGCCAAGGGGGGACGGCGTAGCCGGGGGGTAATATATGCAGCTTCACAAAGAAACGGTATTAGGAGGTAGGAGTTAGGAGTTAGGAGGTAGGAGTTAGGAGTTAGGAGTTAGGAGTTAGGAGTTAGGAGTTAGGAGTTAGGAGTTAGGAGGTAGGAGTTATACCAATTCTGTATGAAGATGCACATAATCAAGACCCCCCTGTAGTCCCCCCTTGCCAAGGGGGGACGGCGTAGCCGGGGGGTAATATATGCAGCTTCACAAAGAAACGGTATTAGGAG
>JAHHGZ010000006.1 GCA_019359595.1 Cyanomargarita calcarea GSE-NOS-MK-12-04C
AGGAGTTATACCAATTCTGTATGAAGATGCACATAATCAAGACCCCCCTGTAGTCCCCCCTTGCCAAGGGGGGACGGCGTAGCCGGGGGGTAATATATGCAGCTTCACAAAGAAACGGTATTAGGAGTTAGAAGTTAGGAGTTAGGAGGTAGGAGGTAGGAGGTAGGAGTACTGATTTTCAGTTAATGACTTAGAATAATAAGGTTGTCAAAAATTGCGGAATCCGCTATGGCTGTTCCTAAGAAGAAAACATCTAAGTCGAAACGAGATAAACGTCGAGCTACCTGGCGGCACAAAGCTATAGTAGAAGCTCAAAAGGCTCTGTCTTTGGGCAAGTCGATATTGACTGGACGTTCTACATTTGTCTACCCAAGTGCTGAAGAAGAGGAAGAAGAGGAGTAATGCTGTAGAGACGCGATTCATCGCGTCTGTAATAGCAGATAATCGTATTCAAACTAAATTAACTTTATAAAATTTATTTTCTGCGACCATGTTAGGAAAATTCTTTCAAAAACCGGCAACGGAAGAAAGCGATCGCGTCCCTCCTGGTCAATATTTGACTAAGGGTTTCCCTGTATTAACCTACGGTGCAACACCAAAAATTAACAGCGAGGAATGGGAATTTAAGGTTTGGGGTTTGGCAAAACCTGCGACCTTCAGTTGGTCAGACTTTATGGCACTACCCCAACATGAGTTTACTGCTGACTTCCATTGTGTGACGCGCTGGTCAAAACTTGATGCTCAGTGGACTGGTATTAAGGTGACGGACTTCATTCCATTGATTGAAGTCGATCCAAAAGCTGCTCACGTTATGGAACACTGTTATGGTGGTTACACCACAAATATTGCACTAGCAGACCTTGTGCGAGAAGAAAACTTCTTTGCCTTTAAATCCTTTGGTGAACCCTTAACAACAGAACATGGTGGTCCTTTGCGGTTAGTTGTTCCCCATCTCTATGCTTGGAAAAGTGCCAAGTGGATTAATGGCTTGGAGTTTCAAGAACGTGAAGAACTCGGTTTTTGGGAACGCAATGGTTATCACCGTCGTGGAGAACCTTTTGCTGAGGAACGTTATAGCACCTTTTAAGATGGGAGTAGGCAGGATGTCAACCAAGAATTCGCTTCAAGAAAGCTAATTTTCCTTCATAGGGGGCATATCGCCATTTTAAATCTAGCCAGAAGGGGTTAGATAAGACGCTTTTGTAATGAGAGAAAGTGTCAAAACTGGATTTGCCGTGGTAACTGCCAATACCACTATCACCTACACCCCCAAATGGCAAAGATGAGACACCTACTTGCAACACTGTGTCATTAAGACAGACGCTGCCAGATGAGGTTTCTTGTAAGATTCGCTCTTGCAGATTTTTGTTATTAGAAAATAGATATAAGGCTAAGGGTTTTGAACGACAATTAATCTGGGCGATCGCTTCACTAATATCTGTATATTCCAACACAGGTAGAATAGGTCCAAATATTTCTTCCTGCATGACATCATCGTTCCAGGAAACATTGTCTATGACTGTGGGTGCGAGATAACGTTCTGTTGGGTTATTCTCTCCACCAGTAATGATTTTGCCGTCTTTAAGAAAGCTTGTTAACCGATCGAAGTGTCTTTGACTAATTATTCTCACGTAGTCAGGACTTTGAGCCGGATTATCTCCATAAAATTCTTTGATGTATTTTTGAATTTTATCTAACAAATTATCTTTGATTTTTTTATCTACTAAAATATAGTCTGGTGCGATACAAGTTTGTCCGGCATTGATAAATTTTCCCCAAGTAATGCGTCTAGCGGTGTGTTCGAGATTAATGTCAGTATCTACAATACAAGGACTCTTGCCACCCAATTCTAAAGTCACTGGTGTAAGATGTTTTGCGGCAGCTTCCATGATAATTTTACCTACCGCTGTCCCACCAGTAAAAAAAATGTGGTCAAACTTTTCTGCTAATAGTTTTTTACTGGCTTCTGCATCACCTTCTACTACTGTGATATATGCCGGTTCAAAAATTTGGCTAACAATATCAGCTATGAGCTTGGAGGTGTGGGGTGCAAGTTCAGAAGGCTTGAGAATAGCGCAGTTACCAGCAGCGATCGCACCAATTAAGGGTGCAATTAGTAACTGAAATGGATAATTCCAAGGGCCAATAATTAAAACCACACCCAGCGGTTCTGGATAAATTTTCCCGGAAGCAGGAAAAAATTGTACGGGTACATCCACTTTTTTGGGTTTAGTCCAAGTCTTAATGTGCTTGATTGCATAATCTATCTCTTTAAAAATCATCACCATCTCTGAAGCAAAAGTCTCAAATTCTGGTTTATTTAAATCAGCCTTCATCGCTTGGACAATTGCGGCTTCATTCTGAGCAACAGAATCATAGAGAGCTTTTAGCTGCGCAATTCTAAAATTAATATCTTTAGTTTTGCCAGTATTAAATAATTTCCGTTGTCGAAGGATAATTTCACTTATTGTTAATTCAGCAATCATCTGTTTTTCCTTAAATATCGCAGTTGCAAAATTCCATTCACGAAGGAAGAAGGAAGAAATAATCGGATGAGAAAAATGAATTTTCCGCCTAATAACTCATAATCTACTGCTTAATGGGTAAGCTGACAAGAAACACACTTCCCTTACCAACTTCTGAATTTACTTGAATAGTGCCTTGATGTGCTTCGACAATTCGCCGAGAAAGGTACAATCCTAAACCACTACCAGAACGCTTATGGCTTCCAGGGCGAAATCGTTCAAACAAAATAAGTAATTCTTCAGAGGTAATGCCTTGGCCTGTATCCGCAACAGAGATGTTAATGTAAGCATCTTCAGTCGAAGTTATACCGATAGTAATTGCTCCTATATCGGTAAATTTAATCGCATTCCCTACTAGATTCGTGAATAGCCGATGCAATTCCAAGCGATCGCCAGTCATGGTAATTGTGCTTAATTTAGCAACATCAAGATTGATCACTAGTTTCTTGTCTACAGCTAGGGGAGTCAATTCTCCTGCCACCTCTTCTAACAACTGCTTTAAATTCACCGGCTGAAACGCTAGAGTTTTGCGACCCGCTTCAAAACGATAAACTTCCAATAAAGTATTCACCATAGCCAGCAAATTGCTGTTACTGCGAGCCATGATGACCATAACTTCCAGCATTTGCGGTGATAGTGCCCCCAAAGCACCTTGCTGAAACAAGTCCAGCATCCGATCGGCTGCAACTAAAGGTGTGCGTAAATCGTGGGTGAGACGGGAGACAAAATCTTCTCTTTGGCGGGCTATTTCATCTCGTTCATCGATACTGTGCTTCAGACGAAGAAGCGATCGCACTCGCGCCATAAGTTCATCTACTGTTACGGGCTTGCGAATAAAATCATCAGCACCCAAGTCTAAACCATGAGCCACATTTGGCGAGTCGTGGGCGGTAATCAGCAAAATTGGAATAAATGGTAATTCCGCATTTCCCCGGATGCGCTTAGTTACTTCATAACCATCCATCACTGGCATCATCAAATCCAGCAAGACCAGATCGCAGGGAGATTCGGTAATTCTTTCCAATGCCAAAGTACCATTTTCTGCCGTGATAACCGTGTAGCCTTCCTCTTCCAAAATTGTTTTGATTAAAAAGACGTTATCAGGGGAATCATCAACAACCAGAATTTTGTCAGAAATAGAAGATAGAGAACTCATTTTCTGCTAATTTTCTCCATTGAAAGTAAAAAAATATTAAATTACCTTTATTTTTATTAATTCTTTAGCCGCTTAACTGACTTAACCTCATACCTAGGAAGGATTATTTTCTAATAATTTTCTACAAGTTTACTCGAAAATTTTTTGAAGTTATAAAGGTAGTATTATTTTTAACACTTATGCATCAATTAGTAAATTGAATTCTCAAACTAAACTTACAAAACAACCGACTTCTTCAAGGATACCGTGGGCACTCATATGTGGTCTTACCACCCAGGAGTAAGACCACATATGAGTTGATAGTCAGAAAATAAAGAAGTTGAATTATTTGGTGGTGTTGGTTTATGACATATCATCGGGACGTACCAAAACAGACAGCACAAGTCGCATATGCATCATTCCCCAAAGGAAATGTGCATATGAAGATGCACTACGAATTGGCAAGTATTTATACAGACAGAGATTTTTAGGATTTATTTCCAGCACGATGTGGACAATCAGCGATCTCACCAGCTTCCCTATAGAGTCGGAGACAGGATCGCTTGTTTGACGGTTGGGCATTTACCAACATTTTGCTCTTTCACCCAGATTTTGTCTATTTTGTCAATGCGTAACGATAATATTTTAAAGGGGTCTTACCTCCAATTCGCCAACGGTATCCTTTAAAAAGTCGGGGATGTGAGCAGTCTGTTTATTTCTTAGTAATAAGCTGCTTGACATTTAGTTTTTTACCAATAGCAATTAAAGCAAGAGATAATAGCGCAACTGAGTTCATTGCAGGTTCTTTGGCTGTTACTCTAGCTTGACTTCTTCTAACTGCGAGTAAAGTTAAATTTGTTTTGTTGGCAAATGAACGTTGTAGAGAACCACCAATAAAAGCTGAGGCAAATTCTTCATTACCTTGAAATTCATCATCTTGAAATAACTGTGTTAAGGTAACATTTTTACTATTTTCCTTATCAAGATAATCATCTTTGCCAGAGGTATTTAAATTTGCAGCTAAGGAAAAGAAATCTAGAGTATTTTTTGCAAGAATCATCGTATCGTCTAGGGACAAGTTAGATAAAAATTCAGAAAGATTTGGCTTGTCGATATTAGTGGTATCCAGCAAAAAGAAAGAAACATCACCCATTGAATGAGCGTTTTCGGTCGGGGGTTCGTCGATTGCGGTTCTTAGATTTAAGGCTGCGGCAAAATCGAAACTAAAAGATTTACCAGCATCGACATCAAAGTTTCCAACGATTTTAGCTTCAGTTTGTGCCAGACCTAAATAATCTTTATCTTGACCAAAAGCTATACTCAAAGCAGAAGTGGATATCTCTGGTGGAGTGGCTATAAAGTTTATATTTGCTTTGTTTATTTGTTGTGTTATGCCACCGTTAACAGAGCCAAATGTGTGGGCATCATTTACTTTTTCAAGTCCGATAAATTCTTGACTAAAATTTGTAAATTTCAATTCACCTTGAGACAATGCAAATGTCGCAGCACGGCTGGGTGCGGTAAAAAATGCAGAACTAGCTATCAAGGGAGTAGCTAGTAAAAATCGCTTGACAAATTCTAAATATAAGTTCATATAATCTTCTTTTTCGGCTTATTTGCTTGTTGACGTGAGCAAAAATCAAATTTGTCACAGAGCTAACGCTATAGGCTACTGAGAGTAAGCTATGCCTTGACTAATTACTCTACAAAGCAAACTACGTAGATTCCGAATTTTAGGTAATTTTTCACATATTTTTTCGGATAACTTCAAATATAGTTTGTTTCGGCGATGTCTGCAATGGCGGGTAGGGGAGCATCCATATGCCGCAAGAAACATTTCTAAGCTAGAAAAGCACAAAAATATCGTTTAAACTGAAATCAGCAGATCCATCGGTCGCTCCTGGTAAGCTGTTCTGAGGGTCAGATCCCCTTTTCTTTGAAAGTTGTCAGGAATCTTGCAGAACGGATTTTTTGCGTAAGTCTCGTAAGAGAGCAGAAGCCAATAATTTCAGCTTACTTGTATCAAGAGTATTTATGCTCTTGGAAAGGCGTAGTCTAGTTATCTTGATATACATCAAGTCTACCTGCTTAACTGTAGAGAAGATACGCAAGTTCGGAAATAGGAAATTAAATAATAGTTATAACTTGATTTCTAGAGCGATCCATAAAAATAAATGCCCAGTCATGTGCTTAACTGCTAGTGGGTGTCGTACCCTATAGAGTCGAAGACAGGATCGCTTGTGTGACGGCTGGGCATTTATTTCTTGGCAGTATGCCTATGCTTTTTCCGTTGTTTTGCTTATAATTTATAAGTGTCTTGTTTTTTCGCCAGCTTCAAATGTGTTTCCTGTACAATTATTAGATAGACGAAACTCATTTATTAACTTGGCAAATTTGAGACACGAGCCAGTCTTGAATGAGCGCTATCGGGCAATATCAAAACCTGCCGCCAAAAACGGATCGCTCGCAGGATGCCTCGTCTGTTGTGACAGATTGAGACGTTGAATGCAATTTTAATCTTCTGGAGAAGATAATGCAACTGGCACAAGCATTTATGGGTGAAGGTAAGCAAAGTCCCCAACCACCATTAATTTTAGCGGTTGAGGACAATGAAGACAATCTACTACTAATGAGTTATGTCCTTGATTCCCTAGGATGTAAACTTATTGGTCAAAAAGATAGTTCAGAAACGTTGCTGGTAGCTAAGGAATATCAACCAGATTTGATTCTGTTGGATATTTTGTTACCTGGTGAAAGCGGTATGGATCTTGTGCGTCAACTAAAGTGTGAACCCCTCACTAGCAATATTACAGCGATCGCGGTCACAGCTTTAGCTAGTTTTGAGGATAGAGAAAGAATTTTGGCTGCAGGCTTTGATGACTATATCAGCAAGCCTTACATGATAGATGAACTAGAGGGGATGATTCGCGGCTACCTTTGGCACAAAATGGGTTCTTGCCGTGTTTTCGACTTATGTCAAGAATAATACTACTTTACGGATGTCTCAGTTTCATTATTATTTGATGAAGGCTTTCTCCTAACCCTAGAACTGGAACCAGAATTGCGAACAACAGGTGTATCAGTGAGAACAGCAATTATACCAGAACGACCTGTTTCTAATGTGGCATCGCTAAGTAATTCGACTACCTCAACATTTAGGATTTCCTCAATCAATTCTTTGATTTGAGGCTGAATTGCGTCATCTAAATCAGAACGAACTTGTTCTGCCAGTTCTTGCCTACCTGTATGGGCAAGTAGTTGCTCTGGTTGAGTAATAGAGTCTTCTAGGACAATAACTAAATTGCGATCGCTCAATTGGCAGGTTACCTTACTGGGCTGATGTCCAAGTTGCTCGCGATACAATGCTTGGATGCGCTGTGCTAAGGTTCGTTCTACTTGTCCACGAGTTGGATTGGATGTTGTCGTCATATGTTTGATTTTTCTAAAAATGTAGACCATTACCGATAAGGCAAAATATCAAGTTAGAAATGTTCGATAAGGACTGGGAGTTTCTAACTAAATTCCCGACTTCATAGATTCGCGAGCAACATCGCGTTCCCGAACACAGATCCGTCTAATTGCTCATCTGAAGAATCTCTTTGCGTATGCAGCGTCAATCTTAATGATGAGTCTTTAATCGGACATGATGTTATCTGTCATTCCTCAATCTTCACTTTCTGAGTTATCGGTAGCAGTGTAACCTAATAATTTTCTTTTGAATTATTAGGTTGTTGAATCACTTAACTGATTATAATGGGTTGCTTCATTAATAATCAGCTTCCTTGAGCGGTATCTTCAATCTTATTTAGGTTCACCCTTAGGCGTATATTTAACAGTTAGCAGTTATCAATTCAATACACTCTTGTTTCAGTGATGGCGCTTAGAGTAATCCTTACACCCCTTTGCTAACTGTTCACTGCTTTAATTGTTTCGGTAGTTGCACCGTGAATGTGCTACCTTGACCTACTTCCGAGGAAAGTTCAATTGTTCCTTTGTGGGTATCAACAATCCGGCTTGAGAGATGCAGCCCCAAACCGCTGCCTGAGCGTTTGTTTTTACCTTGACGAAACCGCTCAAATACTGTGGCTTGGTCTTCTTTTGCAATGCCATATCCAGTATCTTCCACTTCGATTTTTACATTTTCATCAGTTTCAGAAATCCTAACTTCAACCTTACCTGTATCTGTAAATTTGATGGAATTGCCCACCAAGTTGCTGATTACCCTTCGCAATTCCAAGCGATCGCCCATCACAATCCCGGCATTTTCCCCCATTCCCTCTAACTGCTGGGCATTCACTTTTAATGCCAAACCTTTTTCATCTGCCAGAGGGCTGAGTTCTTGCACAACTTCTTGAACAATCTCCCCTAGGTTACATCGTTCGTCAATGTTTATAGTCTTTTTACCTGCCTCTAAGCGAGAGACTTCGAGTAGAGTGTTGACCATTTGCAGCAAATTATTGTTGCTGCGGCTCATGGCAGCGATCGCCTGTTTCATTTCCGGCGAAATTTTGCAGTAGATTTCAGCAAGAAATAAATCAAGCATTCTGTCGGCTGCTACTAAAGGAGTTCGCAAATCGTGAGTTAGACGTGAAACAAAGTCTTCCCGCTGCCGGGTCATCTTTTCTTGTTCGTCAAGACTGTGCTTGAGACGTAATAGCGATCGCACTCTTGCCAGTAGTTCATCTGTATCAAATGGTTTGCGGATAAAATCATCCGCTCCAGCATCCAAGCCTTCAACAACGCTAGAGTCATGATGTGCCGTAATTAGAAGTATGGGAATATAGGCAAGCTCAGTGTTTTTCCGGATACGACGTGTAACTTCATAGCCATCCATTCCCGGCATCATCACATCCAACATAATCAAGTCGGGTGGAGCCTGTTCAACATAAGCTACAGCAGATGCTCCATCCGCCACCAAATCTATTTCATAGCCCTCTGTTTCTAGAATCGTCTGAACCAAGATGAGATTATCAGGGATGTCGTCTACGGCGAGAATTCTGTCAATTTTAGATGTTTCGATAGCAGGCATATTTAGCGACTTTTTTGATAAGAATTTATAATACTTTCTTGGGCTTTGGCATCTATCTTCTGTGGGATTAATGATGAAGTTTGGCGTGGTAGTTCAATCAGAAATACCGAACCCCGATCCAATTCACTTTCGACAGTAATTTTGCCCAGCATCATTTGTACCAGCGAATGCACGATCGCCAAACCCAAGCCCGTACCTTGGTATTTGCGGGTGGTAGTTTGATCGACCTGCCGGAAAGCTTCAAAAATCCGATCTAACTCTGCCCTTGGGATACCAATACCAGAATCGCTAATGGCGATCGCCACTCTATCTTCTGGTAGATCGCTTATCTCTATTTGAATACCACCACTTTCTGTAAACTTAATGGCGTTTGAGAGCAAATTGACGATGATTTGTCGGACTCGAACTGAGTCATTAATTACCATAGGATCTTTCAACTCATCATGAACCACTACAGACAGCTTTTTCTCCAAAGCAAGAGAATGCAATTCTGCCACTGTGGCTTTTACCACGTTTGATAGATTAAATCTTTCCGGCTTTAACTCCAAATTTCCCGACTCCAGTTTAGAAAAGTCGAGAATTTCATTCAACAGCGTCAGCAAATTCTTGCCATTATTGAAAATTCGCTGTAACATATCTCTATGTTTATCGGTAAATTCATTGCTCTTAGTACGCAACAACATTTGAGAGAAACCGATAATCGCATTCATGGGAGTCCGCAGTTCGTGAGACATGGTTGCCACAAACTGTGATTTGAGTTTTGACGCTTCCAACAACTTGATATTTTGCAGGGAAATTTTTTGCCGCTGTGCCTCTAATTCCTGATTCTTCCGCCGGAGCAACTCATTACTTTCCCGTAGCTGCTTGTTTGCTAAAGCTACCTGTGTTTCTGCCCGGAAAACTCGGAGTGATTGACGTAACACTTGTGCCAATGTTTCTGAAGATATTCTAGATTTAGAAAGATAGTCAGTAGCACCAGCCTTCATTAGTTCGACAGCAATTTGGTCGTCACCTTGCCCGGTGAGAACAATTAAGGGTACTTTGATTTCTTGAGAGCGTAGGGTCTTGATTAAAGTCAGACCATCTAAATCTGGCAAGCCATAATCGAGGAAAACGCAGTCATATGAAATATTCTTTAAGGCGGCGATCGCGCGACTCGCATCACCCACTTCAGACAGTTCCATTTGAACCCCTGCCTTAGTGAGCGCACGACGCACAGCCATACGGTCTACTTCATCATCATCTACAACTAATATTTTGAGCGTTTCTTGCATCGACTTTACTTTTTGTCATCTGTCTTTGTGAAGAGTCTTTTATCATGTGTTATGTTCTTTTCTATTGACCAAGAACCAATGCCTCACACCCGGAAGCCCTCGGGAGCTGATTTAACTTGCTTAAGGCATTTCACACAATATCCAGTAATTATTGAGAGTTGCCATCATCTCCACAAAATTGCCAGAAGTTACAGGCTTGAGAATGTAACCAGCAACATTTAAATTGTACGCTTCCACTCGGTCTTGATCCTGATTTGAAGTGGTCATAACTACCACAGGAGTTAGTTTTAGCTTTGGATCGGCGCGTAATTCCATTAGAAATTCTATCCCGCCCATCTTCGGCATATTTAAATCCAATAATACTAAACGGCGATCTTTGGGAACAACAGAAGGCTGACCGTTCTCACCGCGCAGCATTGTTAATGCTTCTAAACCATTACCTGCAATATGAAGCGGATTAGTGATGTTAACTTTTCTGAATGCTCGTTTGACATTCATCACATCAACTTCGTCATCCTCCACTAGTAGTATATTTATCGCTTTTTCAGCCATGATATTAATTTTAATTTAATCTGTTTTATCCCGAATTCCGATTAACTGTCTACAGAATGGTTTCGCTACAGGTTTCAGTTGAATAAACTGCATCAGACCTAACAAGCGTTAAAAGCAGGAGAGAGGTCTGGATACGGTCTATTCATTGAATATCTAAAAATGATAATCAGTTCTGCCATATAGAAAAAAGTAATTTAAGTAACATAAATTACTTTAGATGCTCATTACGATTCTAGGCATATAGGTACACCTTTGCCCTCCACCATTGGTCAGAATTGCGTCAGTCTTTAGTTTGTTATTTTTCTTGGCAGAATGGCAGTTTCATAAGTTCTGACATATTGGGGATCTCGCAGGTTGTAGCCTTCATTTAAGCCAAGTAAACCGGAAAGTACAGCCCGCACCAACTTGGGATTCTAAAGTAATTGTTCCTCCTTCTGCTTCAACAATTTTCTTGACGATCGCCAAACCAATACCAGTGTTTTCTTTCTTATCACGGGCTTCTAGGGTTTGAAAAATCACAAAAACTTTTTCGTGATATTCAGGGGCAATACCAGAACCATCATCAGATACGGCAAATTGATAATATTTACCTTGGTCTTTGACGGATATTGTTATGTGACCATCCAATCGGCTGTGATGGTTGATAGCGTTACTTATTAAATTTGAGAATACCTGTTGTAGGGGCGATCGCTTGGCGATGAATGTGGGCATTCCCGGTTCAATATCGATGGTAAAGGCTGGTGGTGCTGCGAGTAAGTCAATAATTGCATGAAGCAATGCCTCGACATCAACCATCTCGGAAGCTGTTTCCATGCGTCCGACTCGTGAATATGCAAGCAAACCGTTGATGAGTCCTTCCAACCGATGCACTCGTCCACGCAACAGTTTCATCTGATCAAGGTTTTCTGGGGGGAGTTGTTCTGCCAGGTCTTCTTCCATCCATTCTGACAGACTGGCGATCGCCCGTAAAGGTGCCTTGAGGTCGTGGGATGCGACATAAGCAAACTGGTCGAGTTCTTGATTGCGCTTTTGCAAAAGTCCGGTTGTTTGCGCCAAAATAGTCGTCAAACGTGTTAGTTCTTCCGTTCGTTGCTTGAGGACACCAATATCAATACATGAGCCAATATATCCGGCAAAACTATTATCGGCATTGAATCTGGGAGTGCCTTTATCCAACACCCAGCAATACTCTCCATCAAAACGTTTGAGCCGATATTCCATCATAAAGGCTTGTCTTGCATCAAACGCATTCGTGTAGGTATCGAAACAATGCTCTAAATCTTCAGGATGTATACCCGTTACCCAACCGTTACCTAACTCTTGTTCCAAGGTACGTCCGGTAAATTCTAGCCAGACATGATTTAAGTAAGTAACAAGCTTGTCTGTACCTGATACCCAAATCATCACGGGTGCGGTGTCTGCCATCGTCCGAAACCGTTCTTCGCTTTCGTGCAATGCTTGTTCGGTTCGCTTACGTTGAGTGATATTATCAAACGCCAAGCCAACACAGCGATTGGCTAAAGGAAACACCTTTACATCAAAAAAAGCACCTTCTATCCGGCGATCGCCATAATAAATTTCCCTCTCTTCTTTCTCTTTTAAACCCAAGGCAATCTGAGAATATAGCTCCAGGTCTGCCCAGTTTTCAGTGAGAATATTGGGGAAACATTCGTAGATGTATTTACCGATACTGTTTTCTAAAGATATTCCTACTGAAGCAGTTGCAGCAGGATTAGTGGCAACCAGCCGAAAGGTGGTGATATCGTTTGGGTCTTCGAGATGCCAGACATTCAAGGCAATTTGCATATTTTTGACGATATCGGCATAAAGCTGAATCTGACGTTGTGCTGCCTCCATCTGGGAAAGCACAATTTCTTTTTGACTATTGGATATTGCCACACGTTCTTCTAGTTGCGCGTTCAACTGGAGAATTTCTGATAAATCTTGTTTATCGGCGATCTCCCTACCTTCAGCCATTAACAAGGTAACTTGTCCACTGGAGTCGGCGATCGGTTTGATTGAGAAGTCGAGGGTGACAATTCGATCGCCGACACCCAATATATCGACATTGTAGCGGACAAATTCTCCTTCCTTGGCACGGGCTAGAGCCATGAGCAATTGTGCCTGAGTTTCGGGGGAAATTGTCCACCAACGCGCTTCCCAAAATGGACGACCAATTACTTCTGTACTAGTTACTCCACCTAAATCGAGTGCTGTTTGATTCGCCGAAATCAAAGTTCCATCTGGCTCAATTAATCCCATAAATTGAACCGTCTGGTTAAATACGGCATGAAAACGGCGATCGCTTTCTCGTAAAGCTGCTTCTACCTGCTGCAGTTTTTCATTTGTCATGTATCAATTTAACTAACATCATCTTTGATGGGCTGTTAAATCCCCGACTTCTAAAACAAATCGGGGATCTGACCAATCGAAATAAATAAGATATTTTTTGGAATTGAAATAGGCTAATATGTCAAATAAACCGGGTTTCTCCGAAAATCTTGGATATTCCCGGTTTCTGAAGTCAGCTGTGCATTATTGAGTGACTTAACCAATAGACAAATTACAGCAGGTATGCATTCTTTGCAAATTAACAACTATTGTAATTTTTTCCCAATATTTCATAATTATGGGTTAGTTTGCTATATATCCTTAGCTAGATTTTTGGCAAGTTAAACTAGTATCAAGAGTTATATCCTTATTTCTATTGGTGGATGCATAAATACCAAAACATCATCTATCTTTGGGATTGGAAAATAAAAAAAATCCTAAGAAAACGTATTCCGACAGGTGTAATCAAAAGAGATAGAATGAGCCATGAGTGAAATTACTATTGTTATCATTGAAGACCACGACTTAACCCGGATGGGACTAAAAGCTGCACTGCAATCCAACAGTGGACTGAAGGTGATTGGTGAAGCTTCAAACGGGACTCAGGGTTTGAAACTTTTAGAAACCGCGAAGCCGGATGTGGCTGTAGTAGATATTGGCTTGCCCGATACCGATGGGATTGAACTTACCCGCAGGTTTAGGAAGCACCAAGCGGATATTGGAGATTCGTCAACCAAAATTCTGGTGTTGACAATGGATCATACAGAGGATGCCGTATTGGCTGCTTTTGCTGCAGGGGCAGACTCTTATTACATGAAAGATACCAGCATCAGTAAATTAACCGAAGCAATCCAAGCAACCCACACGGGTAACTCTTGGATCGATCCAGCGATCGCCAATGTGGTATTGCGCCAAATGCGGCAAGCGGCACCAGAGAAAGAATTATCCAGCCAGCAAAAGACAGTAAAAATTGAGGCACTTTCTAGCGAGTACGAACAGGTATTAGAAACCTATCCTTTAACTCAACGGGAACTAGAAATTTTAGAGTTGATTGTAGGTGGGTGCAGCAACGGAGAAATCGCCGAGAAACTATATATTACAGTTGGTACGGTCAAAACTCACGTTCGCAACATCCTCAACAAACTCTGTGCTGATGACCGCACCCAAGCTGCTGTACGAGCCTTGCGTTCTGGGTTGGTAGCATAATTTGCTTTCTTAGTTAGTGGTTACTGGTTGGCAGTTAACAGTTAACAGTCAACAACTAACTACTCATGGGAATCTCGATTACAAAGTCAGTAATCATTGCCCAAAAAAAAGTTATTGAAAAACCTAGATAACCCTTGGATTGCAAAGATTCAAAGGGGCTAAAGTGATGATTTTTTAAAATTAATTTCAGGTTACATAAGATTTTTTATATAATTACTTTCGCATTCCCGACTTCGTAAAAGTTGTCGGGAATTTTATTTTTCACAAATAATTTTACATGAAACTTGTTTTTTTATGTCTGATGTATTCCTAACGCTATCTCTTGCGGTAGAAGGGATATTTGATTGAAACTATATATAAGAGATAGAGCAAAATCAACGTCTTTAACACGCAAACTCAAAGCCTCATTTAATCTTAAACCTGTACCATAGAGCAACTTGATTAAAAGTTGATGTACGCCAGATAATTTTTGAATAATTGACAAAACTTCATCTTTTGTAAGAACCGTTGGTAAATATTTAGATTTTTTAGCACGAACGGCATCAACCTTTAAATCTAAATCTTGTTTTAATACCTCTTTGTAGAGAAATAAAATTGTCGTTAGGCTTCGCTGCACTCAACCCCATCTAACACTAAATCCGATCGCCTCCCTCAGTCGTCATACTATATAGACGGCTTTTTTAAGCAAAATATCTCTGTGTGCGTTGTGGAGCGAGGTGATGACAGAAAAAATATGCAAAACTGGCGATCGCACTAGTTTAGACGTGGGTTAAAAATCGCATGGAGCCTAAACAACCCCAGTCCAATTTGACAGAGCTTACCGATGTGACAGATGAAGCTTTGTTTGTGGCGCTTAAAAATGGCGATTCAGCGGCATTAAGCGTTTTGTTCCAGCGTCATGGTCGTTTGGTGTATGGATTAGCACTAAAGATTTTGGCTAACTCCCAGGAAGCGGAGGATTTAACCCAGGAAATTTTTCTGACATTGTGGCGAAAAGCATCTACTAATCCAGATTGTCGCTTTTTTGTCCGCTATTTGGTGACAATAACGCGATCGCGGGCAATTGATAAAATTCGCGATCGCACAAGACAACTCAAACTTGTGGAAAAAGTCGGAAAAATGAGCAATGACATAGCACCAGAACCAACACCTGTCGAACAAGCAAGTTTTGTAGAGCGATCGCAAAGAGTTAATAACGCTCTTTCTCAGCTTCCAGAAAAGCAACGTCAGGTCATCGAATTAGCTTATAACCAGGGATTGAGCCAATCGGCAATAGCCAAGCAACTCGATATTCCCCTGGGTACAGTTAAAACCAACACTCGTCAAGGATTATTAAAACTCAAACGGATTTTACTCGATGTAGATAGATTAATATATGAATAAATCTTTCGATTCCGAATATATAAAAAACTTAGCTGCGGGGTTTGTTGTTGATGACCTTACCCCGGAAGAAGCTGAGGAATTTCGGTTATTACTTGATGAGCATCCAGAATTGATTGCCGAAGTTGAGGATTTGCAGTCAGTTTTGCGACAGGTTGTAGATGGTTTTATCGAAGTCGAACCACCTGCTGATTTGTTAGGAAAAATTATCTTGGAAGCTGAAGCATCGACGACTCAACAAACAAATATAAATGATATTCTAATTCAGCAACAGAATAATTTACTAATACCAAAAATATCTCAAAGATGGACAAAAATAGCTGGTAGTATTGCCGCTTTGTTTGTTGTAATTTTAGGAGTTGATAACTATCGATTGCGGCAAAATTTGGGTATTGTCACCGCAGACAATCAAAAATTACGTCAGGATTTTACCCAAGTTCAAGCGGTTAAAAGTATGCTACAAAATTCCCAAACGCGATTGTACACTTTTGCAGCAACTAGCTCTACAAATAACTCTACAAATAACATTACAGATAATACTTCGGGAAGTATAGTTATTAATCCCGAAAAACAAAAAGCAGTGATGGTATTCCAAAATCTTCCCGCTCCACCCCCCGGACAAGTTTATCTATTGTGGACAGTGATAGCTGACAAAAAATTACCCTGTGGTCAAGTCAAACCCTATTCTTGGGGAACAGCTTCCTATGAGTTACCTTTTACAGAACAAATGTATAAAGAATTTTCCCATCCACAATTTTCTGGGTTAGTTGTGACATTAGAAACAGATGCAAAGGTTTCACGTCCAACAGGAAAAGTGGTGATGCAGAGTTCGCAAATTTAATTGTCGGTTATCAACGAAAGTCATATTCTATAGATGGTTTATGCCATTAGGTCAGGAGCCAGTTGTGACATTTAATCTGTATGGAGCAACGACATATCAAGAACGCTTTGAATTCGATCCCGTTACCCATCAAGCGAAAAATTTTTAAGATGGGGTTGTATTTACAGCAAGAAGGTAAAATATATTTTGGTTTGCATGTTTCCGATCGCGCTTTAGTTACTTGCTTAGTCGGAAGTCAAGCAGTACATTTAGTTGATGCCGCTGATGGTGGATATGCTTTGGCTGCCAAGCAAATAAAACAACAAATATTAGAAGAATAAGAGAAGTTTTAATTTTACTCTTATCCGAAAATCAATAACCAGTCAATATAAAATTATAGTCTTAATAAAAGCCCCCAGATTTATCCTTGGGGCTTTTAATTTTGAATTATTTATAATTATTTTTAATCGTTCTCAAGGAAGTTGACAAGTACAAAATTCGTGTTGTTTTTTATTGTTGAAAATTCATGAAATTATTAGCGCTTTTATCCAGCTAATTCTCAGGAAAATCTCATTTAAAAATCATTTTTTTTTCAGTTTTATCAACTAATTTAATAATATCGAAATACAAAAAAATCTGATTTAATTAATCTTGTATTTTGTAATCGCGAACTTTCGATAAAAAAGAAGTTTCATAAATGTGGAATAACGGCTAAAAGCTACATAAATTCATTTTAAACTTAGCCGAGTTATCCTATGATTCAGCAACATCAGAATTTGAACTCAAGTTATATGTCAGGTGCGCTAGAGATTACAAAAATATGAGTATATTCCTCACGCTTGCCATTGTTGTATTGGCATTGGTTTTATTTATTACTGAATGGTTACCGTCAGATATTATTGCGATAATCGTCACACTTCTTTTGATAGTTTTAGGTTTAGTTACTCCAGATGAAGGAATATCTGGTTTTGGTAATTCTGCGACTATTACGGTGATGGCAATGTTTATCCTCAGTGCGGGTATTGCTCGTACTGGAGCGATTCAAATTGTTAGTGATATTTTACTTAAATGGGGTGGTAGAAATACAACTCGGCAAATCTTCACTTTAGGGATAATTGTTGGACCAATTACAGCTTTTATTAATAATACTGCTGTTGTTGCTGTGTTTTTGCCGATTATCGAACAATGGTGCAAACAACAAAGAATCTCCGTTTCAAAATTATTAATGCCTCTATCATTTGTGACAATTTTAGGCGGCATGATTACGGTAATTGGAACTTCTACTAATGTCTTGGCAAGTGGAATTTCTGAGAAATTGGGTTATGGAGCATTTAGCTTATTCCAATTTACCCAATTAGGAATAATTACATTCATCATTGGTTTAATTTATTTAGCTTTAATCGCACCTCGGTTATTACCAAGTCGTAAAAAACAGACTGATGATATTTTGACAGAAGACTATGGTTTAAGTGACTATATTAGTGAAATTTTAATTCCACCGGGTTCTAATTTAGCAGGAGAAACCCTCTTATCAAGTGGTTTACAACATAAATTTGATGTAGATGTATTAGAAATGATTGCTGGTGATACCCATTTTCACCAACCTTTGGAAGACAAAAAATTACAAGCTTGTTCGGTTCTAGTCGTTCGCGGTAGTCGAGAAGAGTTACTTAAAATCAAGGATGACAAAGGAATAGAAATTCTGCCGGAATTTCTACATAAGAAGAAATCTTTAGAAGCACAAATTAGTTCAGAGAATGAAGGAATTGCCGAAGTTTTAATTCCCTCTAACTCAAATTTAATTGGCTCAACTATCAAAGAAATACGCTTCCGTCAAAGATATAATGTCACTGTTTTAGCGATGCATCGTGGACAAGCAATTATGCGAGAGCGTCTTGCAGAAAGCAGATTAAAATTTGGTGATGTTTTGTTAGTACAAGGTCCCAAACAAAGCCTTTTGGGCTTACAAATTAATCGTAATTTGTTGGTACTTAATCAACAAAAATTAGAAACTCTCCGTCGAGATAAAGCTGGGATTGCAATAGCTATTGGTTTGGGAGTTGTCATCATTGCAGGTTTGAATTGGCTACCAATTCTCGTAACTTCTCTAATTGGTATTGTCTTCATGGTGTTAACAGGTTGTCTCAAACCCAGAGAAATTTATGATGCTGTACGTTGGGACATTATCTTTTTGCTAGCTGGATTAATTCCTCTTGGTATTGCAATGGATAAATCTGGCACTACTCAATGGTTAGCAAATACTTTAATTGGACTAGGAGGAAATCTATCTGGTTACTGGATATTGACTTTCTTTTTCGTGATTACTTCCTTACTCACCGAAATTATTTCTAACAATGCCGCAGTGGTTTTATTATTACCAGTTGCAGCAAAAGTCGCAGAGAATCTCAGTCTAAATCCTCTAGCTTTCATCTTCGCAGTCACCTTTGCTGCATCTAACAGCTTTATGACACCAATTGGCTATCAAACCAACACAATGGTCTATGGTCCGGGTGGCTATAAATTTACTGATTTCATCCGTGTTGGAGCGCCGCTAAATCTGTTAATGGCAATAATTGTACCTCCATTAATCATTCTCTTATATGGTTTATAAATCAATCTTTTATTGAATTTAAAGTTGCCAAAAATCTATGCGCTGTCAACAAATTATCAATTTAGTTAACCGTTCTCCTCCGGATTATTTATTAAGTCTAAGCACGGTTAATTCAAACTCAAAAATTACAGTTTTTTCACCCAATACTAGGAATAAATAGGAGCAACATATGTCTAAAATCAAAGCTTTAATTCAACCCCACGGTGGTCAACTCATCAACCGTTATTTGTCTGGAGAAGAACGGGAACCAAGCCTATTCAGAGCATCTAATCTACCTCGTCTTACCCTCTCTGCTCGGAATCTAGCGGATTTAGAATGTATTGCCACAGGTGTTTACAGTCCTTTAGAGGGATTCGTCGATGAACAGGAATATTATTCCATCATCAAAGACATGCGACTCACCAGTGGTCTCGCTTGGAGCATTCCCGTCACATTACAAGTTTCTGCGTCAATCGCAAACCAATACCAATTAAATTCTGAAATTGCTTTAGTCCATCCCAATGGCACAATTCTGGCAGTCATGACAGTTACCAGTAAGTTTCAGCCAGACCAAAATTTAGAAGCAGAAAAAGTTTACGGTACAAAGGACGAAGCTCATCCTGGTATTCAATCCATGCGTCAGGAAGGGGAAGTATATTTGGGAGGTGCGATCGCGCTCATTAATCCTATTCCCTACGCAGATTTCCTTGGTTATCGTCTAACTCCAGAAGCAACAAGAGCCGAGTTTGCTAGACGTGAATGGAATACAACTGTGGCATTTCAAACTCGTAATCCCATCCATCGTGCCCATGAATACATCACCAAAATTGCTTTAGAAGTCGTTGATGGCTTGTTTATTAATCCTTTGGTTGGTCAAACAAAATCCGATGATATTCCGGCAGATGTGCGAATGCAGTGCTATCAGGTACTGATGGAAAAATATTATCCGCAAAATCGCGTATATTTGAGTGTTTTCCCCGCTGCTATGCGCTACGCAGGACCACGGGAAGCAATCATGCACGCGATCGCACGTCAAAACTACGGCTGTTCACATTTCATAGTCGGACGTGACCATGCTGGAGTTGGGGATTATTACGGTACTTATGATGCACAGTATATCTTTGATGAATTTAGCAAAGATGAGTTAGAAATTACACCATTGAAATTTGAACATGCTTTTTACTGTACTCGTACCCAATCAATGGCAACAGCTAAAACGAGTCCTAGTAGTAAAGAAGAAAGAATACATCTATCGGGTACAAAGGTGCGGGAAATGCTGAGAAGCGGTAAAACTCCACCACCAGAGTTTTCTCGTCCTGAAGTTGCCAAAATTTTAGTCGCTTCGATGCAACTAGCACAAGTTTAATTTCAGCTATCAATACAAATTTCCGAACTTATCGCAGCTACAAACTAATTAATCAAGAGAGAAAACAATCATGTCTCAAGTAAATTCAATATCCATGAGTGAAGATAAAGTTATCCAATTAGAATTGGAATATGCCACAAAAAGTCCACAAGAAATACTTGCACTAGCACTCAAAGAATTTGATAACATTGCGATTTCTTTTAGTGGTGCTGAAGATGTAGTCTTGATTGATATGGCAGCAAAAATTAAGAAAGATATTAAAGTCTTTTCGATTGATACAGGTCGTTTGCATCCTGAAACTTACCAGTTTCTCGACAGGGTTAGCAAACAATATCGCATTAAAATAGATGTGATTTTTCCTGATGCATCAGAAGTCGAAAAATTAGTCAAAGAAAAAGGATTTTTCAGCTTCTATCAAGATGGTCATAAAGAGTGCTGTGCTATTCGTAAAGTTAAACCGCTACGTCGCAAACTAGCAACCCTTGATGCTTGGATAACCGGACAGCGTAAAGACCAAAATCCTGAAACCCGTGCTAGTGTTCCCGTAATTCAGGTTGATAGTGCTTTTTCCACAGCAGAAAAAAATCTAATTAAGTTTAACCCCCTAAGTAATTGGACTTCTGCTCAAGTTTGGCAATACATTCAAAGGAATGAAATTCCTTACAATCAGTTACATGCAAAAGGTTTTAATAGCATAGGTTGCGAACCTTGCACTAAAGCAATTTTACCAAATCAACATGAGCGTCTTGGTCGTTGGTGGTGGGAAGAAGCAGCTGATAAAGAATGTGGTTTTCACGAAATTAATTTGACACAGAACAACAAGTAATTTGTCTACTTAAAACGAGTTTGTAGAGATTTAAAAATAATATCTCTCTACAATATTCGCCATGCTTATTCTTCAAAAAAATCAAAAATATGCACATTAAATTAGTTACAAAAATCAAACTTGATGGCAATCCATGTCGTAAATCTGCAAGAGTTTTAGATGAACTTGAAAGGTTAGACTTGCTCGCTCGAATCGATGAGATTATTCCTGCTGATGAACGTCAAACAACAAGTGAAGGATTTACTTTAGCAAATAAATATCAAGTACAATCGGCTCCTTTTTTTATCGTTGAAGATGATGGCTTAATCCGTTTGTACACTGCATACTATCAATTCATGAAGGATATATTTCAAATTTCTATTTCTGAAGAAGACGAAATCTCTGAAATCATGGCTCAAAATCCAGAACTTGATTACATCTAATTGTTGTCCAGATATTCCTTCTTCTAGATTCTTCAAAATTGAAAATTAACAAAAAGAACAATGGACAATCCACCAGCAAAGATTACAGCCCCATTACCAAAACCTTTTCGATTAAAAGTAGTAATACCAGGTTTATTACTAACATCTGGACTTGCACTCTTCGCTACTTCTCTCAAAAAAATTCCATCACTCTCATTTTTAAGCGCATTAATTCTCGCAATTTTGCTAGGGATTTTAGTCAAGAATACAATTGGAACCCCAAAAATATTTCAACCAGGAATTACTTTCACTCTCAAACGCATTCTCCGACTAGCAATTATTTTATTAGGATTGCAGTTGAGTTTACCCCAGGTAATCACAGTTGGACCAATTAGTTTAGGAATTGTCATTGTTACTTTGGTTAGCACATTCTTTTTTACTTGTTGGTTTGGTAGACAATTAGGTGTTAATAGCAAACTCACAAAATTAATTGCAGCAGGTACTTCTATTTGTGGTGCATCTGCTGTAATTGCCACAAATTCTGTAGTTGAAAGTAAAGACGAAGATGTTGCTTATGCAGTGGCGATCGTCACAGTTTTTGGGACTATTTCTATGCTGCTTTATCCTTTACTACCTGCACTTTTAAACTTAAATTCTCAGGAATTTGGTATTTGGTGTGGTGTTTCCATCCATGAAGTAGCTCAAGTAGTTGCTGCTGCATTTCAATATGGACAAAATAGCGGAGAAATAGCAACGATCGCCAAATTGTCAAGAGTAATATTTCTAGCTCCAATTGTTTTAATCCTGGGATTATTATCAACACGCATCAGTGATAAATCACAGCAAGTTAAGTTGAGTAAATTACCGATTCCTTGGTTTGTTTTTGGATTTATTGCGCTCATAGTCTTAAATAGTTTGAATATTTTTCCTAATGCCTTGAAGTCAATGGTAATTGAAGGTAATCGTTTTCTGCTGACAATTGCAATGGCAGGAATGGGTTTAGAAACAAGTCTGAATAAGATAAAAGAAACTGGTATTAAGCCTCTTTACTTAGGTGCAGCTTCATGGATATTTATCTCTGTTTTAAGTTTTAGCATGGTCAAGATTTTTTACTAGCTTTTCATCGCTGCTATTATTCTGATTGAAATTTATTTCCGTTGACATCATAGATAGAACATTTTTCTAATTAATTACACGAGGCTTTTGACAATGAAGAAGATTTTATTAGGTCTTTTAGCATTAGGTTTAATAGTTATTCCTGCTTATGCAAGCAAAGGGATGAACAAGAAAGCTAATAATGGTATTGTCAGGGTAAAAAGTGCTTTTAGCGTCTCAGAAACAACCCAACGTTTTGAATCTATTGCCCAGCAACAAGGTTTAAAAATATTTGCCAAAATTGACCATGCAGCTGGAGCAAAATCTATCAATCAAGAATTACGTCCGACTCAATTAATTATATTTGGTAATCCTACGGCTGGAACCCCATTGATGCAATGCAATCAAACTGCAGGAATTGATTTACCCCAAAAAGCACTTATTTGGCAAGAGGAACAAGGACAAGTCTGGTTTGGTTATAACAGTCCAAAATACTTAATGGCTCGTCATCAACTCAAGGGCTGTGGTGAAGAAGCCATTCAAAAAATTGACAATGCTTTGAGTATGTTAGCTCAAAAAGCAACTCAATAGAAATGTGACATAGCCTCCTAACTCTTACAGGATGGCTATGCAAATTAGCTGCGCTAACACATCAAACATAAGATTTTCAAACATCTATTTGGAAAAAGGTACAATGTTATTGTCAAAGCAAAATCTACAAGAGCATCAAGATAAATTATATGATGTCATTGTAGTTGGAGGAGGCGTTGCTGGTCTTTCTGCTGGTATATATTTACAACGTTACTTACTCAACAGTTTAATTATTGACAAAGGCAAAGCACGCTCCTTTTGGATGCAAGAATTACACAACTATCTTGGTTTACCACCGAATACTCCCGGACGTGATTTATTAAAGCAAGGTAAAGACCACTATTTATCATTTGCGATCGCTACTTGACCGCTAGCAGCCACATCTAGGTTGGCGTTGAGATGGTAGCTTTATTTCCGCCTACCTGTACTAGTCAATACGATAAAATAAGGCTTTGAGATATTTACTGATAATAACAAGGCAAAAATATGTAGCTATGTGCATTCATTTTAATCTGATAATATCGGATGTATTTCGACTGATAATATTAACGCCCCAATGTAAGTAGGTGGGCGTAATTAAATATAAAATGGAACCGCCCTATCAACAAAATTTTATTTTAGGTTTATTTCTGCCCACCGACTTAATCCACCACATTCATTTTGACATGTTGTGAGAATCAAATACCCGAGAACTTTCAAAGAAGTCGGAGATCTTACAGCAAGAGCGAATATTAATGTGGCTAACCAGTACCACCCCATCAAGGAAAATTGGGAGGTTTCCAAATAAATAAACCCGGCTTCTTGAAAAAACCGGGTTTATACGTGCGTTATAACAATTTTAAATTACGCCTACACCTTTACCGCGTTGATCTCCATCCATTGTTAGCTTGCCAGTTTCATCAGTTTCGTTCACTTCATGCAATTCTTCAGCTCGCTCAACAGCTTCTGCCTCTTCCTTCGCTTTCAAATCACCTGGCTCTTCATAATACATTTCAGGCTCAATAGCGTAGTTATTAACCAAGCCTTCATTATCCACCGTATAACCGCTGGATGTGTCTAAACTTGCGTCTTCGGGTTGGTGGGGAGTATGTTTGTAATGTTCCCCTTCTCTTTCCATTCTTGCTGCCGTTTCAGCAGGAATAATTCCACGGTCGTAGTTATCTTTTTCAATTTCGTTACTCATGGTTGATTCCCCAATTTCTTAATGTTAATTGCAAAAATGCTGAAAATCGCGTTTGAAACTAAATAGGTATTTTTGATTTATAAAACTCGGATAATGAGAGATGCACCCGAATTTCTAGTTAAGTCAAGTTGAATTACTCGAAGGATTTCTTCAATTCATCCTTAATATTTTCTGCAGTATGGCGTACTTGTGCCTCAGCCTGCTTCGCTTTCCCCTCAGCCTTATCTTCAGGGTTTCCAGTCAATTCACCTACAGCCTCTTGAACTTTGCCTTCGATATTTTTCGCAGTAGCTTCAATTCTGTTTTCAATATTCATACTTTTTACCTCTATGACTAAACTGATTTCACTGAACAAATTCTAGATTACCAACCTATTATTTTACGTGCGCCTATCACAGGGTAGATTGTATCTAAAGATAGACAGTAACTTTAGATAGATTTGTTCAAATTACAATCTCTTAGTTAAACGTTGATATAATTTCTACCCTAAGATAGAGGTAGAATATATTTAGAGATAGATGCGTGTAAGTGCTGAAATAAATTATTGATCTTTAATATTGGCGCGGTTAGCCAAAGTATAAACGATTGGGATTTTAGAAAGCTGGTTTTATGAACAGCATTTCTGGTATCGAAAAAATATGGGCATAGTAAGAAAGCGGCGGAAAAATGCATGGCTAAGTGAAATAAATGATATTATTCGCGGTGCTTGTGGTGGATTCTTATTTGGCATACCTTTGCTCTACACTATGGAGGTATGGTGGATTGGATCGCGGGCAAAGCCTCCAATGATGATGGTGGCGATCGCTTTAACTTTTACGATAGTTTTCTTGCTCAACCGCACAGAAGGTTTCCGCAAACGGAAGCGTAATTCACAACCATTTCAAGCAGTTATTGATACTATAGAAGCGATGGCGATCGGATTAGCTTGTTGTGCTTTTTTGCTGTTATTATTGCGAGAACTGACACCGGAAACTCCGCGACAGGAAATTTTAGGGAAAATCATTTTTGAAAGTGTACCCTTTTCTTTGGGAGTCGCGTTAGCAAATCAGTTTTTAGGAGATACTCGCAACGCTAATTCAGAAGGTCGAATCAGTGACGAAAAAAAACAGAAGGAATCTGATGAGTTGCATGCTACCTTCAGCGATATTGGTGCAACTTTAATTGGGGCAACTGTAATCGCGTTTAACATCGCTCCAACAGATGAAATTCCGATGTTAGCAGCAGCGGTTTCCCAACCTTGGCTTTTAGGAATTATTGCCACATCTTTGTTAATAACTTATTGTATTGTGTTTGAGGCAGGCTTTTCTGACCAACAAAAGCGCAAACAGCAAAAAGGGATTTTTCAACGACCAGCCAGCGAGACGATAATGTGCTATTTAGTATCCCTATTAGCAGCAGCTTTTATGCTGTGTTTCTTTCAGAAATTGACTTTTGACGACCCCTGGACAATGTGGTTGCATCATTCGCTGCTGTTGGCTTTACCTGCATCTATTGGCGGTGCGGCTGGAAGGTTAGCAGTATGAATAAAGCAGATGAATTTACTGGCAATAAAACAGAACAAGATCCACCAAAGCGTTCACTTGCAGAATGGGTAACTTTGGGGATTGCATCATCAATTCTAGCAGTAATTCTGAGCTTGGTGGGCTACAGTTGGCTGAAGGACGAAAATCAACCTCCAACTCTTGCTATCAGTAATAATGAAGTAACTCGTGAAATTAAGGGACTATATTATGTTCCTTTTAAAGTGATAAATACCGGAGGTGAAACAGCAGAGTCAGTTCAAATTATCGCAGAGTTGGAAGTTAACGGTAAAGTAGAAACAGGGGAACAGCAGATTGATTTTTTATCCCGGAATGAAAGGCAAGAAGGAGCATTTATATTTAGTCAAGACCCACGCCAAGGTAAGTTAACTATACGAGTTGCTAGCTATAAATTACCTTGAATGTTCGTAGAGATTTATCGGTGGGACGTAAACCACGAATTTTTACAAATCATATGATGTTATTAAACTCACGCATAAGTAGGTAGGCATAAATAAGCATCAAATGCTATTTTTTGTCCGCCCATCTTATATTTAATAATGCCTGCCTACTTACGCAGATTCCCGACAACTTTTATGAAGTCGGGAATGTTATTCTTATTTACAGCATATTTCATCTTTGTTTTGTGAAGTACAATTGGACGGGCAAGGATGCCCATCCCACAAGAGTTTGAGCTTTCAAGTTTGTACCTTCTCTACTTGCAAAATGCTGTATTTGAGTATATTAACTCCTAACTATATTAAACACTCACCTTCGACTTAGACCAAACACCATTTTCATCTTCGTCATATTTTTGGTGAACTGCTTCCCAAGCAAGATGTTCAGCCTTAGTCTCGTCGTTTGTCTCTCTTAATACAGTGTTATATTGCTCTATAAAAGTCCCTTGAGCTTCTTGAGATAAATGAGTCCGAATCTCAGGAGATAAATCTTCTGAATTGTTGCATTCTCCAGGGCAAGCACGAGCTAAGGTAGCTTCAATAGTATTAATCTCTTCACCACCAGCACTTTGTATTAGTAACTGAAATTCACCTGCGCGATCGCTGGGAACTTCAGCCATTACTAAAAACTCACCGGCTTGCAAGCGGGTTTGATAAATTGCAGCTTTCTCTTCTGGCATTCCCAAAGTGGTGAGAACAGATACTAAACCAGCACCCGCACTACCAGCGATCGCTCCACTAGCAGCACCTAGCAGCAAGGCACCTATAGGCCCAGCAGCCACGATTGGGCCAACGAAAGGAATAAATAAAACTCCCACACCACTAAGCAAACTCAAGAAAGAACCAAACAAGGAACCAAAAATTGCCCCTGTTCTCAAACCTCCCAAAATCACATCTTTCTTACTAATAAAGCCAGCAATTCTAGTTTCTGACTGAAAATTTCTACCCATGACCGAGATATGCTCCCGAGAAACACCCCGATCCAATAAACGACGAATTACATCATCAACTTGCTTTTGCTCTTTAAAAACCGCAGAGATAGTACGTTCCGCTTTATAATTTTCAGCCACTTTAGCACCCCTTAAATCAAACTTTTTTTATCCGCAAGTAGGGGATTTAATACCCCGACTTATTCAGGTTCCTCATTTTGAATTGGGGTTCCAATCCCCATATATAAACCTGCTCCTTCTTCCTTCTTCCTTCTTCAAAGTAGGGAACATGGAATGGAAATTGAAAAGATTTCCCTATTCCCTATTCCCTATTTGCTAAACTGTTCCACATATAAGAATGCACATTCTCTAGGTCACTAACAAGTCAACCTCACTCATTGTTAGAGGAAATTAGATTATGCAGTCTAAATGTTTTTTAGCTCATTACACACCCACAGCGGTTTTGACTCCGACTGCGTTTTGATTGCCATCTGACTGCAATCCTTGTCCTTCAATAAATGAGCGCAACATCCAGGCCATTTCTTCATGACCTTCCATCAGTCCCGTTAAGAAGTCAGCAGTTCCTTCATCATGGAACTTTTCGCTACATTGGTCTATGTGTTCGCGTAAGTTGCGGATAACTTGCTCGTGGTCATCCACCAGTAGAGTGACCATTTCAGTGGCTGTGGGAACATTACCGGGCTGTTCTTTTAGAGAAGCAACCTTTAGAAATCCTTCCATCGTCCCAACTGGGTAACCACCCAAAGTCCGAACTCGTTCAGCTACAGAATCAATGGTTTCGGTCAGCGCTTGGTAGTGTTCTTCCCAAAGCAAGTGCAGAGTCCGAAACTGAGGTCCGGTCACATCCCAGTGGAATTTCTTCGTTTTTACTAACAACAGATAAGCATCTGCTAAATCTTGATTCAACAGGTTAATTACACCTTGACGTTGTTCTTCTGTTAAACCAATGTTTAGTTTGCGCATTGCTTGGAATCCTCAGCTAACTTCTTTATCTAAGTTCACAAATTTCAAAAAAACTAACATCAACCCAAGGAATGATTGTGAGAGTGAATGCTATCTTCTAAACTAAAAACCCGGTTTTGTAAAGAAACCGGGTTGTTTTTATAAAGCAAGAATTTGGGAGCCAGAATACAGAATGAGTTTTGTGTGCCTGGGGATAAATAAACGGCATTTTTGCACCACAAAATCTTTTAGGTGGTCGGCAATAATCTTGGCTGTCTAAAACCAAGAGAGAAAAAGCATTCTGAATTCTGTCTTCTTTACTGCTATTTATTACCGGTGACTTTTTTCAGAAAAGTATTGACTTCATCTTCAACTGAAGTTGCATCCTTAGAGTTCTCTGGACGCTTCATTTTATCAATATCAGCGTCTCCTTGAATTTCGTTCAATCCATCGCGCGATCGATCTTGAACTTCTTTGAGTGAAGGAGGTGCTGATTTTGCTATTTCGTCTGTTTGACGCTGAGTTTCAAGTAATTGGTCGGTAGCTTCAGTGACATCGCTTTTCGGGCTACCAATTGCAGCGGCTGGAAAAGCGCTACTCAGAAACAACAAAGCACAGGTAAAAGCAACAATTACAAAACGCACTGGACGCAACATAGATAAACTAAAATTAATCTTCATCAAAAATCCTCCCAGGACTAAGCAATTCGGAAAGCACGCAGTGGTTTAAACCAATTGCGAGTGAGGGTGCAAACTATCTTGAATCTGAATGTATAGCACAGTAAGGGATTGCAGTCTGGACTAAAAATTTTCAAACCGCAGTCTCAGGTCAGCAATCTTAACTTAGAGATTTAGTCAACGCTTAAGAATAAAAAAAGCGCTTACATCTTTCACTCGTCAAAATTGCACTATGACATTGAGATTTTGCATTCAAGGTGCGCCTAAATCTTTTGTACTCCCCAAACCCTTACCTACGTATCGACCAAGAGACTGAAGTTATTTTTTTCTATACTCGCAACAGAATCATTCTCTAGCTAGATTCAATTTATCCAATTTCGTTGGATTGTCATTTTGATAATTTTAATTTATGTCAAAATTTAGAAACCTGGTCTAGATACCAACGTCATCGGAAGACGGTGTTTATAAAGAAAAAATAAAAATCTAGGATAGAGGTTCCGCCTATCCGTATAATTATCCTGGCATTTATTAGCGCCTATCCTACGATTACAGGCACAAAGAGTTTTGCGATTGTTTTCTCTGCCCAATAATTTGTCATCTTACAATTCCATTCTTGAAACCCTATTCTATCCAGCTTCATCTTAAATTGGTACAAGTAGGCCTCATGAACTGCCTACACCAGAACCCATAATAAAAGTCTTGATTTTAAGTCATCGACTCAGGACAAATCCACTTATCTAACTTAGTTGTTCTACACGCTGTCGAATAGCCATAAGATTGAGACGCAAATCATGAGAGAGACGACGCTCAATGATTGCTATTGGCATGATCATTTTAGGCAAAATCAGGACTGTGTAGGAGAGAGTAGTCCCTCCATCTTGACCAATAGAGCAAGGCTGTAACTGCCAACTGCCAGAGAAGCCTTTAAAATCTCCTTCCACCATCTGGAAGTTAATTTCTTTGGGGAAGTATTCCTCTAAGTCTACAACTACACGGGCACAAAAATTAAAGGTTAGTAAACGCTGAGAACCTATTTGTTCGAGACGTATACCGCCATTTGGGTGTTTAAGACGCCGACTAAGAGCGAGATTGGGGATAAAATCGGCCAAGGCTTCATAGTCCGTCAATACTTTCCAGACTTTTTCTAAGGAGTAAGGAATTTGAACTTTAGCAGTTATTTGGCGCTGTCGCTCTGCTATTTTTTCAACTTCCACTTCCACTCTTTGCAACTCTGGGTTGCTTTCGTTGAATTCCTCTTGGATGTTTTGTGGTTCAATCACTTTTGTGAATATGCTCTACTAATCTTTGGGAAATTGGGGCAAATTCAGGGTGAAGCAGATTTTGCTGAGTTCAGAATCCTCTGATATTGGAGAACTCTCAACAGCGATCGCCCCATTTAGATGTTCTACTAAAGACTTGACCAAAGCCAGTCCTAAGCCAGTACCTGGGGTCCATCGTCCTTTACCCCGAGTAAATTTGTCAAATATGTACGTGGCTTCCTCTTCTGAAATCCCGCGTCCAATATTCGTTACCCTGATGATAACTCGATCGATTTGTTCAATCACTTGGTGATTTACTTGTAAATGAACCGTGGAATCACGTTCCGAGTATTTACAGGTATTTGTCAGCAACTCTTGCACAATTCGGTCAAAACTCTCAACTTCGGTTTCTAGTGTCAGCGATTGGCATAAATCCAAGCTAATACTTAATCCTTTTTCTGCCAGCTTTTTCTCAAAAGACGCTGCTAAATCTTGAATTTTTGGATTTAAATCAATATTTTCAAATTGCGGACGTTCTTGATGAGTTTCTAGCCTTTGCAGGGTGAGCAAATCGTTAATTAAATTAATCTCCTTGCTACACTCTTGCTCCAAGATGTCCATATACCTAGTTTGGCGCTCCGGTGTTATCCCTATTTGGCGAAGATTGCGAATAGCCATCCGCATATTTGTCAAGGGGTAACGCAGGCGATCGCTCATATTGCTCATAAACTCATCTTTGAGTTCGTTGAGATCCTGTAGCTGCTTAACGTATTTCTTAGTTCTTTCGTATAATTTTGCCTGTACTTCCAAACTGCGCTGCAGCTGTTCTGTACGCTCCTCAACTAAGGTCTGTACTTGCCGCAGTGTTTGTGTCTGAATTATGGCATTGCTGACTTGAGCGCAAACCAGTTCCACAAGACTAATTTCTGCTGGTTGCCACTGGCGAGAAGAAGCTTGCTGTAGCACAATAAATCCCAAGATTCTACCCTGATTTTCTAGTGGTAATAACAATAGTGTAGGCAGTTTGGAGAGGTGAAATATTGGGGCTACTGTTAATGTTTCTGTATCATCTATATTCTCAATAATTACTGGTTTGCCAGGGTCTAAAAAGACACGCTGACACAAATTACAGTCTGATATCAAGAAGGAATTATCCTCTGTGTCTGGTTCATCAATGGAATATTTCGCTGTTTCCCTTGTCCATTCGCCAGCAATTAGAGCCCTAGCTTTAGGAGTTTGCTTTTTTGGGCGAACCCTAACGTCCCGTGGATCGGCGTATCGTAGCTTAATCAGCATTCCTCTATCCGCTTGCAGAGCTTCCGCTGTCGATGCGATCGCCAACTGCAGCATTTGATTGATTTCCAGATTGCTGCGGCTGAGGATTGTCAATTGCTCAATCAAGTTTTGGTGTTGGACACTTGCTTGCAAAGACTGCTGTTGCGATGCCAATAACTGGGCTTGTGCCAATAAAGAAAAAGCGATCGCGCAAGACGACTCTACCGCTTTTAGCAGTTCCTTTTCTGTTTGACTCCACTCATACGGCTGGGATTTGATTAAACTGATCGTGCCATTATGCTTACCGCCAAATCGCGTCGGAATTGCCAAAACAGCTTTGATTGATATCGGCAAATTTTGACATCCGATCGCCAAACTATCTTCTATAGTGGAAATATCCCCAATAGTCAATGGCTCAGAAGCACATTGCACCACTGGTAAATCCATCTCTTCTATCGAAGTAATCTCAGTATCATGGAGCATCCCCAAGTAATCTTGGGCACGCCAGTTAGCAATAATTGCCTCACCAGAATCTTCCCCATTGCTTGTAACTAAAGAGCAGCAGTCCACTTGGAATGCCAATCCTAATACTTGGGCAATAAGAAGCAGCATTTTTTCGGTCGCCGAGCTACTGGCGATGATTTGATTGATTTTTTGTGCTAACTGGTGGGCTGGTTCTTCCTGGTGCTGCATCAGCTTAACCGGGTATTGTTCTAATCGTTCTAGTTCATCTGGACACTGTGGCGGTGACACAGGTTTGTTCATTGCTGGCAAGCTCTTCGATAATAACCCCATATTCTTAATACCCAACCTCCTGGCATTTCTTTCACCCTTCTTGATGCACCTTCATGAACACTAAATCTTTTATAAATACAATACTCACCTGTTATAGCCTCTCTCTATTTCAGATGACAAAATTACTGGTATGTTAAACCAACCTTTACCTAACAAAAAAATACTTAGATATACTAAAACATTAAACCCAGATCGTTTCTGGCTTTGGGGGTTGAGTTAATTTACTAACTTTGACCTAGGATATCCTGTCTTCAACTATACATAAACCGTATTTTCTCTATAATTCAAGCCAAGGCTTCGCAAATCGCTTCCGGGTTACCACTGAGCCAGCGCCATAAAATCGTAACAAATTTTTCACAAACTTTATCCCGAGCAAGCTACGTTTGTGCTGGATGGGGCTAAAAATAATATAAAGGCAGAAAAGCGTCACAAGAGTTTTCACGGGTATTTGAGGGTATAGCAAAAATTTGCGTTGGGTGTTATTGCTTAACTCAAGAAAATTAATCACCATTTACTTCTTAGGCTGACAGCTAATATCTGTCAAGTGCAGTCAAACCCCTTATATGTCACAGAAGCGAAATAATAAGCCAATTCTTTGAATGTGAGCGTTGCTGAATTTTAATAAAAATTAGCCATTATGCATAGTAACTGACCCGAATTAGGCATTTATCAATTCTCAACCAGGCTTCTTTGCCAGTTCGAGGCTACCTAAATTTAATTAGGCATCTATTAGATTTATTGACAGTAAGCATATAAAAAAACAATGTAGCCCAGTTACCACTAGGGATGAGCAACTGGGCTGCATTCAACCTTTATACAAGTTTAAGAGGCTAAACTCTCGACACATAGAGGAACCATATCGCCATTTCTTGTAAGTCCTAACAACATCGGTTGCTGGGGTTGAATTAATTCACCTGTGAGGACACAACGCTCCTCTTGCTGGGCTGTGGCAGGTATGCTAGCTCGAATATCCGATCGCGAAAATCGCGGTTTCCACTCACCTGATTTTTGCTGCACATAGTTCCAGAGGATATCTCGAATCAGCGCCTGATATCCCTGATTGCCCGATAGTTCTTTGAGTTTATCTTTGAGTTCCTTTTCCAAACGGATGCTGGTAACTTCCATGTCGGTGGTTGAGGTTCGAGCGATTGTATGCATCTTTTTTTCTCCTTATAGGTATAGACAGGATAGTAATACAAGTGTAGTATGTTTAAAGAAATGTTCAATAGGTGAAATTTTCTGTGAAATCCATTCATCCCAACTCCACTTCCTTGCGTGCGACCAACTGCCAATCCAGTTGGGAATCAGCCGTTGCGGGAGTGGAGTATTTGTTTATGGGATTAAATGGTCAGACCAGCCAAAAACAGCGGCAAATCACAGACGGTAATCAAAATTATGGATATACCCGAATTAGTCTGCTTTCTTCAGCAGCTAAACTAGACCAAATCAAAAGAAGCGGAAGGTACAGGCAAAGAAACACTGTACCCATATAGGACAAGAAGACTTTAAAGGTCAATTTTCCACCCCCGCTTCACTCAAAAGAAGAAGCGGGGGTTTTTTTACGAGGAGTCAAGCCGTGACGAGCGTAATGCAGGTGTTAGAGCAATCCGTGGTGGTATTTTCTCAAAATTACTTACCACTGTGTCGAATCAATATCAAGCGGGCGATCGTGCTGTTAGTAACAGACAAGGCTGAAGCGCTAAATTTCGCCACAGAAAGCTTTTGGCAAGTCCATTCACCCAGCTTGGTACTTGATGTACCCAGACACATTCGCTTGAAAATAGCTTCTAGCGAACGGAGGTGGAAAGTTCCGCCGGTGAATCGTCGAGAAGTTTTACGACGCGACCATCACAGTTGCCAATATTGCGGTAATAACAAACATCTGACGTTAGACCATGTGATTCCGCGTTCTAAAGGCGGTCAACACACTTGGGATAACGTAGTTACAGCTTGTTCTAGGTGTAACTCCAAAAAAAGCGACCGCACCCTCCAAGAGGCTGGTATGCATCTGCGTACCAAACCAAAAGCACCAGTGCATCCGACTATTGCTTTTGCAGAACAGTTCTGGATGCAAGCAAACCTGGAATAACAGGAGAGCATAAGGAATGCTGAAATTAACTTACACTGAAACTGATTTTTGCCTAGAGCATTTAACTCAATCTTTGGAAGAATGGGTACAAGGGCGAGTGATTTTGGCACTGCGAGTTGCTCAAACTCTCTGCATTGAACCCAGCACCGCAACATTTTTGCTTCCTGTCAATTTGCCAGGAGTCGAAGCCCTAAAAGCTCGGGTAAAACAACATGACAGCGAAATCATTGCTTTGTGCCCTTGCGATGTTGATTACTTGGAAGTAACTCTTAAGGGTTCTTGGTTATCCTCTGGTTGTGAAGATGCGGTTGGCGTGTTTGTGACTGCAATTAGCGATTTGTCCAATGGCGATCGCTTGGCTTCATCCACAGAATTTTTCCTGCACAAACTTTGGCAAGAAGCCCAAGCCTGTGCATCTGTACAAAGTTAGGAGTTAGGAGTTAGGAGTGATGAGTTGTGAGTTAAAAGTTAGGAGTTAGGAACGATCCCATAAAAATACAATTCCGTGCTTCTTAACTCCTAATTCCGCTCTTCCTAACTCCTAACTTCCAAGCATTTTTCCCTGATATTTTGCAGGAGCAGAAAAACTGAGAGTCTCTACTTTCGCTGGTGGCGGCGATTGGGTGTTGCTCTCTGTTTTTAAGCGATCTCCTTGTAATTTTGCCGCTTGTGGTTCGCTATGGGGCACATTAGCTCTCAATTGCAGAAAGGTTCTAAGGGCAATACTACAAGCAACTACAGAGGAGGCAATCGCCACAACGCCAAATGTCTAGCTCCATAGATGGTGGTTGTTTGTCAAGTCTATTTTCCCAACGCTCAACCAATCATAAGCTTTCATAAAGCTTATTTACTTCAAACCTCTTTAGATAGAACTCTTTGCAAGAATCTCAAAAAATTTTCCCAAAACCCCTTGACATTTTTTGTAGTTTTTATGTAGTATGTATGTAATGAAGACAAGCTTCTAAAGGAGAAAAGCCATGATGTACACACAAGTAGTACAGAGGTGCTGGAATAAACCAGAATCTCCAATGAATCAAAAAGCTCCTTCTGATTCCAGACCATCTGAATTAGAGGCAAACAACGAAAAAAGTTTGAAGTTTGCCCGAGGAAAAACGACTGAATATATCCGCAATGCACGACAGGTTCATTTCCAAGAGCGTCGGATGTTTTTTTAATGTTTGAAATATTTTCTAATAGTTGAAAGTCCACTTTTCTGAACCTTGAAAACTGAATAAGACTAATTTAGGAAAGGCAAAATCACCACGAATGTTAAATTTCTGTGCCTGATTGTTTCCTCAAACTTTTAGGCATAGTTACTAAAAAAATGGGGGTGTAGCTCAATAGCCAGAGCGCTCCGTTGTCTGCGGAGATGTTGCGGGTTGAAGTCCCGTCACCCTCGTTGTGGGAGTATAGCTCAGTTGATAGAGCAACGCCCTTTTAAGGCGATGGTCGCAGGTTTGAACCCTGCTGCTCCCACTAGATATGGCGCTATAGAATAAATGGTTAATTCTTCTGTCTTTCAAGCAGAAAAATACGGGGAGAGGTGGCCGAGTGGCTTAAGGCGACTGTCTGCTAAACAGTACCGGTTTATATAAGCCGACGCAGGTTCAAATCCTGTCCTCTCCGCCTTGAGTGCGTGGTGTAATTGGATAACATCTCAGTCTACGAAACTGAAGACTTGAAGGTTCAAATCCTTCCGTACTCATTACATGGGAGAGATGGTGGGGTGGCTGATTCGACGTGTTGAATTAAACCAGTCCACTGCGTAATTTGCCCATCTCTCCTCCTTTTTTTCCCCAGTAGCTCAATTGGCTAGAGCGTCCGCTTGATAAGCGGAAGGTTGTTGGTTCAATTCCAATCTGGGGGACTTCGTTGCCTTGTAGCTCAGTGGTAGAGCAATCGCCTGTTAAGCGAAGGGTCGTAGGTTCGATACCTACCAGGGCAGCCATTTATTTTCTTGAGTCGAACTAGCAACAACTGCAAATGAGCCTCATGGGAATCTAACCAATTTATATATTTAATAAGCCAGGGAATAAATTCCCTGTCTAAAAGCTGAAGTCCATTTCAATGGACTAAATATACCAATTATTTGATTGCTTATAGGAGGAGAAAAGCTTTAACAATACCTATAATTTTAATAGTTCAACAAACTGATTCTTAGATTAAAATTATTTATTCAGTCGTCTTTAGCTATTAGACAGGGAATTTATTCTCTGGCTGTTTGGAATTGGCCAGAATAAGTTAAATCAAAATTTCTCAACTATATCCACCAAATATGGGGTCATAGCTCAATATTCCTCTATCTTCCGTGTCGATGCTTTTGCCCCCTGCCCCCAATTCTGGGGGGAAGAAAATTCAATTCAAAGTAGAACAGAATTGGGGAGCCACTGCGTTTCTTGGCTCTGCCGACTTGTAGTATGTGGCGTGGATTTAGGGGGCTTTTTTTACCCACTATAGCGAGTGCGGTCGAGTTCTAGCTGTCCGATAGTCCGATAGCTGGATGTGGTGATTAAATTCCACCTCTGAAGTTTGGAAGGTGCTGCTGTGTGGACGACGGGTTTGGAATACCGGAGTGCAGCGCAAGCTGTAGAGGTTCGACTCCTCCACCTTCGGTTTGGGAATGTAGTTCTTATTTTTCACAGTGCAAATTACGGAAAACAATAATTACATAATGTAGTATTCAGGTAATGCAAAACTTGAAATATATATGCAGACTCTAACAATGCGTTCTTTTAAAGGTGAAGCTGATTTAGAAGCGATCGCCTACCTAATCAACACTTGTGAAACAGCCGATAAACTAGAAAATGGTACATCGGTTTCGGAACTGCGGGAGGCATTTAACAACCCTCTTGTTAACCAAGCTCGTGACTTACAATTGTGGGAAGATTGTAATAATCAGCTACTTGGCTTTGGGCGATTGGGGATTACTGACCCCAGTGAAGTCATTGATGGTTTTCTAGGATTCCAGGTTCACCCAAGTTTCCGTGGTGGCAATATTGAAACCCAGATTATTCAATGGGCTGAACAACGGATGCAGGAAGTTAGGCAAGAAAAAGGTGTACCTGTAAAGTTACGTTCAGGTGCGAGGGATAACGAAACTGACCGGATTGCGATTCTAGAAAATCATGGTTTTGTCAGCGATCGCTATTTTTTTACGATGCAGCGTCCTTTAACTGAAATTATCCCACAGCCTCAGTTCCCGTCAGGTTTCACTCTATGTCAAGTAAAACCAGAAGATGCTGAAGCTTTGACGGAATTATTTAACCAGTCTTTTATAGATCATTGGAATCATCACGATTCAACTGTTGAATATGTGAAGCACGAAATGGCTCAACAGGACTATAGAGCAGAATTAGATTTAATTGCGACTGCTGCTGATGGGACTTTTGCAGCTTTCTGCTACTCTGTTATCAATCGAGAAGAAAACATCCGTAAAGGACGCAAGGAAGGCTGGATTGAGATACTTGGTACGCGACGTGGGTTCCGTAGAATAGGACTGGGACGAGCGATGCTGCTTTCGGGATTACATCGACTGAAGGTATTGGGGATGGATACAGCAAGCCTTGGTGTTGATGCGAATAATCCTAACGGTGCATTACGGCTTTACGAATCAGTTGGTTTTTCCAAGGTGTTCAGCAGGATTGCATACGTCAAGAATGTTTAATAATTTTGCCGCGTTCAATAATTATTATACCCCTGTAATACCTGAATCGGTTTACAGGGGTATTTTTTTGTTTTATCATTAGTACCCCCAGGGGAATTCGAATCACTTTAGAAAATAACTTCTACCGACTATCTACCAAGGCTTTCCCAAGTAAAACCAAATAAAGTGCCTCTCAGGTAGACTGTCAAAGGTGTTCTTAAGGGTTATTTTAGGCAACTAGGTTACAATTTTGGAAAAAAAGCGATCGCCTTATTTGAGTGATCGCTTGGAGCGTGAAGTGCAAGATTTGAGTTACTTGCCTTGGCTTTGATTTGTAGTGGGAACGTTGTTAGTCACAAAGCCAAGCAAGACAACGGCGATCGCTGAAACGGAGGTGGCAACGTCTTTGCTAATAACTCCAGTTTGCCCCAATACCTGAGCAACCCCGGCGATTGAACCAAATATGCTAGCCAAAGTATTTGTGTTTACTTTCATAACTGTTCTCTTTCTAATGTTTACAATCAGAGCAATTTTTTTCTCTGTACTATATTCGCCTGGTCCTTTTTTCGTCGCAACTCTAACACGACTTAAGGCAACAATTGCTATTAAAAAAATAGCGATAAATTCGGCTATACCAATGTCTGAACCAGGCATATTTTTACACTAATCGAAAATTTCATTCAATGCTTTGGCAGACACCGCTGATTATTATTCAATTTTACAAAAAGCTTTTATACTGAAGTTTAGACAGTTTCATTCGCGATGCAAGTGGCTAATTTAATCACTTTTTGTGTAAGTTCCCGTGTATTGCCAAATAGCAATAGATAAATCGAAAATCCACTGGGGAAAATAATAAGTAATTGAGTAGCTAGAGGCTAAGTTTAAAGCAAACTCAAATAGACTTAGCCTATTTAAAAGAACCCTTTGATTAATTAGTGTTGCATCGCTAGTTTCATCTACAGATAAACCAGTGTAGATTTTTTGTGATATCCAACCAGCCGTTGACCAGCGCGGCAAAGCGTTGAAACTGCTAGTAGATATCGCTATTAAAGGCTGGTCAAACTCAACTGGAATAGTAACAGGAGGCAAAGCTACGTAACGATTGCCGTACACAGCAACCTGAAAATTGCCTTGCCAATGAACCTGCCAAAGTGAAGAATCGAGCATCTATGACTAGGCGTCTCCACCGGCTGCTTTTTTGGCAGTGCCTTTCTTTTCTGACTGGGTTAACAAAGCTTGTGCTTCTTGATCGTTAGCCGGAACAGACGCGTCTGTGTTACCCTCTGCTTCTGTTTTGGCCATGATTGGATACCTTCTACCACCCTTGATAGTGAAGTAAGGGAAAACGTCAGTAGCAGTCGCATCCGACTTTATCTTAGTTGCAGGAATAATTTCCCCAAGAGCGTCGGCGATACACCAAACAGTTGCCCAAGCTGGGAACCTAAAACTAAGAGTGTGGTAAATATTGCCTTCTAGTTTTGTCTTTTTGCCACTTTTTAAAATTACGCTACGGCTACCCTTGCCACCAATTGGCAGCGTGATCAGAGAAGCAGCAACTTGTCCGTCACTATTTTCTGCTGATTGTTTCAGTATGGTTCCATCAACTAAAGTTAAGACTCTTGTATAAGCGGCTTTTTCTCGACTGATTACAAGATTGATATTGAATTTATCAATATCAAGAAAACGAGCCGTGCTAAGTCGGCAAGAAAACACCCCAAAGGGATCTGGGTTTACCCTTCCTGTATCACCGGGTGTTTTGCGCAAAATTGGGAAATAGATTTTTCCCAAAGGTTTATCAGCCATAGTTAAAAATTAAGTTTGTGTAGTACGTCAGATAGCTTAAGCCAACGGAGAAATTGCTACGTCGAGATTTACTGCTACACGAGAGCGCACTGAATAAGTTGCAACAAAGCTTTGCATTCCTGTTGCCGCGTCAATTGTTACAGGTTCGTTAGTAGGAGATGGGTAACCGTCAATCCTGCTACCTGCGGCTAAGTTGCCATTTTTTGTTCTTTGGGCGTCTGAAGTTGCCTTTAAAGTCTTAGCGAAAAATTCGTTCATAGTAACGTCGGCAGGTAGAGCGGCCGCTGTTTCCCACCACCTCCGAACCAGATCGCCTGCTGGGAGTTGAGCCGCGAATTCCGCAATAGTTAAATCCATGATCGATACTGAGCCTAATTGTTGTGATTAAGTTCAGTATAAAATCTTTTTTTTTGGAGTCAATCCGCTATAGTACTTGCTGGGCAAGGCTTTCAACCAACAAAAACTATTCTAAAGCTTAACCTTTGCAATAGTTTTTGGGTGTATTTGCAAAACGATAAACTTTTTTTTATTCCGTAATATCACGCACGAGAGGATTCCTGTATCTTTTGCTGCGATCGTACAAAGTTACCGGGTCTTGTTTGTCTTCTACAAAAAGTTGGGCGTAGAGGAATTTAACTTTACAAGGCTTGCGTCTTACTGGTTGCTCTTCTGGCTTCCCTAGAATTATTTTCTTTCTAGGTGTGTCATCGTAAGCTTTTTCTGGCAATAAATTTTTAGCTTCCTGTATTTTTTCCCTATCTACTGAATCTCCCTTTAAATCCAGTACTGATTCTATTACTCGCAGTGCTTCAGATTCAGAGCTTGTCAATAGTTGAAGTTGATATCCTTTGTCGTAGTCAGTGTAGCTAAAGAGGAGTTTGCCTTTATTCCACTCGTAAGGGGGATTACCAAATTTAGATTTTATTTTATTAGCTAATTGGGTCACATAGTCTATAGTCAAACTCTCAGAAGTTTCGTTCATTAGCCGGAAGCTAATTATTCCTTTTCCCCGACTAGCTTTGCTATCAGTTTTACTTCTATTATTAAAATCTTCTTTAGTCTCTTGAAAATGCAAAACCACGTGTGGTTTGAATCGGCGACTTCGAGCTTTTTCAGGCTCAAAGCAATGAACCGTTCCGATGTCTTTTTCCCTCATTAACTGATAGTTGGCCAGGGTGCTGACTATATGAGGTTTAAGAAGCTCTTGTGGACCTGCTAGGACTATTCTTTGATCTTCAATGCTGCGATCTGGTTGAATCTCTACAAATTTAGTTTTGCCCATCTGTGGAGTCTGTTGTTGCTTGAATTTTTCCCCAGCAAGAAATGTATCCACCGAATTGGCGACGACGTAGCCGGCTTCAATGCAACCTTCCCATGCCTCTTCTAAGAATTCCTCTACAAAATTCCTCACAAAAGTGTTAGGAATCTCTTCCACGGCATCTTCTAGCGTCTGAGCAAAAGACCAGGGCTTAGAATTCTCGGTTCCCCAAGCTTTGATCAGATCGCCAACCTTACTTCCTAAAACTGCTCTTGCAAACTTTTCATTTTTCTTAATAAATTTGCGAGCATCCTTATAGGAAGAAATCATTAGTGCTTGCGTACCTGCGGTGAAAGTGTATTTGATTAAAGCTGATAAGTTGCCAATAAATTCTTCCGCTAATTCTTCAGTTACGTTGGCTAGAACGTAAGCACCTAGCGGCTCGTTAAATGCCAATATTACAGCTCCTGGGACCGCACCACATCCCAGGTAGCCGATAAAGTTGCCAACAGTACCGCCCAGCATACTACCTAGAGCGTCCCACTTACTCCTGATCTGCTCGTCGATTTGTTTATCTGACATATTCCAGTTGAAATTCCAGAGAAACTGAGCGGTAGAATGCAGAAAACTCCAAAAACTAGAAATGGTAAAATTCAGTAAACTTCCTATTTTTTCACAGAGGAAACCCGCCAGAGCTTTTGCGCCATCCCATAGCCAACTAACAAAACCACCGATTCCACCGCTCTCGTTTTCTTGAGAAGCGTCAGCAAGGTTTAGAACCCGAGTTCCAATAATATTTCTTACCTGCTCAGACTCTAAAGCTTCCGCTACTATATCTGCCAATCCCATTTTTTTTAATCCTCAAAATCAGAAGTGTCGTTCCCAATCTCGCGAATTTTTGGACGTTGATCGAACGGGCGATCGTAGGGTTCAGTGTTATTTTTAATCCCCGGCTCTTGAATAAAACCTTGTTCTGCGCTTCTTAAAAAATCATCCCAGTTTTCCTCTGGCTTTCCAACACCCTCATCTTTATCTCGCTGCTGCTTTGGTTTGCCAATTGCCTCTTCTGTATCGGAGTTAAAGTTTATGTACCCAGTCAAAATCGTTTTTAAAACGGCTCCTGGATTACTCGCTCCAAGGTTCCTAAAATTAGCCGCGCGGTACATTGCAGCCATTTCTAATACTGGAGCGAATAAATCGTTAAGGTCGTTCTTGTCGTCGATTTCAAAACCTTTGATATCAAAAGTTCCTTCTTTCAACATCTCTTCTAACTTTTGCTTATTGAAGTCAAAAGCAAAAGGAACTTGATGCTTTACCTGCTTACCTTTGTAGGCTAAAAACTCAGAATTAGCCTTAGCATAGTCGTGAGCCAGAATTGCCGATTGTTTGGCGCTACCAGCTTCTATCATCCCCCTAACAGCGGCTGACAAAGTTGCTCCAGATTCTGATTTGAGTATAAGCAAAAGTCCAAGCAATTCTGCTATTCCCTCGGCGATGTTAGGAATTTTTACCGTCTGACTTTGGTCACCTTCTTCTGTTAAATCTGCATCTTTTATTTTTACCTCTATGGGATATTTTCCACACACAGCATCTAATTGTTTTACAGCGTAAGAAGTAAATTGAGCCAAATTTTCAATGTTGATATTGCCTTTACTTCTATCTGCAAGAGACTTAGGAACCGTTGCAGGTAAATCTGCAGAACCTATTTTTTTTATAATTAATTTTAATAAAGGCTCTAGATTAGAATTGTCTGGACAACAGGACATACAACATTCCTTTCGCGGTGGTGGTGGTGGTGGTGGTTTGGGACCTGGTGGTGACTCTTTATAATCTAGTGGTGCGGCTATATTTGTTTTTTTTCTAGCTTTTACCGTAGGTTTCTCATACAGATAATATAGACCGTAAAAATCGAAACCTTTATCAATTAATTTGTAGTTTGAGTCCGAATAGTCAGACAATATAATTAAGTCACTAGGAGACAACTCGTGTCTAAAACTCACCTTATAAATTTCACGAGCAAAAAAAGATTGACCCAATAATTCGGATCTCTCCGATAATTCTTTTTTTGTGTAACTACGGACTATACGGGGAGGTTCGTGTAAGTCTTCAGAATATTCTGATCCTCCGTCTCTGTGGAATCGTTTGTTGTAATCTAGGTAATAAGTTATTGCCTCTGTTTTATTGTATTTCCAAAGCGCATTTTCGTTTGTAACATAGTCAGAGTCAGTCGTATAGCCAACTTCTTTGTAATATTTATAACTAGTGTTGGGGGGATCTGTCTCACTTCCGGATCTCCCAAAATGAGGAATGTATCCTGAATTAAATTTACGAATAAAAATAAGGTTAATTTTTACAATGACGGCATAGCGAAAGTCTCCAATAGTTCCGTTAAAATAACGATGATTTTTTATGGTTCCGTTTTTGCGCTCGCAGCTAACAAACTCTTGCCGTTTCTCTATTGAAGTGTAGCCCTTGTCAGAAACAGAAAAGTTAATACTTTTACCATTTTCATGAAAATAAGAATAGCCGGTCATCACGATCCATTCATTGCTATCCTTGTCCCCGGCAAACTCTAAGGGTAATTCGTTGTTGTTTTCTTCTACCGGTTTAGACGGAGGATCTGTCGAAACATCGTTACACAAAGGGTTTCTAAACAAAAAATCTACTGAGATATTTTTAACTAGCCCGATTTGGCCACCGCGTAGATGTATGCCTAGGAAACAGAACGTGCTGTATATAATTATTTTTGGAGGTTTGTAAGTCCAGTTGATCCACTCGATTTCACCTGATACCCGAATTTTTCCGTATATTTTTTGGGATTCAATTAAGGGGTTACTAACGACTGGTATGTAGCCACCTCCAACGTTCGGATCTCTCGTATTGTAATATTCAACTTTAGGAAATTTTATTAACTTGTCCCTTACCATCGACGCTCTAAATAATGGGTGGGAATATTACTCAACCCTTGATATTTACGGAACATTACTTCTTTATCAAACTTTCCAAAAAGTTTGTATGGCATCTTGAAATCCTCTGGATCGTTTTCTGTCCGATAGTATAAAAATGGTTTTCTAATCATATTTTTAATCTATTTATAAATATAAAGGCATGATAATTAATAAATAAATAGATAAACAAACCGCTATATTAGCGGTATGCATACTACAAAAAGGTGTTAGTAATCAAAGTATTGCCATTACCTGACACGGAGGGTAATTTAGCTGAAAGAATTAACCACTAATACGTTAGTGGTTCCAGTAGAAGCTATGGCATTAATAGGCGCTGTATAAATTGGACTAGGGAGTTCATAATAAGCCCCTGGGGGAAGTTCAATAGCAAAAGAAGTTGCACTAGGACTTGTAGAAAAACCTATGTAAATCGAATTCTGAGACCTATTTTCAAGAGTTAAAGATTTTCTGTTTGGTTCATTAGGGACGACGTTAACAGATGTTGTTCCGACAGATATAAACGTTGTGTTGCAGACAGTGGTAGTCGGATTTTGCAAAGTAATCTTAGATGTGTTAAAAAGTGGCATAGGTCAAAATCCTTTAGTTACCCTAACTATTGTATTGCCTGTTGCGTGAACTGTCTGTGTCCAATATAACGCACCTACTGAAAACTCATAATTGCCGCCCGAGTTAATAGATATTTGGGCTGCCGAGCTACCGCCAAAATGCAAGGTAACTTCACCGCTTCCGATATTTTCGATTAATAAATATTTTCTATTCTCTTCATAAGAAGCAATAGTAATTAATTCGTCATCGAACGAAATTAAAAATTCTTGCTGACTGATTATTTGTATAGGTAATGCAGCGCTTGCCGTTGTCGCCGCATCAATTGCAGCAATCTCATGCAAATAACTCCCATGCACAGTGACAGTATCGTTGCTTTGGAGTAAGCCAAAGCCAACGTCTTGAATTTGAATTCCAAGCTTTCCGTCTTGTCCTAATTCAATAGCTAGATTATCTGTATATAGATCCAATAAGTTGTACATCCTATAAGGATAGCCAGCTGGGTTGAGAAGACTTACGGCTCCAATCATATGCCACTGGTTGTTATTTGATATATAGAGATTTAATTGCTTTCGGGGACTCCCCCATTCAATATCTAAGGTTTTATATAGCTTATCTGTCTCGCTGTCCTCTAACTGAAAATTTGGCAATTGGATAGCCGGCAAGCTCTCTATTTTCGCGTAGGCTTTCAAATTCTTGACAAAAGTATTTAAACTTAAAAGCTTAGACGTCTCAATGCCGAAAGTTGATACGTCCGGCAAAGGAAAAACCTCGACTATTTGAGATCCAGAACTAGCGTTCAGTACTAAAGATATTGTTTTAACTTTATTAAATGCGAACATTTAGGGGTTTACTATACTGAGTAAGTGTTCTACTTTTCGTAGCTTTTTGATACTAATATGATATTTTCCTAGAAGCAATAAATTAAAGGCGATAAAAGGTGACGAATGCGATACGCGATCGACTGCGGACACAATTGTCCTCCGGATACTGGATGCGCTGGAATTAAACAAGAGGATAGTTTGACGCTCGCGGTTGGCTCTCGGGCAATGAAAGGTTTGTTGTCACTCGGGCATGAAGTGATAGATTGTCGCCCAGGAAAAGTTAACACAGTCACTCAGTCCCTAGGTCAAAGATGTTTGACAGCAAATAGACAAAAAGCGAATATTTATGTGTCGATCCATTTCAACTGTTTTAACAGCAAGGCTTTTGGGACTGAAGTCTTTGCGATTAGCGAAACTGGCAAGGAAGTAGCAACTAGCGTTCTAGAAAAAATCGTTGCCTTAGGCTTTGCGAACCGAGGCGTTAAGGATGGAGGGAAGTTTTATGTCCTCAGAAACACCGATATGCCGGCCATTTTGATTGAGTGCTGTTTTTGCGACTCCCAAAAAGACATGGACTTATTCGCCAAAGTAGGACCAGACGCAATAGCTAACGCGATCGTTCATGGATTGACCGGGATTGCACCACTAGATGAAACCAACTTTGACCCTCCATCAATTCGCATTGACTGATAGTTTTCCTATAAATATGGGAATAATAGGAACAACTAAGGTATTAAGCTTCTTTTTTTGGGTGTTATCACGGATAGACGGAAATAGTAATACGAATATACTAACCATTGATAAATGCACAGTAGTGAAGGCTGTAATAGTCACACAGCCTTTTTTTCTGACGCAAATCACGCCATTTGTCATGCGATCGCGCTCTTGTGAGGAGCGGTGCGATCGCTTACTTTGACAAGTTGATCTGAAAAATCGATTTTTAGAACTGGTAGAAACGGTAGAAACAAATGTCGCAAGTAACGCCGTCGGCTACTGACTGAATATGCTCTATGCTAGCCCCACAGCTAGGGCATCCTGGCTGGTCATCAATTAAATCTTCCGAGTCTGCAGCTTCGTCTTCATAATCTGGATCGTCTTGGCTATAAGCCCAAACGTATTCGCAACTACTGCATTTGTAGAATCCATAAGTTGCGTCAAAATTAATTTTTGGACTTTTACATTGTGGGCAACTATTTTCTGGATGTGTGATGCTCGCTAGGCTAGTCATCTAATCATCATCTCCTGTTCCGTAGTAGGTGTTGGTGCGTGAGTCGTACTGCGCCCAGCCTCTTGAAACTTCTTCCTCTCTGTCTTGACTATTCTCAACTTCCAATAACCAAAGCTCTTGGCTGCTGCAAGCCTGTAGCTTGGTGTCCTGCCACTCATGCCCGCTAACTTTTTGCCAATTCGAGTCGTTATCGCCATCGTTATGCTTTGTCACCATTTATTTTCCTCTCCCTCATGCAACAACTCTTGCAATAATTTCTTGCCGTTTTGAAAATTGCGTCCGCTACAGCCAAAAACCTCTTCAATTAAAAAAGTTTCTGACTTTCCATTTTTTAGTAAACTTACAGCCGCTAAATAAAGACTTTTTCGGTTAGTGGAAGCCTGTAAGTCGGAAGTTGGGTTCGTTGCAACCGCATCCCACAAAGCTTCTAGTGAATCCTTCAATTCGTTGATTACTTCCGTGTCGGAAGTAACGTCGGAAGTTGCATACACCTGCTCCATCTCGCTTTCAAGTTGCTTGGTTTGTAGCAATAACTCGGTGTTTTTAACTTCCTTGTCCATCATCAACCTTGCGATCGCTGACGCTTCCTCAAAAATTAGCGGCTTGGCAATCCGAACAAGTGCAACGCTGTGCAGTAATGACAAAGATAAGAAAACTCCCTTGCCGACCTTCCCAATTGGAGCTTGTGAGGCTAGCCACATACTTACAGCGCATCCACCGGCGATATAAGCTTTGTGCCAATTGCTTAAAACTAACTGGTTAGCCATGTGATCACGCCTCCCATAGTTACCGCAACACCAAAACCAATTAAACAAGCGTAAAAATTGAGGTTTGTTGATTTGAAGTATGGCGCAACGGCATCATCGCATAGCCAACAAACACACCAAACTGCTGCTAATAGACCATAGGCTGATGCAACGACGCGGAAGTTGCCGGGGTGCAGACATCCAAACCAAGATAAAAGGCTGGAAGCGCTGCACCCAACTAGAAATAGCCCTGTTAGGTACAATGCTTTAGCTACCATTAGGTTGCAGCTTCAATCTTTGCTCTTAATTCGGCTATGCGAGTGTCGGCTTTCGCTTCCGCCCTTTCAATTCCCCTACCCATTCGCACGTATTCAGGTCGTAGCTGATGCAACTTACGGGCCAAACTAGCGTTAGAGCGTTGTTTGTCTGTTTCGCATTTGGCTACAGTTTTTTGGTAGTTCCTATGCTCTGTGTGTACGGTAGCATCCGTCTTCTCAAGCGTTTTAAGTGATTTGTATGCGCGTTTTGTTTGAGTTACTTCCTGCTTTTTCTGTTTAGCAAGGGTTCTCAAGTTTTCAGCCTGCTCTTTATTGAAATAAGTAGGACTCACAACCACTGATTGAGTGCGAATACTGTCCCAATTATTTTGATTGAGCGGGGTAATTACGTTGTCGTCGGTAGGCTTGAGGGTAGCCTCGGTACTCAGGCTATGATCGCCCTGGTAAGTCCGCTTGTGCGAACTGTCGTCATTACCACCTGTCCCAGTCCTTAAAACCGTTCCCATGATTCCCATTGTTTTACACTCCGTTGCAAAGTTGCTTTTTGACTTGGTTTAACCGCTGCAATTGTTGCTGCATATCGCGAATTTGAGATTGCTCTGGGCTGTTGTATGTAACCGTCGCACCCAGTGCAACGCCTATTCCAACCATGCATAAGCAACAAAAAAACAAGAAATTAGTATTGGACTGTTGCGGTGTTGCAACTGGTGTACTAGCCTCTTGGTACATTTCCCCGCGAAACGGAACAATCTTGGTACCGGGTGATTGGTTGGTGTTTCTCATCCCGCTAACCTCTTAGCAGTGGAGTTGGCAATTAGATGAGATGAACCGGCTTGTATTGACTGCTGCATTGCCTGTTGCAGCACCTCTTTATCCTCTTGCGTAGGGTTATGAAGCATCTGCTGTATGCGTTCTACAGTCCGTTGCGGTAATTTTCGGAAGTAAAGGTAAGCGAGTTTTTGGGCCGTTGCGTCCAGAAGTGGCTCTATAATTTCTTCCCCCGGTGCAACGGATTCTGCGACTTTTGGCGCTGCAAACTCTGTTGCACGAGATTTTAGGAATTCAACGCCAGCTTCCAGCCAGAGTGTACGACCGTTTTTTTCCTTGATGTAGTGGTGATTCTCAATGAAGCAAGTGTAGCGGCTCAACCAACTACGGACTGTCCCCTCAGCAACTCCGATCGCTTCCGCTACTTGCGGGGTGGTAAAAAGAACAGATTCAGGTTGTTTCGCCATTTTGCCCCCAACGAATCTGATTAATTAGAGCCTCGCATAGCCCTTCCATTTCGCCGTGCGTTAATCGAGATTGAACATGGTGACTTACGGTAAAAGCCTTTTCCGTTATTTCTTCTTTATCAAAGCAACACAAGTGTGAGGCAAGCGTTCCGAGCAAAAGCAGTTTTTCTCTTCTGTTCATTTTTCGTAAAGAAGCGCCATAGTCCCTCTCTAAATCAAAAAGATAACTTTGCTCTTCTTGCGGGGAGTATCCGAGATAGTAGCCTAGGGTTTTAGTCATATAATTCTGTTGAGTAAGGATCTGCTGGATCTGTCTCTAGAGCGATCGCCTATCACACATCTGGCGATCGCTTTCTATTAAGGGTCACAATATTCGTGCATAACGGATTTGTACGGATTAACCCAAGCAGAGTATGGTCCATAACTTTCGGTACTAGTTGTAGGGACATCTTCCAGTAATTCTGATAAATCTGGAGCGCCCTTGCTAATGTTGGCGAGTGAAATTTTGCTAGAGCTAATTTCGGATAGTCGTTGGACGATCGCTTGAATTAATTCGATCAAGTCAACCTCATCGACATATCGCTCGCTTAATTCATCCGCAAGCGTTGTTCCGATGTCGGTAAAGCCCATTTCATCCCACTGGTCATAAAGTGAGCATTTTTCACGGATCGCCAAAAATGCACTTGTGCCCAAACCAGCAAGCTGGGATGGACTAAGGTCATAGGCTGTAAGTTCATTGACTATTTCCCCTGTCATAATTTACCTCTTTAAATTTGGATATTCATCTACTTGTACGGGCTGACTTAGTGCGATCGCCTGACATTTTGGGCAAGCGTGCTTATCGCTTCAAAAGTTTTCCCGATATGTAGGTTGGAATTTGAGCGTTTGGCGATCGTGTCTTGACTCATTTCCCGCAGGCCGGTCGTAACCGAGGGTCAAGAGTGCGATCGCTGTTGCAATAAAATTTGCACGTGCTAATCTTATTATGTAATAATTATTTGCACGTGCAAACCAATAAGTCAACCAAGATATAAAAATGCACGTGCAGACGGGGATTGATGCACGTGCAATAATTTAGGGGAAGATTATGTATATAGGAAATGAATCAACAGGAACCGACGGAGAACGGGCAAAAAACTATCAATGCAACAGTGCGGATGCTTTTCGAGGATTGGGAACTGCTGCATCTAAAAGCAAAAAAAATGGGAATGAATCGGACCAAGTTCTTGACACAGATAGCGCGTGGGGAGATTCATCTGGAGAGGAAGGTCTTACTGGAGGACAGGGAATTACTGGGAAAGTCCTTGTTAGCCTAAGAGAGCTAAAACGCTCCCATCTAGCTTTTATAGACAACCACACTCAATCTCTTGAGGCTCAACTTCAGAAAAGCACAGAATACCGTAATCAAGTCAGCGAAAGCATTAGTAGCTTAGAAAAAGACATATTAGAAGCTCTAGATAAAGCTGATTAAGCCGTCCAACCGCAAGGTTAGGGCGGTTTTTGCATATTTACGCTACTAAAAAACCTCCCGCTATTGGGAGGCATCAAATTTCAAAAGAGCGGAATCACTGATCAACCTGCGTAGACGGCGGCTGTTCATCTATTTCCTCTGTTTCATCTGGAATAAAAGCTAAGGACAATCTAACTTTGCCTTTCTTCCATCCCTCGCCGTCCGCTTGAAGGACATAACAATCGACCCCTTTGAAACCCCATTCATTTATTGTGTCGCTATCAAATTGGCTTCTTCCGTAGCTATCCCTTAGCCGATTAGCAGTGTTGACTGTTGCTTCTATCACCTTAAAAGTAGTGCTAGAAACAAGACTTTTAGTTTTATCCACGCTGACAACATCAAATAAATTCAATCCGATTTCCATTATTACACCTAACTAAAGACAGTTGGCTAGTACCCGGCTACCCTTAGAGTTCCCAAACCGACACCATATCAACTAAGTACAGTGCAAAAAAAAATATTTTTTTTCTGAGCTATTGACACCTTTTTTTTCGAGGTGTCAACACATTTTTAGAACCGCTTACTGTATATACGCTAGACACCTCTGACACCTTGGAGAACACCTACTATGACACCCCCCTATGACACCTTGACTGACACCTTTGAATTTAGCGAAAAACCGTTTAAAACCGATTTTATCCAGATTATCTCAAATGAGATTCCAGTCTAAAATGCCACTTAATTACTTGCGTAAATGCACATACCGATTAATTACCAATATTCACTTCTGGGTGTGGGCTGCAACTCACCGTAAAGACTTCAACGAGTTTGAGCTATGGCTCACAGCGCCGGTTCGTATATCAATTCAATCTTTCTACTGGCGTTACAAATTGCTTTACATCCGCATATCCGGTCATGCCATTGAACTTCACATTTCTCCATCCCCAGCCGCTGCGGATGAGTTCGTAAAAATATGCGGGAATCAATTTGACAGTGAATTTATTTTTGGCGACTACCCTTTCTAATACAAATGGACTATCAATTATGAAGCGATTAATAATCCCAATTACATACAAAAATTGCAAGCAACTAACACTTGCTTGCAGTTTATTCCCCTCGGCGAGAGAAGAAAAAATAAAAATTATTCTTATCTCCCAAGCTAACCACAAAAATTCTAAGTTGTCATCAGCTAAAGGAGGTAATTGACATGACGGCAACTGATGTTTGTATCAAAAAGAACCCGGCTATTGAGTTCCAAAGCCTTGAAGCCTTTAAGGATTACATAAGGAAGTCATTTATCAAGGGTAGTGGAATTGACCCAATAATATTTGATGCTTGCGTAGAATTTCATGAAACCCTCGAATACGGTGACGGGGGAGAAGTTAGTACTCCAATTCATGAGGAGCTAAACTGGCATTTCGCAAGGTTTGGCAAAATCCAGAAACCAATGTACGCCGCCTTCCTAAGGAATGAGGACGGCTCTTTATGGCAAGCGATAATTTCATCTACAGACGATAACAGCAACCGCCCATACAGGTACTTAGCCCCTAAAAGCGAAGAGAATGGAGACAGGGCATACCTGCCACCGATTCCCCTAGAAATTCGCCGTAGAATATCGCAGAAATATGGCATAGAAGTTCCAGAAGAAGGTAGTTTCTGGGAATGGCTAGAAGACGCTAATATTCCCAGAATCGTTACCGAGGGAGGCAAAAAAAGCCTAAGCGCATTATCACAAGGCTATGCTGCCATTTCACTATTTGGCTGTACTTGCGGGGTCAAGGTCGATGAACAGGATGAAACTTATCTAATAGAAGACTTAAGAAGATTTGCAACCGAGGAAAGCACTTGGCTATTTGCTTTTGACCGAGATGAAAAAGAAAAAGCCAAAATTTCGGTAGCTCGGGGTAAGAAAAAATTTAGACTCGCCCTCACCGAGGCTAAATGTATGCACGGGGATATTTACTGGAAATCTGAAAGAGGTAAAGGAATGGACGACTTAATTGCAAATGGCGGTGGCGGAGCGTTTGACGATGCTTACCAACAAGCGATCGCCAAACTTCAAAAAGCATATGACAGCGATTCTGTTTTTATGCCAAAGCAGTCTAGAAGCAAGCATATGCAGCGTTATAACCTTTTAAAATCGCGTTGGGGGGATGAGTTGAAATTTAACGAGATGCAGTTATGCCCAGAAAGGAAAGGCAAGCCGCTGGATCTCGACACCTTGTCAATTCAAATCGCCATGGACTTTGATATTGATATTGGAAGGGACTCAGCGATCGAATTAGTAACTTACATCGCCAAAGAAAAAAGCTATCACCCAGTCCGGAGTTACCTTAAAGAAGTATCCGAAGCGCACCCAAATCAGGATATGCGTATCTTGGACAATTTGGCATCACGGTACTTTGGCACTACGGAACCGCTTTACAACACTTTTATGCGCAAAACCCTGATCGGGTTGGTGAGACGGGTAATGGAGCCGGGTTGTCAATTTGACTCAGTTTGCGTCTTACAAGGCGGGCAAGGCATTCGCAAGTCTACATTCTGGAAAACTTTAGCAGTCAATCCCAACTGGTTTGATGGTAACGCCGGCACCGAAAAAAACGACAAAGACGAGCTGCTTAAACTCCGTCGTTTTTGGATTTTAGAACTTGCAGAAATCGAAGCGGTATTTAAAAAGAAGGAAGTCGCAAGCCTCCGGGCATTCCTTACCAATAAAGACGACAGTTTACGACCGCCGTATGGACGGAAAATGGAAAGTTTTCCTCGGACATCTGGGTTTGTCGGTTCGGTCAATCCAGCAGAATTTTTGGTAGATCCAGAAGGACATCGGCGTAACTGGGTTATCCCAGTAGGTCTAAAGCGCATCCCCATAGAAAAGCTAGAAGCCGAACGAGACAGACTTTGGGCTGCAGCCGTCCAAGCCTACAAAATGGGTGAAAAGCACTACCTCGACTCTGAAGACGAAGAAAAAAATGCTTTCTTAAATAAACGCTACGAAACTACCGACAGTTGGACTGAAGTAATTGCCTTTTATTTGGAAAACAAGCATTTAACAGAAACTACGACGACGGAAGTTATGAGCGACTGTCTGAACCTTGAGGTTGGCCGCCACGACAAATCCAGCCAGATGCGAGTCGCCACTATTTTAAGAAAACTGGGGTGGGTCAAAGCAGAGAAAGCAACCTTTAACGGCAAGAAATCCACCCCAATTTGGAAAAAAACTGTTGACACCTCATCAAACCTAGAGGTGTCAACGGCAGTTTTAGGGGTGGCATCAACAGAGGTGTCAACCACTTCTAACACTTACAGTGAAGGTATTTTAGCAGATGCGTTGACACCTTCCCAAAATGACCCTGCACAACTCGAAAAAGAAAAATTTTGTTATTCAGGACTACAAGGCACACAAGCACTACAAGAGAAGCCAGAATCAAAATTACCCGCTCCCATAGAAGTGGAAATTCAAGGTCTTGGGGGGAAGTCCCGAGCCACCCTAATCGTCACCAAGGTTCACAGCACCGGCAAGTCATTTAAGGTTGAGTGTGAACTTGCAGACGGAACTAAAAAGACGCTGCACCAAAAACAGAAACTCACAGGCTCCAAAGCGCAAGCTGAGCAGGAAGCCCGAGAAATTCTGGAGAAGTACCAAGGCGAGGTGCTGGCAACTCAAACCTTTAAGGTTCGCAAGCTGTGGGATGAGGAGTACGTTTGGGTGGAAGGCTGCAAAGTTGTGAGCTTACCAAATCCTCCAGTAAAAACGTACTACCTATTTAGAACTGCAGAAGGAACTTGTATTACGGCCGGTGATGGCGAATTTCGTCTGATGTAATGGAAGATATTGACTCTAAAATAGCCGTCTGCAATCAAAAACTGAAAGCAGCTAACCTTGGTGTGCGAATTGGCAGAAAAGGTCGGTTTTTAAATTTGAGAGCAACTTTGCCACCTAAGCCTGGATCTCGCTTGACTATTTCAAGCCAGCAGCGCATAAGCCTTGGACTGCATTCAACTCCAGAAGGAGTTAAACAAGCTCATGCCGAGGCCAAAAAACTAGGAGCGCTACTCGACTGTCGTGAGTTTGACTGGACACTGTACCTAAAAACTCCGAATGAAATCAATTCGCCGCGCACCGTCGGTGACTGGGTGGAACAATTCGAGCGCGATTATTTTCAGCGCCGCAAACGAAACCACCAAAGCGAAACTACTTGGAATGGGGATTACAAAAAAATCTTGAGTAAATTGCCAGCCGGAGTTTTACTCACCAAAGAAATACTCCACAATGCGGTTTTAATGACGGAGCCAGATTCTAAAACTAGGGTTCGCGCTTGCATGGTTGCTAAGGCTTTAGCTAAATTTGCGGGAATCGACTACGACCCTTCCCCGTACAGAGGCCGATATAGTCCCAAGCGAGTTTCGCCTAGGGATTTACCAACAGATGAGGAAATCGTTGCTTGGTTACTCAAGATAGACAACACTTCATGGCAGTGGACATATGGCATGATCGCCGCTTACGGCCTCCGTCCACACGAAGTATTTCACCTCGATGTTGAACATTTCAAAGAAGGAGGTGTAACTTTGCGAGTTTTAGCGGGGAAAACTGGTGACCGTCGGGTGTGGCCTTGTTATCCAGATTGGGTGGAACTTTGGCAATTAAATGAGGTGGAAGTACCCAAAATCAAACTAGATAAATCTAACAGCGCTATCGGCTCATCTTGTGCTCACTATTTTCACAATCAAGTAAAACTGCCATTTACGCTGTATGATTTAAGACACTGTTGGGCTATCAGAACCCTTGAATTTGGCTTAGATGCGACACTTGCGGCTCAACAGATGGGGCATTCAACGCAAGTTCATTCAGAACTCTATCATCACTGGATTTCGGATCGTCACCACCAAAAAGCCTTTGAGGCCCTAATCAACCGACCTAATTGCCCTAGACCGCCATAATGGACACGAATTTGTTTGAGACAACTTTTAGAGAACACTTTAGCTCGCAGCCTCACACGATAACGTTCGCGGGCTGGTTGACGCGCACGGACAGGAAGGTCTATTTTTATATCAATCCGCGAAGCGCGACGAAAACCACTTTAGACTTTGAACTTAAAGATGACCACATCATTTGTATTACCAGGTTTTCAGATAACAACGCCGCGTAGTGACTATTCGTTGCCTGACGGGATACTGCAAGCGAACTGACAAGTCATGAAGAGCGAGATCGCCTACTTACCCGATTCAGCTATAATCGTTTTTGAGCAGATTCCAAAGGATGCCAGAAAGCAACTGTCACTAGCTACTTTGGCTTGATGGGGTAAAGAGCAGTTGCAGCACCCTCATCTCATCTGCTCACCCAACCAAAATCATTGGAGCTAGAACAATGAATGGTCCCTGCCGTCAAAACCACAACACCCAACAAGGTTCGTTAAAATCTTTGTTGGGTGTTTTTATCTATGCACAGTACCCCCAGGGGAATTCGAATCCCCGTCGCCTCCGTGAAAGGGAGGTGTCCTAGGCCTCTAGACGATGGGGGCATTTGGACTTGACTCTTTAGATAAGTTAACCAATTTTTCGCTTTATGTCAACAGGTTTTTCAAAAAAATTTTCGGTCCGATGGGCAATGAGGGAAAGTTAGGCTGGAAACAAGCAAGATTGCATTTTAGTCAATCTTTAACTACACATCCAGGGGAGTCACTATACCTATTTTTTTTCACGAAAAAGGTGGAAAATGGTGTAATCTCACAGACTAAGTATGAAACATAACTCAAGTCCACGAAAAAAACCGGGTGTAATGTTGCAGCCTGTAAAGTTAATATTTACTATTCTTTACAAAAGATTTTGAAATATATCCCTCAAAATCTACAACATGGAAGCATCTTTTGAAATCACCCTGCAGATGGTGCTAGCCGTCGTTGCAGGTATTAGCGCTCAAGTTCTGGCTGCATACCTCAAGGTAGTACCAGGCATTGTCTTTTTACTGCTATTTGGCATTCTGCTCGGTTCTGATGGCATTGGGCTGTTGCACCCCCATCTACTTGGTACTGGGTTGGAAGTGATTGTCGCCCTAGCCACAGCGATAATTTTGTTTGAAGGTGGACTGAATCTGGATCTGCGAGAGTTGGGCAAGGTTTCTCTGAGCCTGCAATTACTGGTTACCTTGGGAACGTTAATCACGCTGCTTGGCGGTAGTATGGCAGCTCACTGGTTGGGTGAATTTCCTTGGTCTATTGCTTTCTTATACGCTTCGATTGTCGTAGTCACAGGTCCAACGGTAGTCGGTCCCTTACTCAAACAAATTAACGTGGACAGACAAGTAGCAACCCTTTTGGAAGGGGAAGGCGTTTTAATTGACCCTGTGGGGGCAATTTTAGCATTTGTTGTCTTGGACACAATTTTAAACGGCGATACTGACCCATTTGCTGCGATCGCCGGTTTAACGATCCGCTTGGGTATTGGTGCGGCAATTGGTGCAGCCGGTGGTTATTTAATGAGTTTGATTTTCAAGCACGCCAATTTTCTTTCGTTTGAGCTAAAAAATCTCGTGGTGTTGGCGTTGCTGTGGGGGTTGTTTTCTTTAGCCCAGATGATTCGCACTGAGTCGGGAGTCATGACGACTGTAATGGCAGGTGCGGTCTTTGCCAACTCTTCAGTCCCAGAAGAACGTTTGTTGCGGCGTTTCAAGGGTCAGCTGACTATTTTAGGCGTTTCGGTGCTATTTATTCTCCTAGCGGCTGACTTATCTATTGCGAGTGTGTTTGCCTTGGGATGGGGTAGTTTGGGTACTGTTTTGGTGTTGATGTTTGTAGTTCGCCCAATCAACATTGTATTGTGTACCTGGAATAGCGACCTGAACTGGCGACAAAAGGTGTTTTTAAGTTGGGTTGCACCAAGGGGTATTGTCTGCGCTTCGATTGCTTCTTTGTTTGCGATTTTGCTAACACAGCGTGGCATTAACGGTGGTGATGCCATTAAAGCCTTAGTTTTCTTAACGATTATCATGACAGTTGTCTGTCAAGGGCTAACAGCTGGTTTAGTTGCAAAATGGCTTTCTATCACCTCAAAAGAAGCAACTGGAGCGGTGATTATAGGTTGCAATCCTTTAAGTTTATTAATTGCCCGCTTCTTTCAGGAACGGGGAGAACCCGTAGTTTTGATTGATACTGACCCTGAATCTTGCGATCGCGCAGAAGCCCAAAATCTCCGCTGTCTTGTCAGCAGTGCCCTCGATACTGGTGTTTTGGAAGAAGCCGGATTAGCATCAATGGGCACTTTTCTGGCAATGACTAATAATGGTGAAGTAAATTTTGTCCTAGCACAACGCGCTGTAGAGGAGTTTAACCCACCGCGTGTTTTAGCGGTCTTTCCCCGCGATCCCCAAGCAATAAAAACCAACAACCATCAAGTTAACCAAGCTTTTATCCCTGACTTAGCAATTAAAACTTGGAATGAGTACCTTAAGAATGGGAGGGTAAAGCTAGGTACAACTACGTTAAATGAATCAGAATTTCCACTGCAACAGGATAGAATGCAAACCTTAATTGCAGCCGGCGAATTGCTACCGCTATTGATAGAGCGAGACGAATATCTTCAAGTAATCCCAGTTTCTCATCAGTGGGAAGCAGGCGATCGGATCATATATCTTTTACACGACCCCAGACCAAATCTTTTAAAGCGTTTATCAGGTGTTAGCCAGTCAACTCGACTCTCTCTAGAAAAGTTACCAGAAGTCGAAACAGTTTATGGAGCAAAATTATAACAACTATCAACTACTGAAGCACCCGGAGGATGAGGATGGATGGGGGGATGGGGAGAATTAATTAATAACTCCTAACTCCTCCCTCCTAACTCCTAACTCAGGACTTCAGATGACTCAGTTTCTGGTTGCTGTTCAAACTTTGCAGCTTCTTGATACATTTCTTTTTCTTGATATAACACAGTCGCTAAATGCACTACAGCAAGAGTGATGGCAACAGTGGAAAGAAGATAACTATGTATGGTGTAAAGGTGTTCGACGGTGACAGTGCTAACTCCCGCACCACCTGTTAAAATTTCTCGCAGTTGCGTACCGATGAAAGGAATTGCTTGGATTGTGCCTAACTCAATATTAAAACGCCAGTATCCATCTTGAGTCCAGCTAAGAATCATCGCTGTCCAATCCAAGCCGATGACACTCAAGGTTAAGAAAATACCGCTAATCCAAGCTGCTAACCAACTCTTGCGAAATTGTCTGCCCAAAAACATGACAACAATTTGAATCAGGGCAAGCACAATTACTATGTTACCTGCAAGGCTGTGAGCTTTGCGGAATAACCAGCCGTACTCCACCTCATTTGTAATCATCTCTAATGAATGATAAGCCCCACCTGCTGTCGGTTGATAGTAAAAAGACAACAGAACTCCGCTGAAGGCAGCAGTTAAGCTCAAAGTTAGAATTGAGACAGATATTACAGTCGCAATTCTCCTCATAATCGTGTCGAACCGGGAATTTAGCATAGCTGTTTGTTCTTTTTTTTAAAACAATATGTACTTTTATTACAGTTTACCGAAGTTTTTTTAAGAATAGTTAAAAAATAATGCTAAATGAATGCCGCACCCGAGCTTTTAGTTTTTCTATTGAGCCTTACTAGTGGTGCGTCTCATTAATTCTGTGCCTTTTCCCGACTCGGAAGCCCCCTGCCCCCAATTCAAAGGAGAGAAGAAAATTCCAAGTTGAACATACGTGTTCTATTTAGTTCTGTTGTCTTTACCCCTTGGAATAATCTTAATTTCTTCCTTATACGTAAGTGAGTATATTTATAGCAATCCTATCTGATACGCAAAAATCGCGCATACGTGGATTCCCAACAAATGAACCTGAAGTCGGGAAACTTAGGAAGGCTATAAAAATCAAGCATTTAATTTATCTGGTAGCGCTTGTTACTAGAGATTGCTTTGATTTTCCCCTATGCTGTGAGGGTGGTGTTTTTTGGAAAGTCAATTGGGTGTATGATTAACTATGGTAGGTATTACAGTGGCATCGCTTAACTAAAAAACCTTTAGTTCACAGTCAATGCGTAAGTCGTATTACCTTTGAGATTCAGTTGTGCAGGTCATAATACGAAAAAATTTATATTAAATAATTTTGAATGCAGCTTGACCGTGAGTGCAACTTTTAAGTGAATTATGCCGTCAGTTAAGGGATTGAGGAATCGCAGAGCTTGAAATCTTCCTGTCTTTAGTTCCCTTGTAGGAAGTTATTATCTGTAGAGGGACGCATCTTTTAGATTGTTGCCTGAAAGATAAAAACATAAAAACTGCTAACCAACACAAAATTGAGATGAGTGAACGATAACAGTTATGTCTTATGTCTCCCTGCTAAAAAATATACCAGATATCTTAAGCCAGCCAGCTGGCATCGCCGCGATCGCCTCTGTTGGGCTTCACGGTGCGATCGCGATCATTATGCCGTTGATGCCTGTAGAGTCTAGCAAGCCGAAAGAAACAGTATCAGCCTCAAGAACAGCATCAAAAACCAAAACTGTTGGAGTTGTTGAATTAAACAAAGCTCAACTGAGCCGTCTGCCGCAACCTGCCCCTCAAATTGGTGCGCTCCCTCCCATACCGCAAGCTGCTCTCCAGGGGCAAGTACCCTTACCGAATATTAATGCGACTCAAGGAGTGCCATTACAGGCTTTGCCACCAATGGCCTCTACATCCCTCTTACTACCCCCAATACCTAAGTCCCTAGACAACTATCGCACAGCCTCCTTGCCCAAAGGTCAATCGTCTATAAAAATAGTTCCGAGGACGGGTCTACAGATGGATCGGTCATTTAATGCTAGAACCACGGGGGCACAACCGTTTCCTCGTTTCGAGAATAGAGGGACAAACAGGGACTTTAGCCAAGATGTAACAATAGGCGCATCTAGGAATTTACCGCCATCTCCTCCCAGCAGCTTACCAACATTACCGGCTGCAGGAATGCCTAATGGATTGCCTGTTAATTCATATCCCAACAATTATGCCAGTGCGCCTGCGTCCTTGCCCCCAGAGACTAGTGCGACTCCACCTGTAACACCACCAGCAAGTGAAGTATCTGGTTCTGGTGTAGCTACAAATTCATTAGTAGCACCCGTGGGACAAACTCTACAACCAGGGGATAATTTAGCCCTGGGTGGGGAAAGTTTACCACAATGGAACTCAACAACAGGAAGTAGAATACCTGAGTTGCCATCGCAAACAATACCAAAGCAGCCTTCTGTTGGGATACAACAGGCACTTTTACAGTTAGACGGCTACGAAGACCTGAAAAAAACAGTCCAGCAACAATATCCGAGTGCGGAATTAAAATCAGCCATCCGTCAAACGCTCGCATCCAGCAAACCGGGTGTTGAAGGTGCAGTTTTAGGTGGATTGGTAGTTGATTCTGATGGCAAAGTCATTGATGTGAGATTCCAGGGAGAAAGACAAATCTCACCTGAGATCAAATCTGCCGTTAGAGAACATTTCAGAGCAAATCCGTTCACCTCAAATGGCAAGATTAGTTATTACCCATTTAATCTGAAGTTCCAAGGTGACAGCGGCAATGGTTCGATTGTGCCAAACCTGCGATCGCCTCAAGGTACTTCCAAGCCACCATCAGAAAAGACGGAAGCAAGAAACGTTCAGCCATTAGCAGTACCGTCCGTAACTTCTAAGCCACTAGCTGAAAGACTCCGGAATGTACAGCTAGCACCAGTACCACAAGTAACTTCTAAGCCACTAGCCCAGCGACTGCGGAGCGTCCAGTCAGCACCAGCACCATCCGTAACTTCTAAACCACTGTCTGAGGTACCTGAAGTCAAAATTCGGAATATTCCTTCCTTGCCAACTAGTGTATCCGTCGATTCCAACCCAGTAGCGAGGGTGAGAATTCGTAACAATCAAGTAATGCCAATAGTTCCAACACCAGGGGTAAGAACTCGGAACAATCAAACTGCCCCAGCAGAAGAAAGAACCTCCAAACCAGCAGTTGAGCCAGTTAAAATTAATCGGGTTGTACCTTCACCCCAAGCTACATCCTCATCATCTGAGTCTGCAACTGAAGGCAGTCAAAAACTATTACAACAGTTGCGGCAAGTTCGAGAAAAAAGACAAAATTCCGAGCAGGAAAAATAGGGATTGTTTATTGTAGGTTGTAAGTCTCTTATAACCTACTACTCGACTACATTAATTTTGATGTGTTGTAAGGCTCAGATACCCGACTTCTTAAAGGATACCACTGGCGCTGGGAGGGGTGGCACCTCTCCAGAACCCAAAATCCCGCCGTCACCATAGAATAGAATGGTGCGGCTAATTGAATATAGGCGCTGAACGCTTACCGCAGGTAGCCCACAGTCAGGTGGGCTTTGTACCGATAGCCCCAGTATGGAACGCTGCGGGCCATTATTGTTGGGGGGTATGCGAGAGAACTGCTTGGATCAATATTGAGGGGTTAGACCTACCATTCGCGCCTCTGTATCCATGAAAGTTGTCGGGTATCTTGTAACACCTTGAAAGGAATGTGATGAGCAATAAAAAAACCCTGTGGAAATACCACAGAGTTTGAGTTATGAAAAAATATGGCAATTAAGTAATATTACCAACCTGTTTCTGCTTTCTGAAAAACGTAAGTAGCAACTTCAACAATCTCCTGCTCGCTCAATTTAGATTTGAAAGCGGGCATAGCATTTTTCCCATACTGCAACTGATAGATAATCGCCCCGATAGAGTCGGTATTATAATTTTCTAGATACTCTTCCATTGCTTCTTTTTTTAAGGTTTTCTCGGAGATGAGAATGTTCCCACCACCGATATGACAAGAAGCACAGTGAGCGCTGAAGATTTTGGCACCAGTGGATATTTCGGAAGCGAATGCTGGACTAATAAATGTAAAATTGAATAAGGCGATCGCTAATAGCAAAACTAGCACAAGTCTTCTCAAGGGATTCTCCTAGCAACAAGCCTCCAGCAACTGGAAATATATCCAGTAACTATTCTATGGTGGCTCAATGCCCTATTGGTGTAGTTAGCTCTACACTTGCTAAGGAATCATAGTAATAGTGACGAATTCAATCCCCCTGTATCGCTAAATAGAGAATGAACTCGTCACTTAATCTTTATGTGTTCGCCAGCGTGTTTTATTGCTTGGGAAATTATAAAGTGAAAAACAGGAAAATTACTAGCCTTCTACAGTAATTTTACCAACCATCCCAGCACCACGATGAGGTTCGCAGTAAAAGGTGTATGTACCAGGAGCTGCGTCAGTCGGGAAAGTTGTTTCTTGGGTTTGGCCGGGACTCATCATCAACTTTTTGTGAGATAACGCTTTTGCTAAATCCGCACTCTTAGTGGGATTTTGGGCAGCATCAAACACAACGTTATGGGGAGGAACCTTATTGTTTACCCATTTAATTGTATCACCTGGTTTAACGGTCAATTTTGCTGGTTCAAACGCCAGCATACCTTTATCACTACCCAGCTTCACTGTATATGTTTCAGCCGCTGCGGTCGGAGTGAAAACAGCAAAGCTACTCACAACTAAAAACATCGTCAACAAAGCTAAACCTAAGCGACGCATGCTTGACCCAATCAATCTCATAGCGTTCTCCTAACACAGATTTTTAATTACCTTTCTTTATTTTAGATATAATCCAGCCCAAATATGACAGTCTGTCATAGATATTTTTTTGAATGAAGGAAGAAGGAAGAAGGAAGAAGGAAGAAGGTTTATATATGTGGATTGGAACCGTTCGACGAGCGCTATTTCGACAAAGCTCAGTATAAGCCAGTCGAGTCGCGCTCACGCTGAAGCCCCAACTCAAAACGGGCGACCAGAAGGTCAGGGTATTAAAAAGAACAGCGGTCATCAAAAATCTAAAATCAGATAAAGGCGGAGTTACCCGCCCTTAAACTAGTCACTAAAGAGGCATTTTAAACTGGCTTTAGTAGTATATTTTACCGCCGCCCCACTTATCGCCGACTATCTTAGGTTGTAGGAGAATATGACCGGCGATCGCTTTCAAGTCTTTATCGGTGAGATTTCTCATTTCTGTGAAAATATCTGCACTCTTGAGACTGGGATGCAATTCGGAAATTTCCTCTTCACCGTCGTAAGTAGTGGGATTTTTCATATAATCCACTAAACCGTCAATATTATTGCGGGGTGGTGTTGCCAGTGCTAAAGATTCGGGGTCGAGTCCCACGTTTTGGTTGGTTTTGGTGACTCCACCAGCATGACACTGGGCACAAGCGTATTGGAATAAACGCTTACCTTCTTTAACTTCTTTGAGGCTGAGTACAACCTTGTCACCCTTTTCATTTAATTGCACGCTGCGGATACCTTCATCAAGTTCCACCGCATTAGCGCTACCGATCGCAAACTGAAACGTCAGCAAAACAGTAGCGACAAAAATGCCAATAAATCTTCTAAACATCTTTCCCCTTAAAGATTTTGACGCTCAACACAGCTCTTTTGGGCGATACTCAATCTCTTGTTATTAAATGTTAACTGTTATTTGCCTGTCTCCCTTCAAGTGGCTTCAGTTTCATCCACCGAGTCACTTGTCCCCTTTGGGGATGTTTCAGACAAAATTTGGGAAATAATTGCCTTTGCATCTTCTAACGCCAAACGGGTGTTTTGGTGTTTGAAGGCAATTCCCAATTGGTTGCACATCAGAAACACCTTTTCCACAGAAACGCTGAAGTCTGCCGCTATTTCCGCGATTGATAGGTCAGCAAAACCCATAATCCTTGTTAACCGAGAGATAGAGATTAAGTCGCTGTTATACAAATATCATGTTGCGAGTGCAATTTGTCGCCTTTACTACTGTATGAGGACAACTAGAGGTGTGCCATAGAGAAAAATGGGGGAGATAGGGGAGGAGGTATGAGTATTTTGACTGGTTGACAATTGCGATCCCCTAAGGTTTTGGGTCTTGATTAGAACCTTATTTTCATCGGTTTTGCTATACGCAGTTCGTTCGCCAATTTGAATTGTAAATTTTTTATCCTTTTCCTCCTGTAAATGTCACACTTTGAATAAAATAGCGATTAAAAAATGCATAAATACTTAAAGCTGGTAGAGTAAACACCATTGAAGCTGCCATGATGTAATTCCAGTAGCTGATATATTGACCTTTGAAAGTATTTAATCCCAAAGGTAAAGTAAACATTTCTGGGTCAAATAAAATGACCACAGGTAGTAAAAAATTATTCCAGCTACCCATAAATACGAATACTGCTTGTGCTGCGATCGCTGGTTTTGCTAAGGGTAGAACAATACGCCAAAAAATACCAAAGGGAGTTAGACCATCAAGTGCAGCGGCTTCTTCTAATTCTTTAGGAAAATTAACAAAAAACTGCCGCATCATAAAAATAAAGGTGGCATTCACCATACTAGGGATAATCATTCCTTGATAGGAATTTAGCCATCCCAAGGCTTTTAAAATCAAAAAGGTGGGAATTAGGGTTACCTGTGCTGGGACTGCTAATATTGCCAAGATCAGGAAGAACCAGAAACGTCTCCCCCGAAAACGCAGCCTTGCTAAGGCATAACCCGCCATTGAATTACACAGCAAGTTTAAAATTGTAACGCTGATGGCAATTACTATACTGTTGAACAACCAGCGAAAAAATAGTGGTTCTTGTAGGAAGATTTGCCTATAGTTGTCGAGAGTAAAATTTTTGGGTAGGAAATTAGGTGAACCGCTGACAATTTCGGATAGCGGTTTAAATGATGCTGAAAGTGCCCATAAAAAGGGAATAATGGTAATGACTGCATACAGTGTCAGGAGGACATATAGCAGTATTTTCCAAATTGAGAAATCACGTTTCATCCTTCCTCTTAACAACTAAGAAATATTAATTTTTTCTCTATCCGCTTCCTTGTGAGGGTTTAATACCCCCCCCAACTCAAAACTTCTTCCTTCTTCCTTCTTCAAAGATTATGAAATTTTTTCACCTCCTAGGAAACGTCGCTGAATTAAGGTGAGGGCGATAATAACAAATGCCAAGAGGAAAGCGATCGCTGCGGCATATCCCATCTGTAAGTTACGAAATACTGCTTGGTATATCAATAAAACTACCGTTAATGTGGCATTATTGGGGCCGCCAGTACCGCCAGAGAATATGTACGATTGGTCAAATAACTGGAAGGTGCCGATTGCTCCCATCGCGACTACAAAGAAAGTGACAGGTTTAAGTAAAGGAATTGTAATATAAATAAACTTTTGCCACCCATTGGCACCATCTAACTCTGCTGCTTCGTAGAGTGTTTGTGATATCTCTTGTAACGCTGCTAGATAAATCACCATAAAAAATGGCGCAGTTGACCAAATATTCATCAGCATAATCCCTTTGAGCGCTACTGCTGGGTCACCCAACCAGTTATAGGTAGGTAATCCCAAAAAGCCGAGAAAATCATTCAGCAGTCCGTTAGTGTTATAAATCCACATGAAGATGAGAGTTAGGACTGTAGAGGATGTAACTGTGGGTAAAAAGTAAAGAATCCGCCACCAATTTTTGCCGCGAATGCCAGAATTCAGTGTTACTGCTAAAATTAAAGCCAAAACAGTTTGACTCGGCACAACAATTACTACGTATTGCGCTGTATTCCACAAAGCAATCCAAACTCGTTCATCTGCTACTAATCGCGTAAAGTTGCGAAATCCGATAAACTCGTAATTTATGCCACCCAGAAGTCTGACCTTATGTAGGGAAAGAAACACCGCATAGAGAATGGGAAGTACTACAAAAATCCCCATTACCAAAATGGTTGGTGTCATAAACAGATAACCAGCCAAGTCTTCTGTAAGATTCCTTCTGATTTTACGTCGTCTGACTTCAAGCACAACATTGACCTCGCTTGCTATCTACATCAACCGGGCTGTAGCGATGGGTGGTGGATGATTAATTTATCGTACTCCTTTAGATAGAGCAGCGAAAGAAATGTTAAGCCGAATGAATGAAGGAAGAAGGAAGAAGGTCTTGAGATGAGGATACAGGACCCCAGTTCAAAACGGACGACCCTGCGTTCTTGTCGGGGTATTAAACCTCCCCAGCGAGGATAAAAAATTATTTATTGCGATCGCATCTCACTATTATATATATAATTCTCAGTAACACTTAGTATGTATTTTACCTTTTCCACGTAAGATTTCCGACTTCGTAAAAGTTATTAGGAATCTAGGTATACGCGATTTTCGTTACAAATAAGTCGATTTCAATCCCTTATAGTCGAATGGCACTCTTATTAAGCCCTGAAATAAATTACCTTCCGAATGTAATTTATTTCAGGGCTAAAGATGTCTTAACTTAGTGCCATTCTCCTTATAGTCCTTGACTTTTTTCAAAAGTTTTTGCCTCATTACATATAAATAATCGTACTTTAGACAGATTTACTTTTATGGAAAATTAATGCACTTTAAATTAAGACTGCCTCAGCAAACCCAGTCAAAATAATTCATGATTTTTCATCTAGGTTTTCTGCTGTGAAAAATTTTATCCACAACCGAAATATTCCGATTAATATATTTTTCTTACTCATCCTCTTTTGTTCTCTTCTAGGGCGGATTAAAATTCCGATTGCAAATCTTGGCATTCATTATTTCTTCCTTCCCATAATTAGTTTTGCAATAATTGGTTTGAATTTTAAATATGTCGCAAATACTTTTAAGAAACACAAAGTAATTTTAATAATTCTGGGTATATTCTATTTATGGATGTGGACATCTTCATTGATTAGCCCGTTTCCCAAAACTAGCATAACTTATAGTATTAAATATTCCATTTATTTTCTATTATTTATTGCTTTTTTGTTTCTAAATCATAAAAATATCAAAGCATCATCATTTTACTATCGTTGTATTTTATATTTGCTGGAAATAATGGCTATTCTTGGCTTTGTAGAAGCTTTATTTCCTAACCTCTGGATTTTTAGCTTATTAAAATACCCAAGTTTTCATCCCCAGATTGGCTCAATTATGCAAAACCCCAATCAGTTTGGGGTCATAGTCGCAATTGGATTGTGTTTAAGTATAATTTTAGAAAAACAAAAGACTATTTCTAAAGCGGAATTATATATAAGTGAATTTATTTTTATAATTTCACTAGCTCTTTCTGCAAGCAGAAATGCTTGGCTAGTTTTTATTGTCGGTATGTTTCTTTTACTGATATATAAAATTATCAGTTTCAGAAAAATGATTCTTATAATTAGCTTGTGGATTTTATGTATTGTATCTATACCAGTATCTACATATAGAGCTGGTTTGGGAGATAGTCAAATTTTCCCCTTACTTAATCTATTTTTAGCCGATCCGATTGAAACAAAACTTCCTAGTCCTGTAGGATCGGCCTTGTCAAGATTTGCACTTTGGCAAGCAGCTATTAGTGAAATTATTAAAAGACCAATCGCTGGTTTAGGCATAGGAGTTTTTCCTGACCATATAGGAGTGAAAGTTTTTGGTTTTAAAGGTTTTCACGCACATAATATTTTTTTAAACGTATTAGTAGAATTAGGGATTCCTGGGCTTTTTATATTTACTAGTTTTTTAGTCAGATTAGGTTATTTAGCTAAATCTGCTAATCCTATTATTGTCATTCCAATTACGATGTTCTTGGCTTCTCAAATGTTCGATTTTTTTGTGGAAGACTATACTTTCACAACTATTGAATTTTGTTTTCTGGCTGCAGCTAGTAATTCTCGAAGCCGAGTGAAATCGCAATTTGTCGTTTCATAAAAAAACATGACTTACAATGCTAAAAAAAAATTCTCGTAAATATCATTTTTACTTAATATTTCCCAACATATTTGACTTTAAGGGAGGCATTCAAGTTTACTCGGCATTTTTACTCAAAGCCTTACAAGATTTATATCCAGAAGCGGATTATGATGTATTTCTCAAGTACGATAAACGCAATTTAACACAACAGCAAAACTTGCAATTCTTGCCCTCAACTAAGTTTCATTATTTTGGACATTTACCAAGATTCTTCCAAACTATTTTCTTAGCAATCAAAATAATAATTTTGGGCATTTTTCAACGGCCTACTCTAGTTATAGCTACTCATGTTAACTATGCTACTGCCTGTTATGTTTTGAGACTTCTCGCTAATGTTCCTTACTGGGCGATCGCTCATGGCTTAGAAGTTTGGGATATCAAAAATAATACTACAAAATTAGCTTTACAAAATGCAGATAAAATTATTAGCGTTAGTCATTACACTCGGCAACGCTTGCTAGAAGAAACAAATATTGACTCAGGGAAAATAGCTCTCTTACCTAATACTTTTGATGCGAGTAAATTTCAAATAAACTCTAAACCAAGCTACTTACTCAAACGACATAACTTAACTACTGAAAATCCTATAATTCTTACAGTAACACGGATGGGTCGCACGGCAAATTACAAGGGTTACGACCAAATTCTTCATGCCTTAGTAAAAATTCGTCAGCATATCCCCAATGTTCACTACATCCTTGCAGGTAAAGGAGATGACCAACCTCGAATTGCAGCCTTAGTCACCAGCTTAAATCTAGAAGATTGTGTAACTATTGCAGGATTTATACCAGATACAGAACTTTGTGACCATTATAATCTCTGCGACGTTTTTGCTATGCCTAGTAAAGGGGAAGGATTTGGTATTGTTTATCTAGAAGCTTTAGTTTGTGGTAAACCTGTGCTGGCAGGTAATCAAGATGGTTCTGTAGATCCTTTGGCTGAAGGAAAATTGGGATGTTTAGTAGACCCCGATAACATAGAACAAATTGCTGATAATTTAATTCAAATTTTGCAAGGTGATTACTCTAACCCAGTATTATACCAACCAGAATACTTGCGACAAAAAACTATTGAATCTTTTGAGTTTAGTCAGTTTCGGACAAGTTTAGCAAAGTTAATATCTAGTAATATTGAGTCTTGATAGAAGCTATTGGGCCCACTCCCTTTTCTACTTACTCCATTGCTTTAATTTGCTGATTGGCTACAAATTGCGATCGCTCGATTGCCTGCTTTAATGGTTGTTGACCCAGCATAGCGCTGACAAATTGATTGTCAAAATTATTCATAATCGCTGCTGGATATTTACCAACTTGCCAGGGTGTAGCATAATCTACCCCTGCTACTAATGCTGATCTGAGGGGGTCTTGGTCATAGCCTAAATTAAGAGCTACTGATTGCCTTGAAGGTAGTGCAAAGCCTGTTCCGGTCCACTTTTGCATCCCTTCTTTGCCTGTGAGATAAGAAATCAGTTCCCAAGCTTGGGCTTTGTGTTGTGCCTGTTTGTTCATCACGTAGGCAACAGTAAAAACCATCGTATTTTTTTTATCATTAATAGTAGGCACTTCTGCGGTGGCAAATTCTAGGGTGGGAAAGGTTTCGCTGAGGTAGGGAATTGCCCAGTTGCCTTCTATGACCATTGCCACTTTGCCTTGACCGAACATTTCACTAGGAGAATTTGTACCGACATCAGATTTCTGGGCTGAGGAACGGTCTTTTTGATACTGGTCTATTGTCAATTGCAATCCTTTTAACCCAGCTTCACTGGCAAATGCAGCGTAATCCTTATCATCTACAATTTGTCCGCCAAAAGCTTTAATTTTATAAGCCTGACGAGCTAATTCTGGGATTTCGCCAAAGCCGTATTGATGAATTCTACCGTCTGGTTGGGGTTCGCCTGTCAACTGTTTGGAGTAGCTGCGGAGTTCATCCCAAGTAGTCGGTGGAGTTTCCAAACCTTTTTCGGCAAAGGCTTTTTTGTTGTAAAACAGCGCCAGGGTAGAATAGTCTTTCGGTAAACCATAGATTCGCTCCTGATACTTGAAGCTCGAAAGTAGTGTCTGTTGAAAGTCAGCAAGGTCAAATTCTGGAGTGATAAAATTATCTAATGGTTCCAGGACATTTTGACTCATTAAAAAAGGAGCCTCCAACGTATCCAGATAGAAGACATCGGGAGCTGCTTCCCCAACCAAACGGGTTTTAATCACATCCATATATTGGTCGGAAATTTGCTCATACTTGACTTTTATCCTGGGATGCTGCTTTTCAAAGTCCTGCAGTACCTCTTTTAAGAGTTTTTGCTCAGTTGGACTTGCTCCCCAACCGCTGAGTTTGATTGTGACTGCGGTTGACTCAATCAAAGTGCTTGGTAGCGGTAGGGTTTGACAACCGCTTAGGCTTATAGCGATCGCTACCATCAATGCCAAAAATTTCCACATTAAAATAGATAATTACCCACTAAAACTCCCTACTCCCTATTCACCACTCCTAACTTATACCCAATAAGCTGAAGATTTATATTTCCCAAGTCTGAATTTTTGTTGATAAATGCAAGGTAAAATAACGAAGAATTTCCAGCACAACCGTCTAGGATACATCCCGCGTTAACACCTAACAGTTAACAAAGCCCTTAGCAACTGGAATCATCCTAGGATGCTTCACCCATACGGATAGGTCATGGATTTTGCCCAGCTTGAAATCGCTCCTAAAATAGCTCCAGATATTAACCAAATTCCAGTATCAGAGACAGCACTTTCTACTACCCTCAAATCTAGCCAAACCGTTTCCAAGGATGCAATTCGCACTTCATTGTGGGCATCTACTACAGATGCTATATTTGCAACGGTTTTTTCTATTACTACAACCGGAATTTTACTCAGTAATTTCCTCATAGAATTGGGTGCCAGTCCGGTAGCTTTTGGTATGCTCTCGTCTATCCCAATGTTGGTAAATCTTGTGCAGCCATTGGGTGCATATTTTTCCGAACGGACTACGAGTCGCTTCCATTATTCCTTGTGGACTTATGGCCCTTCCCGGTTACTTTGGCTAATTCTATTTTTTGGTATTGTTGGCGCAAGCTGGGGATTTGTTAATAATCAACAGTTAATAATATTAACACTCGTAATTGTGCTGAGTAGTCATCTGTCAGGAGGACTCGGAAGCGCATCCTGGCTCAGTTGGCTGGCAATGATAGTCCCTCGGCAATTGCGGGGAAGGTATTTTGGTATACGTAACAGCATTGCCAGTTTGACTAATTTAATCTCTGTACCTTTGGCGGGTTTAGCTGTATCAAATTGGCATGGCGGAACTATCCAAGGCTATGGACTCGTTTTAATAGTAGGAATTTTGTTCGGGTTTCTTAGTCTGGGGTGTCAGTATTTCAAGTTAGATGTTAACCCAATAGTACAAAACACTTATGTTGGTGTTGGCAACCTTAACCGTAAGGATATTGGGATGCCAGATGTAAAAAATCTCAATCTCACCCCATTTGAACAAATTCTTCAGGACTCTAATTTTTTGAGGTTTCTGCTGTATTTCAGCTTCTGGACGTTTGCTGTTAACCTCAGCGCTCCGTTTTTCAATCTCTATATGTTGGGCACTTTAAATTTAGATATTAGCTGGGTAACTTTATATAGTAGTTTACAAGCGGGAGCGAATCTGCTGACAATGATTCTGTGGGGAAAATTAGCAGATAAAATTGGCAATCGTCCCATCTTGATTTCCATTGGAATTCTTGTAGCATTTATCCCGTTGTTGTGGTTGGGAATTGGGAATCATCAGCTTGATTTATGGCTGTGGTTACCATTGTTACATATATTACTTGGTGGTGCTTGGGCGGCAATTGACTTGTGTAACAACAATTTGCAACTTGGGGTCGCACCGATAAAAAATCAATCTACTTATTTTGCGATCGCTGCTGCTTTTTCTGGTGCTAGTGGTGCCTTGGGTATAACCATCGGCGGTTTATTGGCACAATTTACCCAATTCGGCGGTTTACCAGGATTATTCGCCATCTCTTGCGTATTCCGGCTCTTCTCCCTGCTTCCGTTAATTTTTGTTAAAGAAGCGGGAAGGGGGAAGTAAAAGTTAAGAGTTAGGAGTTAGGAGTTAGGAGTTAGGAGTTATGAGTTAAAATAGGGCACTCCAAGAAATAAATTATTCCCTAGAAGAGTTGTGCAAGAGGCTAAACCTACTCCAAACTCCAAACTCCAAACTCCAAACTCCAAACTCCAAACTCCAAACTCCAAACTCCTAATTCCTAACTCCTAACTCCTAACTCCTAACTTTTTATTCAACGACGGTAGAAGTCAAAGCTCTTGTCTCCCACAAAACCATTGGATGTGTTGCTGGTGTTGAGGGCTGGTGTAAGGCAATTAGCTGAGATAGAACTTGCTTTAATTGGGTACGGGATACAATATCATCGACAAAGCCGTGTTTGAGCAAGTCTTCGGCTGATTGAAAATCGTCTGGTAGTTTTTCTCGCAGGGTTTGCTCAATTACTCGTCTACCAGCAAAACCAATGGTTGCTTTTGGTTCTGCTAAGATGATATCGCCTAACATTGCAAAACTTGCTGTAACTCCACCTGTGGTGGGGTTAGTTAAAACAGGAATGTATAATAATTTGGCTTCCCGATGAAGTTGTAGGGCTGCTGATATTTTTGCCATCTGCATTAAGGAAAGCATACCTTCTTGCATCCGCGCCCCACCACTGGTACAAATGATAACTACAGGGTAGCGTTGTTGAGTGGCTTGTTCAATTAAGCGCGTAAGTTTTTCGCCAACGACAGAACCCATGCTAGCGCCGATAAACCGGAAGTCCATAACGCCAAGAGCTAATTGTAAGCCATTAATTTGACCCATACCAGTTTTCACAGCGTCTGCCAATCCAGTCTTTTCCTGCATTTCCTTCAAACGATCGCTATATGGTTTGCGATCGCGAAATTGCAGTGGATCGCTTGGACGCAAATGCTCATCCATTGCTTTCCAAGTATTTCCATCTATCAATTGGCGAATGCGTTCATCACTATCAACTCGATTATGATGACCGCATTCTGTGCAAACCATCTGATTTGCTTTTAAGTCTTTGGTATATGCCAAAACTCCGCACTTAGGACACTTATGCCAAAGTCCATCAGCAATTTCACGTTCTTGGCTTCCTTGAGTAGTTGGACTTTCTTTGCGTCGATTTGCAAACCAATCTAACAGAGACTTTAAACCGCGTGATTCATCGTTGTTCGCCATTTTATATCTTATTTAAGTGTGTAGTATGTCGAAAACAGGTCAAGCCGCTTTGTAGAGTCTAATGTCATTTGTCATTCAACTAGACCAAAGAGGAGTCCCACACCATAATCTCTAATTTGGTGTCGAGAAAAATGCCAGGTTTGATTTGTTGCGTCCTGCTTTTCAAATTCACACTGCGTGGGAAGAGAGAGGAGGATAATGACAAATCAAACGAAATTTCAGACCATAGAGACGTGACACCAAGTGCTACAAGTGAAGAAACCCGCCCAACGCACAAAGCTTATAAATCGCCGTTTCTACAACAATCAGAATTCGTAGAGGCGGCACTGGCTGGCTTTGCTTACCCGTCTTTTGCCTATCCCTTGCAGTATTGTCATTCATCCTACCCTTACGGGTGTCCATATTCTTACTAATAGCGAATGACTAAAGGCAAATAACTTTTGAGTAGTTCATCAAATTCCCCTTCTAAGCAATCAAGACTTTCCAAATTCATCTTTTGTGCCAGCTTAACCAAATACATATACCAATTCAAGCCTATAACTCGTCTTCCAAAGGACTTAAAAACAATAATCCAGTCCATTTGTCTTGCGAACGCCAGAATTGCTAGTGTACTAGTACTCCCACCACATTAATTTTGAGAGTAAAGACAACAGAACTAAATCCACGCCACATGCTACAAGTCGGCAGAGCCAAGAAACGCAGTGGCTCCCCAATACTGGGGGACTTTAGATTTTCTTCTAGAACAGAATTGCGAAAAGGGGGGAAAATCTTACCAGACAGAGCCTGCCACCCATCAAAGTTTTTGTGACAGAGTACTAAGTACTAGACCCAAAATAAGACTTTACCCCCAAATCAATAATTTTGGTTGGTACCCCATGAGCATTAATTATTTGCTCCATTAGTTTTGCATGAGCGCGGATGCTTGTAATGAAGAGAGTTATCAAACAGTCAGAAGTAGATATTAACAGAACCTTTAATATCGATGGCGTAATGGAGATTACAGTCATTAATTGATTGTTAGTAGTTAATGGTTAGTTGTTGGGGACGCAAGGAAGGGTAAGAATTGAAGAAGGAAGAAGGAATTCGTAGGAGGTTTATAACTCTGATGAGGTCGGGGTATTAAACCCCCACAAAGAAGCGGATAGATAATCTTTTTTGCCTGCTCTCCCACTCTCGCACTCCCTCAACTTGCCCCAAAAAATAGCTGTAGGTAGAGAGACAAAATGGCCTCACCACCAAATAAAGCGATCGCCGATCCAATCGCTAGAAAGGGGCCGAAGGGCATTTTTTGTCCCCATTTATTCTGCGATAACATCATTACACCCACTCCTACTAATGCTCCCACGGCACAGGCAAGAAAACCAGCGAGTAACAAATACTTCCAACCCAACCAAGCGCCCATCATTGCCGCTAGTTTGGCGTCACCTGCACCCATTGCCGTTTTACCAAAGGCTATCGAACCAATGAAAGCGATCGCATCAAATAACCATAATCCCAATACTGCTGCGGCGATCGCCAAAAATAAGTTATTTGCGACACCCGCCGAATTTCCCGTTTCCAACCAAGCCAGTATCACTTGAAACGACAAGCCTAGTATTAACCCTGACTGAGTTAAGGAGTTGGGTAAGGTCATCGTATCCAAATCGATCAGCGATAGTGCTAGCAACCAACTACAAAAAGCCCAGTAACCTACAGTCAAGGGCGAAAATTTAAATATCCAAAAAACTAGTAAAAATAATATTCCCGTTACTGCTTCTACCACAGGGTAACGGCGAGAAATTTTGGTTTTACAATAACGACAACGCCCCTTTAACCACAGCCAACCCAGCACTGGTACGTTATCGTAAGCTTTCAGTTGGTTTAAGCAACGGGGACAGTGCGAAGGAGGAAACAGCACCGACAACCCAGCAGGTAGCCGATAAACTACAACATTGATAAAGCTGCCAATAGATGCACCGAAGGCGAAGACAATTACACTCGCCGGCACGACTATCAATATGTCCATTTTGTTAGTTGTTAATTGATGTTTGTAAAAAAAACTACTAACCAATAACTACTATCCACTAACAAATGACAAATGACTAGTACATATAGGATTCAATCTGGCTTAATGGAACGAAACATTCTTGCGGTAACAAAGCTGGTTGCGGGATAAAAATTACCTTGCCCCGGTGATTTACGCGGTTAATTGCGACTCCTGTCGCTTGCCCAACGATTTCCGGATGTACCTCACAGTAAGTGTAGTAAATCTGTCCAGCGGCTCTGATGATTCCGGGATCGATCAGCGGTGGCTGATTTTTCGGGATCGTATAATTAGCCTGTCCTTGTCGTAAAGCGTACACTGATTACTTAAGTTTTGTTACTAGGTTTGCTTTTAGTTTATCTGAAATATGGCAAATCGCGAGGATGAAATTATCCTCCTTGTTCTTTTTAATACCCCGTGATGTTCGGGGTCACCCGTTTTGAGTTGGGGTTCTGTATCCACATATATAAACCTCCTTCCTTCTTCCTTCTTCCTTCTTCCTTCATTCAAGCACCTTCTAGAGTTTTAATTAAAGCCTCGCCCATTGCGCGGCAACCCAAAAGATTCATTCCCGGAGACATTATATCCCCTGTACGCAACCCATTCTGTAAAACTTGCAACACAGAAGACTCGATATGGTCTGCAGCGGTTGCTTCATTTAAGCCGTAGCGTAGCATCATTGCGGCACTGAGAACCTGTGCTAAGGGGTTAGCTTTATCTTGTCCTGCGATATCTGGGGCGGAACCGTGGACGGGTTCAAAGACTCCAGGCCCAGAAGCGCCTAAACTAGCAGATGGTAACATACCGATACTACCGGTGAGCATGGCAGCGGCATCTGAGAGGATATCGCCGAATAAATTACCTGTGACGATGGTGTCGAACTGCTTGGGATATCGTAACAACTGCATAGCGGCATTATCTACATACAAATGAGATAGTTCCACGTCAGGATATTCTTTTGCAAGTTTGGTCATGCGATCGCGCCACAATTGAGATACTTCTAAAACATTGGATTTATCCACAGAACAAAGTTTTTTACCGCGTTTGCGTGCTGCTTCAAATGCAACTCTTCCAATACGTTCAATTTCTGATTCGGTGTAGGCCATCGTATTTACACCGCGTTTTTCACCAGTTTCGGTGGCAAAAATTCCCCTGGGTTGTCCAAAATAAATCCCGCCGGTGAGTTCCCGTACTACCAGAATATCGACACCTTCCACAACTTCTTTTTTCAAAGTTGAAGCGTCAATTAATTGGGGCAAAATCTTTGCAGGACGTAAATTAGCAAATAGTCCTAAACCCGCACGCAGCCCGAGTAAACCCGCTTCTGGGCGTAAATTAGAAGGTAGAGAATCCCACTTATAACCGCCAATCGCTGCGAGTAATATAGAATCGCTGTTGCGACAGATATCTAGGGTAGAGCAAGGTAGGGGTTCCCCTGTAGCGTCGATCGCCGCACCACCAATTAAGGCTTCCTTCCATTCAAACTGAATATCAAACTTTTTGCCTACGACTTTTAGCACCTCTACCGCCACTGTCATAATCTCGGGTCCAATGCCATCGCCTGGTAGAAGGGTGATGCGGTAGTTATGGGTCATAGCACTCTTGGGATGATTAAAAGTTTGAACTGATTCAAACATCATACCCAGCAAGATGCACCAATTGAAATGACCAGAACATAACCTAGTTACAATTCATGTGGATTGCCTCCCTGCCAGTATTGTAACTTCTTGTATTACAGTGAATTCACCGGACATCATATCAGTTCAGTCAGGTAAACTCATGGTGGCTCCAGATCCTCATTGACCCTATTAAACCTGCTAAAAGCGCTCTTTTTTATGATGCATAATTGGCCTCAAACGGCTGAAACCTATATATAGCCGTATTTTACAGTCATTTAGTCTAAAAAACATAAGGCTTGACATAGTATTGATATTGATACTATTATTAATTTGGATATGGCACAAATAGAAAAACTCCTTGCTCAGTTAAAGAACAATCAGAAGGATGTAAACTTTACCGATTTAGTGAAGGTTTGCAGTTATTATTTTGGAGAACCCAGACAGCAAGGAACAAGCCATTGTGTCTATAAAACCCCTTGGGCTGGAAATCCACGTGTCAACATTCAAGATAAGAATGGAAAAGCAAAGGTTTATCAAGTTAGGGAATGAAAGATGGTTAACTTCGACCACTATACCTATAAACTTACTTGGTCAAGCGAGGATAAAGAATTTGTAGGACTGTGTGCTGAATTTCCTAGTCTGTCTTATCTCCATGAAAATCGTTCTACAGCACTCGAAGGTATTACAGACTTGGTAAAAGATGTAGTAGCTGATATGGAAGCGAATGATGAGAAGATTCCGGAGCCTATTGCAGAAAAAAACTATAGTGGTAAATTTCAAGTTCGTATTCCTCCAGAGCATCATCGTAGACTAGCTATAGAAGCAGCAGAGCAAAATGTTAGCTTAAATCGCTATGTAAGCCTTAAACTTGCGTGTTAAAGTTTCCCGTTATAACCCAATCGTTAGGAAAACTAATTGATTGGAAACATAGCATCTATTGCGGTGTGCAACACAAAACTTACTCAAAACGCTTATAGTTCAAGAACTAAAGTATTTGATTATCTTAAAACGAAAAACCCCGCCCAAGCAATAAAGCCTGAGCGGGGTTTTATCTTAACAGTAAGTGTCTGTTTGTAGATGTAATGCGCATTGGGATGCGATCGCGTAGCGGTTCCCCTTGGGAACATCGCATTTCCCTTTTGAAGCGAAAGTTAAAGCAATCATCATGACTTGCTTCCTGTAAAATGGTGTATCGTCCAACCCCGTGTAAAAGTGGTACTGTTTCCCGTTTGCGATGTTACCAGGTAGCCGAATGCGTAATTTACCGTTAATCGTGTGAACGGTAACACTCCCTTGTTTTGCAGTAGTTGTTTTCACAGAACATCAAAATGAACTTCAAAACGTCGTTATTGGGGTTTGAAATGGAAAAAATGTGTATAAAAAACCTTTGAAATTGAGATATAGTAAGGCTTATGGCGATTTGGGAACTCGATTTTTACTCACGTCCGATTTTGGACGAAAATCAAAAGAAAGTTTGGGAAGTTCTGGTGTGCGAAACTCCTTTGGATACGCGCACAAAAACAGATGCTTTGTTTCGCTATACTCAATATTGCCCCAGCACCCAGGTAAATTCGGGTTGGTTGCGGACGGCGTTGCAAGAGGCTGTTAATCAGGCAGGAGAAGCACCGATAAAAATCCGCTTTTTTCGCCGCCAAATGAATAATATGATTACCAAAGCCTGCCAGGATTTGGGTATTCCAGCACAACCTAGTCGTCGGACATTGATTCTCACTCAATGGCTACTTTCTCGGATGCAAGAGGTGTATCCCAAAGAACCGGGCTATCAAGAAGGAACTAATCCTTCGGTTCGTCTGGATGCGCCTTTACCTCAGCGTTTACCAGATGCTTTGGAAGGTCAACAGTGGGCTTTTGTTACTTTGAATGGTGCGGATTTTGCGGATATGCCAGAGTGGGAAGTTGGCTTTGGCGAGGGTTTTCCTTTGTCTATGGCGCAAGTTAATCCTGAGACTCGCATTCCTGGGGTTTTGATTTTCTCACCTAGAGCTTTGCCTCTAGCCGGTTGGATGTCTGGTTTGGAGTTGGCTTATCTGAAGTTTGACGACAACCCACAAGGAGCCAGAATGCTTTTAGAAACTGGTGCTACTGAAAGCTGGATTTTGGATAATATCAAAAGTCCCCAAATAAACGCAGAAGCTAAAGGTTTTGAATCCGCGAAGCAAAAAGCCAATGGGGTACATTTTATTGGAGTCCAGTCCGATCCCCAATCTCAATCTTTTGCTGGATTTTGGCTGTTATGCGAGGTCAATCTGCCCTAAATTGTTAGTGGTTAATGGTTAGGAGTTAGGAGTTAGGAGGTGCTTCATTCACAACCAACAACTAACAACTAACAAATATCAAAAAAAATCATGGTGTCTAAAAAATTACCTGAAGATACACTTGCAGAACATCTGTTGGAATTAGCAATCAAATCTGGGGCTGACGCTGCGGAGGTCTATCAGTCGCGATCGCTTTCCCGCCCAGTCTTTTTTGAAGCTAATCGTCTCAAGCAGCTAGAAACAAGTCAATCTGAAGGTACAGCTTTGAGGTTGTGGCGTGACGGGCGACCGGGACTAACGGTGGCTTATGGTGCTGTGCAAGCACAAAGTATGGTAGAACGTGCTTTAGCTTTGAGTCAACTAAATCAACCGGAAACTGTGGAGTTAGCCAGCAGTTCTAAGCCTTCTTACCCCGATTTGGGGGAAGATGTTCCTGTGGAAGTTTTGGTGAACTGGGGCAAAGAAGCGATCGCTCTCATCCGCGATGCCTATCCTGATGTTCTCTGTACAGCTGACTGGGAATGCGACCGTGAAAATACTAGGCTGATGAATTCACAAGGTCTAGATTGTTACTATGAAGATACAACTCAGAGCTGCTATATGTCCGCAGAATGGGTGCGGGGTGATGATTTCTTGAGTGTATCTGATGGTCAAACCGAGCGCGGCAAACTGCACCCTGATAAACTCGCCCAGCAAATTTTACAGCGATTGTCTTGGGCAAAAGAAAACGTCACACCCCCCAACGGTCGTTTCCCAGTTCTATTTACTTCTAAAGCTGCAGATATGCTTTGGGGTACTCTCCAATCTGCTTTGAATGGCAAGCGTGTGTTAGAAAAGGCTTCTCCTTGGGCTGAACGTTTGGGTGAACAAGTTATTGCACCCGCTCTAGTCGTTTACCAAGACCCCCTATCCGGTCCTTATAGCTGTCCTTTTGATGATGAAGGTACACCCACCAGTCCTTTGGTGTTTATCCAAAATGGGGTTTTGCAACATTTTTATAGCGATCGCACTACTGGACGGCAACTTTGTACTGGTACTACTGGGAATGGTTTTCGCCCCGGTTTGGGCAGCTACCCAACTCCTGGCTTGTATAATTTTCTCATCCAACCCGGTTCTGGAACGCTACAAGATTTGATCCAACAAATGGATGATGGCTTGATTGTAGACCAAATGTTGGGCGGTTGCGGTGGCATTTCTGGTGATTTTTCCATCAATGTTGATTTAGGTTACCGCGTGCAAAATGGCAACGTATTGGGGCGAGTTAAGGATACTATGGTGTCGGGAAATGTTTACACCGCTCTCAAACAATTGGTTCGGCTAGGCGGCGACGTTGACTGGAATGGTTCTTGTTATACCCCTTCCCTGATTGTGGAAGGACTATCTATAACTGGAAAGCAAAATCAAGGGGAATAGTTAGTGGTTAGTGGTTGACAGTGAACAACCAACAACCAACAACTAACAACCAACAACTAACAACCAACAACTAACAACCAACAATTTTCTATTTTTAAAAATTATGAACGAGTCAAGTAGTAACCCAGGTGGCATCCAGCTTGATAGAATAGTCTTTTTCGGGCGAACTCTATCAGAATATCTGAAATTTTTTGACCTGGATTTATCGCAGTGGCAGGGAACAAAAATTTTGGATTGCCCGTCAGGTGCTGCTTCTTTTGTAGCAGAAGCCACGAAACTTGGTATTCATGCTGTAGCTTGCGATCTATTGTTTAATCTGGATGAAAAAGTCTTAATTGACAAAGGGAAGGCAGATTATGACCATGTTATTGAGAGGCTTGCCGGGATTCAATACCTTTATAACTGGGAATATTATGGAGGCTTAGAAGGATTTAAACATTTTAGAAAAAGAGCCTTTGACCGCTTTGCCCAAGATTACCCCCAAGGACGGCAAGAAGGTCGTTACATCAAAGCTCAATTACCTAAGTTACCTTTCGCTGACAAAAGCTTTGATTTAGTCTTAAGCGGGCATTTTCTATTTCTTTATAACAATTATTTCAATTACAAATTTCATTTAAATTCAATTTTGGAATTATATCGAGTATCCTCAAAGGAAGTAAGAATCTACCCAATCCAAGGTATGGATGCTAAACCTTATCCACTGATTGAAGATTTAATCCGCGACTTAAGCAACTCTGGTATTTGTGCTGAAATTGTCAAGGTTCCTTGGGAATTTCAGAAAAAAAGCAATCAAATGCTACGGTTAACTACTACAACAAGTAAAAAGTAAAAAGTAGAAAGAAAGAACACCTATGTTATAAGCTTTTTGCCTATTTCAGATGGTAGTTTTTTTTCCAAAAGACCTGTACTAGTAATTTTTCATCTAAGATTTGAGATTTTACTTTTGATGATTTGCTATCTGTAATTACATCAAACCAGTTCCCAATTCCCAATTCTTAATTTTGTTAATTATTAATTATGTCGCTTCCTTTTCTGACTCAGCGCTTTCGCAACCTGTGGCAGCCTAGAAAAGGTTTAGCGATCGCAGAAGCTTCTGTTATCGGTCTAGTCGCTGCGCTGTCTGCCGTCTTACTCAAGGTTGGTTCGGGATGGTTGGGAGCATGGCGAGTTCATGCATCTCATGTCTTAGCCGCATGGATAGTACTACCGGCTGTTGGTCTTTGTTTTGGGTATTTGGCAGGTTTTTTGGTGGAAAGGTTTGCACCAGAAGCTTCCGGTAGCGGTATTCCCCAAGTCAAAGCTTCTCTGGCGAATGTGCCTATTGCTTTGTCTTGGCGAGTCGCTGGCGTAAAATTACTGAGTGCGATCATCGCTTTGGGTTCAGGGATAACTCTCGGCCGGCAGGGTCCCACCGTCCAAGTCGGGGCAGGTTTAGCCGCTGGAATGAGTCGATTGGTTCCTACTTCCCCTGACCACCGACGGCAAATGATTGCAGCGGGTGCTGGTGCTGGTTTGGCTGCAGCTTTCAATGCCCCAATAGCTGGTGTATTGTTTATTGTGGAGGAGTTACTCCAAGATTTATCAGGAATGACTCTGGGAACCGCCATCATCGCTTCGTTTATTGGTGGGGTTATCTCCCGGCTGTTGGGTGGTGGTAGTTTTGAACTTAACTCAGTATTGGCTAAGTATCAGAGTACTTTCTTCCTCCAAGAAATTCCCTTTTTTCTTTTATTAGGCATTTTAGCTGGGTTGCTGGCAGCGTTATTTCTTAGCGGTCTAATCACAAGCATAAAATTATACCGAACATTGCATATTAGTTTGCCTCTGCGGACGGCATTAGCTGGATTTATCTCCGGAATTATTATCGCGACTTTACCAGTATCTTTTCGGGATAACACTGGTTTGCGGGAGTTTGTGATTGCTGGCTCGGCGAATGTTTCCTTAGCTGCGATCGCTTTTGTGGCACAATTCATTCTGACTCTAATTGCATTTGGTTCCGGCGCACCAGGGGGTTTATTCGGTCCGAGTCTCATTTTGGGTTCTACCCTTGGCTATTTAGTGGGTGTGTTTGAACACCAGATTTTGGGAATTGGCGACCCAACTACCTATGCTTTAGCAGGAATGGGGGCATTTTTTAGCGCTGTGTCGAAAGTGCCAATTACTGCCATTGTGATTGTTTTTGAAATTACTACAGACTTTAATCTGGTACTGCCTTTGATGATTGTGTCTGTAACATCTTATTTGGTTGCGGATAAACTCGTACCAGGCTCATTATATACCAAGCTTTTGCTATTAAATGGCATCAATATTGAAAAAACAGCCTCTAGTGAGGCGGTATTGACCAAGTTAAGTGCGAAAGAAGTCATGCAGGAACGGGTGGAAACTCTTGATGCAGAGATGACTTTAGATGATGCCATGCAGGCGTTTTCTCGTTCTCATCATCGGGGTTTTCCCGTAGTAGATGATGGCAGGTTAGTAGGAATTATCACACAGTCCGATTTGATGCAAGTCAGTACGCGCAACCTACCTTCTGATAGCCATTTAAGGGAAATTATGACACCGCAACCAGTGACGGTGACCCCAATTCATAGTTTGAGTAATGTGCTGTATTTACTAGATCGCCATAAAATCAGTCGTTTGCCCGTAGTGGATGGGCGTAGACTGATTGGGATTATTACCCGTGCTGATATTATTCGTGCCGAAGCAAACCATCTTAACTGCAAAGATATCTCAACTGGTCCCCAGCCCCAACCTTCTTATGTAGTTTATCAAACGCGATCGCCTAGCATTGGCAGAGGCCGATTATTAGTACCGATAGCGAACCCGGAGACAGCAGCAACACTATTGCAAATGGCGGCTGCAATTGCTCGCGATCGCCATTATGAAATAGAATGCCTGCAAATCATGATCGTCTCGCGGCACAGTTCCCCTGCGGAAACGGAAGTCAGGACAGCAAAAAGTCGGCGATTGTTGCGTGAAGCCGAAGTTATGGCGAAAAAATGGCGCATACCCCTGCATACGCAAATTCGAGTCGCTCACGATGTCGCTTCTTCTGTTTTAGAGGCAATCAATGAAAGACATATCGACCTGCTTTTGATGGGATGGAAAGGGAACACAGACACCCCAGGTCGCATTTTTGGTAACGTTGTAGACACGATAATTCGCCAAGCCACCTGCGATGTCGTGCTGGTAAAGTTGGGTAAGAGTGGAGGGACTCCCCAATTCAACAGCTGGTTAGTCCCAATGGCTGGTGGTCCCAATGCTCGGATGGCGATAAAGTTGTTACCATCTTTGGTAAGTTTGGGGAATGACCCGCAAATTCGCTTAACTCAGGTATTTAAGCCGTCGGAATTAGAACCAGACATGACTGTTTTAGAACAGGCTATCCGTCATTTGGTTAGACGACGCAAATTATCAACAACTGTTATTGCAGCACCAGTGAAAGCAGATTCTGTTTCTGAAGGTGTGATTAACTTAGTGAAAACCGAAGGATATGATGTAGTCGTTTTAGGTGCTTCTCGGGAAGGGATGCTACAACAGGCAATTCAGGGGAATATTCCCGAGGCGATCGCATCTGGTGTGGAGAGTACGGTGATTTTGGTCAGGGGAGCGATTAATAGTTGAATGAAGGAAGAAGGAAGAAGGAAGAAGGAAGAAGGAAGAAGGAAGAAGGAAGAAGGAAGAAGGAAGAAGGAAGAAGGAAGAATTTTGTAAACTGCTTTTTCGCACCCTTTGAAAATTTCACTTCGTAACTCACGCAACATCCTTTTTATTTTCATTTTTTATTTCGTTTTGAATTTCGTCCCAAGACACAGCACCATTGATACGTATATCTTCCCTAGCTTCTTTAATCGCTTTTAAGCAATAACAACCCTTTATCCATATATATACATATTGAAGCGAAATTGATGCTTGATTTTGTCGTACCATTGGCAAGTAACTATATGCGTAATATTGAATGTTCGGGATGTTCGGGATTTGGAACCAAACGTTGATTTTTGCAATCCACTAACAAATCTAAAGTTTCCAAAACAGTTTGACCAATCAGAACTTCATCCCCAGTCACTAATGTAACTTCCGTCGTTTCCCTCCCTTCGATTTCAATAATTACAGGTGTTGTCAATCCTACACTTTCTTGCCTACCGTCTGCGTATTTTGCTATTTGCTGACCACGAATTCTCAAACCTAAATGTTGAACTAATTCCATCGGTATAATAGTACGGACTGCACCTGTGTCTACTAGTGCTTCTGCTTCATAAAACCGTAGTTGATTCGGATTAAGCAGTCCACGACTAACTAGTTCTTCATCAATTGAGTTAGTTAACTTTACTCTGACTCTAACTTCTCCCATCTCTTTGCTTTCCACTGCTTGCGAGCGATTGAACTCTAACATTTTTCTAACCTTGCTCCAACAATAAAATTATCACATTGAAATTTGAGCCGATACCAATCTTATACTAGCAGCAACGGTAAAAGCACCAGCAGCTAAGACTTTCGCGATCGCCGATGGAGATACGACGAATGACGAAACCCAACTTTGCTTTGATGAGCAAGTCCGATTTGAAAGTTTATCTGTTAGAACATCGTAACGATGCTGAAGTTTTTCATGCATTGATGGATAAAATTGCATCTGAACCCAATCAGAAGTTTTATACAGTTGAGGAAGTAGGAAAGCTAGAGGAACTAATTGAGGATAAACGACGCTTTAAAAGAAATAGCTAGGGTTTGCTTATTTTCAACGAGATATTCGCCAAATCTTAATCGTACTATCATCATTCCCAGTCACAAGAGTTTTGCCATCCAAGCTAAAAGTAACAGATTGGACTCCGTTAAAATGAGCCGCTATCGTGCGAATTTGCTTTCCGGTTGACAAATTCCACAGTTTGATGGTTCGGTCATAACTAGTGCTAGCAAGGGTATTACCATCCGGGCTAATGGCTAGTGATGTGACTTTCCCAAAATGCCCTCTGAGAGTCCGAATTTGCTTTCCTGTTGACAAATTCCACAGTTTGATGGTTCTGTCAAAACTACCGCTGACAAGGGTATTACCGTCCGGGCTGATAACTACAGATGTAACTTTATCAATATGTCCCCTAATTGTGCGGATTTTTTTTGCGGTTGTTAAATTCCAAAGTTTAATCGTCCTGTCAAAACTCCCACTGGCTAAAGTTTGTCCGTCGGGACTAATCGCAAGCGATCGCACTGCAGCTAAATGTCCTTTCAAGGTGCAGATTTCTTTTCCAGTTTCCAAATTCCAAACTTTAATCGTATTATCATCACTACCATCAACAAGTGTCTTGCTATCCTTACTAATGGCAAGGGCATGAATTGAGTTGGAATGTCCACTGAGAGTCCGGATTTCCTGCCCTGTTGCCAAATTCCACTGTTTGATGGTGTTGTCTGCACTGCCGCTGACTAAGCTTTCCCCGTTCGGGCTGATAGCTAAAACATTCACCCGGCGATCGTGCCCCTTGAGGGTGCTAATTTCCTCAGCTGTAGTTAGATTCCACAGTTTGATATTGTTATCGCTGTTACTTACCAAGCTTTGTCCATCGGGGCTGATGGCGAGGGACAAAACTGAGTTAGAATCCCCTTTGAGGGTATTAGCTAAAGAAAATTTTTCTAGTCCTATTTGGGACGGTTGATTATCCGAAGGAGGATTATTTTCCTCACCAATACTAGAAGATACCGTATCTTGATGGCGAGATTGGCTGTACCAAAATTCTCCCAACCCCAACAACAAAATCCCTGTACCTGCAATCAAAAAGTTTCTCAGTATAGGATGGTTTTTAGGTGAAGCTGGTTTTGGGGTTGCTCGGAAAATTATCGGTGTTGCTTTTGGTGGTAATGGTGCTGAGAATCCTGTTAAGTCACTGAGGACTTCCGAAGCCGATTGGTAGCGGTGCTGCATATCTTTGTGTAACAGCTTATCAAGAATTCCAGCCAATTTATCGCTCACCGGATCTCGTAAATATTGTCGCCAATCTTTCATCCAAGCGTAACCGTTTTCCATCCACAACTGAAACGGTGAAATTCCAGTCAGTAGGTGAAAGCACGTAGCACCCACACTAAATAAATCGCTAGCTGGATAAGCTGTACCATCCCGAATTTGTTCAATCGGACAATAACCGTGAGAACCAATTGCAGTCCCCATTTTTAGCTGTACCTTTGCTGTTAGCTGCTTTGAGGAGCCAAAATCAATCAAGACTAAATCCCCTCTAGTTCCTTTATCTAAAGGGGGCTGTAGCGAACGTCTGATGATATTTTGTGGTTTAATATCTCGATGAATCACTCCCCGCTCGTGGACAAACTTTAGTATGGGCAGTAAATTTAGCAATAATTCTTCAATGTCACCACCGCTATAAATTAAGCGTTGTTGCAATTCTTTTAATAAATTATGCCCGTCGATAAACTGCTGTACTAAATACAAATAGCCATCTTGTTGAAAATAAGCTAATAGCGTTGGTATTTGGGGATGTTCTCCCAATTGTTGCAACCTTTGTGCTTCTTTTTCAAACAAATCTACCGCTTTTTTCAGTGCCCAATTTCCTTCAAATTTGGGTGCCAGTTGCTTGATAACACACGGTTCATTTAATTTATCTACATCTTCAGCTAAATAAGTTTTGCCAAAACCACCTTCATCTGAAAGTACTCGCATGACACGGAAGCGATTTCGCAGCAGTGGAATCAGGGGAGTGCTACAGGATTGGCAAAGCTTCTTGCTATTGGGATTAAGAGGATTTGGACAATCGGGATTCAGGCAGCAGACCATCGTTTAAAAAGTGCGACTGCATAACTCTTATTTTGTGCCTTGCGTATAAACCACATATTCCTCATTTTATAAGTTATGAAAATCACTATAAAATCAAAGCCTTATTCTTAGTCCATTTTTATGGAATTGTGCTGTTTAACAGTAGGGAAGTGAATCGATTTACCCGGGTAATAGCGGTGATGATTTTGGCATTTTTTTAGAAGTGGAACATATTAGATAACAAATTACAGCACTTTGCAAGTAAATGAAGTACACCCCCTCCCCAAGGCATACGGGGAGGGTTGGGGAGGGGTATTTCTGTACCTCACAAAGTTGAAATTTGCTGTATGTTCAATTTTTCCCGAAATTTTACTCTTAACTGTTCGCTGTTCACTGTTTTAAAATGCAAATTGGTATTGGTTATATTATTTTTATTCCTTTGGTGCTTTAAGAATATTTATTTTGATTAACCGCAAAGAGGCGTTCGCGGAGCGTCTCGAAGAGAAGAAACGAAGGAAGAATAAGGAAGAAGAAGCTGGTTAATCTTATCGCTTCGGGAGTAAGTTGGTCAATTAAATTAAACGTCAAACCTATTACTCCCCCTATGTCCTCTAAACTGGGTTGGCTGGTTAGGTCTAATTTATGTTTTTTTAAATTGGCCTACTCTACTGATCATTATACAAAAATTTGCTTCCTAAACTAACTATGATTTAACTAAGAAATTCACCTCGATATTGAGGTATTAATATTAACTGTCATTTCCCTGAATTTCCTCTTTGAATTGTTAATTTGTTACTTGAGGTAAGCGACGCTTAAATTGACCTTGAGTCTTTGCTGCATTTAACTTTTCTCGCCATTGCCGAATTGCGGTGGCAGTCCGTGCCACAGGTGGTAAATATACTTGGGAATTTTCTTCACTGCTTGAATTATTACCGCCAAGGCGTTTGGTAGTTAAACAGTTAGTCAAAGTTGGGAGATGAGATTCCATGCCTAAAGCCCACATTACATCCTCGGCTGACTTAAAGCGCTCCTGTAAGGAAAGCTTGACCATTTTGCTCAAAACATAGGTAAAATGGTCGCTGAGTTCTACCTCTTTTTGCCAAGCTATTTCACCAGTCTTGGTATCGTGGTCAAATTCTAAAGGTGCTTTGCTAGTCAATAGATAAAGACAAGTTACACCGACGGCAAAAATATCGCTGGCATAAACTGGACGTAAAGAAAACTGTTCTGGTGGAGCAAATCCCATTGTCCCAACAAAATTAGTACTAACAGTTTTTGGGATTGAAGATTCGCTGGTGCGAACCAACTCCTCCTTCACAGCGCCAAAATCGATCAGCACCAACCGTCCGTCATCATCACAACGGAGCAAATTTTGGGGCTTAATATCTCGGTGAATGACATGATGTTTGTGGACATACTGCAATACTGGCAGAATTTCTTGTAAAAATTGTTTGACACCAGCTTCATTTTTGCGCCCATTGCGTCTGATTTCCCGTGCCAGAGTCGAACCACGTACGTATTCTTGAACTAAGTAAAACTCCCCACTTGTTTCAAAGTAATCTAAAAGCATGGGAATTTGAGAATGACTGCCCAATTGCCCCAGGGTTTTTGCTTCTTTTTCAAATCTCTGACATGCACGTTGCCAGCTTTTGGGATTGGTGACTTTCGGACAAAGCTGCTTAATTACACAGAGGGGACTTCCCGGCAGTGAGGCATTTTTCGCCAAAAAGGTGACGCCAAAACCACCCCTGCCCAAAATGCGTAATACTTCATAGCGATCGCGAAACAATTGCTTGGAACCACACATCTGACCAAGCTCAGTCTGTTGTAATATATCTGCGTGAAAATTCGATATCTTTGGTGGAAAACGATTCATTGGGCAAGAAGGCTGGTTGAGGTGAAACAAACACGCGACGAATGTATTTAATCTAGCCACAAAGATTGTTTTACGCCAGAAGTATTACCGTATCTTTGCAAAATCATGACTTTACCTAGTCTAAGATAGCCAATTTAAAATCCAAAATTTAAACAGTAGTCGCGAAATTATCCGGATGCCATTACCGGAAAATTAGGCATTGGTTAGAATCTCAAGAAGGTGCGGTGTTCTACCACGCTGACGGGAATGAAGCACACGCTATCCGTGTGGTTTGCTCTGGTATCTTCCAATGGTTTTTTGGATGCAGTGTCATATATACTTGACAAGTTGTATTTTCTTACTCTTTATTCTCCTAAGTTATTGGGGATGTTAACACATAGGTGTCTGATCCCTATGGGGTCGGACACCTAATTAGCTCTTCTGTATCCGTAAAAAAAAGTTGTCGGGGATCTGATTTTTCAGTTGGGATTTAGGAACGGTATATATAAGCTCCTTCCTCCCTTGCAATAAGGGGGGGCTCCGGATTCCCAGACTGCTGAAAGTATGAAGAACTATTCTCGATCTCACACTCCAAATTCTTAACACTTACCAACATCAGCTCATCTCGTTGATGCCAAACTGTAAATATTTTCTCCCTACCATCATTCAACGAATTTTTATCAATTTGATAAACTTGATTTAGCTTCTTCAGCTTCAATCCGAATAAATTTAACAATCGACTCAGTATTTTAATACCCGAAATCTGTTCTTTATCCCTCACTAAACTAATCCCCAACACTCTCTTAATATGCTGGCTGCACTGTAAAGCCATATTCTTCAACAATATCAAATCAGCATCATTCTCCGTAAATTTTCGTTCTGGTTCGAGAAATTGGAGAATTCCTAATGCCCTTAATGCCTCAACTTTCAAAGTATATGTTTGTAAATCTGGTAAAAATACTTTCCCCTCACCCCAAACTAATTGCTGATGCCATTCTTGTTTATCTTTAATCCGGAAATATTCGCTTTCGTGAGTGAGATAATAATGAGTTAATAATTGTGGATAATATCCTTGCTCATCCTGCAATTTTAATTGTGGCGTTACTTCAATAGCATACCTTTGTCTGAGGATATACTTATTGGTTTGATTGCGCTCTTCATCAGTGAGGGAATGTTTACCCGACAGGTGTTCGTATTCTACATAATCAATATTTTTCGCATTCGCTACAGCATTCGCTGCTGCTAATTGATTTTGTCGCTTGATTTTCTTGATACTGGTGCTAATTTGTTTGTTTTTTTGACGATTTTCTGCCCAATCTCTTTGAACTTTGACGATTTCTAAAATTAACCTTCTACGGGTTGCTGAGTCTTGAGGATCGGTTGCTAAAAAGGCATGGCGTAAATCTCGAAGAATATTGTTCTGCACATCATTACTTCTTAACCAAATTTGATGCCCATCTGCCATCAAACCTTCTTTCATCGATTGACGATAAATAGTAATCGAAGCATTCACTCTTGCAGATAACTTTGACCAAGTTCTTAAATGAATTGGGTCATAAACTAATGGTAAATCAACATCAACTTTATGTAACGGACTGAGCAAAGCTAAGTTTTCTTTTTGATTTTCCTGATACCAATCTGATAGCAAGCGATAATTTGTGCTACCGCTACCGATTAAACCAATACCCCGCTTGGCACACCAAACAACACGGGGGACATCATCCCGTACCCTTGCTAAAGCTTGTCGGGCTTCCGCATCGGGAATTACACCTTGAAAAATACCATAAACGCGGTCGAAATGTTGAATATCTATACTAACTCCCGTACCCAAACTAGGAGTAACAAAAACGGCATCATATTCAGTAATTTTCTGATTAATATCTGCAACTAAATCAACTGCTTTATGTCCCGGTGTGTTAGTAGTACAACTGCTAACTACTAGAGTTTTCGGAAATAGTCCCCGCATTTTTTCCAAACGCTCTCTGAGGTAACGTTCAATAGTTTCGCAACTGTAACGTCCGGAACGACTATCAGTAGTTATATAGCATTTTCGTCCGGCAAGTAAATCTAATTCTAGCTGCTGAATTAATGGCGTTGGGTTGGGAGAATCATAAAAAGTAACATCCCACCCTTTTTTAGGCTTCCACTCATTTAAAACCACCCAAGGCGTTATTTGCAATCCTGCCAATTCCTGTAAATATTCTAAAGAAATATCTGATAAATCAGCATCTTGAGCAATAACTAAACCCCCAGTTGTCAAGACGGTAGAAATTAACTGTTGAAATGCTTTTAAAATTTTTACGCGCTTATCTTTACAAGTATTACTATTGAGTAAATGCCATAAAGATTGCTCTACTTCATCTAAAATTACTATCCCCCCTCGCCAATCTTCAGGATTAAGTTTCCAAATAGAATCGACGCAAAGTCCTAGGGAGTCCGGAATGGGAAACTGGAGGATGGGTGGAATCCCCCCCTCTCCCCCTCTCCCCCTCTCCTCTTTCCCCATTCCCCATTTAATCCCAATCTTTTTGCACAAAAACCGCCCTAATTGGATTCTGTGAGTAATTAATAAAACTGGCTGATTTTTATTTATAGCTTGTTTAACAACCACTTGCAATGCAGTTGTTTTCCCCGTTCCTTTTGCTGACTTTACTCCCACTAATCCAGATGTCGGGAAAGGTATTTCTCCTAAATAACGAGTATTGAGAGTAATTGCAGCCGGAATCGTGAAAGTGCTGTGGGGTTTGGTTTGGGCAAGGTAAACTTCTAAATCAAGGCTTTGGCGATAAACTTTATCGAAACTAGTTCCACCTTTGCTAACAATCAACTCATCAACACCTTTTTCCATTCCCGGAAGTGTAATGACTTTAACCGGACAATTTTTTGCTTGGAATAAAGCAGCAAGTTGGGAAATAGCGTTATTTACAGCCGAAATTTTCTTGGCTTCCGTTTCAAAATCAAAGCATATATAAAATGTCCGCTTGCTAATCGCAAATTCTACTAAGTCCGGGATAAGTTGACGGCTAATAACTTTTCCAAATTCATCCTTGGCAACCCGATAACCACTAGTAATTCCAGGTACTGCGATCGCTACATATCCTTGGGTTAACAGTGCCCCTGCTTTCTTCACACCCTCGCAAATTATCGCAGGTATATTTCGTTCCATCACCCACTGCCAAAAGCCTTCAGCTTCACCATTCGAGGCGATCGTAATATTTTCTGGTAGTTCTAAATTGTAGCGTTGAGCGACATGAAGCCAAACTTGTTGTGTTACTCGCAAACAAAAAACCCTTGTCGGTGTACTGGGGGGATGTTCGTACTTAATGCACTTACCTTTTTCATTCAGTCGTGGTTGGTTTGGCTTAAAACAACCCCACTCCATCCCTTGCCAATTATTTAACGGATCTAGTCCAGAACACCACCAACCACCAGAATTTATGTGCGCGTAGCGGTTTAACCAGCTACTCTTCACCATACCAGTGTTTGTGCGGGGGAGTTGCTCGGAAATCAACAGGTAATCATAGGCGTTATTGTCTTCCAGGGAGCTAAAATTCAGCTTCGCCAGGTGTAAATCTATGCCACTCCCCTTGACTAATTCGTCAAGATGTTGTGCGTGTAGATAGTGTAGATTCATTGGGCGAGGCGGGGGGAGGAGGACGGAGATTACAACTTACCATGCATCTGGGGGGATTTTATAGAAGTAATTTTGACGGTTTACTGTTGCTTTTTTTTACTTTGTTGTCGGAGATACATCGGTTTTTTTTTGAATGGGTTATCATGCCCTTTTTATTGTGGAAGTAATAAGTTTGTATTGTGACATTTACTCACTTATAATTTTTCTTAATCAGTACAACACTTAACTTTGAAATAATACATTTGTACCTTTATATTCTGAAACACAAACTCAGCAAGTAGGCTACGCGCTCTGCAATTAATCGCTACAGATAGATTTGCTTTTTAAATAAGAGTTATAAATATTACTTAAGCTAAATATACTTAGACAAAGGATGTAATCTTTGCAATATCTTGATAAAGATGTCACTCTAATTATGCATAGTTGGCATAGATTTAAGCAGAAATTATTTCAGTATTTTCGCGATTTTCTCAAGGAACAAATAATTGATAAGTTAAAGCAAATCTAATTTAGATTATTTATCTCTCTAAAGCTTTTCTAAGATGGGTGTCTCACTCCCCATGAGGATGCTTTGTTAAATGCAATCTATAAATACTTGCTACAGTACAAAAAATGGATGATTTAGGTACATTAATCAGAACATTATTGTTTTACATGGATGGTAGGTTTCTTGAATGTTTCCTGTATTTTTTATATGGAGGAATTACAACTCTATGCATAATCAATATGGTCGAACAAACAATTAGACTTAATCGTCAATATGAAATAGATAAAAAGGCTAAACGTAAGGCTTATCTAAGGCGTTGTAAACGCGAAAAAAAGAAAATTGATGAAGCTATTGAGCGAGCGAAGAGGTTAACAAATAGATAAACTTATCTGAGGTTTTGAAACCCCCATTCCCTCCGTTTGCGCAGAGTGCCGCTTCGGCAGTGTTGGGGGGAAGAAAAATCAATCATATTTTCTCCCCTAACCTGCACCGAAGTCACTCTGCGTTTAGTGCAAGGGGAGGGTTAAGGTGGGGTAATTTCCCTCATCTGACAAATAACTTCTCTAATCCTTTCTAGCACACGATCTAAATCTTTGTAAATCTCTTGATTTGTAAACCTCAAAACCTTCGTACCCTTTGATTCCAAAAATAGTTGCCGTTCATGGTCATATTCTGGTATTCCATCTTGGTAATGACTATCACCATCAATTTCGATCGCGAGTTTCAATTCTGGAGTATAAAAATCAACTACAAATGCATCAATACTGTACTGTCTACGAAATTTACAACCTTCTATTTGCTGACTTCTAAGCTTTGCCCAAATAATTTTTTCGGCTAGCGGCATATTGTTTCTGAGTGCTTGCCGTTTTGATTTTTCTGAGGTTTGGTTATACAGCTTTGTCATAAGTGGTTTCCAGATTCCAACTCTGCTTATTGTTCCCGGAATTACCCCTCGGATATACCCCACCCGCGCTAAAGCGCACCCTCCCCTTGCAAAGGGGAGGGTTAAATTCTTACTCCCTCCCCTTGCAAAGGGCAGGGTTAAACTCTTACTCCCTCCCCTTTGCAAGGGCAGGGCTGGGGAGGGGTAATCTTCCGTCCCGTAACTTGCACCCTTGAATCGTTTTCGGCTTGGGAAAGACAATACCCCACCCGCGCTAAAGCGCACCCTCCCCTTGCAAAGGGGAGGGTTAAATTCTTACTCCCTCCCCTTGCAAAGGGCAGGGTTAAACTCTTACTCCCTCCCCTTGCAAAGGGGAGGGTTAAACTCTTACTCCCTCCCCTTTGCAAGGGGAGGGCTGGGGAGGGGTAATCTTGCGGCAAGAGTTGAAACCTATGCGGACAAAACTTTATCTACCTAGGCCCCAACAGATTCCTTCGCAGCGTAGAGAACCTCAGCATTAATCACCTGAATCCCCCGATCGCGTGCAAATTTCTCAGTATTCCGCTTCACCTTACCCCGCACAAAACCAGGAATCTTATTCAATTCCGCTTGACCGTCTTTTGTCCAGTTCAAGTCAGACTCTGCAGAAATTCCCTTGGTAATCACTTCCTTAGTATCATGACCGCCAAAGATTTCTAACAAATGGTCTTCCATTCCCAAGGTGAAGGAATTATAAACCAAATCTGTAACCTGATTCGTCCCTTCATAACCCATAAATGGTTTATAACCAATTGGGAAATTCTGGACGTGGATTGGGGCTGCAATTACGCCACAAGGAATATCCAAACGCTTCCCAACGTGACGTTCCATTTGGGTTCCGAAAATCGCCGAGGGCTCAACACGGGCGATCGCATCTCCAATTAGACCGTGGTCGTCGGTAATCAAGATTTCATCGCAATACTCACCCACCTGCTCTTTGAACCAATCTGCATCATATTTACAGTAGGTTCCAGCCCAAACAACGTGAATCCCCATTTCCCGCGCTAGAATCTTGGTCATTGCGGCTGCGTGGGTGCTATCTCCAAACACCACTGCTTTCTTCCCGGTCAAGTTCTGACAGTCAATCGAACGGGAAAACCAAGCTGCTTGCGATACGTGCATGGTTTGCTCGTTGATGAAATCTTCGTAGTTAACATCCGCACCTTGGGCATTAATTACCTGCTGAATCTTCCGAATACAACGCGCTGTCTCTACCACACCCATAGGGGTTATGTCAATATAAGGCGTGCCAAATTCTTCCTTGAGATATTCAGCGGACATCAAACCGAGTTCGCGGTAAGGTACTAAGTTAAACCAAGCCCTCGGCATAGTCTTGATTTCGTGTACGGAAGCACCTTCGGGGATGACGGTGTTAACTTCAATTCCTAAGTCACCCATCAACCGCTTCAACTCTGTACAGTCGTGTTGGTTGTGGAAACCCAGGGTGGAAATTCCGATGATGTTAACTGAGGGCTTTTCTGATTTGCCTTCCGGTAGTTCGCCTTTCTTGCGAGCCTTCTCTATATAATATTGAACGATTTGATGCAGAGTGCGATCGGCTGCTTGCATCTCGTTGACGCGGTAGTGATTCACATCGGCCAGCAGTACATCAGCTTTGGCTTCTATAGATGCTCTTTCCACAAAGTTTGCTAAATCCTCTTGCAAAATGCTGGAGGTGCAAGTGGGAGTCAACACAATTAAGTCTGGATGTTCTTCAGAATCCTTGCGGGTGATGTTGTCTACCACCTTTTCTTGAGAACCACGAGCCAAGACGTGACGATCCACGACACTGGTTGTCACTGGGGTAAAATCCCTCTCCCGCGATAGCATGGAGCGCATCACGTTAAAGTAATCATCACCCAAAGGAGCGTGCATGATGGCATGGACATTTTTAAAAGAAGTTGCGACTCGCAGGGTGCCTATGTGAGCGGGGCCTGCATACATCCAATAAGCCAATTTCATGTGTTCTTCCTTTTTAGCTGAAACGAATAATGTCGGATAAGAATTAGTGCAATGATTATTAAATCGTTTCTGATTCTCTCAAAACTTGCAGCCTTTATGAAGTGGGGGCTGGTGGAATTGATTTTTCTTTAAGAAGCCTGAAACGCTTTTGCTGATTGGAATTGGGCTTATAGCTTTCACATCATTTCTGTTGCTAAAGTTATCCAAATCATATAAATCTTGACATTCTGCGAGCTATTTTCCCCTCCCCCGTAAACCTGCGGTGTATAAACAAGTTGAAAAAATATCTTCCTTCGTGCCTTTGTGCCCTAAGCCCTTCGGGCTGGCTTTGCCTACGTGGTTAAAAAAGAATATATGTTTTGAACCACGTAAGCGGAGCGTTCCCGCAGGGTAGGACACGAAGTACACGAAGAAAGAATTTTAGTACTTGTGTATACCGTAGCCTCGCTTGGGGCAAAAGTATACTAAACCGAAACCAACCTTCTCAGGGATTCCGCACGACGTTTAGCTGTAGGGTTATTTGGCTCATTCTTCAGTGCATTCTCGTACATCTCCAACGCTTGAGCGGTTAATTTCTTCCGCTCGTAAGCATGACCGAGATTATTCAACGCTGTCACATAGTTGGGATTTAATTTGATGGCTTCTTTGTACTGACGAATTGCCAAATCATATTGCTCTTGGGTGAAGTGAGCATAACCCAAACCGTTGTAAATCGGGGCAATATTTTCTTCTCCCTCTTCTTCGGCTGATTTGAGAGCTTTTTGGAATAGGGTAATTGCCTGACTAAACAATTTTTTCTCTGAATAGATACTAGCCAACTCGTAATATTCTTGAGTTGTACCTTTATCTTTCGTCAGCTTGGTTCGCAAGCGGGAAAAGGCGCTTTCCACTTTGCGAGTTTTGAGAATTTGGCGAAAAACGCTCACAACTGTAAAGGAGAGCAAACCCACCAATATCGAGAGATAGACAATTGCTAAATTCTTATCCATTGCCTTGAAATATACAAATTGAAAACTTCTTCTTCTATAGCGGTTCCCGTTTGCATGAGGTACACATAAGAGTTTAAAAACCGCAGATGTACGCAGATAAACTTGTACCTCATCCGGATGGGAACCGCTATATCTATTATCCAACTATGGCTGCAAGATCCCCGACTTCGTAAAAATTGTCGGGGATCTGACCCTCAACTAGTCTGGGAGTGTCAATCCAAAATCCATAGGCGCAAAGGGAATGAGAGCAGGTAATCTAAAATCTAGAATCGAATGATGGTAATCCCCAATATTCGGCGCGTTCCTTGAGCCAACCAGAAGCGATATAACCAGCGATCGCATTATTCACCATTCTTCGCAATTCATCATACTGCAAACCCTTGGGCATTACCACACACAAGGGTTCTGTAGATAGGGGGGTTGGCAGCAGCCGATACTGGGGATATTCTTGCACCCAACCACTGAGAACGCTACCATCAGCAGCAAACGCATCAGAATTATTCTCTTCTAAGAGCGATCGCCCGATTTCGTAGGAATCTACTGCTACTAATTTAGCATCAGGTATAAAATATCTAACTCGGGCAATTGTGTTCGAGCCTTGCAATACCGCAATTTTTCGCTGTTTTAAATCAGTGAATCGCTGGAGCGTTGCATCTTTTGTGACTAAGACAGTGCCATCTAGATAGTAGGGAACACTGAAACTGACCAGACGAGCGCGGGATTCAGTTGCAGTTACCCGAGCGATCGCCAAATCTACCTTATTGTTAAAAATTAAAGACAGGCGATCGCGATTCATTGTGGGCTGTAATTTAACGGCATTTTTTTTGCCCAACAAGTCAAGAGCCAAACGCTGCGCTAAATCAATTTCTAAACCTTGTAAATTGCCGCTTGCATCCCGAAAGCCCAGAGGACGCAAGTTATCTTTCACCGCAATATTTAAGTAACCCCGCTGCCGAATCTCTGGCATGGATGCAGCACTACAGGGAAAAGTAGGTAAAAGGTAAAAGGCAAAAGCCAGAAGGAAAATAATTATCTTTTGACGAGTACCCATTATTAAATAGCGGCTATACAAACCAAGTGGCCTACGCGGAGTAAATCATAGCCCACGTCGGTGGGCTTTGTTTGTATAGCCCCAGCATTCTATGCTGCGGGCATCACGCATCCTATTTTTTAAGCTTGGCTAGCCGCCAATTCCGCAACTTTGGTAAAAGCTGCTGGATCGAGAACAGCCAATTGCGCCAACATTTTGCGATTGATTTGGATATCAGCTTTTTTCAGGTAGCCCATCAACTTGCTGTAACTCATGCCGTGTAGACGTGCAGCAGCGTTGATGCGGGTAATCCAAAGACGACGGAAATCACGCTTGCGGTTTTTGCGATCGCGATAAGAACTCCGCAGGGCTTTCATTACCTGTTGATTGGCAGTTCTAAACAGAGTCGAGTGAGAACCGCGAAAACCTTTCGCTAGTTTGAGAATTTTATTGCGGCGTTTGCGAGCAACATTACCGCGTTTTACCCTTGTCATTGTTTAATTCCTGAGTTCGATTCAACTAAAATTTTGAAAAATTACAAATAAGGCAGCATCAACCGGACGTTAAGTTCATCGCGCTCGTCCACGATTGCCATCTTAGAGAATTTGCTCTTCTTACTGGAAGATTTGTGTTCTAGAAGGTGGTTTTTGAAAGCTTTGCGACGGACGATTTTACCAGTGCCGGTGGCGCGGAATCGCTTCGACGCGGCTTTACGAGTTTTAAGTTTAGGCATGAATTCGCTTTAAATTCAACACGATCCCTAATTATAGACTAATAATTTTACATATAGAGATTTTTTCTGGCTATGGCGAAAATTTTTCTCATGAATGATTATCTAAAGCGGATTTTTAACAATTGAAGTCCAACTTCTGTTTTAAGTGTGCCAGCATGAAGTATCTTATATTACTGGAGAAAATAATTAAAAGATATCAATGAAAAGATTTCCGATTGCAGCGTTTTTATTGACTATTCTGGGCATTCCGGGGATTGCCGTTGCCCAAAGCCAAGGTAAACCGGGGAAATTTGACTTTTACGTACTGGCAATGTCTTGGTCACCAGATTACTGCGCTAACAAAGGCGATCGCGACAAACAACAATGTGGATCGGGTAAAAAATTAGGCTTTGTACTGCATGGTTTGTGGCCCCAGTATCAAAAGGGTTATCCAGTTAACTGCACTACTGAGAAAATGCCGGAAGCAGTCAAGCAGCAATTTCCCAATCTTTTCCCCAGTCCCAAACTTTACGACCATGAATGGGAAAAACACGGTACTTGTACGGGGGAGACACCCCAGCAATACCTGACAAGATCGAAACAGGTGAAGAATTCTGTTGCCATTCCTCCGGCTTACAACAAACCAAGCAAACCCTTCCGCACTACTCTAAATGACCTCAAACAGTCATTTGCCAATGCGAACCCCGGATTGAGTGCTGACTCCCTTGCACCTTCCTGTTCCGACTCGGGACGCTTTTTGCAAGAGGTATTATTCTGCTTCTCTAAGGATGGAAAATTGATTCCTTGCAGTCCTGAAATTTTGAAGCGTTCTGGCAAAAGTTGCGCTCAAGCTAATTTTTTGGTGAGAAATATTAGGTAAATGAAGGAAGAAGGAAGAAGGAAGAAGGAAGAAGGGAGGAGGAGGAAGGAAGGAGGGAGGAGGAGAAGGGAGGGAAAAATATTTTTCTATTCCTTTGCACACTTGCAATTTTAGTTATGCTTCTATTTTTTGAAGAGCTGAGACTAAAATTCTTTGTAATTCATCAACTTCTCTCATAACAGGAGTAAACACTTCTGGACTTGCTAAACCAACTTCCTTAGCAATATATAACTGAGTATCTAATTCTCTTAAAGATCCCAGAGATATATGGAGAAAGCGTATATATTCTGGCTTTCCATTACGTCCATATCCCTCAGCAATATTAGAAGGAACTGAAACCGCAGAGCGTCTCATTTGATTAGTTAATCCGTAAAGTTCTGATTTGGGGAAATGATTTGTTAATTGGTAGCACGAAATTGCTAATTGTACACTACGTTTCCAAATGAATTGTTCTCGATGACCACTCATAATTGATGAAATAAGTTTCAATAATGAAGTAATAATTATTATCTCATATCTACTCTCTTCATCTACCCTCTTCATCTACCCTTCTTCTCTTCTTTATCTACCCTTCTTCCTTCATTAATCTACCCTTCTTCCTTCTTCCTTCTTCCTTCTTCCTTCATTAATCTACCCTTCTTCCTTCTTCCTTCTTCCTTCTTCCTTCTTCCTTCTTCCTTCTTCCTTCATTAATCTACCCTTCTTCCTTCTTCCTTCTTCCTTCATTAAAATGACAAACTCCGTACCTTTCCCAGGATTCGAGAAACATTCTAAAGTTCCTCCGTGGGCTTCGGTGATAATTTGATGACTTATCGAAAGTCCCAAACCAGTGCCTTTACCTTCTGATTTGGTGGTGAAAAATGCATTAAATAGATTTTGGCGCACTTCTTTTGGCATTCCGCAACCATTATCAGCAATGCAAATTTTTAATTCATGAGTTGGATTGACTATTTCAGTCCGAATTCTAATGATGTTGGGATTCTGCTGTAATTCGGCAAAGGTTTTACCTGAATTAGATTCTTCTAAAGCATCAATGGCATTTGCCAACAAATTCATAAATACTTGGTTTATCTGTCCGGAATAGCATTCAAATGCCGGGATTTGACCGTATTCTTTGACTATTTGAATTGCCGGACGGCTGGGACTCGCTTTCAAACGGTGGGATAAAACGATTAAGGTGGTGTCGAGGCCTTGATGAATATCAACTGCTTTTTTCTCATTGGCATCGGCACGGGAAAAGTTCCGCAATGATTGCATGATATCACGGATGCGGTCTGTGCCCAATTTCATCGAGGATATCATTTTTGGTAAGTCTTCTAGCAAGTATTCCAAGTCAATGTTTTCTATTTCTTCGGTGATTTCTATCGGTGGGTTGGGTAAGTATTTTTGATAGAGATGTAATAAATTAATTAAATCTTCAACATTTTGCTTGGTGTGGGATAAATTACCGGAAATAAAGCTAACGGGATTGTTGACTTCGTGAGCGACACCTGCTACAAGTTGTCCCAATTGGGAGATTTTTTCGGTTTGTACCAGTTGTCCTTGGGTTCGTTGGAGTTTTTGCAGTGCTTCAAACAAATCTTGGCTGCGTTGTTGCAGTGCAGTTTCGGCACGTTGGCGATCGCGTAACGCAGCTTGCTGTTTGCTGATATCTCGTGTAATCGTTAATGCATGAAGTTTTCCGTTGTATATGTAAGAACTGGCTTTTACTTCAACATCAAATTGTGTGCCATCTTTGCGAATCACAACTGCTTGACCGTAAAATTCTTTACCAGCTTTAATTAATTGAACGAATTCAACAAACAGGTGGAGATAGTCTGGATGAATAAAATCTTGGGGTTGGAGATTTTGCCATTCAAGAGCTGAAAATCCATACATCTGACAATTTGCTGGGTTGACTGCGACGAATTTGCCTGTTTCTATGTCGCAAATTCCTAAACCATCAATTGCAGTTTCAAAAATACCACGATACTGTTCTTCTTTCTGTGCCAATTGCTGTAGTGATTCAGCAAGCTGTTTTGATTTTGCTTGTTCTCCACTGTAGAGACGGGCATTTTCGATGGCGATCGCTGCTTGTGCGGTTAAAATTTGGATCAGTTGCAGCCTCGCTCTTGTAAATGCTCCCGTTGCTAAGTTATTCTCTAGATATACAATGCCTCGGAATTTAGCTTGATAAAAAATCGGCGCGCAAAGTACAGATTTCGGTTGATATTCTCGGATGTAGGGGTCAGATTTTACAATTGTTTCTTGGCTGGCATTGTTGAACACCTGTGGTTTCTGAGTTTTAGCGACATAGTTGATGAGTGACACGGGAACATCCTGACTCGTTTCCACGGGAGTTGATTCCAGGACAACTGTTGATTCTGTTTGACTGGTGTCTGCAACTTCGATAAATAATTGATTGTTGCGTTCTAGGATAATGCAACCTTTCTGTGCAGAAGCATTTTCTAAGATGATGTGCAGCAGCTTTTTGAGCAAGTTATCCAAAACAATTTCCTCAGAAATTGCGGATGTTGCTTTCATCACCGTCGCTAAATCCAGCAGTTGTTCGCTGTTTATTGAGGTACTTTGGGTTCGAGTGATATTTTCGAGCAGCGTCTCAGTTATATCATCTGTCGCAGGCATAATTTGACTGCGAATAATTAACTCAGGGTAAGATTCTTCCAGATGTCGAACTTTTGCAATTGCTCCCCATCTGATGTAGCTGTAGTATGCATCTGTGAAATAAACTTTGGCTATTTTATTTCTACCCTGTGCCAGATAAAATTTAGCAGCGAGTTCGTTGAAAAGAGCTACTTCTTGAGTGTAGCCGTTTTCAGTAGCTCCTTGAATCGCGCGATCGTATAAATTTCCTGCTTGGACTAGCTTATCTAAAACCCGACATTTTTCTGCTTCCACCAAATCATACTTGTGCTGGTGGTTCATCGGAGCGGAATCTGCCCACCGCTTGAGTTTTTTCTGATTGGCTGCAACCTGCTTGAGAATCTGCTTGCGTTTTGAAGCTACAGCATTGGTATAGATAGCGAGTTTCGTGAGAGAATCATAAAAGTTGAAAAGAACAGATGGAAGAAGTCCGACTACCCCGGAAACATAAGAATTAGCAGCAGTTCCTTTTTCCAGTGACAGAGCGTATTGTCCAAATAGATAGTGGAGTTGCTGCTGACAGACATAACTGAAAAACAGTCCCGTGCGATCGCTTGATATTTCTTGGGCTAGAATAGATTCTGCAATATCGTAACTTTCACCTGATAAAATTGTGGCATCGGAGGAACGTCCCAGCAAATTCAAGGTTGCTTGATGAAATATCCGCAGATAGATAGATGCATTATTTTGATTAAAAGGGGCGATCGCCTTTATAAAAGAGGAAAATATTTTTTCAACTTCCGCTAAATCCTGTCCCATCCAATATCGGTTGTAGCAAAGTACCACAGCCGACCAAGAGGCATATTCGACATCACCAGTTTCTAAACCACTCTGATAAGCTGTTAAAAGTGGTTGAATTGTATCTTCTATATGTTCGCACCAATGAATCACAAATCCATAGGTCATGAACATTGTCCTAGCTCTCAGATTCTTGGCATTGAAATGTTCTAATAGTTCTAATGCCAGTTGTCCAAATTGATAGCCTGTTTTAATATCAAATACGACTCCACAGAGAATCAACCCGTACCAAGCATAGGCAAATGCGGACAGTGCCGTATTCCCATATTTTACAGATAAATTAACTCGTTCAAATACCAACAACGGCATTAAATCTGGTAAAGCAATATAAGCAGCAGAAGCCGCACTGGAAAGAATTTTAATTGCTGCTAAATGATGTGGATTTGTCATCTTTGGCAGATGTATGAGGCTTTGAGGTATCTTCCTACCCAATAATAATTTAGTTTTAGCTAAACCTAATAATATCTGTATTTGATGGGGATTTTTGGGGAGTTTAATTTCCAGTTGCTGGAGTACCTCTAATGCCGTACATACAGCTTCTTTGAGTTTATTTTGTGCAATATTGGCTTGGATTTGCACTTCATAAGTCTTGATTTTATCTAGAAACGAATCCGCATTATTAAAAATAGTCGTAATGCATTGCTGCATCAATTCAAATGAACCAATTAAATAAGCCGTTTCCGCAAAGCTTTCATGCAAATCTAAAGTAAAATCATAGTGATTATGCCATGCATTGACATCAAGTAAGTCAATTCCTATCTGTAAGTAATTGAGTGCAGAAATATAGGCTGCAGATTCTTTCGCTTTTCGACCCGCAATTAAATTTAGCTCTGCTAATTCCTGCCTCTCATTTTCCTGTAACAGCCTCTCAATACCTACATTGAATTGATTAACAATATCAAAAATATTGAGTTCAATTTTCTCTTTTGGTGTATTTTTGAGTAGCAACTGACCTATTTTGAGATGAGTTGCTTGCTTCTGCGAATCAGGAATCAGAGAATAAGCAGCTTGTTGTACTCGGTCATGGAGAAACCTGTAACTCACCTGAAAAATTTTGGCTGGAAGATTATCTGCTTCCCAATCAAATACCAAAGGAATTTTGTAAGTTTCATTCAATGGTAAAATTAGCCCCGATTCTAAAGCTGCATAAAGTTCATTTGCTGTCACTAAAGCCGATTCTTCTCGGACAATTGACAGCACATCTAGCGTAAATTTATCTCCAATACATCCAGCGAGTTTCAAAACTTCCTGAGTTGACGAAGGCAACTTCTCAATTCGACTCGCAACCAATTCCACTACACTTTTATCAGTAATTCCAATTGCCTGAATTTCTGACAAATTCCACACCCAACCCCCCTTTGTCTCCCCTTTATTCGGGAGGGTAAAGTCAAATGTCAACAACTTCTCTTGATAAAGTGCTTGCAATAATTGCGTTAAAAAAAACGGATTTCCTCCTGTTTTATTCCACAGCAGAGTCGCAAGGTTGTGCATCTCAAAACTGCCAGCAGCATTCAAAGTTTCAGCTACTAACAGACTCACATCGGCAAGATCCAACGGTTCCAGGAGGATATTATTTACAACTTTACCCGTTCTCTGAATCTCCTCGATTGTCTGAATTAATGCATGGGTGGGGCTGACTTCGTTATCTCGATATGCCCCAATCAGCAATAAATACTGACTCTCAACATCAACAATCAACAATTGCATTAACTTTAATGTAGCAGAATCTGCCCATTGCAAATCATCCAAAAAGATAACTAGAGGATGCTCTTTTTGCGTAAATACACGGATGAAATCCTGGAAGACACGATTGAAACGGTTTTGTGCTTCCGTCGAACCAAGTTGCGATACTGGCAGTTGCTTGCCAATAATTAATTCCACTTCCGGAATCACATCAATAATAACTTGTCCATTTCCACCGACAGCAGCCAGAATTTTCCGCTTCCATTCCTCCAACTGCTCAAAACTTTCGCTGAACAATTGCTCCACCAGAGAACTAAATGCCTGAATTAAGGAAATATAAGGAATATTCCGCTTAAGTTGGTCAAATTTGCCACTAATAAAATATCCCCGTTGACGGGTAATCGGCTTATTTACTTCATTGACAACAGAAGATTTGCCAATACCAGAATAGCCAGAAACCAGTATCAATTCGCTACTCCCTCGGTTAACCCGCTCAAATGCCATATATAGCGAATTAACCTGTTTTTCTCGACCGTACAGCTTCTGGGGAATCACCAACTGACTCAAAATATCCAATCGTCCCAGTGTAAAATCTGGAATTTGACCTGTATTTTTGAATTGGTCAAGACAGTATTCCAAATCTGCTAACAAACCAAATGCACTTTGATAGCGGTCTTCAGCATTTTTAGCCATCAATTTAGTCACAATAGCTGCAATAACCCCCGGAACAAGTGGATTTAATTCCTGAATTGCAACAGGTTCCTTAGCGATGTGACAGTGAACAATTTCCAATGGATCGTTGCTTTGAAATGGTAACGCAAGCGTCAATATTTCGTATAATGTCACCCCAAGTGAGTAAAAATCGCTACGATAATCCAGCGTCCGATTCATCCGTCCCGTTTGTTCTGGTGACATATATGCTAAAGTTCCTTCCAGTTGATTGGGACTGCTCAACTGTGGTGTTTCTTTATTTAACCGTGAGGCAATGCTAAAGTCAGTCAGCTTCACCTCAAACGTAGAGGGATTAATAATTATATTTGCAGGTTTTACGTCTTTGTGGATGATGTGGTGAGTATGCAGCGATACTAATGATTTTGCTAGCTGCACGGCAATACTGAGAAAGGTGGAAAGGTTGCATTCTTCAAAGGTGGAGAGAAATTGTTTGAGACTAATACCGCCAAATTCCGCTACCAACACCAAGCCGTTTTGGTGAGTTTCTAAGCGATAAAATTTGATGATTCCTTCTAAATCTAGGTTCTCAGTAACTTTGTATTCGTGTTTGAGCCGAGTTATCTGCTCTAGAGTCGGATATTCTGCACAGAGAACTTTGAGGATTACAGGTTGCCGGTCAAGTTCTGACTGAGCTAGGTAAACTACAGTATTCAGCCCTTCATGAATGACTTCAATAATGTCATAACCCGGAACCATCAGAGTTGACAGCATAATGTCTCTTTCTTATTGCACTTTATTACTTACCTCTTAGAGTTCCCGTAACGAAAGGCAAAGTTTTACTAAATGGTTATAAAAGATGATTATTTATGATTCACGGAAATTACATAGGTGACAAATACCCATATAGTGATATCAAATCCGCTGGCACTGGAATCATTTCTCCTTTCGCGCTCATAACGATAAATCTTCAGTATTTTCTACAATAGACTTGTACTTAAGTGCGTTACTCACAACGTTGGCACAGGTGAAAGATTGAGTCGATGGTGAAATTAGACCCCAGCAGCGAAACTCCCGAAAAACCCAAAAAGACTCTTTTCCCCCACTTTGTCCAGATTTTGTGATTGAATTACGTTCCAAAAGTGACAATATGGAACCCTTACGCAGAAAAATACAGGAATATATTGATAATGGATTACATCTGGGTTGGTTGATTGATACAAAAAATAAAAAGGTAGAAATTTATCGAGCAAATCAACCAGTAGAACTGCTGGATAATCCGACAAGTTTATCTGGAGATGATGTTTTACCGGGGTTTGTTTTAGATTTACAGGTTGTGTTTAGTTAGCATTGATGGGAATTGACTTGAGCGATCGCACTGCGAAAAAATGGATGCAAGATGGACTTGGTACTTACAGCCTTGAGGATTGAAACTCTAACGACGACATTCTCAACTTCACAATTCGCTAGTTGGTAACAGTTCCCTTTTTAGGGGACTGAGGATTGAAACTTGGAAAGCCAATAAAAAATCAATAATTTCGGCACTAAAACTCGGTATTATGAAAACCAGCACTTACCTGAACCACAAGCCTGCGTTATGTCCGAGCATCTTACTCCCCCAACTCGCAAACCAACCGTTCCGCATTTCTCCTCAGGCCCTTGTGCGAAACGTCCTGGTTGGTCTGCGGATAAACTACAAAATGCCTGTACTGGTCGTTCTCACCGTTCGGCAGATGGAAAGGCCAAGTTAACCGAAGTCATTGACCGCTCCAAAAATATTTTGGGTATTCCGGCAGATTATCGCTTGGGTATTGTACCTGCATCTGATACCGGAGCGGTGGAAATGGCGATGTGGTCATTACTCGGAAGCCGTCCCCTTGATATCCTGGCATGGGAAAGTTTTGGTCAGGAATGGGTGAAAGATGTTACTGATGAATTGAAATTGGCTGATGTCCGTTTGTTGAAAGCACCTTATGGGAGTTTGCCTTCTTTAGAGGAAGTTGATTTCAACCATGATGTTGTTTTTTTGTGGAATGGAACAACATCTGGTGTCAGGGTACCAAATGCTGATTGGATAAAAAGCGATCGCCAGGGATTGACGATTTGCGATGCCACTTCTGCGGTTTTTGCGATGGATATGCCTTGGGATAAGTTGGATGTAGTTACCTACTCTTGGCAGAAAGTATTGGGAGGAGAAGCCCAGCATGGAGTTATCGTGTTGTCTCCCCGTGCAGTGGAACGTTTAGAAAGCTATCAGCCCCCCAGACCTTTACCAAAGTTATTCCGCATGACCCAAAAAGGCAAGTTAATTGAAGGAATTTTTAAAGGAGATACCATCAATACACCCTCAATGTTGTGTGTAGAAGATGCCCTTGATGGCTTGAAATGGGCGGAAAGTATAGGAGGATTGCCCGGTTTAATTGGTCGCAGCGAGGCAAATTTACAAGCGATCGCTAAATGGGTTGAGCAAAGTAACTGGGCTGATTTTCTCTCAGAGAAAGTAGAAACCCGCTCCTGTACATCGATTTGCCTGAAGATAGTCGATAGTTGGTTCGCAACTTTGAGTCTTGAACAACAAGCCGAATGCTCGAAAAAAATGGCCAAAATGTTAGAGAAACAGCAAGTAGCTTATGATATTGCCCCTTATCGTTCTGCACCCCCAGGATTGAGAATTTGGGGAGGTGCGACGGTCGAAACGGATGATATCGAGGCTTTGCTTCCTTGGTTGGATTGGGCATATGCTAGCGTAAAGGCGGAACTTGCTGCAGTGGTGTGAAATGTTTTGACTCACCTCAACAAGATATCCCTAGCCCTTCTACAATGTAGATTTGTATATGAGTAAGGATGCTTTGAACGTCTTAGGTGAAAAACTTGAGGTGTGCTGCACTTCACCGATGACAGGTTTTTACCGTGATGGTAGATGTGAAACAGGCCCAATGGATACGGGGGTGCATGTCGTTTGTGCCCGAGTTACTGAGGAGTTTTTGAGTTATACAAAAGCTCAGGGTAATGATTTGAGTACCCCTTATCCAGAATACGGTTTTCCCGGATTAAAGCCTGGAGACTGCTGGTGTTTGTGCGCTAGTCGTTGGAAGGAAGCTTTTGATGATGGGGTTGCACCGTCGGTGAATTTGTCGTCTACTCATGAGAAAGCGTTGGAATATGTTTCGCTGGATGATTTGAGAAAACACGCAATTTGAAGAAGGAAGAAGGAATTCGTAGGAGGTTTATATCTGTGGATACAGGATCCCAACTCAAAACGGGTTCCCTGCTTTTTGTCGAGGTATTAAACCCCCTACTCCCGGATAGATAAAACTCCACCCCCCCAACCCCTCGGCAAATTCGGCTATGCATTAGTCACATCTTTCTTAACATTTGCGAGAGCCATCGCTCACATTGTTTCTAAACCTGATTCGTTCGTTGTTCATTCTCAATAAAAACGTATTTTTTAGCGAGAAGATTAAAGACCCTTTTGTCAAGTATGTTCAACACCTCAGCCTTTAAGATGGTCGCCAAATCAGGGTTTTAAGATTGTAAAGAAAGATGCGGGTAATGCATAGGCAATTCGGGAGGGAGTAGGGGTAGGTTTTGTGAAACCTAAACGAGATGAAACTTGAGTCAATGCGTCCACTACTACTCCCTTGCAGCATGAGTTAAGGTTTACTTTTGTACCTTTGACCTACGAGAAGAAGTTCATATATGAGTATAGGCTTATTGGGAGGTTGAGATGAACATAGCGGATAACAAGAGTGTTTTCGTGCCATGCCTTGAGAGTGGCGATCGCCTGACTCGTGCTGAATTTGAACGCCGCTATACGGCAATACCCCATCTTAAGAAGGCTGAATTAATTGAAGGAGTTGTTTACGTGGCATCACCCCTAAGATATCGCAGACATGGGAAGCCTCATAGTGACTTAATGACTTGGTTGGGGGTGTACCGGGCAGCAACACCGGGTGTTGAATTGGCGGATAATGCCACGGTGCGTTTAGATTTTGATAATGAACCCCAACCGGATGCTTTACTGCGGATTGATTCAGCCTATGGGGGACAATCGTCCATTAGCGAAGATGATTATGTGGAAGGGGCACCGGAGTTGATTGTGGAAATTGCAGCCAGTAGTGCATCCTACGATCTGCATGACAAGTTAAAGGTGTATCGTCGCAATGGGGTTCTGGAATATATTGTCTGGCAAATAGCGGAGCAAAAGGTGAGTTGGTTTAGTTTACACGAGGGAGAATATCAGCCTTTGCTTGCTGATGATGGGGGGGTGATTCGCAGTCAGATTTTTCCGGGGCTAGATTTGGATGTGAGGGCATTGTTAGCCGATAATCTGGCCCTGGTGTTGGCTGTGGTGCAGCAGGGGGTGGCGACAAAGGCCCATCAAGGGTTTGTGCAGGGGTTAGAGCAGAGACGAAATTAGACATTTTTCCTTGGCATTTTCCTGACCAACAAAATCGTCCTCAAATGATTCATTCGCTTCGACCTTACCACCGTACAAATCTAAATCTTCACTGCCCAAGGGAAGAAATTTTTGTGATTTTGGGCACTGAGATTGATATTGAGGAAAAATAAATGGAAAATACAAATACTGAAATTAAATTTCTTGTTGAATATGACCCTGAAGGTGGCTATACAGCTAGAGCCTTAAGTGAATCAATTTTTACTCAAGCTGATGACTTGGTTATCTTAAAGGAAATGGTGCGGGACGCTGTTCGCTGCCATTTTCCTGACGAACAAAACCGTCCTCAAGTGATTCGGCTGCATATTGTTCGTGATGAAGTAATAGCTTCATGAAGCTACCACGAGATTTGTCAGGAGAGAATTTAGTCAAGTTATTATCCCGTTTTGAGTATGCAGTTGACCGTCAAACCGGGAGCCATATTCGCTTGACAACTCAAGTAAACGGTGAACACCACGTTACTATTCCTGCCCACGATCCACTCAAAATAGGTACACTGAATGCTATTTTAAGGGATGTTGCAAAGCATTTTGGTTTGACTCTAATACTGAATACCTCACTGGCTTCACTAATCTTCAATCCATCAAGCTTGATGGCTTGGATAACCTTCTGACGGAGGTCGTAACTGTAGGGTTTGGGCATGGAATTAGTGCGATGCCCTTGGCAACGGAATCAACGCCGTATCGCGCGATTGCAGGATTCGGTACTACTTCCAGTTTATGCCATAACCGCCTTGGCGGTTGCTATATATAGCTGATACTAGCTTTGTAGCCGCTCTCGTACCACTGTTTTGAATTGCATTACCTTATCAATAGGAACTTGCCGGACAATTTCCATTAACTGGAGTTCAACTAGGCGATCGCAATACCAGAAACTATAGCGCTAGGTATATTTGTACTATTTTCTCTCACCCAGAATAATTTTAACGGGCACAGTTCGCCGTTTCGTGGCGTCAACTATCCTAATGTACTAAGCCTGCTCCAGTTTAGCGCTCTGCAATAATTCAATGCGTGTGATTGAATAAAACACTATCAAATTAACCTCTAGCAAGCGTAAATACCTGTAGACTATATGCCGATTAAATTCCATCACAAAAGCATACGACTGCGGGCTTGGGTAGCTAACTCATTATTTGGGTCTGCGATTTTTTGGCGACGCTCACTTGTGCCATTTCTGCTTCTAATATCATTCATCACAGTATTACTACTGGACTATTTTACCCCTGCATTTGCACAGTTTCCGCCGCCACAAGTCATAACAGAACCCCAGTTTCCCCAACCCGAGTTTCCACAGCAACCCGAAATTATACCACAACCGGAGTTTCCACCGCAACCCCCACGGAGGAGAGAGCAAATTCGTGGGGTTTGGATGACTAATAACGACTTGGACGTTCTGCGCGATCGCCAAAAAGTGCAAAAAGCTATAAGTCAATTGCAGCGGCTGAATTTTAACACGATTTATCCCGTGGTGTGGAACTCTGGTTATGTCATGTATCCCAGTGCTGTCGCACAACGAGCGCAGATTCAACCGTTTGTTTACCGAGGCACCGACGGGCATGATATTATCGCAGATGTCATTGCCCAAGCGCATCGTCAAGGATTGCTTGCAATTCCTTGGTTTGAGTTTGGTTTCATGACTCCCGAAACCTCCGAACTGGCATTAAATCATCCAGAGTGGCTCACCCAAAAGCGGAATGGGAGCCTAACTTCCATTAGTGCTGCTGGTGAGGTTGCATGGCTGAATCCTTTCCATGAGGAAGTGCAAAAGTTTATCACCGATCTCGTGCTGGAAATCGTCACTCAATATGATGCCGATGGCATTCAATTTGACGATCACATGAGTTTGCCCTATGAATTTGGCTATGATAAATATACGGTTGCATTGTACGCTCAAGAAACCGGGAAAAATCCCCCAAGCAATCCCCAAGATCAATCATGGATGCGTTGGAGGGCAGATAAAATTACAGCGTTCATGGTGCAACTCAACGAAGCGGTAAAAGTAAGAAAACCGAAAGCGATTTTCTCCGTTTCTCCCAATTATTATGACTTTGCTTACAAGTTTCAATTGCAAGACTGGCTGACTTGGTTGCGGCTCAATATTGTGGATGAACTAATTGTACAGATATATCGTCACGATTTGAATTCTTTTAGCGACAAGATTACTCGTCCTGAAATTCAAGAAGCGCAACAAATAATTTCCACCGGAATTGGAATTATGGCAGGATTGCGGACTCGTTCAGTTCCAATTCAACAAATTCAGTCTCAGGTGCGGGCTGCTCAACAACGTGGCTTAGGCGTCGCATTCTTTTATTATGAAAGCCTCTGGGATTCTGGTCCAGAACCAATTGGCGAGCGTCAGTCTGGATTTGAAGCCGTTTTCCCCGCTCCTGCACTCCGTGCTAGAACTGATGGAATTGAATGAAGGAAGAAGGAAGAAGGAAGAAGGAAGAGGTTTGGAGAGGGATCTTTTTTATTTTCCACCAGATGTCTTTTGATTATTGGTAAGATATCTTACCGATTGGACAGGGAGCCGAAAGCTCCCTTTATATAATATCGGTTGAAAAGCCCACACTACAAATCTAAACATTTGGGATGCTCTGCTCTCTATTAGACATCTCCAGAAAAGATTTAAAGACCGCAAATTTACACCCAGACCTAACTCCCCTCCCCCCCCTTAAGGATACCATTGGCGAATCAGGGGTAAGACCCCTCCGAAACCCGTAATCCCACCGTCACCATATAATGGTGCGGCTAATTGAACATAGGCGCTTCGCCTTCCGCAGGTAGCCCACAGTAAGGTGGGCTAAAGAAATTTAGCCTCGCGTTGGTGGGCTTCGTATCAATAGCCCCAGGCTTCTAGCCTGCGGGCGGTTGTTGGGTATACGAGAGAACTGCTTGAATCAATATTGAGGGGTTAGACCTATCATTCGCCAACGGTATCCTTAAGAGCCAGGGAAGGCGGAAATCAAAGCCTCTAGAACCGTGGGGGAGAGGTTTGAAGAGGGGTCTTTTTTATTTTCCACCAGATGTCTGTTGGACATTTTACATAACCGCAAATTTAGCGGTTTGTTTGAATATTTTTACTACCAAAAAGGAATAGAAATACAAACATAAACTCTGCAATGATTGTATTAAGTATCACACTAATTGCTAGTGAATATGGATCAAAATTTAAGTAATAACTTATATTTTATCTACCTATGTCTAAGGATTTTTCCTCTCAAAATCTTGAACGTTCTTTTTTTAGATATCAATACCTAAAGCATGTAAACTTTAGTCAAGCCAACCTCATTGATTCCAACCTTAGCGAGACAAAGCTTAATGGTGCCGATCTGACTGGTGCCGATCTCACTAGTGCCGATCTGACTGGTGCCGACCTGACTGATGCCAACCTGACTGGTGCTAACTTGACTCGTGCTAACCTCAGTTATTCTTTTTCTAGTTTCTCCCCTAATGCTAACCGCAAGAATGCCAACCTGATTCGTGCCAATCTTTGCAATGTCAATCTATGCCATGCCGACCTAACTAGTGCCGACCTGACTGATGCCAACCTGACTAGTGCCAACCTGACTGGTGCCAACCTTAAGGATGCCAACCTGACTGGTGCCAACCTGACTAATGCCAATCTTAGGGATGCCAACCTCAGAGGTACCAAAATTAATGAGGCAACACAATTTGATCATAAATGGCGTCTAATTTGGGAAATTCTCAATCAGGAAGTCGTGGGTCGAGACTTGATTGGTGCAGACCTCAAGGGAGCAGACCTTAAGGATAGCAACCTCAGGAGTGCTAACCTTAGCGGTGCAGACCTCAAGGGTACTAACCTCACTGATGCCAACCTCAGGGATGCCAACCTCATGGATACCAAAATTAATGAGAAAACACAACTTGATATTAAGTGGCGTCTGATTTGGGAAATTCTCAATCAGGGAGCTGTGGATCGAGACTTAACAAATGCCGATCTTTGGTACGCTAACCTAAGTGATGCCAATCTCACAGGTGCCAACCTCACGGGGGCTAACCTCAGCAGCGCTAGACTCAGCGGTACCAATCTCACCGATGCCAACCTCACGGATGCCAAACTTTGGCGTGCCAACCTTAGGGGTACCAAAATTAATGAGGCAACAAAACTTGATAATAAGTGGCTTCTGATTTGGAAAATTGTCAATGAAGAGGTCGTGGGTCGAGACTTGAAAAAGGCTGACCTCAAGGGTGCCAACTTGACTGGTGCTAACCTTACTAGTGCCAAACTCAACGGTGCCGATTTCAGTGGTACCAATCTCAACAGTGCTGACCTTAATGGTGCTGACCTCAACGGTGCTGACCTCAACGGTGCTGACCTTAAGGATACCAATTTTCAAGGTGCCAATCTCCAGGATGTTAACTTCAAGGGTGTTAAATATCTGACAAAAGAACAAGTGAAATCTGCTAAAAATTGGGAGATGGCGACCTACAATGACGATTTTCGCAACCAGCTTGATGACTAAGTCTCTTGTTGGACAAAGGTGAAATGGAAGTCTTTTTCATCTGCGTCCATCTGTGTGCTACCGAAGCGCCTACTGCGGTTAATTATTTATTTTTTGGCTCTGTTGCAAGAACTTAGGACTTACGCAGAAATTGCCCGAAACTTTTATTTGTATAACCGCAAAGACGCAAAGTACGCTAAGTCTTAAAATTCTATTAGACTCGCCGTTCTTTTTAATACCTCGACCTTATATAGGTCGCCCGTTTTGAGTTGGGGTGGCAGCTTTGTGGGATAAGCTTCCTTCTTCAAACGTGCCTTGTCTGAATCTAGATAAGTAACCAGACAGAATTAATTACAATACTGATTCTTTGCTAGACAAGAATTTCAGCCCAGATTTTGTGTAATTAATTGTGTCCCACTACTTGTATAATTCTTCCTTCTTCCTTCATTAAAGACACAAATCCTGATAAAAATACTGAAGCGCGAAGCTCATACCATTCGTTATACTGGCAGTAACGTCTTATGAAGTGTGCAAGGAGAAGGGGCGTCTACCATTTATTATGAATCAAGCCCAAACTCCATCTTGGAGTCAAGTCCGCGAGGCTTTTAAGAAAAATTGGGGATATGAAGACTTCCGTGCGCCACAAGGAGAAATTATCCGCAGTTTATTGGCGCAAAAAGATACAGTGATTATTATGCCTACAGGTGGCGGAAAGTCGATTTGCTTTCAACTACCAGCACTACTCCAAACTGGACTAACATTAGTCGTTTCGCCGTTGGTTGCGTTGATGGAGAATCAAGTACAGGAACTACGGCAGCGTCACTTAAGTGCAGCCCTTATACACAGTCAATTACCTTCATACCAACGACGACAAACTCTGCAAGCTATAGAAAAACAACAGTTAAGATTGTTGTATCTATCTCCAGAGACTTTACTTAGTCCACCTGTGTGGGAAAGATTATCTCAACCACAAACAAAAATTAATGGTTTGATACTAGATGAAGCTCATTGCTTAGTTCAATGGGGAGACACATTTCGACCTGCTTATCGCAGATTGGGGACGGTGCGACCAGCGCTACTCAAATCAAAACCAGCGGGAACACAAATAGCGCTAGCTGCTTTCACCGCCACAGCCGATCCTAAGGCCCAAAAAACTATTCAAGATGTCTTGCAATTACACCAGCCGGAAATTTTTCGGCTCAACCCTTATCGTTCTAACCTTAACATTTTTGTCCGCATTGTTTGGACACCACGAGGCAGAAAGCAACAAATCTTAAAATTTTTGGAAGTCAGGCAAAAACAAGCTGGCTTGATTTACGTTCGCAGCAGGCGAGATAGCGAGAGTTTAGCACAATGGCTGCGAGAAATGAATTATCCAACAACAGCTTATCACGCGGGGCTGGGTGCAGAGGAACGCCGCGAGGTTGAAGCTAGTTGGATAAATGGAAAAATTCCTTTTGTGGTCTGTACCTCTGCGTTTGGGATGGGGATAAATAAGCCAGATGTCCGCTGGGTGGTTCACTTTCACCCACCGCATCTATTGAGTGAGTACGTCCAAGAAATTGGACGTGCAGGAAGGGATGGCAAAGCTGCGGATGTTTTGATGTTGATAAGTGAGCCTACGGGGTGGTTAGATCCAGAAGATAAGCAAAGGCAGGGTTTCTTTGAAGATAGAATGCGATCGCTCCAATTAGAAGCACAGCATCTGATGAAAAAGCTGCCGAAAAATGGAGAATTCAATACAGTAGTCAAACAATTTCCCGATGCTGGTTTAGCACTTTCACTGTTGCACAGTAACGGTCAATTAAATTGGCTAGACCCTTTCCACTACAGTATAGTATCCCCTGTTAGGAATAACTCAGCTACGCAATTTCACGCAGTCAAGCAAATGAGTCAGTATCTTTATACCAAGCAGTGCCGCTGGCAGTTTTTGTTAAATGCCTTTGGTTTTAATAAAGAAGCGGCGAAGATGCGTTGCGATAATTGTGATAATTGTCACCGCTAAGAGTTAGTTGTTAGTGGTTAGGAGTTTGGAGTTCAAAATTTCCTTCAACTGTGCCTTCCTAAGTTATTGCTCTCAAACTCCTGACTCCTACTTTTATCTATCCGCTTCCTTGTTTCGAGTTGGGATCTGAATCCACACATATAAACCTCCTGCTTCTTCCTTCTTCCTTCTTCAATTAAAATTGCCGCAAAAAACGCAAATCGCTATTGTACAAACGGCGAATATCATCAATTTGGTGTAGCACCATCGCAAAACGTTCTATACCGAAACCGGCGGCGAATCCAGTATAAACCTCAGGGTCGTAGCCTACAGATTTCAACACATTTGGATCGACCATGCCGCAACCCATAACTTCCAACCAACGCCCATTCCACTGCAAATCAACTTCTGCACTGGGTTCGGTGAAGGGGAAATAACTGGCACGGAAGCGGATAGGTAAATCGCCAAACATTGCCTGAAGAAAAAGCTTTACAGTACCTTTGAGGTCTGTAAACGTCAATCCCTCATCAACTGCTAAAAGTTCTAATTGATGGAAAACTGCCGAGTGGGTGGCATCTACATCATCTCGCCGATAAACTCGTCCTGGTGAGACAATCCGAATCGGTGGTTCTTCGGATTCCATATAGCGAATTTGCACCGACGAGGTTTGAGTTCTGAGTAAATTTCCGTCAGGCAGGTAAAAAGTATCCTGCATATCGCGGGCAGGGTGGTCGGGCGGGGTATTGAGTGCCTCGAAATTGTAATAGTCGGTTTCCATTTCTGGTCCTTCGGCAACAGTGTAGCCCATACCGACAAAGATATCTAAAGCGCGGTCGAAAATGTTATTGAGGGGATGGACACGACCTTGGGGACGATAAATTCCCGGCATCGTCACATCTAGAGTTTCAGCTTCAAGCTGTGCTTGGATTTTAAGAGATTCTAGGGCAGTCCGTTGCTTGTCTAGGCTAGTTTGTAGCGCTTCTTTGACGATATTGGCGATCGCCCCAATTTTTGGTCTTTCTTCTGTCGGTAGTTTTCCCATACTGCCCAACAGTATTGATAGCTGACCCTTTTTACCTAAATAACCGACGCGCAGTTCTTCCAGGCGTTCGAGGGTATTAGCAGATGCGATCGCACCTTCTCCTTCCTGTTGTAATGCTAAAAGTTGAGCCTCTAAATTGTTAGTCATTAGTCAATAGTCATTGGTCAATGGGTCAAAAGTCGGCAGTTAATAATCAAGGGTCAAACTTAAATACCAACAACAATTACCAGTTTAAAGGCTTTTTGTAATTTGGTGAGAGTGTTTTTGCTCCAAATGCTGTGACTAAGGTCATTGACAATTGACTCACCACTGGTGACTAATAACTAATGACAATTGACTTTTGACAGATGAAATTACTAGTTAGCAACGATGACGGAATTAATGCCTTAGGGATTCGGGCACTTGCCAACACCTTAGCAGAAGCGGGTCATGATGTTACCGTAGTTTGCCCAGACAGGGAACGTTCTGCAACCGGACACGGACTAACTTTATACCAACCAATTCGTGCCGAAATTGTTGAGACAGTTTTTCTTCCTAGTGTCAAAGCTTGGGCTTGTGATGGTACTCCCTCGGACTGTGTTAAATTGGCGCTGTGGGCTTTACTGGAATCTCCTCCGGATTTGGTTTTATCGGGTATTAATCAAGGTGCCAATTTAGCAACCGAAATTTTATATTCCGGCACAGTTTCAGCAGCAATGGAAGGTGTCATTGAAGGCATTCCCAGCATCGCTCTGAGTCTTACCAGTCACACCTGTAAAGAATTTCAACCTGCTGCAAATTTTGCCAAGGTTCTGGTGGATCAACTTATGCAAAAACCCCTACCAGAATTAATGTTGCTCAATGTCAACATCCCACCTGTGAAGTGGGAAGAAATTGCTGGTGCCGTTATCACCCGTCAAGGAGTACGGCGCTACATAGATGTTTTTGACAAGCGAGTAGACCCCCGTGGTAAAACATACTACTGGTTAACAGGAGAAGTACAGGAGGATGTGGAACCACCATCTGGATTAAATCTGCCCCCGGATGTGCCCATAGATGTACATGTCATCCGTGATAACTACATTAGTGTCACACCATTGCAATATAATCTCACCTACGCCAACGGATTAAATAAAATGTCCGACTGGGAATTTAAATTTTCAGGTTGAGGTCATGGAGAAAAGCCAAGGAGTTAAAGGATAAAAAAATTAATTCTTCCCTTTACCCCCTTATAACGTTGCTTGTTAAATGCATTACCGCAAAATATAAGTTATAAAGTTAGGAGCGCTATTGAAAACAACCAGGCAACATAAGTTACGAAATCCACGGTCTTTAGTTTTATTGTCTCTGACAAAAACAAAAGCCACATCGCCTTTATTTGGCACAATCAAACTCAAACTCAAAAAGTTTATCCTGTTTTTCCGAAAAATTCAGCCGAATCAAAAAACGGTGAGACAGCATAAACTTAACAAAATAAGTAGCATTTTTTGTATTGTTCACCCGCTCAGTCTTCGCAAGCAACACCCATGTCAAGGATAGAAAACCAGTTTACCGTAAATTTTTGGGGCGTTCGCGGCAGCATCCCCTGTCCCGGACCAGCCACTGTCCGTTACGGCGGTAATACCCCTTGCGTTGAGATGCAAGTGGGCGGCAAACGCTTAGTTTTTGATGGTGGTACGGGACTGCACGTTTTGGGCCAATCTTTATTGCGCCAAATGCCAGTAGAAGGTCATATTTTCTTTACTCATTCTCACTGGGATCATATGCAAGGGTTTCCCTTCTTTTCTCCAGGATTTGTTAAAGGAAATAACTTCCGCATCTACGGCGCGATCGCTCCCGATGGCTCCACTGTCGAACAGCGTCTCAACGACCAAATGCTGCATCCAAATTTTCCTGTACCCTTGCAAATTATGCAAGCCAATTTGGATTTTTATGATGTCCGACCGGGGGAAGCAATACGGATTGGGGAGATTATAGTTGAAACTGCACCGCTCAATCATCCAGGTGAAGCCGTTGGATATCGAGTTAACTGGGGTGGGGGTGCTGCTGTTTATATTACAGATACAGAACATTTTCCGGACAGACTCGACGAAAATGTCCTCTGGTTAGCTCGTGATGCTGATATCCTGATCTATGATTGCACCTACACTGACGAGGAATACCATTCGCCAAAATCACCTAGAATCGGCTGGGGACATTCTACATGGCAAGAAGCTGTGAAAATAGCCAATTTTGCAAATGTCAAGACACTGGTGATTTTTCACCACGATCCTGCCCACGACGATGACTTTTTGGATCTTGTCGCCAAACAAGTAGCACAGAAACACCCTGGTGCGATTATGGCGCAAGAGGGACTGGTACTCCAGGTTCCAGTATCAATGTCCTTATCAGAATCTTTTCCTGTTAGCAAGTATTCTGCATGAAGCTGCATGAGTCGGAGGGATGGGAGATTTTAGATTAGATTGGTGATAGAGAGGCTTATAGCGGTCAGTACGAGCGTGGTAGCGCAAAGAGCGATTGCGGCTCATGACGGTTCTTGACGCTTTCATTAAATGCTGATGGCATTGATTCGTCTTGTCGGGTAAAACTGACCGCTGATAGCGTAAACTTACCTCAAATCCCAAAAACGACGTGCAAAATCTGTCTCAAAATGGGTGTTCCGTGCGGGTTGCTTCTTCGGCCGAATTGATTCTGACGCCAACTGCTGTTGCTCTTGGCAAATTTGACGGTCTGCATCGTGGTCATCAACGGGTGATTCAACCAATTTTGCACCCAAATCAAGCAGGGGGAGCATTTTCTTATTCTTCCCTAGCTTCACGGCAGTCGTCTGGGTCGGCCCATGCTCTCCACGGCTCAACCGAACCCAATTTCGGTGCTATTTCACGCCCTAACCGACACGTAATCTCGACGGTTGTCACCTTCTCACCCCATCCGCAAGAATTTTTTAGCGGGCAACCCCGTGCTTTGCTGACACCATTGGATGAAAAAGCCCAACTGTTGCGATCGCTTGGCATCGAACAACTAGTACTAGTGCCTTTCGATAAAGAATTATCTGCTTTAACTCCTGAAGAGTTTGTCGAAACAATTCTGGTGCAACGACTGCAAGCAGTCCAAATTAGTGTCGGGCAAGATTTTCGTTTTGGCTCTAAGCGTAGTGGTAACGCTAGCGATTTGCAAATAATCGCCGCTAAATACAATATCCCCGTTACCATCGTTCCTTTACAAACCTGTGTAGACCAAATACCTGTCAGTAGTTCTTGCGACTTTCAAAATACTCAGGAAGCTCGGATTAGCACTTCACTCATCCGCGAGATCCTAGAAAGCGGTGACATATCTCTGGCAAACCAACTTCTCGGACGTCCCTACAGTCTCATCGGTAATGTCATTCAAGGTCAACAGCTTGGTCGAACTATTGGTTTCCCGACTGCCAACCTCCAATTACCACCAGACAAGTTTTTACCCTGCCAAGGTGTTTATGCCGTGCGTGTTTTCATTTTGGAACAAACAGCAGAATCTGAAAATGCCGTATGGGGGGTAATGAATATCGGCAACCGTCCAACAGTTGGTGGTACCCAAGCATCTATAGAGGTACATTTACTAGATTTCATCAGTGATTTATATGGCAAAAAGCTGATAGTGCAACTCGTGAAATTTTTGCGACCTGAAACCAAATTTCCCAATTTAGAAGCTCTAAAAACCCAAATCCAACTAGATTGTACTGCCGCAAGAGAAGTTCTAATTAACACTCTGTAGTCTGAAGACACGTAGATTATTTCAGACTTGCTTAAAAGGGATAGTCAAGTATCCCCCTAGACATTAAAAGAGGCTGCAACAACGCTCAGTCCTGAGTGCTGAGTTTGAAGTTTTAAGTGGGAATACTATCAAAAGAAATCAGGACTAAAAACTCAGCACCCAGGACTCAGTATGAGAGAAAAAATTGATGCTCTGACAGAAAATCTAGCGCGTACCATAGTTGGTAAACACGAAGCTATCCGAAACGTCTTAGTCGCTCTACTAGGTGGTGGTCATGCATTGCTAGAAGATGTTCCTGGTGTCGGCAAAACCCTCCTAGCCAAAACTCTCGCTCGTTCAATTGATGGGAAGTTTCAACGCTTACAATGCACCCCCGACTTATTACCGAGCGATATTACTGGTACAAATATTTGGAACCCCAAAAGCGGTGAATTTAGCTTTCTCCCTGGACCAGTATTTGCCAATGTGCTGCTAACTGACGAAATTAACCGTGCCACACCCCGCACTCAGTCTGCTTTGCTGGAAGTTATGGAGGAGCATCAGGTAACAGTCGATGGCGTTTCTCGGGCTGTTCCCACACCTTTTTTTGTCATCGCTACCCAAAACCCCATTGAATACCAAGGAACCTTTCCCTTGCCAGAAGCGCAAATGGATAGATTTATGTTGTCTTTGAGCTTGGGCTATCCTTCGGAAGCGGAAGAACTGATGATGCTGCAACGTCTCCAATTTCCGACGGTGAAAGTTGACAATCTCGAACCTTGTATTACTTTGGCAGAAATTCAAGAATTGCGTCAAATTTGTTCTCTAGTCAAAGTTGATACCTCGCTGCAAAAATATATCCTCGACTTGGTGAGAGCCACAAGGCAGGATGAAGAAATTGTTCTTGGTGTCAGTCCTCGGGGAAGTGTCGCATTACACCGAGCCACTCAGGCTTTAGCTTTTCTCTTGGGCAGGGATTATGCAATTCCCGATGATATCAAGTTCATTGCCCCTTACGTTATGGGTCATCGCCTCATTCTGGCTTCTGGACGCAGGGCTGGTATTGTTATGGAAAGATTATTGCGATCGCTTCCGATTCATTGACGCTCGGAAGAAGGAAGAAGGAGGTTTATATATGGGGATACAAGACAGTTCGGACTTCGGCGTTCACTTTGAAGCCCCAACTGAAAACTAGCGACCTTACTTAGGTTGGGTTATTAACAAGAACAGCGAGGATAAAATCAAAGTATGTGAAGAAAAGTAAACAAGGCTCAAACCCTTTTTCCTCCTTCTTCCTTGTTTTACACTTGGCTTGTGAACATGGCAAATTAGTGACATTATAAATATCTTCTTATCTGACGCACGTTTCGCAATTACTGAGTAAATATGTGTAATAAATATTTACTTTAAAAGCGCCAATTTGGATATATTTGACTATGCAAAAGGAAACTATGTCAAATCTTGTTAAGCGTAAATCTCGGGGGCAACTCAAACAATCGTCTATCAGTTTATTTATAGTAGTTTTAGTTTGGAGTCTGGCTATGGGCTGGCTTCTAGCTTTGGCAACTAACGCGATCGCAGCCACTCCAAGCGCCGAAATTGGTACAGTGGACGTAGTACCCGCACAATATCAATTGGGACAAGAGTTATATTTAGAAAATTGTTCTAGTTGTCACCTTGCCATACCACCATCGGTTTTACCCACCCAAACCTGGAAAAATCTCCTCGAAGATACACAACATTACGGCATACAGATTAAACCTTTGGTCGATCCGCCACGCCTGTTAGTCTGGAGATATCTCTCAACATTTTCCCGCATCCAACTAAAAGACGAAGAAACACCCTATCGCGTCAACGACTCGCGTTACTTCAAAGCATTGCATCCCAAAGTTAAACTTCCGCTTCCCGTACAAGTTAGTAGCTGCATCACCTGTCATCCCAGCGCTAGTGACTTCAATTTCCAAAGGCTTAGTTCAGAATGGGACTAGGGGGGCAGGGGACAGGGGGAAGGGGGAAATTTGTAACTTGTAACTCCTAACTCCTAACTCCTAACTCCCCAAATTGAGGCTTAATACCAAGGGCTGGGGGCAAAATGATACTATTAGAGAACAGTTAAATATAAGCTTTGGGGTTAAAACCCAGTAATTTAGTAAACTGATTGGCTCGCCTTGTTGCTGAATATCCAAGACAGCTTCAGACCCAGGCCAGAGTTAAATGCTTATAATCAATGCCAAACCTTAAATCCTCATCCTCTTGATTTAGTTGAATAACCTGCCATGCTAAAAACTTTGTTGGGCGACCCCAACGCTCGTAAACTAAAAAAATACCAACCTTCTATTACAGAAATCAACCTCTTAGAGGAAGAAATTAAAGTCCTTTCTGATGAACAGCTAAAGGGTAAAACGGCAGAGTTTAGACAGCGCATCAAAAAAGGTGAAAGCCTGGATGATATTCTGCCAGAAGCTTTTGCAGTTGTGCGAGAAGCAGGACGGCGAGTTTTAGGGTTGCGGCATTTTGATGTCCAAATGTTAGGCGGTATTATTCTGCACACAGGACAAATTGCGGAAATGAAAACTGGGGAAGGTAAAACCCTAGTTGCAACTCTTCCAGCTTATTTAAATGCTCTGACTGGTAAAGGTGTACACGTCATCACCGTTAACGATTATCTGGCTCGTCGGGATGCGGAATGGATGGGACAGGTTCATCGCTTCTTGGGTTTGAGTGTTGGGCTAATTCAGCAAACTATGACACCCGCAGAACGTAAGAAAAACTACGACTGCGATATTACCTATGTCACCAACTCTGAGATCGGCTTTGATTATCTGCGCGATAATATGGCGACAGATATGAAAGATGTCGTCCAACGCACGTTTAATTACTGTGTAATTGATGAGGTAGACTCAATTCTGGTTGATGAAGCGCGGACACCATTGATTATTTCCGGGCAGGTAGAACGTCCTACAGAAAAATACTTGCAGGCTGCGGAAATTGCTGTCACCCTCAAACCAGAGGAACATTATGAGGTGGATGAAAAAGCTCGTAACGTGCTGTTAACCGATGAAGGTTTTGCTTTTTCAGAAGAGCTTTTAGGCGTTACAGATTTATTTGACCCCGAAGACCCTTGGGCGCACTTTGTTTTCAACGCCATCAAAGCCAAAGAACTTTTCCTCAAGGATGTAAACTATATCACCCGCACTGGCGAAGTGGTAATTGTGGATGAATTTACCGGTCGGGTAATGCCGGGACGGCGTTGGAGTGATGGTTTACACCAAGCGATTGAAGCTAAAGAACATCTCGAAATTCAGCCGGAAACCCAAACTCTGGCGACAATTACTTATCAAAATTTGTTCTTGTTGTATCCTAAACTCGGTGGGATGACTGGAACGGCGAAGACAGAAGAAACAGAGTTTGAAAAAGTCTATAAACTGGAAGTTTCAATTATTCCCACCAACAGAATCAGGTTACGGAAAGACCTGTCTGATATGGTGTTTAAGAATGAAGCTGGGAAGTGGGGTGCTATTTCTAAAGAATGTGCGGAAATGCACCAACAAGGCAGACCTGTGTTGGTGGGCACTACCAGCGTTGAGAAATCAGAATATCTCAGCAAGTTGTTAAAACAGCAAAACGTTCCCCACGAGTTGCTCAATGCTCGCCCAGAAAACGTCGAACGGGAATCTGAGATTGTCGCTCAAGCCGGACGCAGAGGTGCTGTAACCATCGCGACCAATATGGCGGGTAGAGGTACTGATATTATTTTGGGTGGTAACTCTGAATATATGGCTCGGTTAAAGATGCGGGAATACTTTATGCCTCGTATCGTTCAGCCAGAGGACGAAGATACTTTTGGTATCAGTAGAGCAGCAGGCTTGCCAACAGGGACAGGTGGCGGTCAAGGCTTTGTTCCTGGGAAGAAGGTGAAAACTTGGAGGGCTTCACCAGAAATTTTCCCCACCCAGTTAAGTCGAGAGGCAGAACAACAGCTGAAAGAAGCGGTGGAATTTGCGGTGCGTGAGTATGGCGAACGCAGTTTACCGGAACTGGAAGCAGAAGAGAAGGTGGCTGTAGCTGCAGAAAAAGCGCCAACGGATGACGCTGTAATTCAGAAATTGCGGGATGCTTACAACCGCATTAAGCGTGAATATGAAGAGTTCACCAGCAAAGAACATAATGAGGTCGTGAGCTTAGGCGGTTTGCACGTAATTGGTACAGAACGTCACGAGTCCCGCCGGATTGATAATCAATTACGGGGACGTGCGGGAAGACAAGGTGACCCTGGAACCACAAGATTTTTCCTCAGTTTAGAGGATAACTTGATGCGGATTTTTGGGGGCGATCGCGTGGCAAGTTTAATGGAAGCCTTCAAGGTTGAAGATGATATGCCCATTGAATCTGGGATGCTCACCCGCAGCTTGGAAAATGCTCAAAGAAAAGTTGAAACCTACTACTACGACATCCGGAAGCAGGTATTTGAGTACGATGAGGTGATGAACAACCAACGTCGGGCTATTTATGCCGAACGCCGACGAGTATTAGAAGAGCAAGATTTGAAAGAACAGGTAATCAAATACGCCGAAAAAACGATGGATGACATCGTTGACTACTATATCAACCCTGACCTACCCTCTGAAGAGTGGGAATTAGACAAGTTGGTTGAGAAGGTGAAAGAATTTGTTTATCTGCTCTCTGACTTGCAGCCCAGTCAATTAGAGGATATGTCCGTTGTGGAAATCAAAGCCTTCCTTCACGAACAGGTACGCATTGCCTACGACCTGAAAGAAGCGCAAATTGACCAAATTCAGCCGGGACTGATGCGCCAAGCCGAACGTTTCTTTATCCTACAGCGGATTGATACCCTGTGGCGGGAACACCTCCAGCAAATGGAAGCATTACGCGAGTCTGTAGGATTGCGTGGTTACGGTCAAAAAGACCCGTTGATTGAATATAAGAGCGAGGGTTACGAACTTTTCTTGGATATGATGATTAATATCCGCCGAGATGTGGTATACTCTCTGTTCATGTTTCAGCCCCAGCCCCAGCCAATGATGCAAACTTCATCTGAGATGGTGTAGGTATTTTGGAAGAGGTGTTTTGAGGGTCAGATCCCCGACTTCTTAAAAGTTGTCCGGGATCTGTGGGATTTATAATTGGTAAATGAAAAAGCTTTTATTTATTTGCAGTCGGAATAAACTGCGAAGTCCCACTGCAGAGGCAATTTTTTCTGAGTATGAGGGACTTTGACACTACCCTAACTCAAGCTCTTGCTTCAGAACTTTTAAATTGTGCAATAGTTTTTAGTTCCTCTTCTTCTTCCTTCATAACATAGTAAAGTTCCCAATTCTGTTGGAGGTTTAACCAAAACTCTGAACTATTTCCGAAAAATTTTGCTAATCTTACTGCTGTACTAGGTGTGATACCCCGCTTTTGATTTACAACCTCATTAATTCGCTGATAGGGAACGTGAATTGCGTCTGCAAGTTCTCGTTGTGATATTCCCATTGGTTCAAGGAAATCTTTGAGTAATATTTCACCGGGATGTGAGGGGGGTCTATGTTTTGGAATTCTCATCTTTTAATAATTTCTCAATGATAATCTACTATTTCAACTTCTAATGCTCCTTCGGGTGTCCATGTAAAGCAAATCCGATATTGGTCATTAATCCGAATACTATGTTGACCTTTTTTATCACCTTTTAGAGCTTCTAATCTATTACCTGGTGGAACTTTCATATCATCCAAAGTTAATGCTGCATTAAGTTAGTCTAATTTTCTTTGTGCAACTTCCCAACAGTTTATAGGACACTGTTTTCTGGCTTCCTTGGAATCATTCCCATCAAAAATGTCCTCAGTTCCCTTCTCCTTAAACGATACTATCATAGCTAGCATGGCAACCGTGTTATCATGCTATCAGAAAAAAAGTTTAAATCAACGACATTTTCGTCTGTCCCGAAAAAGAGTGTTAGTTTTGATGAATGTTGGAAGTTAACCGTTGCAGGCAAACTTGAGAAAATAACACCTGATGAATGGTTGGATATGCCTGATGTTGAGAAGGAGTAATTATGAGCCAAACACAAGCTGAAGTAAAGCTGTATACCTTTGATGAATTTATCGAATGGTATCCAGAAAACTCAGAAGTACGTTATGAATTACATGATGGGGTGATTGTTGAGATGCCTAAGCCTAAAGGGGAGCATTCTGATTTGGCTGGTTTTTTGATTGAGGAATTACTCATCACCATTAAAGAGATGGGTAAGCGCAGTATCTGGACTATACCTAAAGAATCAATTGTAAAACCATACCGTGACAAGTCAGGGTACGAACCCGACATTATTGTTTTAAATCAAGAAACTATCGGTACTGAGGCCCGATGGAAACAAGAATCAGTTATTCAAAACCCGACTTCGGTTAAATTAATAGTCGAAGTAGTTAGTACTAATTGGCAGGATGATTATTACAATAAGTTTGGGGACTATGAAAAAATGGGTATTCCAGAATATTGGATTGTTGATTATGCTGCATTAGGTGGACGTAAGTTCATAGGTAATCCGAAACAAGCAACAATTTTTGTTTGCGAGTTAATCGATGGTGAATATCAGATGACACCATTTAGAGGAACTGACCGTATCGTATCGCCTACTTTCTTGCAGTTAAGCTTGACCGCACAACAAATTTTTGACTCTGTTATTCGAGTTTAAAATAAGAGTTAGCCACAGGATAAATTTAGGCTACTGTGGAACTTTTAATATTGTATTAACTTGTGTAAATTCTTAAGTTAACAATTATTAATATCTTAAGAAAGAATAAAGAAATAAAATTTCCAATTTGTCACAGGCTGTATATATAGATTGTAGATGTTAATGCTGTTAACTCCAAGTTGCTAAATCGTCACGTAATACATAGCATTACTTTCTGATTACAGCGTTTAACCGGATAACAGATATTTTGCTTAAGTGTTGGGGGATGAGTACAAAAAGATTAAGTTTAATAAAAACATCTTGACAAAAGACCCTGCATTTCGATATAGAAGTACTATAAGCTGTCCGGGATTGGCTTTCTCGCTTCACCATGCTGTCAAGCCCAAAAATATTGAAAAAATTCCCTGATTATCCGGAATTGTACTTACCTAACTTGTTGATTTTCTTTAGAGGACTAAAAACTCATTAGAAAACATTTATGTTCAAACCACAAGCGACTGATAACTCCATTACCCGCACATATGACATTATTGCTTTTGGCGATGAAGTACCTGGTATTCTAGCTTTAGTTTGTGCAGCGCGGGAATATTTTCGCCGGACGAATCAATATCCTCGTTCCTTGCTATTATTCAAAGCTAATTCGCAATTAGGTATCGGCGGTCATTTGGTTCGTGGTGGTTTGTCTTACCTGGATCGTTCGGTTGTGCCTCCAGACGTTCGCAAGCAGTACGGTTTGAACGTTTATGGCGATGAATCCACTATTTATAAGGAATTTTTGCAGCGGACGGGTGTGGTGCAAGTTGCACTTGACCCCCGCAAAGCCGATGCAGTGCTGCGGGAAATGTTGAAAGAAATTCGTGCAGATATTCTCAGCAATGCTGCAATTGAGTCGGTTATTAAACAAAAACAAAAAATTACGGGTGTCCGACTGACTAACAAAGAAACCTATATAGCAAAACATTTCATCGACTCGACTATAAACGCCGAACTCGCAGAATTTGCTGGTGTGAAAAAGCTCAAAGGGTTTGAGACGTTCGGTTTGCCCAATTCCGAACTCTCAGTAACGCTCACTTTTGAAACCCAAAGTTTGAGCGTACAAGCACTGAAAGATGTCGAAATGTACTATATGCAACGCTTTGCTGACACCAGCGATGCAGTTGCACTCAATTGGATTAATTTAGCGGCAGGTGGAGACAGTGAGCGTGCGGCTCAATTACGTGAACCCTTTATCAACAATAAAAACGACCTCAGCAAAATTGCGTTGTACGCAGGTAGCGATTTCATCGATGTTCGCAGCTTTGCCCTAAGTATTGCCTATCACTCTTTCCGAGGTACAGCCCTTTCTCTAGACCAAAGCAGCGCCGTTCTTGATAAGGGGAATGTAGCAGTTTTTCCCAATAACAGAATGTCATGGAATGCGTTGCTGTTTGATGTCAACGCCGACCAAGCTGAGGCTTTAGCCCGTGCTAAAGCGCGACCCACAGCAGAAATGCTCAACGAGATGAGTCGTGTTATCGAGTGGTTTAAGAGTATTGGCGCAACAGATGTTAAACCTGCGGCAGAATTATATATTCGCCATGCAGGGAATGTAACGGGGACTATCAACCCACTTACGGGAGCGGAAATGTTAGCGGGGGGCATCCCAGCTACTGAAGCATTGGGTACTTTTGGTTACCACTTTGATGTCCGGGGTGGAATTGAAGGCTTAGGCACACGGGCAACGGCAAAAGGATTGGGCACTTCTTTGTTCGATAAGTTACCTGTTCCGTTATTCAACGTTGGCATTCAACACGCACTCTTGCGCGATACTCCCAATTTAGCAGTTATCAGTCCCGCATCGGGATTTGAAGGTTATGCTTGCTCGGCAGGACGAATTGTTGAATTCAACTGTGCTGTTGGTCAGGGTATTGGGCTTGCATGTGCGATCGCGATGTTGAGCAATCGGAATTTGAACGAAATTTCCAACCAAGAAGTCCGCGATCTATTGGTAAGCACTGGACGCTTATCTAAAATTTACGGTCAGCCCGACCCCCGACCCGATGAAATTGCCAAGCTTGATAAGTTCGAAGATGCTATGGCTGCATAGCCTCCATTGAAAATGAGTGGAAACCCAAGTCGCTCTATTACGTTCTCTAGAGGCATAATAGCCGTAATCGACTCTACCATATGTGTGGAGGTGGTAACTGATGACCCAAGCACAAGCCGAACTAAAGCTATTTACCTTTGATGAATTTATCGAATGGTATCCAGAAAACTCGGAAGTCCGTTACGAACTGCATAATGGGGTGATTGTTGAAATTCCAAAACCCACGGGAAAACTAAAGTTTTTTCAACCGTTTCTAACGCTTCTTTCAACTGACCTTTGTTAAACTGCTCATAACTTTACCCTGCTACCTGAGGGTAAGGCTGCATTTGCTTAACCCAAATGATGTTCCAACAAAGAGGCGATCGCTCTGGGATGCATCAAGTTATATTCTTTTTTACCAAGCTGTAAAACACAGTTGGGGGCTTTATTACAACGTTTTTGGCAGCTGGTATATTCAATAGTGACATGTCCGAGCAAACCGCGTTCTTGTAATATTGCCTCTATTTCTGACAACAAGCCATTACCACCGTGTTTGCGGCAACCAGATTTTTGACATACGAGAATCCTAGCTTTCATCGGTGTGGACATTTCCTGCTTTGGACAACCGCCAACTGGTGTTACCTGATATGCTTTAAGTTTGATTTTGCCTGTTTGTTGGTCTAACTTGCTGACACCAACAATACGAACTTCGTCACCATGTACTAAAGATAAATCCATAGAAGCCCGTAACTCTTTAGGGAGTTTAATTTGCACTTCCTCAGTAGAAAATGGTGAAATAGACTCACACTTGGCGAGTATCAAACGCATATATTTAAATTTTCCTGCTGTATCCTCAACAAAACCCAGGAACTGTCCTGAGAGGTTAAATTGAGATAAGGTCTGATATTTTTTACCCATAATAAAAAAAGTTAGGAGTTAGGAGTTAGGAGTTAGGAGTTAGGAGTTAAGAGCCAAGAAATAAATTTCGTGTCTCTGACTCTTAGCTTAAGTAAGCGGTCATCTTACTGAATAACGTTTTTAACCCATTAAAATGGGTTTTAGCTTTCATCTGTGAATTTTAATTCAGGGCTGAACCAAAGCGTCTCTAGGAATATTTTCAGTCTTGATTCCTAACTCCTAACTCCTAACTCTTATTATTAAGCCAGTCGTTTCGCTTCAAAAGTCAGCGGCAAATTTAACGGTTCGGGCAAATTTGTAAATTCTAACTCCCAGCCATTTGCTAAAGTAAAAATCTTGCCGTCGGCTCCATCAGTTTGTTTAATTACTTCTTCCTCCAAGTCTTTTTTCGGGACGTAGACAAGCATTTGTCCAGCGTCATTCTTCCGTAACATCACTTTCATCCGTTTTATCCTCAGCAGATTCTAGTTCTTTTTTCAGACAACCGACGACAAACCCTGAACTCAAAAAATGCACCGCATATATATAGGAAGTTTGTAAAAAAGTTCCTACGCTGACTACATAACCGATGTCTCCTTTTTGCGCAAGATGCGCACCGATTTCTTGACCGGCAAAGGTGCCATCATTTTTCAGCAACTTCCGAACTCGGACTTTTTCACCGATTTCAAAAGCAGGTGGCTGATGGAGTTCCATTTCATCTGATGGCATGGGAATATTTCTTCTCCACTACTAAATTTAAGAGTTCTTCGGTGGTTAGACTGCGTTTTTTCTGTACAGATTTTTGTCGGACTGCATCTAAAACAGATTGAGTTTGTTCGGAGTTGAGTGCGATACCGTGCTGCTCTAACAAGCTAGATAGCAAATGTCTGCCAGAATGCTTACCAAGCACCAAACGGCGTTCCCAACCAACTTCTTCTGGGGCAAAAGGCTCGTAAGTCATGGGATTTTGCAGTACCCCGTGGGCGTGAATACCAGATTCGTGAGCGAAGGTATTCTCACCCACGATTGCCTTCCAAGGTGGGACATCGCAACCTGATGCTGCGGCCACAAGTCGGGAGAGTTCCAACAAACCCCGAGTTTCGATACGGACATCAACGCCCTCTATATGTTTGAGAGCCATGACAACTTCTTCTAAAGCTGCATTTCCAGCCCTTTCTCCCAATCCGTTAACCGTGGTATTTACTGATGTGGCTCCACCTTTTATACCAGCCAGTGCGTTGGCTGTAGCTAAACCAAAATCATTGTGGGTGTGCATTTCCACCGGAATCATCAAGGCCTTTACCAACCGATTGACTCTGTTATAGGTGGTGAAGGGGTCAAGAACTCCTACAGTATCGCAGAAACGAAATCGCGAGGCACCCCATTCTTCGGCATAAAGCGCGACATCTAGAAGAAAACTGTCATCGGCTCTTGAGGAATCTTCTCCTCCGACTGATACCCACAGACCCTTATCAACAGCGAAACTGACAGAGTCTTTTAATTGTTGCAGTGTTACCCGCCACTGACCGTGGAATTTGGCGGCGATTTGAATTCCAGAAATGGGAACGGATATATGCACTCGCTGCAAACCACAAGCCATAGAAGCTTGAATATCCGAGATCACGGCGCGGTTCCAGCCCAAGAGATTGGCAGATAAACCCAAGTCCGAAATCGCCGCGATCGCTCGTGTTTCTTCTTTCCCCATTGCCGGAATCCCGACTTCCAATTCATCAACACCAATCGCTGAGAGAAATTTGGCGATCGCTACTTTCTCTTCTAAGTTAAAAGCCACTCCAGCCGCTTGTTCGCCGTCACGCAGTGTAGTGTCATTAATTTGGACTTGATTCATCTCAAAAATTCCTAAATACGGAAATTTTCTTATTACACTTTTTTTGATGAAAGTTTGGAAGTAGGAAGTGATGAACTATGAGTTATCAATTTATGATTTTTAACTCCTAACTCTACACTTTTAACTCCTAACTTCTAATTCAAACCTCACTTCTTCTAACTTTTACCTATTACAAAGAAATAAACTGTATTGGATCAAACCAGAAATCTTGTAATTTGCAAATTATTTTATCCGGATTGAGGTAGTATTTTATTGAACAATAAATAGCTGATATAGCTATTTACTAGCCTCAAACGACGAGGACATTGCGGAGTCTAAAAAATCATGCAGAAATTCTAGTAATCTCCTCATATTTGTAAAGTATTTAGATGTACCTGTGGATTGCTCAATTTTGGTCGTAAAGCCAATCAAAAATCTGGTCTAACTGCTCTAGAGAAACTAACCCATATTGCCAAAGAAGCATTGGGAAGGGAGCATTGCCCAATTCACGGTGTTTAAGTGCAACAGCGATATCAGCAGTTGAAAGTGCAAGTTCATTCTGCAAAAAATGGAAGAATTTTGTATTGCCCTGATGGGTTGTCATAATTGGAGTTTCATATTCTGGATGAAAAATTACAGTTGACATTTAAGATTTTAGAAAAAAGATTATCCTCGCTATTCTTTTTAGTACCCCGACAAGAACGCAGGTCGTCCGTTTTGAGTTGGGGATACAGGACCCCAACTCAAAACCTTCTTCCTTCTTCCTTCATTAGTTGTTAGTTAGCTGTTCACTGTCAACTGTTAACCACTCTGCCACGAACAAAAAACAACTAAAACCCATTTAGAGTTGCCAACAGCGCTCTAACCAATCAATTAATTCTTGGCGGCTGGCTGTAAATTGCAGTACAGTACTGCGAAGTAGAATTGCTGTGAGACAATTATTGACTTGCACCCGCAAAGAACCATCAGCGGGACACCAACACTTAATTTTTAACTCTCGCAAACGTTGATATATTCGCCAGCGATCGCTATATGCAATTTGGACAATTTCGCCATCAGCGTCTGAACCACGGGGACGCAACATTATTTATGTTCCTCTTTTCAAAAATCTTTTTCTCTTGCCAATCTCTGCACCGGGATGAATTTCAACGAGGAGTGAAAAATCTTCCCAAATGAGAAATCAGTCGCGGGATAAAATCTACCTTGCGACAGTGTAACCAGTGGGCGAGGCAACAAAATAGAACTTCCAACCAATTACGTTCAGCTGGGTCACGTTTAAAGATAATAGGAAAATCTGTTAAGAGAGGCTTTAAAAAGCTAGTTGCGGTATTTGAATTTTTGATGTTTTCTAAGGGTTGTTGCATCGGACTGTTTCGGTAAAACCGTTCGTTGTTCTACTGCTTATATCAGATGACTCCAATGGGCACAGTACAACCGATGCTGGTTGGATTTATTGGATTGATTAAGTTTGCACTCACACCCTCAAACCCCGATTGCATATAAATCTCAAATTTCTCATGGGGTAGGGGTACTAGCATTTTTAGGGTGGGGGTACTAGTATTTTTGTCTTCGGGGCTAAGTATTCTTGTACTCTGAGCCAAAAGCTTTACACACAAGCTTTTTAGATGTTTTTAATTTATTTTTGATATAAATTAACTTGTACTCACACTTACTCAATAGTGAAGATTTTTAAGCTTATGAGTACAATTTCTGTATATCGAACTACTAAATATTATTGTATTTCGTTGGATATCAAAAAACTAATTTCTTCATTTTGTTTTAGCTTTTTGCGTCTGTGTGTATGGATACCGCTTTTGGGAGTGGGAAAAGGGGTAAGTTCAAAAGTAAAAAGATAAAAGTTAAAAGTTAAAAGAAAATCCTTATATAATAAATCGCGTAGCGCTGCGTTCTTTGTAAGCCTTCCTTCTTGGTGCGAAGCTCGGCGGTCTGCGGCTTTTAACCCTTTTTATTTCTTCTTTCTTTTAGCTTTTTACTTTTTACTTTTATGCATCCGATTCCCTAAACTACAGCGATACCTTCGGTTACGAAACGTATCGCTATTTTCCCAACAGCACGTTCCGATTCGCTATAAGCATGAGCCTGAGCTAAATCTTGCAGGGGATAAGTCCGGTCAATAAGCGATCGCATTCTTCCTGTTTCCATCAAGCTATTCAGATAAAGCAGGTCTTGGGTGTTGGGTGACTCAATGATAAATTTGGCTTTTTGACCGGGAAGAAATGCTGTGAAGACGGTCTGAATAAAAATGGACGGGGATGGTATGGTTGTGATATAAACTCCGTTGGGTTTGAGAACCGCTTTGCAGTGAGAAAATGAACTTTTGCCAACCGCATCAAAAATGATGTCGTATTGAACAGCGTCTAAGGTGAAATCTTGTTGGGTATAGTCGATAGTGGAGTCGCTTCCCAGAGACTTCGCCAATTCTAAATTTTTAGTACTGCAAACCCCCGTCACCTCAGCCCTCAAAGCCTTGGCGATTTGCACTGCATAACTGCCTACACCACCCACAGCACCATTAATCAAAACCTTTTGCCCAGGCTGGAGGTTCCCTTGATTTCTCAAAGCTTGGAGAGAGGTAAGGGCTGCGACTGGTAAGGCTGCAGCTTCTTCATGGCTAATATTGGTTGGTTTTTTCGCAACAAATTTCGGGTTAACAACGGCATATTCGGCATAAGCACCTCCAGGAATGCCGACATTACCGTAGATTTCGTCTCCTGGTCGAAAACTTGTAACTTGAGCGCCAACTTCTACTACTTCTCCAGACATATCCACTCCCAAAATCATCGGAAATTTATTGCCTGTTATTAAGCTCAACATTCCCTTGCGGATTTTCCAATCAACAGGATTGACGCTACTGGCATAAACTTTGATGAGCATTTGGTCAGACTTAATTTTTGGCTGTTCCACATCCTCGTATTTCAACACCTCACAAGAGCCGTATTGATGGATAACCATTGCTTTCATAACATTACTCCCAATAAATGCTGATGCTTTCACTCTAACGACAAGGTCGTAAATTTTTAACAGTGCTGTTTGTTCGCCCCATCTCACCAGTATCTACAACTATGAAAATCGACCGATTGCAGGAACTTAAGCAAAAACTGACCAATGAAGCAAACCTTTCCCAGATATGGATCTTTTGCGGATTATCCGGAATTCACAGAACTGGGTGAGCCTGCCCATAATGAATACCTAGATGCTTTTGAAAAGAAAACTTGTCAGGAAATGTTTGGCAGTGCAATCAAGATTAATAACTTTTTCCCGATCTACATTGCAAAGCATCAGTTCTTTCATGAACCTTTCCAAGTTGATAGACGTATTTGGGGTGTGATTTATTTCGAGGATATAAAAATTGGCGGCTCTTGCAGTTTCGGCGGATTATCCCCCTACCGATGCCGTTAAGTATTCACGTTTTTCTCAACTACCTCGGCTGTCGGTACCTAATCGCAACGATCTCAATTGAGAAGCACAACCTATAAGCAGGAGTCTTTGAGAAGTGTGATACTCCGTTGCGTTAGCTTATTGCAGGGTAGGAGTGGTCTACCCCTACACCGAAGCCGCAAGCTACGCCAATGACCATCGCATTAGCAAAGGCTTGGAGTGTATATTTATTTTCTCTATATGTAAATAAAAAGGCGGTTTTTTCTCAATATAAATACGTAAAAAGTATTATTTTGGTTTTAATAGTTACTAATAAAAGTAGATACTTTTTATGCGTTAAGCTTTGCTTATCGCTAAGGATTCTCTCCGGGAGTATCGAAATTTTCTTCCTGCTTTTTGTGGCTAATTGAAGCTATTTTCAGGTAAATAGACCACGTAGTAGAGGCAATTCATGTGGCTTGCCGGAGCGTAGGGGAGGGTTCTCCGCAGACAAATGTGGACAGCCCCTGCACCCTTCTAAAAAATGCGCGGTGCCGGGAGTGGAAGATCCTAAAATTTGTCCGACATTGTTGGTGGAAGGCACCGCGCATTTTTCGCGCGAAAACCCTCCCGTGTTTGGAAGATCCTAAAATTTGTCCGACTGAAAGAGCGAAGTTGAGCGGGACAGAAGCTGACACCGCCGTAAAGTCTGCCACGGGGATTATCCCCGGTGGCGAGCTTTACTTTTTTGCGCTTTTTTCGTTGACGGCTGTCCACCGGAGTCAAGGTTAAGTGTAGCGGTATTGCCCGTACGACAGATGTGGTTCAAATACATGAAAACTGCTGTAAAGCTGCGATCGCAATAGGAAAGAAAATATTTGGCAGTTTGGGAATTTGTGGATAATATGCGATGCCCGTATGTCTTCCACTTCGTGGTATCGCGTCTCTCAAGGATGTTTAACGGTTGAATTGAGCAGCAGTAGATATCGTTATACCGATTCTTTATGAAGCTGCGCTAAATAAAGCTTCAAGGATAAAATCGTAAGAAGTGAGAGAAACAATTACCTCTGGTGTAATATTTTCCAGTACAGAGGTTAATTTATGAGGCAGTTGGGTAAGGGTGTTGCAATTTTCCCATTCAAGTTTGCTTTTTAGAAACTCCCAAAACCTCTCAATTGGGTTCAATTCTGGAGAATGGGGTGGTTGAAAAATTGGTATAATATTTTCTGGGCAATCAAGGGTTTTAACAGTATGAAATGAGCCTTGGTCAAATTGGATAACTGCGATGTCGTTGCCGATTTCTACGGACAGCAACTCTAAAAACCTTTGAAAACAATCACCATCAAGGTGGGAGAACTCGTAGAAAAAACTATACCCGCTTAAAGGTTCGACGACACCATACAAATAAAAATTATCACGCTGCCACTGGCTTAACCCTACAGGTTTTACGCCGGGAGCCGTAATTAAACGTCCTGCGATTGTCTTTAGTCCTAAACGTGTTTCGTCTTGGCACATATACCTCAATCGTTTCCCTTCTCCAAATTCTTCCTGCAAAAATTTGAGTGCTAGAGGAAGTTTTTTTTAAAGTGAGATTGACTTTCTGGGTGTTGTTTGAGGCTTTTGGGACGCGGTACTTTTAGCTTGGCTCCTAACTTGTACCGAATTAATTGATAGACTGTCTTGTAAGCGATGTTAACTTCCAATTTGCTAGAAAGCCATTGTTGAATCTGACCATAGCTATGGAACCCTTGAGGATCTTTTAGCCGCTCTTTAAGCTGTTCAAGTTCTTCCCCTTTGACACTGGATACTTTTCCCGGCGCATGTTTGACTGATAACAAACTTAAGCGTCCCCCATCTTTGTACTTTCTTATCCATCGAGTAATGGTTGCTTCATCACGTCCAAGACGTAGAGCAAGCGAACCGACAGGTCGGCGCTTCGCTATCGCCTACTAGTTACTTGACCACTTTTTAGCCAGTACAGCATTTGCAGTCTTTCTTTGCTACTTGCGCTATGAGCATATTTAAGCGCTTTCTCCAACTCGGAGAGGCTTTCTGAAATATCGATTTGAAACGGACGACTCATATAGTTTCCATCAAATGCACCCACCTACAATTAGCTTGCCACAGTTTGGCGCATCTTCATACAGAACTGGTATTAGTTCAATTAAAATCAAAGCTGCTTGTCCGCTCCAATGATTTGTTATATAGTGCCTTTCAAATGAGTACGGCACTTGTAAAACCCTTGTATAGACGGACTTGTTGCCGCATCTCTGACTCGTTCTGGAGTGAAAACCGCTATATATTGCTCGCTTAATCGACATAATTGGTTTTTGAACCAAATAGTTCAACTTCTTCTAAAGATAGAGTTGTGTCCATATTATTTAATATTTCTTCATCTACTAATGGATAGCAATCTATAAGATTTTTCATATCATTATTCAACCATTCGGAATTCCATATGAGTATTTTAGGATCATTCAGTTTTTGGCATAGCTTTTCTTCAAAAGACCTTTCTCTTTCATATTTCAATATTGCTCTTTGCAACCAGACCTGCAAATGCCCCGTATTGGGTATTTTATCAAATTTTTTAATAATGAGATTTATTATTTCTTTTATATAATTTTCTTCAATAAATAAGAATAACTTACTAATTATTGCAATTGATATTGGATATACTCTTGGATTTCTATAGGCAATATCAACGACTATACTGATGAGAACATTTATATTCTCTTTGGTTTTCTCTATACCTTTTATCCGGTTAAAAAAAATATTCATCGCTTTTACAAGGCTACCACAATTAGGATGTTTTTTCGACAAGCTATGTATTAGCAAAAGGTGAGCTTGTAGATTCTTGTTTCCTCTTTTATTAAGAATCCAAAATAGCTTATCAGGCTTGATAGATTCTTCGACAACATTACTTGATGCTCTAGTTTTGTGAGGATTTAAGCACATTCCAATATCTATAAGAATTTCTGTAATATGCTTTACAATAAATTCGGCATCTTGTGGGCTATTTGTGAAAATTCGATAATCATCTCGATATCGAATTACTTCAAAGTCTTTCAAACCATTGTTTTCGAGTTTTTTCGACAATTCAAGGTCTGCAAATCCTAAAACTATCTCTGCTATAAAATCCATTAAAACACTACCTTGAGGAATACCATTTGTTTGCCCAAATGACATATCTTGAAGATGTTTATCGATAATATTGCCAATAAGTTTTTTGTTATTCTTCTCACTTTTTGCTATTTCCTTAGTATGCAAAGCCCAAGGAATAGAATGTGTATAAATTGAACCATAACAGTCCGATATATCGGTGTGTAATATACAGTCATATTTCAAAGCTTGTTCAATAGATTTTTGCTCAATGGATTCCCACCAATTAATTACTGTTACTGCTTTATCAGAATGTTCGTTCTCCGAGTTAAGAGGTATGCTATAACAGCTAATATTTTTATTAGCTCGGAATTCACTAAATTTTTGAACAATCACATTCCAGTTGTCTTCTTCTGTTATTTTGTGTACAAGAGATACATATATGGCGGGATGAATCATCTGAAAAGGTCGCCAAGAGTATCGCCCATCTTTATTGTGAAGAAATTTATAATTTACATTCTCATAGTCGCAAGGAAAGGTTCCTTTATCTTTTTGCTTTTCCGTATCATAATAACTACCATAAAAATCAGAGAGTGACTTACTTTCAATTTTTTCAGATAACGTATGAATCAATTGATCGAATACATAGTAGCGAGGAAGGTCAAAATTAAAGTAACTCTCCGCTTTTAGGAAATACGTTTTTGCCTCTTTATGAGACAGTTCTAAAACATTTTTCATGAATGAAGTCTATTTTTTACATCAGGCTTATTTAAATTGAACCGTAATGGTTCGGTATAAATACTTGAATATACTTAGATTTAGCGTCTATTACACTAGGTAATTCAGTGAGCGAGAGGGTTCCAAGCATTTTAATCATAATATCAAGAAGTTTTATGGATATCGCCACTATCCGATATTATACAAGTGTTTTACGTGTAAAGACCACATACAGAGTGTATATCTGGAAACTTTCTGGATATCTATTTATTGTACTGACAGTTTCCACATATAAATAATTCCGGATTTTAGTCTGTAGCATTTTTGAATATTGGAATCATACCAATTGTATTAAACAATGCTGTCTTTCCGAAACAATACAGTTGTAATTGTTTCTTTATTTACAATTTAGCTGAAACTAAAATTAACGATTCAATAGGATACCTAATAATCTAAAATAACTCTAGCGCTAGGGTTTTTATGCTAGTTATCGGTACAACAGAAGCTGCTTATATGCTGGGTATTAACTGTCAACGAGTTCGGCAACTTCTTGCAGAACGACGTGTCAAAGGTGCCTACAAAGATGGTCGCGAGTGGAAAATTCCTCTATATAAAAAGATGGTTGACATTATCCCTGGAACTAGAGGGCCCAAAGGTCGTTGGAGACATCGACTTCAAGCTCGACCGACTTACATTCATGTCAACAAACATATAATTGATAGCAATCGCAATCGCCGCGAAAATCAGCCTGTAATTAAGGTAGATAGAGCAAAGCACTCAAAATATTGCCATGAAGTCGAAATTACCGGACCGTGTCGCGTGGTTTATCGACCGCATCAACCTTTATGTTCTGGTGCAGTGCTTTGGATTGAGGTTGAACAAAGTACGAGAGTTATAACTAAGCTTTATGGTTAGATGTTAATTTTCGACAAATCATGATGATTGCTGGGTTGTGCTTTGCTCAATCCAACTTAACGACTGTTAAATTACACTTTTCTCCTCTTTGATTGACTGCAACCGAGGAAACTCATACAAAACGCTGTAGCGGGAAGAGATGGGTTTCTAATTGCAGGCGATACCACTTCAGTGGAAGACATACGGGCATCGCGCTTGTCAAACGCCTATAAAAGGAGCCTTTAGCCTTTATTTGAATGATATATTTATAGTAAAACAGGCAAAAATAATATGAGCGTAACAGAACAAGCATTACTAGAAAAGTGGCGAGAACTTCCACAAGACAAACAGCAACAAGTTTTAGAATTTGTAGAATTCCTTCACATCAAAGCACTAGACCCTCAAGCATTGGCTCGTATAAATAAAGCTTCATTAGGAGAACGTTTGCGCCAAATACGTGCCAAAATAGTTGCTGATGGCGAACTCTTGTTAACTCAAGATGAGATTGAAAAAGAAATAGCTAGCCGTCGTGGTGGGTTACAGGAAACTGAGACATGAAGATAACTTTTATTGATTCTGGAGTTTTAGTAACTGCGGCGCGTGGTGTGGGAGAAGAATCAGAAAAAGCTCTTGAAATTTTAGCAGATTCAAACCGGGAATTTGCGTCAAGTGAATTTATCAAAATGGAGGTGCTACCTAAAGCAATTTATAATCGAAAAACGGCAGAAGCCAAATTTTACGAATCATTTTTTAGTGCTGTTACCTATTGGGCTGACGATATAGAAAAAGTTATGCAAGATGGCTATAACATTGGTTGTCAGTATGGTTTGGCGGCGATGGATGGGTTACATATTGCGGCTGCACTGTCAATTGGTGCTAAAGAATTTTTAACGACAGAAAAACCAACAAAGCCAATGTTTCAGGTATCCGGGATTCAAGTTATTTCGATTTTTAATTAATATCAAAGGGTTGGATTATTTTGGCTGGCGGATAATTTAATATTGGTTAGGCACTCATAATTTTCAATGGTTAAATAAATACTCAAAAAAGCCGAATTATTCGTAGAAAAAATACCCTGCGTCCGTCAAGCCACAGATAGGCGCTGTAAGTCGTATGCGACCCTATTGTGCCTACGATTGATTATTTTACGTAAGTCCTAATTATAATTTTTCTTAATCGTGGGCTTGATTCAGAAGAGAAACCCGGCTTTGAAGAAGAAGCCGGGTATCCATTCTCTCGCCTTCGCTTTCTTACAGACCCAAGGTATGACTCAGTGCCGCATCCACAGAAGACATATCTAGCCAAACACCAATCGCCCTGTCAACTTCTCCATCCATCACAGTCACCAAATTATCAGTCATAATCACCGAATCCGTCAGCAACCCTGTTTGTTTTCCGGCTGCACTTTTCAACTGCACCAACACTCGACTTGGATGTCCAGCCCGATTCAAATTACTGGTAATCATCGCCACGATTATCTGTGACAAGCCAGTTGAGAGATGATTTGCTTGCACAACCAAACCTGGGCGACGTTTACCAGTACGAAGGTTTGAGTCAGGAAACAGAACCAGTACAACTTCTCCACGGCTATAGAGCATCGTAAGCAGCCATATCAGGACGTTCCCAATCCTCAATAAAACTTTGCAACCTCGCACGGAGGTTCGCTGCTTGCTGCTCTGTGATGCCAAGAGATGGCAAGTCTAGAGAACCAGGAGCAGATAGGAAGGTAACAATGACTCGCGTTCCGTCCATCGACGCGGGTATTTCCAGCAATTCTACCTTGCCGTCGCGATAAATCCCTTCCACTGACTGCAACATTGCTTTCATCATTTGAAATGGGTCTTACCCAGCATAACTTTTCTCACAAGCTTGATACATGATTTAAGTATCAGGTTACCTAATAATAATTTGGTTTAGCATACATCTTGCTTACACGAGTGACACCAAAAGCATAACAGTTTCAAATTAACCTTGCTTATTCCGAGGCAAAATGCTTGTAATTCAAGCCATCTGGGAACTTTGAGGGATGCTACAGGGGTAGGCTGTGGTTTTGGTCTGGCAATAGCAGGAAAGATATTGACTCCGAGATTTGTAGGGCGATCGCTTTTTTCAAAGTACTCTTAAACAGCTTTTTTGCCTCTTCCTCAGAAAACGCTTGAGAAAACCTTTGCCTTTTTCTAACCGTCGAACTCACGTTAAGCTCCTACATTTAGCCTACCTTTTTTTTACAACACAACCATCAGATAACGGTTTATGGATAAATTAATCAATGAAACACGAGTGATTCTAATTGGCGGCTCCTCTCATGCGGGCAAATCGACTCTTGGACTAGCTCTGGCAGCAAAGCTTGGTTGGAGTTATCGTTCTACGGACAAACTCGCTCGGCATCCGGGACGACCTTGGGTAGGTGCAGATAGAAAGGCTATTCCAGAACACGTAGCAGAATATTATCGGGAACTGTCTGTTGAGGCTCTTTTTTTAGACGTATTGTCGCATTATGAGAAAAATGTGTTGTCTATTGTCGAGGTTATTGTTCGTTCTCATGCCTCTGATTTATCAGCGGAATGCCTTGTACTTGAGGGTTCTGCATTATGGCCAGAATTTGTAGCGAATTTAGTTGACGCTTTGGGTGTTAAAGCAATTTGGCTTACGGCTAGTAACCAACTCTTCCAAAACCGAATCAAGCGTGAAAGTAATTTTTGTAATGTACGTAAGGACGAAAAACATTTAATTCAAAAGTTTCTAGACCGTACCCTATTCTACGATAAACATATGAGGGAGGAGGTTAAGCGTCTTGGATTTATGTGTATTGATGTAGAATCTGTGTCAACAGCAGACGGACTTTTAAAGAAATGTATGGAATTGATGGAGGCTTCGTAAATTGGTGGTGTTAACGATGGTTGTGTTGCAAAAACTGGTGGCTGTCTGGTAAAAGTGGCAATTGTACCTACCGCTCGCCCAACCCGCCTCGTTCACGAACTCCAAGTACCCTTTCAAGGGACTTCCAAACAATAAATCAGTGAATTATACGCGAACAAAAAAGCTAGGCATCGTAAATTACCTCAGTTATTTTACAACCTGAGTTTATTCAACATTGTTTATACTTATACCAATTCTCTATGAAGTTGCACTTAATAAAGCGGAGGTGATGTAATCCCATCCACAAATCGAGGCGATCGCTTCGGAAGAGATGGAATCAAGAACCTGTTTTAACTTCCGTCTTAACTGATCTAAAGTCGTGTAATGTTCCCAGGACAATTCGTATTTGATGTGTTCCCATAAGCGTTCTATAGGATTCAACTCAGGGCTATTTGGTGGCTGAAAAATTGGAATAACATTATCAGGCCATTTTAAATCCAAGGACTTGTGAAAGCTAGCATTGTCCATCTGAACCAAATTCAACACGTCAGGGTAAGCTTTTGAAAAAAGGTCTAAAAAATCTTGAAAACACGTACCATCCAAGTGAGAAAACTCCCAAAAAAAACTATCGCCTGTTGCTGGTTCAACAAGACCATATTTAGCCGTTCGGAATCGAGAAAATTCTTTAAATATTTGTCTTCCTTTTCAGGGTCACTTGTTTCCCCAAGGTATTCCTCTAAAGGTTTGAAGAAAAGCGCAAAGGGTGTCCAGTCAGAAAAACGAATTGCTAGCTTCTCCAATCCATCAGTTGAAGCACAGATAAATTGTTGATGTCCCGTCAATACTCTCACCTGCATCTCATCCAAAGCATTGCTTGAGGTGATAAACGTTGTTTCGTTAGCGAATTCACCCTTATCTGGCTGAAAAAGCAATTGATATTCCGACTCCTGGGAACGCACTACAATAAATCCATCCCCAATTTGCATCGCTGCAACCCACCGGGGAGTTGCCACAAATATCAACAGCGTACAAGCTAAGTCGTTAACCGAGTAATTTTTACTTTTTGCTTGCTCCTCTAGAGATGCCGATCGCTTTTTCTAAAGTCTTCGCAAAGAGTTTTTTTGCCTCTTTCTCGGAAAGCGGCTGACAAAGCCTTTGCCACCAATCCAAACCGTTAAGTAACAATGGTGGACGCTCAGGTGGTGCAATTTGTCTAAGAATATTCATATTGGCATTCTCTACTCCAACAGCAAAGAAACATAATCGACGATTTGCATCGGCTTCCCTTACATTAAACAATTTTAGTGCATATAAACAAATATAAATTAACGTAAGGTGTTCTCGCTGAAGCTGAAAACATAACGCACCATTTCCTAAATATTGTTGGGTAATAATTAGTCATTATTTATTTTCTTTTAAGAGCTAGTAGGGTTGGCAAACTAGAACATGAAATTTTAACACTCGCAATCAGTAGAGTTTTGTCGTCTTACAATAAGGGTTCTAACTACATTTTTTACATGACCGAGCTGGCGTAACTCGTGGATCGGTGACGAGCTTACTGGATGGGCCAGAACGTGAGAAGCTAGTTACACAAAAGCCTCATCCAGTGGATTGCAGAATGCTTACGGTTCATATGACTGACAAAGGGTGAGAACTTATAAACAGGATATTGCCTGAACACTTTGTCCGGATTAAAGGATGGATGGATGGATGGATGGAGAATCTGAGCGATCGCGAAAAGAAAACCTTTATCAAACTGCTGACAAAACTGCGCTCCGGCATTCCCACATCACAAAAAAGGAAGAAATAATTCGCTAAAACAAACTTCAATTTGAGGAAATGCTAGTAATGTAATTGCGTCATCTACATTAAAAATAGTTTTTTGTTGATAACCTGACTGACTAGGATTCCGATAAACGTATACTTGCCTTTCAATAATATCTAAAACCCAATATTCCCGAATATTTTCTTTTGCATAAATTGCAGCTTTTTGTTTACAATCGAAATCTAGAGTCGAATACGAAACTTCTATTAATAAAAATATTTCGCTACTTGAAGGGTGATGATTGCCGTAAGCACCTGGGTCAATTTCCACTACAGCAATATCAGGTTCGGGTTCTGAGGAACATAAAGTTATTGGTAGCTGCGTGCGAACATGGGCTTTAAGAGCGAGTATTAGCTTGAGGTAGTCAGATGCTCTTTGGGTTGTACCTGCGTGGGGTGGTTTTTGCGGACTCATTTGAATGATTTTACCGTCTAGTAATTCCACTTTATCTTCTGAAGTTAGAATCCCAGCATCAATGATTTGGTGATATTCTTCGACCGTCCATAGGCGGTATTTAGTGGTAGTCATTTCAATTATCCTTGATTGTTGTCGCTTTTGATTTGGCTATTAATATTTCTATTATTGTCCGATATTTTATATTTGACTTACAGAAATTCGGTGCAATGCCTTGCGCCCCTGCAATGTAAAGATAAATACATAAATCAGAGCGCAATGCCTTAAGCCCCTACCACGATAATATCTTGGAAAGATTCTGTGTTGTGTCAGGATAAAGGTATATTAAAGTATAAGTAAGGTGGAGTTTGTCGGTGATTTGAGTGAGCGATCGCATTTCCAAAATGTCCTTGCGTAAAGGCTTCTGTTAACTCAGTCGCTGGTGGTAACTCATGTGTCGTATTTTTTGATTAAATCTAAATCAAATTTCACACCAGATAGTTGAAAAACCATTACTTAATCAGGCTTTTAGGGTGCATATCACCCCATCAGGCTTGACATTCAAATATCGCTGTCCTCTTCTCCTATCTTAGATTGTTCGCTAAACTTATTGATAGTTATTCTTATTAGGCAAGAACAAGGTACAATAGTAATGTCGCTCTGTTTCTTGCTGGTGGAACTTTTGAGAGTAGGCGTTCGTCCTCTTCTTGAAGTCCGGTCGGATGCTGCATTTAACTCAAATTCTCTCTAATGGGCGATATCGCACTCAAGGAAGTAGATTCAGTACGTTTTCTCTAACCATTAGGCAAAAAGCTCTGATTGCCACTGACTCTGACCAAAATTAGCAAGAATATAAAGAAAAGATTAACGGCATTTTATATCGAAAAAAAATGATATTGTGTATACAGAATTGAATTTCGCACGTTGCTGGGGTAGAACCTTTTCGGCTGCTCCAGTTTTTCACCCACGAACCTTTTACTCGTTAGGGCTTGGATAGTTATGATGCTCTGAGTACAAGTTTTGCGAGTCTGAAAAATACTGCGAATTAGCTCAAACTCTTGTGAGGATTGAGTTAAACAAGAGTACAAAAATACTTGTCCCCGCTTCCATAAATACTAGAACCCCGCCCCAAAAATACTAGTACCCTCACCCCAGAAAAAATTTTTTATTCCCATTTAATCAGCTTTTGGGATGTTGAGTACAAGCTTAATCAATTCAATAACTATTATCCCGGCAATAAACCCAGCCCTCTTCAGGACGACTGCTATAAATCTTTTATCGCCAATCACTTAACGCCCCAGCAACTAGGACGATGAGTGAGTGGAGGGATGAGATAGCACCATGCCCCTCTAATTAGAAGTCGCTTTTGTCGTTCATGTAAACTGAACCCATATCAAAAACCTTGGGTTTAAGCCTTATATAGCTCTACCGCTCAAGAGTTAACTCAGGCGGTTGACGTGACTACAAAACGCGACTTCCTTGAAGGGGTTTAACAAAATCGCGAACACATCTCCCACAGTGGCAGCCTGTCCACGAACTTTTTGCGAAATTCAATGACAACACCCGCTACAGGAATCGTCACCCCCCCCGTTACGGAAACAGCATCAGTTCCAGCAAAAACAGGTGATTGCGGATGCACCAGCAACAGCGCCACCGTGGAAATGGATGAGAAACTCCAAGAACGCATTGCCAAACATCCCTGCTACAGCGAAGAAGCACATCACCATTATGCACGGATGCATGTCGCCGTAGCTCCTGGCTGTAACATTCAATGCAACTATTGCAACCGGAAATATGACTGTGCGAACGAAAGTCGTCCCGGAGTAGTTAGTGAATTGCTGACTCCAGAAGAAGCAGCACACAAAGTATTGGTAATTGCTGGTAAAATACCCCAAATGACAGTATTGGGAATTGCCGGACCGGGAGACCCTCTAGCGAACCCAGAAAAAACCTTCCGTACCTTTGAGTTGATTGCCGACAAAGCACCAGATATCAAACTTTGCCTATCAACCAACGGTTTGATGCTTCCCGAATACATCGATCGCATTAAACAACTGAATATCGACCACGTTACAATCACCATCAATATGGTGGACCCAGAAATCGGTGAAAAGATTTATTCTTGGGTTCACTACAACCGCAAGCGTTACAGAGGTATCGAAGCGGCAAGAATCCTGCACGAGAAGCAAATGGAAGGTTTACAAGCCTTAAAAGAAGCTGATATCTTGTGCAAAGTCAACTCCGTGATGATTCCAGGAATTAACGACCATCACCTGGAAGAAGTGAATAAAGTCATGCGCTCCAAAGGTGCATTCATTCACAATATTATGCCGCTGATTTCCGCACCGGAACACGGCACCCACTTCGGTTTAATCGGTCAACGTGGTCCTACACCGAAAGAACTGAAGACAGTACAGGACAACTGTTCTGGTAACATGAAAATCATGCGCCACTGTCGCCAGTGTCGTGCTGATGCGGTAGGATTATTAGGAGAAGACCGCAGCCAGGAATTCACCAAAGATAAATTCTTGGAAATGGACTCCGAATATAACTTCGAGACACGCCAAGAAGTTCACGCAGGGATTGAGAAATTTAGAGAAGAATTACAAGCAGCTAAAGAACAAAACAAACCTGCTTTGAAAGAAACCAACGCTGAGAAAATTTTGGTTGCAGTCGCAACAAAAGGCGGTGGTTTAGTTAACCAACACTTCGGTCATGCGAAAGAATTCCAGATTTATGAAGTGGATGGTAGTGAAGTCCACTTCGTCGGTCATCGCAAGATAGACCATTATTGCCAAGGTGGATTTGGAGAAGAAGCCACTCTAGAAAATATTATTCAAGCGATCGCTGATTGCAAAGCGGTTTTAGTCTCCAAGATTGGTGAATGTCCGAAGACTGAACTACACACAGCGGGCATACAGACTGTTGAAGCTTACGACGTGATTGAAAAGGTTGCTTTGGAATTCTACGAGCAATGGAATAAGGAATAGTTAGTGGTTAGAAGTTAGTGGTTAGTCGTTAGTGGTTAGTTGCAATTACAACTAACAACTAACAACTGACAACTAACAATTAACAACTAACAACTCCCCGTGCCCAAAAAGGAGAATTGTATATGGCTTACAAAATTACAACCGAGTGCATTTCCTGTAAACTCTGTCTGTCTGTATGTCCCACTGGCGCAATTAAGATAATCGACGGTCAACATTGGATAGACCCCGAACTTTGTACAAACTGTGTTGGAAGTCTTTATACAGTGGCTCAGTGTAAGGCTGGTTGTCCGACATGCAATGGTTGCGTTAAAGAACCTGCCGATTACTGGGATTCCTGGTTTAATACTTACGAGCGCATGATATCTAAGTTAACTAATAAATCCGATTACTGGGAGAACTGGTTTAATATTTATTCCCAGAAATTTTCCGAACAATTACAAGAAAATAAGCAAGCGATAGGGACATAGTGAATGAGCGTCATTTACCTAGATAATAATGCCACCACGAAGGTAGATCCAGAAGTAGTACAGGTGATGCTACCGTATTTAACTGAATATTATGGCAATCCTTCCAGTATGCACACCTTTGGTGGACAATTAGGGAAAGCGATTCGCTCTTCGAGGGAACAATTAGCAGCTTTGTTGGGTGCGGATGAATCAGAAATCGTCTTTACCAGTTGCGGTACAGAAGGAGATAATGCTGCAATTCGAGCAGCACTCTTAGCCCAACCAGAAAAGCGTCATATCATCACCACTCAAGTTGAACATCCGGCTGTACTGAATCTGTGCAAACAACTAGAAACACAGGGTTATAGTGTTACCTATTTGTCAGTCAACCGTCAAGGAATGTTGGATCTTGCGGAATTAGAAGCCTCTTTGACAGGTAATACGGCTCTAGTGACGGTGATGTATGCTAATAATGAAACAGGTGTAATTTTCCCAATTGAAGAAATTGGGATGCGCGTCAAAGAATATGGTGCTATATTTCATGTAGATGCTGTGCAAGCGGTAGGAAAAATCCCGCTGAACATGAAAACCAGCACCATCGATATGCTCACCATGTCGGGGCACAAAATCCACGCACCCAAAGGTATTGGTGCATTGTACATCCGACGCGGTGTTAGATTTCGTCCTTTCCTCATCGGCGGACATCAAGAACGGGGAAGACGTGCAGGAACAGAAAATGCTCCAGGAATTATCGCTTTGGGTAAAGCCGCCGAGCTAGAGATGCTACACTTAGAAGAGGCGACCAAAAGAGAAAGAAAATTGCGCGATCGCCTGGAAAATGCTCTTTTAGCAAGCATTCCCGACTGTGAAGTCAACGGTAATCCAATGCACAGATTGCCCAACACTACCAACATTGGCTTCAAGTATATCGAAGGCGAAGCAATTCTGCTATCTTTAAATCAATACGGTATTTGCGCCTCATCTGGTTCGGCTTGTACTTCCGGCTCATTGGAACCCTCCCATGTCCTTAGGTCAATGGGTTTACCCTACACCATTTTACACGGTTCCATCCGCTTCAGCTTGTGCCGTTACACCACAGAAGCCGAAATTGATGCAGTTATCGCAGTAATGCCCGGTATTGTCGAACGACTCCGCGCTCTTTCCCCCTTCAAAAATGATGATGCAAGTTGGTTGCAAGGTCAAGAGAAAGCAGTAATTGGAGCTAGAGGTTAGTTGTTAGTGGTTAGTTGTTTGGAGTTTGGAGTTTGCAATTTGTAGCAAACTCACTATTTATCACTTCTAACTACGCCTCTCCTAACAATTATAGGACTTACGCAAAAATTGCCAGAAACTTTTATTTAATTAACCGCCAAGTACGCCAAGTACACCAAGGAGTAAGAGTTTAAGAGAGTTTTTGCGTAAGTCCTAAATTAACAACTAACAACTAACAACTAACAACTAACAACTAACAACTAACAACTAACTCATAAAGTTCATGTGGGAATACACAGATAAAGTATTGGAATTGTTTTACAATCCCAAAAATCAGGGAGCAATCGAAGATAGCGCCGAATATGGAGTCAAGATTGCTACTGGTGAAGTAGGTAGTATTGCTTGCGGAGATGCCCTCAGATTGCACCTCAAGGTTCAGGTAGACGCAGATAAAATTCTGGATGCTCGCTTTCAAACCTTTGGTTGCACCAGTGCGATCGCTTCTTCTAGTGCGCTGACTGAGATGATTAAGGGTTTGACCTTAGATGAAGCCCTGAAAGTTACTAACAAAGAGATTGCCGAGTACTTGGGTGGGCTACCAGAAGCCAAGATGCACTGTTCGGTAATGGGACAAGAAGCCCTGGAAGCCGCCATCTATAATTATCGAGGAATTGAGCGTGTTGCTCATGACGATGATGATGAAGGAGCCTTAGTTTGTACCTGCTTCAGTATAAGTGACTCCAAAATTCGCCGGGTCATTCTCGAAAATAAACTCACCACTGCCGAAGAAGTTACAAACTACGTGAAAGCTGGTGGCGGATGCGGCTCTTGTTTGGCCGCAATCGACGACATCATTACCTCCGTACAAAAAGAAGCAGTTGCCGCCCTCAACACCGTTACAAATAAGAGTAGCACCCAGCGATCGCCCAAAATGTTGACTCCGGTGCAAAAAATCGCACTCATCCAAAAAGTTCTAGATGAAGAAGTCAGACCCGTATTAATCGCCGACGGGGGAGATTTAGAACTATTTGATGTTGAAGGTGACACAGTGAAAGTATTGCTGCAAGGTGCCTGCGGTTCTTGTTCTAGCAGCACAGCCACATTGAAGATCGCAATTGAAGCCAGATTGCGCGATCGCGTAAGCATTGACCTTGTAGTAGAAGCTGTTGAGCCATCACTTGCTTAAGATGACCGCACTCTACAAATACGCCATTCCATAATATGCATCAGCCAAGAATATTAAGTAGGATTTGACTCATATTATTGTCTTTTCGTCAATGCGTAAGTTTTAGCAGATGCAACATTCGTTATCCACTCGCTTCAAAGGACAAGGATTATGAGTACATTATTCGAGAAACTTGGTGGACAGCCAACAATTGAGCAAGTAGTGGACGATTTCCACAAACGCATTTTGGCTGACAGCACCCTCAAACCCTTTTTTGCGACTACAGATATGGCAAAGCAACGCAATCTTCAAGTTGCTTTCTTCTCGAAAATTTTTGAAGGTCCAGACCAATACAAAGGTCGCCCAATGGAGAAAACACACATGGGTATGAACCTACAACAACCACACTTCGATGCTATTTTGAAGCACCTGAGTGATGCAATGGCTGCTCGTGGAGCATCTGCAGACGATACAAAAGCTGCTCTTGCTAAAGTCACAGGCATGAAAGACTCTATTTTGAACAAGTAACAATTGATTGACGATTGCCGGGAGTCAAGTCCTATTTGCTACTTCAGACTGATTCATATTATGACGTATTTGTAAAGTGCGTAAGTACTTATTAATTGTTAGTCATTGGTCTACAAAAAACCAATGACTAACGACAAAAGAAAAAAACGATAAACAAAAATTTAACGAGGAAGTTCATGTTGTTACTTTCAATAGTTTTAGCGGTAGAGCGATCGCCTCCGAAAGCAACGCTCTCCATACGGTCACAGCTTTAACCCACAGGCTGTGAACGTATCAAACAAAGCCAAGACCCACCAACCAACCAATTGCAGGAGATAACCAATCATGGTTGACGATAAAATCAGACAGATAGCTTTCTATGGTAAAGGCGGTATCGGTAAGTCCACCACCTCCCAAAATACCCTAGCAGCTATGGCAGAAATGGGTCAGCGCATTCTCATTGTAGGTTGCGACCCCAAAGCTGACTCAACCCGTTTGATGCTGCACAGTAAAGCACAAACAACCGTGCTTCACCTTGCTGCTGAACGTGGTGCTGTTGAAGACCTCGAACTCGAAGAAGTAATGCTCACCGGCTTCCGTGGTGTCCGTTGCGTAGAATCTGGTGGTCCAGAACCCGGTGTAGGTTGCGCTGGTCGTGGTATTATCACTGCCATCAACTTCTTAGAAGAAAACGGTGCTTACCAAGACGTTGATTTCGTATCTTACGACGTATTGGGTGACGTTGTGTGTGGTGGTTTCGCTATGCCTATTCGTGAAGGCAAAGCACAAGAAATCTACATCGTGACTTCTGGGGAAATGATGGCGATGTACGCTGCAAACAACATCGCTCGTGGTATTCTGAAGTATGCTCACACTGGCGGTGTGCGCTTGGGTGGTTTAATTTGTAACAGCCGTAAAGTTGACCGGGAAATCGAACTCATCGAAACCCTGGCAGAACGGTTGAACACCCAAATGATTCACTTCGTACCTCGTGACAACATTGTTCAACACGCAGAATTGCGTCGGATGACCGTTAACGAGTACGCACCTGATAGCGATCAGGGTAATGAATACCGTGCATTAGCCAAGAAGATTATCAACAACGACAAGCTCACCATCCCTACACCCATCGAAATGGACGAGCTAGAAGCATTGCTAATCGAATTCGGTATCCTCGAAAGCGACGAAGAAGCAGAAAAATTGATTGCTGCTGAAGCTACCACCAAAAAATAACTAAAAAGTAAAGGAGATAAGGAGGACAAGGAAGCTATTGTTTCCTCCCATCTCCCCCTCTCCCCCTCTCCCTTCACAAGCATCACCGAGATAATATATGACACCTCCAGAAAACAAGAATCTCGTAGAAGAACATAAGGAACTTGTCAAAGAAGTTCTTCAAGCCTATCCCGACAAATCACGCAAAAAGCGTGAGAAGCACCTCAACGTATTTGAAGAAGGTAAAGCTGATTGCGGTGTTAAATCCAACATCAAATCTGTTCCTGGTGTAATGACCGCTCGTGGTTGTGCTTACGCAGGTTCCAAGGGTGTGGTTTGGGGACCGATTAAAGACACGAAAAAACCTTGAAAGTGCTGCTGTCTATGGATTTCAAGTCATCAGCTTCCAATGCGACTTGGTTCTGCCTTAATTAATTTTTCTTATCAACGTAAAATCAATACTTTCAGCCATTTCACACCTTATATCTGACTTAAGTGTCAATCATAATAATGTTTTAATTTTATAAATTAAACTAAAATATTATTGAAGAAGAATGCGAACCTAATTTTGTGTTTGAGTGCGATCTGACTTCAACTCAGTATGCTAAACTAAAATACCTAGCTCTGAAGGAGCGGCTGAACGCTAAGGATGAGCTTCGCTATGATGTCTAGGTAAAATTATTAAAGTTGATGTAGATCGCATCCGCTTTTACTTGCTGTATGATTACTGTCAAGGTAAAGTCGAACAGTAAATTTTTATATTAAATATTATGCTTGGTGGTAAAAATAGCAAGCTAAGACTGGATTTTTTGACTACTTTGAAAGGAACCGTCACTCTAGTATTCAATCCAAATAGAGCAGATGCTACGCCGGATATTGAAGATGGCATGATTAAAATAAAAGCCACTCAGCTAGCAATTGATTATGTCAAAACAATACCTGGGGTTACGGAGATTGTTCAAGAGCGATATCTAACTGCTGCACCAGATTTGGCATACCTTGCAAAACTCCCTTCAGGATCTTTAGGAAGATGTTTTGCTGAATATATCCAGCAAACGGGCTTTGATCCAAATTACTATCGTGCATTACCAATCACTGATGATACAAATTATATACTTACTCGTTTACGTCAAACTCACGATATTTGGCATTTAGTTACAGGACTCGGTAGTACTGTTAATGCTGAACTTGGTTTACAGGCATTCTGTCTTGCTCAGATTCGCATTCCTCTACCCATCTTACTGATTGCTGGGGGTTTACTACGCACCTTATTTACTCACCCAGAGGAGTTAGGGCTTCTTTTGGAGCAAATTGCCATTGGCTATCGCATGGGTGCTAAAGCCAAACCCTTCTTAGCACAAAAATGGGAACAAAACTGGGATAAGCCTTTAGCTCAATTGAGAGAGGAACTAAATGTTCTAGTTGTTGATGAATATATTCCTTAAATTGCTCACATTAGACCATATTTTCAAATTTCTGTCGCTGAAGTTCCAACTGAAGTTGCCCAACTTGCAACTTCAGTTGTTCATTTTCCTCTCTCAATTCGTCTAGTTGACTTTTTTTAGCGATCGCTTGATTGATGGCCTGTTTGCGATTGTCTTCTGAGAACCATCGTTGGTAAGTCATAGTATGCATTTCAACTGAATGTCCCAAGTTATCTGCTGCTGCTTTAATCGGTATCCCCATTAAATGAGCCCGAATTGCCCATGCGTGACGCAAGTCATAAGGTTTGAAAGAGATATTAATCCGTTTGAAATATTGAGCTAAATTTTGGACTGCGAAATCACAACTAGACAAAGAAGTAAACTTATCTGTAATATTTTTTAACTCAGCCAATCTTTCAGGATTTTTTAAATCAAAAATTTCAATCCATCGGGCATTTAAAGGGAACACTTTTCTACTACCAGTTTTAGTATCCTCATGCACTTCCCATGTATTATCTATATTTTGCGGTGATAACCACCAATTAATATTAGGTTTAGTTAATAATTCATGGGGTCTTAATCCATAGGTAGATAACATTCCGTAAAGCCAACTTTTTAATTTCCAAGTATCCCTTAATTCTGCTTTCGGTTCTTTTTTTCTATTTTCACTTTGATGTTGAAACAAATGGAAACAATGTTCTATTAGCTCATCAGATGGAATATTGCGTAATCTTCGCTTAATCGATGGTTTAACTGATGTTAAATCGATATTAATTTTCAAAACAGAACAAAACAATTTAATTGCTATTATCAATCCCTCTTTCGCTCCATCTAAAGACACTGCAAGGATAAACTTTTTAAAATTTTCCTCTGTTGGAAGTGCATCCAACGAACAATATCTTTTGATTCTAGCTATCCGGTATTTTCTAATTGTTTTTTGAGTTTTTTCAGTAAATGGACGAATTTTAAAATACTCAGTTTCAAACTCTTCCAGTAATTCTCCAATTGTTTTAGAGTCTTTTCTAATTGCCCCATTTCCTAAATATTTATCATTCCATTCAAAGGTATGCCTTGCAATTAACTTTCCCAGTTCATACGCTTCTTCTTCCGCTGTCTTTAATCCATCCAAATTAGCGGGTATCCCCAAACTAATGATTTGTTGCCACGGTTTACCCTTACTTCCTTCAGGTTTGTCAGGCAGGGTAGCTTGCAGTTGTATGGTCTTACCGCTTAACTTCAAACTTACCCTCACCCTAGCTGCTTTTAATCGCTTATTAGTATATTTGAACTCTTCTTGAAACTTAGACTCTAGAAACTCTTCAGTTGCTTTTACTTTTTTCATAATTCCCTTGTAACTGCCATCTGTAGTTTTTGGAGGATTAAATCCCTCAAAAATATCTTCTGATTTATTAGTTTCCATTGACTTTAAGGGTGATAGACGGCTGAAACACCTGAAAATCGTTACCTCCATGTCTTGGTGAGTAAAAACTGACTTGACTTTGCTTCTTCGTGTCTCGTGGTTCCAAAAAAATATTTTTTGCAACCGCAAAGACTCAAAGAGCGCAAAGAAGACTCGTTTTTCGACCAGCACCTTAATAGGAGTACCCTGTAAGCTTAAAGTCATGCCTTAAATATGACTTAAAAATCTCTTGAATTAATAGACCTGGATGAACTATTCACTCAAGAGATAATGTTACTGGGTAACTTTTTTCAGGTATAAGCCAATATATCAGAACCTGATGTGCAACATCTATCGATTAAAGATATGATTCATATCAGCCACGGTCCCGTTGGTTGTGGTTACTGGTCTTGGTCTGGTCGTCGTAACTACTATGTTGGTAAAACTGGTATCGATAGCTTCGGTACCATGCACTTCACCTCCGACTTCCAAGAACGTGACATCGTGTTTGGTGGTGACAAAAAACTCACCAAAATCATCCACGAAATTGAAGAACTCTTCCCCCTCCATAAGGGTATTTCCATTCAATCAGAATGCCCCATCGGTCTAATTGGGGATGACATCGAAGCTGTTGCGAAGAAAACATCTAAAGAAATTGGCAAGCCTGTAGTACCTTTGCGTTGCGAAGGTTTTCGGGGTGTGTCTCAGTCTTTAGGTCACCACATCGCTAACGATGCTATTCGTGACTGGATCTTCCCTGAATACGACAAAGCGAAGAAAGAAGGTACCATTGACTTCGAGTCAACTCCCTATGATGTCGCTCTAATTGGAGACTACAATATCGGTGGTGACGCTTGGTCTAGCCGCTTGTTGTTGGAAGAAATGGGCTTGCGCGTTGTGGCCCAATGGTCTGGGGATGGTACAATCAACGAACTAATTCAAGGTCCTGCTGCTAAGTTAGTTCTCATCCACTGCTACCGCTCGATGAACTACATCTGCCGTACCTTGGAAGAGTCCTATGGTATGCCTTGAAATGTAGTCGAATCGTTGAAAGCTATATATAGTAGGCTCTCAAGATTCAGTAAAAGATAAGGGCTTATATGCGGCTTAGTATTTTTCCTCTATCAACGTCAAATCAATACTTCTAAGCTTTTACAACCAGATATTCCAGCTTAAATGTCAGTCATTATTATTTTTTAATTTTATTTTATTCAAATTGAGTTAATCCCTTTATTTAGCAAATCTGCGCAGAGATGAGAATCGGTAGTGCGATCGCCTTAGTATACAATTTCATAAGTTCCTAGCGAAATTTTCAACAAAGACTCAGCGTGACTCTGCGCTTACCTTAGCGTGCCTCTGCGTTAATAATGTAGGGACTACGCAATTTTATTACAGACATGATATAACGAGCGTGCCATTCGACTGATAATCCCTAACGGACAGGAACGCTTTCAAGACGTGAGCGGTGAAGTTCTAATTTTAAGTACTCATTCTCTAACTTGAGTTGTTGTATCTCTAGTTTCAAATTTTCAATTTCAGATAGATTTCCAAAAGAATCCTTAAAAGCTTTTTTTCGATTATCTAAGCCAAACCATTTTTGGTATATCTCTAAATGCACCTCAGTTGTATGTCCTAAATTATCAGCGGCTGCTTTTGGTGGAATTCCTTGCATATGTCCCCGAATAGCACAAGCATGGCGTAAATCGTAGGGGTCAAACTGAATACTGACACGACGAAACCAAGATGAACAATTCTGCCTAATCATAGTTACACTCCAAAAATCTTTTCTTTCGTTTATATAATTTCGGAGCAATTCAATTGGTTTAACAGCTTTTAAATCAAATAGTTCAATCCACTCTGGGACAAATGGGATTACTTCTCTCCTCCCTGTTTTGGTATCTTCATGCACTTTCCAGGTATGATGCGTATTTTTTGATGATAACCACCAATCTAAATCTGGACACATAAATAATTCTCGGGGTCTTAATCCATAAGTAGCTAGCATCCCATAGACCCATTGCCACATCATCCAATTATCCCAATATTTTTTAGCACAAGTCTGAGGACGGGAGTTAGAATAGATTTCATACATTCCCCAACTGCTGATGATTTCTTCATCTGTGGGAATTTTTCGTTCTTTGGCTTTGGGTGGTGCAACTGCTTTGACTTCAATATCAATGTCAAACATTTTAAATGCCACTCTTAAAGTCTTAGATACTGCAGCTTTATTACTCTCTGTCGCTTGTTTATCAATAATATCTTTCACTATACTTGCTGTGACGTTCTCATTCAATGGAATTAATCGCCTAAAATAATCCATGTAGCAATAACATGTGTGTTTGGATGTTTCCGCTTTTTTTCTAGTTTGAAAATATGCTTCTTCAAATCTTTCATAAATTTCTTGAAATGTAATTATTTTTTCTTTCTCTTCCTTCCTCCCTAAATACTTCTCATTCCACTCAAATTGTTTCCTTGCTAACAACCTCCCTAACTCATAAGCTTCCTCCTCAGCAGTTTTCAGTCCATCTAAGTTGGCTGGGATGCCTAAACTAATTTTTTGTTGCCACGGTTTACCTTTAGTTCCACTGGGTTTATCTGGCAGGGTGGCTTGTAGCTGAATTGTCTTACCGCTTAACTTGAGGCTAACTTTTATACTTGCTGCCTTTAGTCTCTCATTAGTACTTTTGAACTCCTCATCAAATTTCGACTTCAAGTAATTTTCAGTTGCTTGTACTTTTTTCATTTTTCCCATGTAACTTCCGTCTGTAGTGCTTGGTGGATTGAAATCAGCAAAAAAGTTATTAGATTTACGGTTTTCATTTTGAGATTCCATTGACATTCAAGGGTGATTGCGTGAGTTTACACCCTTAAACAGTTAGTCGTTCATGGCTTAAGTTTGGCTTAAACTTTGCTAGATAAATTCGTTCGTAGCGAACAATTTAATTAACTCAGAATGTTGCTGGCTAACTATTTAAGGGTAGTAAGGCACAATATATCACACACTTTATGCCTTGGATGGAGTTCAATTTCTTTGGTCCTCACAAGATTGCTGAATCTCTCCGTGAGATTGCCGCTAAGTTTGACCAGAAGATTCAAGATAACGCTGAGAAGGTAATTGCCAAGTACACACCAGTTATGGATGCTGTCCTTGAGAAATTCCGTCCTCGTCTCGAAGGCAACACAGTAATGTTGTATGTCGGTGGTTTGCGTCCCCGTCACGTTGTCCCAGCATTTGAAGATTTAGGTATCAAGGTTGTAGGCACTGGTTATGAATTCGGTCACAACGATGATTACAAACGTACCGCAGACTATGTAGATAATGCTACAATTATCTATGACGACGTTACAGCCTACGAGTTTGAGGAGTTTGTGAAGCACAGCAAGCCTAACTTGGTTGCTTCCGGCATCAAAGAAAAGTATGTATTCCAGAAAATGGGTTTGCCATTTAGACAAATGCACTCCTGGGATTACTCCGAACCTAGCGATCGCCTCTGGAAGTCAGGTAACACAAGCTTTTTTAGCAGCAGCAGACAAAGAAGTCTATTGTTAGCCTAAATGAGACTTGTAGTTTTTCGATAGAAGGAATATTTATTTGGGATGATTAAGATAAAAGGTTTACCATATGTGGGTTGTAGGATTTAATGAAATCAAATCTGTATATTGAAAGACTTTTTTGATTGATATTTTTTTAGACTAAGTTTCAAGACAAAAGAAAAATTAATCGCAGATAGAAGAGGATGGACGCAGATGTACGCAGATAAATTTGCACCTCAGCGGATTAGGAAACGTTGTAATTAAATACCAATTAACTGCAAATCAGCAGTAGGGACAGAGGACGCTTTGTATCTGGATGCATTGGCTCCTCGAATGCTTGTAGCGTCCAGTTAGCTTCCGACAGTTGTTTGAACCAGGAATTAACCGTGCGAAAATACCACGGCATTGGAAGAAGAAAAGTCTCCCCGAAACTATCAAAAATCTCTGTTCTCCATCCATCAATATACGGCAGTTCCTGACATGCTGTAAATGGATGAACCGTCTGGATAAACAAGTGTCCACCTGGAAGCATTATTTCTCGCAGCGATTGAAGCAGAGATCCAATTTCCTCACCAAGTAAGGAAAAGTTGCACACGATTGCGTCATAGGGTTGACCGAGGGTTGCTGGATCGGAAATAATTTGTTCATATGTGAGCATCGCAAAAGAACCACCTCTTTGAGAAGCACGATTGATTAAGGCCTGTGAGCCATCAATTCCGACAACCTCTAGCCCTCGGTCAGCTATCGCTCGTGTGAGCCAACCTTCACCGCATCCAACATCAAGAACTCGTCGAGGCTGATACTGCAGTACTGCTTGCAGGATAGCCTCATCTGTTGCCAAACGACGACTTTCGATTTGCTGGTGCCAGACAGCGTGCGTCCATGCATCAGCGTTTGCTTCCCAACTTTCTTGAATTTGTCGCTCTCGGTTATCGGATTGGTTTGCCACTCAAGTCTCCTATTTATGTATCAGACTTAATTACAATTATGCGATACCGAAGGTTGCCAGGGGCATCGCTTCACTGCTGATTTATCGGAATTAAGTCTGTCAATTGCGGAAGATGTCGTTTGGGAGTTGTCCGTGGGGAAAACTAAGTGTAATCGAATAAACGACGTATAGTTCCATTATGGTTAATTCTCTATGGTTTGCTCTAAGGCTTCGTCTCCTTAGCAAAAGAACCTCCAAAATCCTCGATAATATTCAAAAGTCTAGTTTTGACAGCCAAGACGGCTTGGAGATGTTGGAGCGAGAGACTAACATTTGCTTGGCAATGTTACAGCAACTGGTAGATTATGCGCAAAAACATCATTGCCGATTAATCCGAATTAAGTCTGTCAAAATACTATCTAAACCCCCATTAACCTGAATTTTATCAATTCTCTCCGCAATCCGCTCTAACACCTCCAACTCCTTCAAACGCAATGCGACGGGGTTATCTTCCATCACTCTAGCAGTGTTCAACATACTGCGGGTAGCTGCGGTTTCTTCTCTGCGTCTAACTACGTTTGCTTGAGCGGCTTTTTCGGCCTCAACTACCTTGCTCAAAATAGTCTTAATGTCACCAGGTAGAATAATATCTTTAACCCCTACAGAATCAACTTCAATTGCATACTCTGCGGTTTCCTGACGAATGTATTCAGATATACTTCTATCAATCGCACCCTTATCTTCTAACAAGGAATCTAACGTTTGTTCGCCAACTGCACCACGTAAACCAAACTGTAATTCTTTGTACAAGAAACCAGTAATATCTGACAAACCGTTTTTTGCCCTCAATGGGTCTTGGATGCGGAAGCCGGCAGTTAAATTCAAGCGCAGAGGTACTTTATCTTTAGATAGGATGTCTTGACCGGATACTTCCATATTTTGCAGTCGGAGGTCGATGGTTTCGGTTTGAAAAGAACGTCCAAACAACCACCAAGTATGCACTCCTGCCGGAAGTTGCGCTTGAAACTCCTGGTTAACGTACAGCAGTCCAACGTGCTGCGCTGGTACCTGGCAAATATGCAAACAGTTGCGACTGATACCAATTTTACATGAAGTTGCATAGAATAAAGATACTCAGTTATGGCACGCCAACTGATTCTGGCGATCACAGAAAGTGCTCTTAGTTTAGAGCAACAACTAAAAAATAGTCGTACCGCCAGTCAGAAAGAACGGTTACAAATGTTATGGTGGCTGAAAACTGGACAAATCACTCAGCATAAAACCCTCGCCGAACGTCTCGGACGCGATGGTTCGACGGTAACTCGGTGGCTGCAAAAGTATCGTAAAGGAGGATTGTCCGAATTGTTGGTAGTCAAGAGCGCACCCGGAAAATTGCCGCTGCACTTAACCTCCTTTTAAAAAAACATCGCCCCAGCCCTGTTGACCTATCAACGGTTGTTTGGAAAGGGACAACGGTTACGTTATTTATGTCAAGACGAGACCCGCTTGGGACTCAAAACCGAAACGGGGAAAGTGATTATGGCGTTTGGGGTCAAACCCATAGCACAGTGCGAATACGCTGTCGGCTTGAGCAGCTTGTTAAGCTACCACGTTAACAGAAAGATTAATCCTCAATATTTTAAATCCAATTTTGTAATTTTCGCTTTAACATAGGATTTCTACATACCCTTCTGTTCCATGTACGCGAATTCGTTGCCCATCTTTTATCATTTTGGTAGCATTTTCTACTCCGACAACTGCTGGTAAGCCATATTCACGTGCGATATGAGATAGTATATATCTTCTTTTTCATGAATAACGTTGGCTTGTACGAGTTGTTCGGCTTCTTTCAGTAAAGCCTGCTTATAAACAAAGTAGCGATTAATCATGCCGTATTTTGGATATTCACGATAACCGATGAAATTCCGGTGATGGTCGATCATTTTGATAAGATGCATTTGCCCCGATTGGCAGTCTGATTTACTTAAAATTTGCTGAGAAAATCATAAGAACAACAACAGGCAAAATCTCAGCATACAAACTTAATTTATTAGAATCTAATAATCTTCAGGCTGATTATTCAAGCAACAATCAAGTTAATTCGAGCTACAGTAAAATTTTACATCGCTAATTGAAGTTACATAATTGGAATCTAAAGCCATGAAATTGAAAACTTTCTTAACCCTGAGTCTAGCATCCCTAGTAATGGTTAGCTTTGCAAAAGAAGTTAGTGCAGAAACTCCTGCTGCTATGGGAACACAAAATAATTCTGTAGTTCAGTTAACCCAATCGAAACAGTCAACTGCGACAAAAATTGGTAATTTTGTTTCTGGAGAACATACAACTCAAGGTACAGCTAGCATTACTAGAAAAAATGGTCAATCCTTTGTAGAGCTTGATAAATCGTTTAAGACTTCCAGTTCCGGACCCGATTTGGTTGTAATTTTACATCGCTCCGATAACGTAATTGGTTCAACCAAACCACCATCCTATTCTTTAAAGAAGGGAGATTACGTTGTCCTTGGTCGCCTCCAAAAATTTAGTGGTGCCCAAAGTTATGCCATTCCTAAAAATATCAATTTAGCCAATTACAAATCTGCTGTTATTTGGTGCCGAAAGTTTAATGCTACTTTTGGTGCTGCTAAGTTGAGCAATTGATAGTACCAACAGTATGAGACTTCCAAAAAATAATTCTCCTTTAAACTAGACCGCAAAGGCGAGATGCCTATGCTACATGATTGTATTTTGTTTGGGCATTTATTTAATTGGAAGTCCCTATTACAAAAATTAATCACTACAGGAAGAACTTTATGAAACTTGAAGGTAAAGTCGCCTTAGTTACTGGTAGTAGCCAAGGAATTGGACAGGCAATAGTTCTGCGTCTTGCGGCTGAAGGGGCAAATGTTATTATCAATTACCGCTCTCACCCAGAAGGGGCTGAAGAGACCCTAGCAAAAGTAGAAGCTACGGGTGGTAAATGTTATATGGCTCACTGTCCTAATCAGGGTTTCACGATTAAAGCCGACTTGGGCAGCGTTTCGGAGGTGCAGCAACTAATTGCACAAAGCATTGACCATTTTGGCAAGCTAGATATCCTGGTAAATAATGCCGGAATTGAGAAACATGCACCCTTTTGGGAAGTAACGGAAGCTGATTACGATGCCGTGATGAATGTCAACCTAAAGGGTGTATTTTTTGCGACTCAAGCCTTTGTTCAACATTTAATGAGAACCAAGCGGACTGGAAAAATTATCAATATCAGCTCGGTCCATGAAGAACTGCCATTCCCCAATTTCACTGCTTATTGTGCCAGCAAAGGTGGAATGAAAATGCTTGCCCGCAATTTGGCAATTGAGCTAGGTGCTTTGGGTATCACGATTAACAATGTTGCCCCAGGAGCAATTGAAACTCCGATTAATACTAAGCTGTTAAATGACCCACAAAAATTAGGTGCATTGTTGCAGAATATTCCGCTTGGTCGTCTTGGTCAACCGCAGGATGTAGCATCTTTGGTCGCGTTTTTAGCTTCTAAGGATACTGACTACATTACAGGTAGCACCTTTTTTGTGGATGGTGGACTGCTTTGGAATTATCAGGAACAGTAGATAAACACAATTATGACAAACACTTCTCTATTTATTCCCGTGATTTTGGGTACTACTCGTCAAGGTCGCCAGAGCGAACATGTTGCCAAATTTATCGTTGAGCAAATTGCGACACGAGATGATGTGGAAACAGAACTGATTGATATTAGGAAAATTGCAATCGCTACCAACGATGCGGGTGAATCCATCAAAGACCCTCAGTTCTCTGCCACCGTTGACCGGGCAGATGGATTAATCATCGTTGCGCCTGAGTACAACCACGGTTATCCGGGTTTGCTTAAGCATGTACTTGACAGTTGCCTGAAAGAATACATCCATAAAGCCGTGGGGCTGTGTGGCGTTTCGGCTGGACCATTTGGTGGTACGCGGGTAATTCAAAACTTACTGCCTGTGATGCGTGAGTTGGGACTAATGACGATTTTCTATGACCTCAACTTTGGCAATGTCCAGCGCTTGTTTGATGAATCAGGTAATTTAATTGACAAACAAACCTACATTCGCCGCCTTGATAAATTCATGAACGAGTTGGTTTGGATGTCAACGGTACTCAGGTATGGGCGGCAAAAAGTCAACCTAGAAAACAAACACAGCACCGAAGTTAACCTACATGCCAACAAGCCCTGTCCGGAAATGGCTACCCGAATGGGTACAGATGCAATCGATACATTTATACAAGCCAGTACTGATACCCAAAGTAACAAGGTAGAAACCAGTTGAGAAGATGAACACTTTACGTCGTCACTATCCCGAATACTTGATGGAAGCTGCGGGATTAGGCATTTTTATGATTTCTGCGGCTGTGGTGACTGCGGTGCTAGAACATCCGGCTTCGCTGATTCGACAGGCAATTTCTGAAGCGCTTTTACGACGGTTTATCATTGGGGTGGCTATGGGGCTAACAGCGATCGCTATCATCTATTCCCCTTGGGGTAAACAATCTGGCGCACATATTAATCCGGTTGTTACCTTCACTTTTTTGCGTCTTGGCAAAATCAAGCCTACTGATGCACTTTTTTACATATTGGCTCAATTCGTTGGTGGATTGGTGGGATTGCTGTTAGCGGTGAGGTTATTAGGGGAAGCGATCGCCGACCCAGCAGTAAATAAGGCTGTGCGTTGCGCGAAACTACATCACCACAACAATAAACGTTGTATTTTTCGCTGCGGCTATCGTCAGCCAGAGCTAAGTAATGGGCAATGGCTTTTACCAAAATAGAAATGAAAGGAGACAACGGTGCTGGAAAGTCTAGGAAAAATTAAAAATCCATTTGTTAGAAGTTTAACAGCGGCAGCTACAACTTTCTCTGTGGCAACCTTAGCAGCGGCTTTGGTAATTGGTGTGACAAATCCCAAAGGTAAATCCGCCTATCAATTGGGGACATATTCCTCATTCATACCAAATAACAGGAAAAATTAGTTTAAGTTAATGAAATTAAACAGCAAAATAGCCAGAAAAATTTTATCTGCTGGTGTCTTTGTTGCAATCGCTTTTGTACCGCACTATCAAATATACTCCCAAATTCAAAAACGGCAGAATATTCCTTCAACAGTAGGTCAAACCCAAACAAAACAAGCTGTTACCGCAGTGGAATCAGTAGAGATGACGGTTTCCGATATTGACAAAGCTGTTGAATTTTACTCTCAGGTGTTGCCTTTCAAGAAAGTCTCGGATGTGGAAGTTTTAGGCACTGAGTACGAAAAACTGTAAGGATTGTTTGGGGTACGGTTACGAGTTGTACGGATGTATTTGGGTAATGAGTCGATTGAACTAACAGAATATTTAACACCGAAAGGAAAACCAATACCAGTAGATTCACAAAGTAACGACCGTTGGTTTCAACATATTGCGATCGCAGTCCAAAGCCTACACAGATGCTTCTCAAATTAGCTAGCGGGGTTTCTGGCTTAAATTGAGAAAAATATCATTTTTCCGAAAAAACAACCATGAACTACAAGCATTACGATATCGTCATTACTTTACTTGGAGAAAACTCATGACTACTTCATACTACGATGTAATCATAATTGGTACTGGCGCAGGTGGTGGTACACTTAGTCCCTGCATTCGTTGCAATACCTGTGATGGATTTCCTTGTTTAGTAGATGCTAAAGCAGATGCAGATTTGAATTGTGTTCGTCCAGCAGAGCAGTATGATAATGTGACGCTAATAACTGAAGCCAAGGTAAAACGCTTACATACCAGTCTTTCTGGACGAGAGGTTATTGCTGTGGAAGCCCAAATTAATGGAGAAATACATTTTTTCTCTAGTGACATTGTAGTCGTTGCCTGCGGGGCGATTAATTCAGCTGCTTTGTTATTGCGTTCGGCAAATGAACAGCATCCGAATGGATTGGCAAATAGTTCGGAACAGGTAGGGCGCAACTTCATGAAGCATCAAAACGCAGCTATGATTGGAGTAAGTTTAAAAGCGAATCTAACTGAATTTCAAAAAACCCTAGCAATCAATGATTTTTACTGGGGTGATGCAGATTTCGATTATCCAATGGGACATGTGCAGCTATTGGGGAAAGTGAATGCAGATATGATTGCTCAGGAGTCTCCCTCAGTTTTGGGACTATCGTTTCAGGAAAAAAATGCTTTTGAAGCGATCGCATCTCACTCGGTAGATTGGTGGCTAACTACTGAAGATTTGCCCGATTCCAACAACCGCGTTACACTCCGGGGTGATTCTATCCAGCTAAATTACACGGAGAACAACACCGAAGCCTACAATCGGCTAGTCAATCGCTGGACGCAAGTACTAAAAATGATTGCTTGTGGCGAACGAATTATTCCTGCCTCCTTTTATTTCCGCAAAAAACTCCCGTTGCAAGGAGTCGCACATCAGTGTGGTACTTGTCGCTTTGGTGAAGACCCCAAAACTTCAGTATTGGATATTAATTGTCGCACTCATGACATTGATAATTTGTATGTAGTAGATGGCAGTTTCTTCTGCTCCAGTGCTGCTGTTAATCCAACATTAACAATTATTGCTAATGCACTGCGTGTGGGCGATCGCCTCATTGAACGTATGGCTTAATGTACCCGGAATTGCTATTCCATTCTACTGCTGATGACCCTAAATAATTAATTAATGCTAGTTGCATCAACTATTCTTAGCCAATTTTAATGATGTCATCAGGGTGAATTAAGGGTAAAAGTTCATACTAGTAGAAAGCATTCTTCGGCAACAGAATTATGAAAAAACGATATTTTTTACAAGCTGGTGCAACAATGGTTGGCGCAGCATGGTTATCACACTACGTCACAGGAAGGTCTATGGCAACTGCAAAAAAGGAGTTTGAAATCACCAAAACTGACAAAGAGTGGCGCAAAATTTTAACACCGGAACAGTTTCACGTGTTACGTAAACATGGAACTGAACGCGCTGGCACTAGCCCTCTCGATAAACAATATGGTAAGGGTACTTATGCATGTGCTGCCTGCAACTTACCACTTTTTACTTCTATTACCAAATTTGATAGTGGTACAGGATGGCCCAGTTTTTACTCACCTATTCAAGGGGCGATTTTGAGGAAGAATCTCATCATACAGCTGTTGGTTTAGAGTATCTTCCAGGGGTTGCACGTCGGCTGTTGCACTGTCGTGATATTGCTGAACCATTTGATTTTCTCACATGGTTTGAATTTGCGCCGGAGCATACCAAGGCTTTTGATGAATTATTGTTGCGGATGCGTGCAAGTAAAGAATGGGAATATGTGGAGCGCGAGGTTGAAGTTCGTCTAGAGCTTGATGATACAGTACTTTTCATTTAAATGAGATACAGAAGAACCCCTTCCCCCATTTTCAAGTCAGCTCTACGAAATTAAATACAGGATGGAAATCATGAAAAATCTAACCCAAGAAGAAATTAGATTAGAACAAACCCAGAATCATCAAGCTAAATGGCGCAAGTGGGGACCATATTTAAGCGATCGCCAATGGGGAACGGTACGCGAAGACTACAGCCCCAATGGTACTGCTTGGGATTATTTTACCCACGACCAAGCGCGATCGCGTGCCTATCGCTGGGGTGAAGATGGCATTTTTGGTATTTCCGATGAGCATCAACAATTATGTTTTGCAGTTGCCCTCTGGAATGGGGAAGACTCAATTATCAAAGAAAGAATTTTTGGGTTAACTGGCAATGAAGGAAATCATGGGGAAGATGTTAAAGAATATTACTTTTATCTTGACAACACTCCTACTCATTCCTACATGAAAGCGCTTTACAAATATCCCCAAGCAGCGTTTCCTTATTCCCAATTAGTTACAGAAAATCAATCTAGAAGTCGTCAAGAACCCGAATTTGAACTCCTAGATACGGGTATATTTAATGAAAACAAATATTTTGATGTATTCGTTGAATATGCCAAAAATACTACTGAAGATATTTTGATTCAAATTAAAGTAGTTAATCGAGGTGCAGAACCAAAAACGCTATGTATATTACCGACCCTTTGGTTTCGCAATAATTGGTCTTGGGATGGAGAAACAAATAAACCAACACTACAAAAAATTCAATTAAGTAATTCCCTGAATATTACCGAAGCTTTCCATCCAACTTTAGGGAAAAGATGGTTATATTGCGAAGGAAAAACTGAGTTTTTATTTACAGACAATGAGAGCAGTACCGAAAAGCTGTTTGGCATTTCCAATACTTCTACTTATGTAAAGGATGGAATTAATGATTATATTGTGCATGGTCGAAAAGATGCAGTTAATCCGGAAAATATAGGCACTAAAGTAGCAGCTAATTATTTATTAAAAATTGCTGCTGGTGAAACTAAAACTGTCCGGTTGCGATTGAGTGATGTAGCAAACTTAAGTGAACCCTTTGGTAGAAATTTTGATGAAATATTTTCTACTAGACAGCAAGAAGCAGACGAATTTTATCAACGCATAACACCATTTTCCATCAGCGAAGATATGCAAAAAGTGCAACGTCAAGCCTTTGCGGGGATGCTGTGGAGTAAGCAATTTTATCATTACGATGTAGAAAAATGGCTGAAGGGTGATTTGACTACACCACCAGCAGAACGCAAAAAAGGCAGAAATAGCGAGTGGTTTCACCTCAACAATGAGAATATTATTTCCATGCCTGACAAATGGGAGTATCCTTGGTTTGCTGCGTGGGATTTGGCATTTCACTGTATTTCTTTGGCAATGATTGACCCAGATTTTGCTAAAAATCAATTGGATATTTTAACAAGGGAATGGTTTATGCATCCGAATGGGCAAATTCCCGCCTATGAATGGGCATTTAGTGATGTAAATCCACCCGTTCATGCTTGGGCAACTTGGCGTGTTTACAAGATAGAACAAAAAATGTCTGGACGTGGAGATAGACAGTTTTTAGAAAGAGTTTTTCAGAAGTTATTACTCAATTTTACTTGGTGGGTAAATCGCAAAGATGCTCAAGGTAATAACGTCTTTCAAGGAGGATTTCTTGGTTTAGATAATATTGGTGTATTTGACCGCAGCGCGACTTTACCTACAGGCGGACATATCGACCAGTCTGATGGTACTAGTTGGATGGCAATGTATTGTTTGAATATGCTAACAATTGCTTTGGAATTAGCAAAAAATAATTCAGTTTATGAAGACATTGCCACTAAATTTTTTGAACATTTTCTCTATATTGCCGATGCCATGAATCAGGTTGGCGAAATGGAAGATAGTTTATGGAATGAGGAAGATGGGTTTTTCTACGATGTGTTACATCTGACAGAAAGACAGATTCCCTTAAAAGTCAGGTCAATGGTGGGACTAATTCCTTTATTTGCGATTGAAACGATTGAACCGGAAACATTAAATATACTTCCCGACTTTAAAGCACGCTTGGAATGGTTTATCAAAAATCGTCCCGATTTACGAAAAAACGTGGCTTGTATGGAATCAAAAGGTGTTGGTGCTAGGAGATTATTGGCAATTGTTTCTAGAGACAAATTGTGGCGCATTTTACAAAAAATGTTGGATGAAAGTGAGTTTTTTGGTGATTACGGTATTCGGGCACTTTCGAGAGTTTATGGCGAAAAACCCTACATTTTTGATATCAACGGCTCTCAATTTAGGGTAGATTATGAACCAGCTGAATCTAGTAGCGGTTTGTTTGGTGGTAATTCCAATTGGCGAGGTCCCGTTTGGTTCCCAGTGAATTTTCTGTTAATAGAATCGCTACAAAAGTTTCACTATTATCTGGGAGATAATTTCAAAGTTGAATGTCCCACTGGTTCAGGTAAAATGATGACGCTTTGGGAAGTTGCTGCGGAATTATCGCAACGACTAATTAGAATTTTCCTGAGAGATTCGTCTGGTAAACGACCTGTTTATGGGGGAACAGAAAAATTTCAAAACGACCCTAATTGGCGAGATTTTATTCTTTTTCATGAATACTTCCACGGTGATAATGGTGCGGGAATTGGTGCTAGTCATCAAACTGGGTGGACAGGTTTAGTTACAAAACTTATTCAGCAATTTGGTGAGTATCAATGACAAAGTGACTTCCAAAAAAATAATTATCCTTTTGCGATCCTCTGCGTTTGAAAATCCACAGATAATCTAGCCCATAACTTGATGAGCCATTTGGAAAAATAGTTTTTTAATCTTGCAATTAAGAAACCTTGGTCAGCAATCCTAAAATTCGTTTTGATGTTGGCGTGAGTAACGTGCGACGATAAGCATCTGCTGCTTTTTTAATAGCTTCTGCTTGAGTTGGATAGGGATGAATCACACTAGATAACCCATTTAAACCAACCTTATTCACAATAGCCGTAGTTACTTCACTAATTGTTTCTCCAGCATGACGGGAGACAATAGTTGCACCTAAAATTTGATCCGTACCTTTTTTGTGGATAATTTTCACAAACCCGTCTTCTTCACCATCTGCGATCGCGCGGTCTACACTACTAAAAGGAATCTTGATTGTATTGATATCAAAACCCTTTTCTTGAGCCTCCTGTTCGTACATTCCCACATGGGCAATTTCTGGGTCAGTATATGTTACCCAAGGCATTACCAAACTACTCAACTTGGATTTTCCGAAGCCAAAGGGAGAAAACAGAGTATTCTTAATCACAATCCGCGCTGCTGCATCAGCTGCATGAGTAAACTTCCAATCCATGCAGATATCACCAGCCGCATAAATCCTGGGGTTCGTTGTCTGGAGGTAATCATTGACTTTTACCCCCTTACGTTGGTCATACTCCACCCCAACCCCTTCTAAATTTAAACCTTCAACATTCGGTGCGCGTCCTGCACCAACTAAAATCTCGTCAACAGTGATGGACATTTTAGAACCATTGCTGAGAAAGTTGATGAGCTTTCCTTCAGGAGTTTTTTCTACACCTTGTATTTGGCTATTCAAAACTAGGTGAATACCTTCGCGGATCAAAACATTTTGCACAATCTCTGCGGCATCCGCATCTTCTTTATTTAAGACATGATAACCGTTATGAAACAAGATTATTTGAGAACCTAAACGTTGGAAAGCTTGAGCCAATTCACAACCGATAGGACCACCACCAATTACAGCCAGACGTTTCGGAAGTTCCGTGAGTGAAAATACAGTTTCATTAGTCAGAAATCCAGCTTCTTCAATTCCCTTAATCGAGGGACGCACAGCTCTAGCACCAGTAGCAATTACAGCTTTTTTATACTGCAAGGTTTGATTACCAACTTGAACTGCATTGTTATGCAAAAAATGACCGCCACCCAAGAAAACATCAATTCCCAACTTTTGAAAACGATGAGCCGAATCATGATGGCTAATACCCGATCTTAAACGGCGCATCCGTTCCATAACTGCTGGAAAATCAACTTCTATTTTTTCTGGAGGATTAATTCCCAAAGCCTTTGCCTCCAACATTTCGCCAACAACGCGAGAGGAACGGATAATACATTTGGAAGGGACACAACCGACATTTAAACAATCCCCACCCATCAAATGCTTTTCTATCAAAGCAACTTTTAATCCCACATCTAAACCTGCTGCACCTGCGGCTACGACTAATCCCGCCGTACCAGCACCAATCACAAGCAAGTCGTAACAATCAGCAGGTTGAGGATTAACCCAATCAGGTGGATGAACATTGGAAATCAGCTTTTGATTATACTCATCCATTGGTGGCAGAGTAACCTTTTGAAATGCAGAATTTGACATAAATTAACTCCTTCAAATACTATAATTGATGTAGTTATCTTATTCCCAAAAGAGATAAAATACGAATTAGTATACTGCCAAGAAATAAATGCCCAGCCGTCACACCTAGATCCCCGACACACACGAACAATTTCAACACACGGCTGGGCATTTATTTTTATGGATCACTCTTACGTAAAGCCTGCGGTATGGCTCCACTTATAGCATAGCGGGACACAGCCCATTACGAATTAATCTGTTCCTTGAACAGGATAATTCCTTTGCAAAATAAAGTCGATGGCAGAAAGCATATCTGATATGGGTGGACGACCAAAAGGTTCGCTATTTATGGCAAAATAGGCAAGTATTCCGTCTGACTTAACTAAGAAAAAACCAGGCTAACTAATTGAGATCAAATCGTTCATTTTCATCATTTTTAGATTCTAAAACTTCATTTTCTAAAGCCTTACGAGCAACTTTCGTGACATAAATCGTCACAGTAACGGTAGCGATAAAGCCGATAATCCGAATCGTCCACTGGACACCGGGGTTGCCTGGTTGTGATTCAGTGCCAATTGTGGCAATACTACCAGCCAAAGAACCGATATAAACATACATAATTGTGCCGGGAATCATACCAATTGAACCCAAAACGTAGTCTTTGAGGGAAACTCCCGTCACACCATAGGCATAGTTCAACAGGTTGAAGGGGAAGATAGGAGAAAGTCGTGTTAGCAGCACAATTTTAAGTCCTTCCCTGCCCACAGCTTCATCAATCGCCCGGAATTTGTTACTACCTTCAATTTTCTTAGCTACCCAACCTCTAGCCACGTAACGCCCGACGAGAAAAGCGGCTGCTGCTCCTATGGTTGCACCAATGAAGACATAAAGTGAACCCATAACCACGCCAAAGACCACACCTGCACCAAGCGTGAGGATTGACCCTGGTAAGAAGGCGACCGTGGCAATAATATAAAGGAGGATAAATGCTAATACTCCTACAGCACCAAGACCATCAATCCACTGCAAAGCATTTTTTAACCATGCTTGAGGATTAAACCCTGGAGCGTTTTGAGCCGATTCTTGTCCAAAAGCTGGTTCTGTGGCAAATATCAAGGCAAGACCAAATGCCATCAGCATCAGGAAAACAAATTTAACGAGCTTTTGCCAATTCCTAGTTGGGATATCTGCGATGGTTCTCTTTTCACCTTGGGGAACTATCAAATTAATGCTGCTAGGTTGGAACATGGTGATTTCTCCCGATTAAACAGTTGTGTTTAAAGCTTTCTTGGCTAGACGTGCTAAATAAATAGTCACAGCAACTGTAGCTATCAATCCCACCCCCCGAATCACCCACTGTACAATTTGGGTTTCGGGACTAGTTGACTGCTCAGTTTTTCCCAGCATCCCCAAATCGCCAACCAAAGAACCAAGGTAAACGTACATCACAGTGCCGGGAATCATACCTAGAGAACCCAAAATATAGTCTCTCAGAGAAACCTGAGTAATGCCAAAGGCATAATTTAACAAGTTGAAAGGCAAGATTGGGGAAAGGCGAGTCAACAAAACAATCTTAAACCCTTCTTTGGCTACTGCTTTGTCAATGGCTTGGAACTTAACATTACTCTGAATCATCCTGCAAATTACATCCCGACATAAGCAACGTCCAAGGAAAAAAGCCCAGGTTGCACCCAAAGTTGCAGCGATCGCCACATAGACTGACCCCCAAACTACGCCGAACAGCACACCTCCACTCATTGTCAGCAATGTACCAGGGATAAATAGTATCGTTGCGACGTTGTAGATAACTATAAATCCAATTGGTCCGAAAGAACCGAGACTTTCCACCCAAATTAATAAAGTCCGCAAAAGTTCCTGAACGTTAAATTGTTTGGCAGCAACAATTGCAATAGCAACTAGGCTACTAAGCAGTAATAGTTTGAGATGGGAACTGAATCGGCGTTTCTTTGGTTGGGTCATTTCATCAGTTGGTGATAGTCAATAGTCTGCTTTATCCAGTTCTAATTGATCCTGAAACAGTTGGGTGTTGGGAGTATGTCCAATCGCGTAGAACAACCCACCCACTGTTAAATCAGACACAATACCAGTTTGTATATCTTGAATTTGGGTGCGGCGTAAGACCTCATCACCATGTGTGCTGATGGGTAGGCTATACCAGTGAATTTGAATTTGACTGTGATTAAATACACGCTCCTGCATCGTTTTACAAGCCCGCAAGCGATCGCTAGGCACTAATAAATGAACTTTACGAGCATATAATTCTTGAACAGAGATTAGGATAGGCTAATTTATCTGTTGAATAAATCCAAAATCCTTTAGCTTCCGAAAAACCACTGAGTTCCTGTAACCAGGTAATATACCCCAGTTAAAATCAGCGCGACGCTACCGAAACGAATAATTCCCTCGGAATGATTCAATAAATTACGACTTTGTTTTGCTAATCCTGTAAATAAACTGGCGAGAAAAATCAACAGGGTATAACCCAAAGCATAACTAACCATCGTTAGTGTACCCAATATCTGCGAACCCGTTGCTGCTGCTGATGCTAACACCGCAAATAACACCGGACTTGCACAGGGAGAACTCACCAACGCAAAAGTCAAACCGACACCGTATGGTCCAGCTTTCGGGAGGTTGACATTCATCTGGGGTAGGGGAATATTTACTACTCCCATCAACCACAGACCCATCATAGCCATAATTAAGCCTACTACTATATTGATATAGCCTCGGAACTCCACCATCACAGTTCCCGCAAATGAGGAAACCAAGCCAAACAGACTTAAAATTGTCACCGCTCCCAAAACAAACAAACCAGCTTTACTAAAAGCATCCCAACGGGATTTGATTTTGAGTGTACCGATATAGCTGAGATTGACAGGTAAAAGTGCAAGAATACAAGGAGATACGGAGGCGATCGCACCACCCGCAAACGCCAATGGTAACAAGACAAAGGGATTTGCGGTATCCTGCTTGTCAAACCACTGTTGATAGCGATTTTCCGCAATCGAAATTAACCGCTCAACTGGATGACTAATTGCAGGTCCCACGGTGAGAACTAGAATTAGTGATAATAATCCCAATCCACCGTAAACTAGCCATTTTTTTGAGATTGGAAAACGTCGGGAAGGGGTTCGCTCTGGGGAGGATTGGGGTATTGGTTTCATGAAATTCTCCGTAAACAATGAAGCTTAAACACAGTAGACTGAGCAAAAATTTGGTATGTTTATACATGATTGCTTTTTATCCTCAAGGTTGTATAGCAAAATGTTTTTCCGAGATAACTCGAATTGCATCTACTTACTAAGACGACCAAGGAACGGGATTGGATTTAATTAAATTCAAAGTGGTTTATCAGCAAGGAAAGCGATCGCGTAGTTTATTCTGTGGGTATTTCCTTGCGATCGCCAAAACTAGCATTGTCCCTGAAGATAGGAACAATGCTACAATTTAACTACTTTTTCGCCACAGCAGCATCAAGTATTTTGGTGTAATCAGCTTTGTTAGAATTATTTTGATACAGGGCTAAAATGTTACCAGTTGCTGGGTCAACAATAGCCACAGTGCTGGTTTTACCTTTGTTAGCTTCTAGAAATTTACCTAAGCCGAATCTTTGTGCGATCGCTTCGGTCTGTTTGAGCTTGGCTTTATCTGTTACATCCAAGACAACAAAATTCACCTTACCTGCATAATCCCGTTTCAATTGCGATAGGGTGGGAGCAATATTCTTGCAGCCAGGACACCAAATAGCAAATACATCCACAACCACTGGTTTACCCTGAAGCTCTTTGGCAAGAGGTCCTCCGACAGAGTTAGTAGTAGTAGAAGATGGATTTGCCTGAGCAAATTTTATAATTGATGACTGGGCTTCAGTTGCAGAAATACTAGCCGAGGTCATTGTCACGATAGATGCGTTCAAAACCAGGCTGCTCAGACAAATTTTGAGCAAGAAATTCGCGTGTTTGTGCATAAAATTCTTCCTGTCCTCAAGCTGAAAGTGTTTAATGGCGGTATGCTTGCCACAACAATAGTCAATTGTGGTGCATCTATTTACTAAGACGGCTGAGGGGTGGTATTGGATTTAATTAAATTCAAACTTTTTTCTTCGTGTTAAGTTTTGATAGTTAAGTATCTTTTGTGAACTCCTCACAGGCTATGGGGTTGAGAAGAGTCAAAACGCGCCGATTAGCTTATTTCGGCAGGTACAAATCGTGGCAGGTGCCTTGGTATTTTTAGGAACCATTTTAGGTGTGCTAGTATCACCCAATTTCTTAATTTTCAGTGGGTTTGTTGGTGCTGGGCTTGTGTTTGCTGGAGTCACGAACACCTGTGCAATGGGATTGCTATTAGCCAAGTTGCCCTATAACCAACGATCTGGGAATAAAGTATGACTTGGATTATTGGGCATCTTCTTGCGGTTTGCATCGGTATCAGTTTAGGCTTGCTGGGTGGTGGTGGCTCGGTGTTGGCGCTGCCTGTGCTGGTTTATGTCATGGAGGTTTCGCCGAAACCAGCGATCGCCATGACCTTAATTATCGTGGGGAGTGTGAGTTTGTTGGGTAGCATTCCCCATGCGCGATGCGGCAATCTGAATCTTAAAATAGCGGGAATTTTTGGATCGGCAACCATGATAGGCGCTTATCTGGGTGCCAGAATAGCCACACTTCCATTCATCACGAGTGGAATCCAGATGGTTTATTTGGACTATCGATGTTGGTTGCCGCAGGCTTAATGATTTATCGTTCCGCTAAGGTAAAGCCTGGAGCGAGTGAGGACGAGTTGGCTACAATCGAGTACATCAAACCTGCTTGTAAATATTGCTGGCTATGGCTCATGACTGAAGGAATTGTCGTGGGGGTTTTGACCGGGTTAGTTGGTGTGGGCGGTGGATTTGCGATCGTTCCAGCTTTGGTGCTGTTAGGCAATATCCCAATGCGACAGGCGATCGGGACTTCGCTGTTGATCATTGCGTGTAATTCTGTTGCGGGTTTGCTCGGTTATTTAGGGCATATTTCTTTAGACTGGACTCTAACGGTTTCATTTACATTTTTAGCAGGATGCGGAACGGTGATTGGCGCATATCTTGCCCAATTTGTTTCAGCAAAACAACTTCAGAAAAGCTTTGGTTACTTTCTTCTCGCAGTTGCCACATTTGTATTAGTACAAAATCGTGATAGCTTGGAGAATCTCAAAAAGTCATCTGTTTCCCAGCAACCTAACACGAACGTTAGACCGCAAGGTTATGGTTATCAGTCAGGCAGTGTTTGGAGACTTCTAGTAAAATAGACAATGCTAAATCGTCTATCTTTTCTATTGATTGACGATTGTAGAAGAATGTGAGCGGCAACATGCAGGCAGAGTAGTTAAGTGAGGCGCTCTGTGTCTGAACCTCATATCAGATCGACCAAATAATCTTAGGATATAATGATCGTAAAGGCTGGTAGCCGTTTGGCTATATTTGTTATGGCATTAACATCTCGTGTTGTTCATAGCGACCCCGACATTCTAGGGGGAACTCCGGTTTTTGTTGGAACTCGTGTACCAATGAGAACCTTACTTGATTATCTTGAGGCTGGTGACTCATTGGAGGTATTTCTAGACCATTTTCCCAGTGTCAGTCGGGAACAGGCGATCGCTGCCCTTGAATTAGCAAAGGAAATGTTGACAGCCTATGCGAATCCTGCTTGACGAATGTGCCCCACGACCTTTAAAGCGTGAACTTGCTGATTACGAAATACGCACGGTTGTCGAGATGGGATGGTCAGGGAAAAAGAATGGTGAATTGCTGAAGCTTATGAACCAAGAGGGTTTCACAATCCTGTTGACGACCGATCAAAATTTGCGCCATCAGCAAAATCTACAACAAGCTGGAGTGGCAGTCGTCGTCCTTGTAGCACCCAGTAACAAGCTTTCTGACTTACTTCCTCTAATACCAAATGCTCGTGATGTTTTGAATACGATTGCTCCGGGAGAAGTGATTGAAGTTGGCGGTTCCTGAAAGTTGTGTAGGTGACGCAGCACAACATTACAAATCTAAAATTAAATACGAAGTTTCTGCAATGCAATTTAAAGGTTTTTTAGCTGACCTCCTTGTTCGTTTTTTGAGAGTTGATATTTGATCTTAACTTGGGGGCTAATTTAAACCAGTCCTGGAAAGTCAACTTTGGTTGATAGCGATACCAATCAACCAGTCGCTGGGGCGAAATTCCCAGCAAATAAGCAAAAATAATAATTTGATTAATTAGTGTGGTTTGAATAACTCCCTTTTTCAGCCAGCGTCGCGCTGAGGTAACAACAGGTATGGGGATAAGCGTAATGTATCCTATGCTTCTTAAGCGACGCACCAGTGCAAAATCTTCCATAATTGGTAACTCTGGAAAGCCATCAATTTGGTGAAATGTCTCTGCTTTGAGAAAGATAGCCTGATCGCCATAGGGCATTTGTAAAAAGTGGGATCGCCAACTTACTCCCCATTCAATCAATCGCAAACTCTTTAACGAGTGATCGATCTGCAAAGCAAACGCACCTCCTATGGGGGCTTTTGCGCTTCCCTGGTTTGGCGATGCCTTCGGCGATCGCAGTGCAGCGCGGATCATTGTGTCAAATCCAGGAGGTAAAATTGTATCAGCATGGAGAAACAGCAAAATCTCACCCGTTGCGACTTTTGCACCCACGTTCATTTGACAAGCACGACCAGTAGGGGCTGACAAAACTTTTATATCCAACGATTGTACTAACTCAAGTGTGCCGTCAACAGAACCGCCATCTACAACAATCACTTCTACATTTTGACTTGGTTGAGTGCTGGTAAGCACTTTTTTAATATTATTGACCTCATTAAGAACTGGAATAATAATAGAAATTCTGGTAATTAAAACCACAGGTTTGACTTCCCTAACTTTCAACTAAAATGCCACCACAACTAGAACCACATCCAGCAGTACAACCATAACAATAGTGTGCAGTTCTGATTTCTTCAATTAAGTTTAATGTGCCAGATGCCAATAAATTAGCAACAGTTAAGGTTTCGCCATCATGAGTTTTTAATGGCATATTTTCCATCTGGAGAATCCTTTACTTGTATGACTCGTAAAATTAAGGTTTTGGGGCTTTTAAATCTCAAACAAAAACTGGAATACTTGAATTTAAGTGATAAATATTACATTTTTGTTGGTTTGAACATTTATTTAAGACTTCTTGAGTTGATACGAAGCTGAAGCCGAAAAGGATGTGAAGACTACCCGCGAATACCATTCACATAAGCAGCTGTCAAATCGTGCTGTGGTGCAGCGTTAGCATCTTTGCCAGCCACATTCATTGATAAATCAAAAATATGAACCGATAGCGATCGCCCGGAATCTAGTAATGACTCTGGCATCCGATCTACATAACCACTGGTAAAAATTAATGCTGCTGTCTCGGCGAGCGCTCTACCAATTCCCAGCACTAAACCGACAACTAATCCCCGTGTAGCTGCTGGTAAGAGCAGTTTCCCTAATGTAGTGGTGCGTGATAATCCCAAAGCCGCTGCCCCTAATCGATACTCAGTGGGAACAGCTTGCAGTCCTGCTTCTGTAGAGCGAATCATTATGGGTAACACCATACAAGCCAAAGTCAACCCACCAGACAAAATTGAAAAGCCTAATCCCAACTTAATGGAGAAAAAGGCGTTTGATACGAAGCTAAAACCAAAATGGATTCGCTAAGTCTTCAACTTTGAATTTTGCGGAAAGCCTGTAGATGCTTCTGCGGCTTCCCGCGTTAGCGTAGCCCACCGCAGACATCAGAATTTTCCAAAACTAATTTTGAAGTATTGAAATTTTCCACTCTTTATTCTCTCTGCGCGACGGACACTTTCCTCTCTTCGAGACGCTTCGCGAACAAGTCGAGAAACCCGCCCACGGAAGTGTCCTCCTCGGCGTGAGATAAATCATCCCGCAATTATGCAATGCCAAGTATTGTTCCGAAGGGAAGCGGCTGAAGGAGAAGTTTGCCCTTGTTTTCGTCAAAGATAGAAGCAAAAAATACTACTTGTCAACAGTGTAGAGGGTATCTAAATCTCTGAGATAGTACAGGGTAAAGCAAGCAGCTAACATAGGCCAGGCGGCAAAAAATAGCAGATTCTCAAAAGGAGCAAAATATTGCCGGAAGGATGAGAAGGTGGAAGCAGAATGGAAAAATAGCACCAGTAAGTAAGTCCACCGCTTTTGGAAACCTGCGACAAATCCCAAAATTATTACAAGCTGAATCGCCCCAATGATGTAAATTGGGACATTGCTTAGTCCACCAATCAAATAAAAATTCTTGAAGATTGCTGCTGCATGATCAGGCTTGACAAATTTATCTAAAGTCCACATCAGCATAACAAGAAATACACTCAGACGCAGCAAGAGCAATGCAACAGGGATTCGGCGATGGGCTACGTCCCACCTTTGGCGATCGCTACTCATAGGACTTATCTCACTTTTTCTTACATCTGAATAGACTACCAAAATCTTGAGTTAGGTAAATCTTTTTTGGTGTCAGCTTCGTATCAATATTAAGTTTAAGATTGTATTTTTAACAAATAAAACTAGCATATTTTTGATAGTATGTCAAGATTTGGGCTTTAAATAATGATTTTGTCTAATGAAACAGATACCGAATTATTTCAGGCTTTGCGTTCCGGAAACGGCTGTAGTTGATCATAAAAAAGTATATTGTGGAGAATTTAACCCTGACTCTGAAGGAAAAGTGTTTATGCAAATGCCTTTAGATGATGATATGACAGTTTCTTCTCGGGCTTTGATCACCGTTGAGCCGTTGAAAAAAATTTCCCAACCAACTGGAGAAACTGTGATGACGGGTAGTATTTCATTGTGAAAAGTTCCTCAAGCAGAAGTTGTAGACATAAGTTGGGTCTTGGCAACTTTTGGTGATCTTGGTTGGGGGAAGGCAGAAGGCAGAGGGCAGAGGGCAGAAGGAAGAAAGGAAGAAAGATATAATTGAGATACTTCAGTGCGACCCGAAAATCGTTCGCGAGAGTGGAACCATCAAAAAGTTCCCAGGTTAGTATCCAAACCTGTACCCACCCAAAGGGGCATTTTGAGTCAACCAATCTGAAACTTGAGAATTGCCAAGTTGACAAGATAAAAATTCAGATAAATTTGATTGTTTCCGCAATCAGTAGAGTAGAAGAACTCTACGTTTAGCTCAACGACTGAGTGCGATTGCTTTAGCTAATGGTGGTGCAGCAGGGGTAAGACTCTCGGAGCAATTGGGAATAAAAGTTTCTCGCAATACACTATTAAATTTAGTCCGCTCAATCCCACTACCACCAATCGTAACGCCACATACTCTTGGGGTAGATGACTTTTGTTTTCGTAAATGTAAATGTTAAGCAAATTCCTAAAGGAATAAAAGTTAGTGCATAGTACAATAGTTTTTGCTCTTTCGGTATTAATTCAAGTAAATTAAAAGAGTAAAACTTTTGCACATTGTCTACATAATTTATTTCCAATTCAAAATCGAAATCCTAATAAATTCCAATAGTTGAGAAACCAAATAAAGCCTAATGCGGCTAATGTTACCAAGGAGTAGTGCGATCGCTTGTAGTAAAACCAGTCCCTACTTCTCCTAGTTAATAGCGTAAAAAAGCTTTTTAATCCAATACGGTTGGTGTTAGCGCAAAAAACCTGGTATCGCTGCTCCCGGTTGGGTTGAGGAAGGAAACCCAACATTTGGGAGGGTTGTTGGGTTGAGGCTTTGCGAAACCCAACCTACGATTCTCCTTAACACCAAGCGTATTGAGTTTAAAGAGACACTCAACTACTCTAATCTTTTTTTACCTATATTAGTAGGAATTATTTCAACTTTCATCTTTTCTTATTTGTCAATTGCTTGGTTATTGCGATACTTGCAGCGTCAAAGTACATGGGTTTTCGTTTGGTATCGATTGGCATTTGGAATAGTAATTTTGGGTGCGATTTTTAGCAGAAACTAATCCTAATCATCTACCAATTCAGCTAAACCACAAGAGCGACACATCGGTATATCTTTCATCTCATACTCAATGACATTGCCCACAGCATCCATTTGCAGTTGACAGCAAGTTTGCAGCAACTCTTTGAGCTTTTGTCGCCCGCGCTGCACTCGTGATTTCATGCCAGACAGCGATATACCTAATTCTTGGGCGATCGCTTTTTGAGTTCTGCCTTCAAACTCCGCAAGCTGTAATGCTTTTCGATAAGGCTCTGGTAAATGTTCCAGCAAAGGGCGCAGACAAGCTGCCATTTGTTGATTAAAGACCACTGGGTCTTCATCTATTGCCAGAACTTCCAGAGCATCTTCGGTCGTAAATTCAGGTTGATGATAGGCTTTGCGGTAATAGTCAATGATGGCATTACGAGTGATTTGAAAGATCCAGCTTTCCAGTCGCTCAGTATCCCGAAGTGTCGTCACTCGCTGGTAGATGCGTACAAACACCTCTTGTAAAATGTCATCAACATCCGCAGGATTATTCACTCGTTGAGTGATAAATCCTCGTAATCGTTGATGAAACTCTTGCCAGACTGCTTTCACACCACTCGTTGTAGATACCATCTTTATTTCTCCGTTCCTATCATTCACTTTTATCGACAACCACAGCCAGTAAGTACTGTTTGTGTCGTTCCACAAGATGTTGCTTTTTTAGCTTTATCTCGGAAGAACTGTTGCAGGTTTTGAGGCACTTCCGTAGGATAAGAAATGACAGGAATTGGAGATAGGTTCTGGTAAATTTCGCGGAGGATTGCATCGACAATCATGCCCACGGGTGCTTCAGTATAGCTCTGTCCTTGGTAAGACCAGGTACGGCACGCGGTTCCTTGACTAGAACCAGAAATCTCCGAACAATCACCACAGCGACTTTCGGTGGTCTCTAGAATAACATCCCGTCCATTTACCCGAATAGTTGGAGAACTGACAAACTGAAGCTGTTTAGCTTGCGCCTCCGACTCCACCAAAATTTTTTGGAACTGAATAACGGTATTTGTACTAGCGAGAACTTGCTGGAGTGAGGCGATCGCTTGCTCAACATTTGAGAGCGATCCAGTACACCGAGAGCAAGTTGATAGATCGATTGCCAGCAATTCAATGTTGAGCGTGCGTGGGGAATGGTTGAAGGTCGTAGTAGTGGTCATCACAGTACTCCTGTGTTGATGTTCACCCAGATAGACGACAGACTTGAAAAAAGGACGCAAAGTTAGCAAATTTCTGTTTTTGGTGCTGGTGAACAGGCGCGAGCAAAGGAATTAACTCAGCCACTAAGCCAGACGGTAATTTAGCATCAGTGCTGATATCGATAACTTCCACCTCAACACCCTGCCAAAACAGCTTGCGGCTTGTGGGTGGCAAAATAGCGATCGCTTTCCCCCGATACCGCACAATTGCAACTTGTTGAGGCAGTAATTGCACTGATTCACAGTATGCAGCAACAAAGTCGGGATGTTTTTCAACTAGTACATCTTCGAGGGGAAAGTTTGGGTTAGGCACAATCCAGCTAAGATTTTGGACTGCAACATCTTTACCTACAGACCAAAAAGCATACTCTCCTGGTTCTAGAGGCCGAACAAAATTATTTTAGACATACAGCAAACCAATCTCAGACTCTGATATTTGGAACTTCTTCAGTCCATTCAACGCAACTCCCCGCAATTGTACAACAAAGGAATCAGGCAATTCCAAGCTCTCTTCCAAGTTGAACAGATGAAATTCTACCTCAAGAAAACCACACCAAAAAGCTCGTAATTGATTCGGTGCAACACTTACCCAATTCTGACCCCAATCAACTAAAGCTACTTGATTGAATTTCGTTCGGCGATATACGCTCATACCAAAGGTTGGCGAACCAGTCAGGCATATAGAACCAGAACTATAGCTTTGCAACTTTATAACTATCCCATTTCAAATCTAGCACAGGGAAAATGGGCTTTACAGAATCATCATATAAGATGCTGGGAAGCTATTCTTGCGGTTCAGTCAGGGAAAGCGACACCAGTTCTAGGGTCACGAATATACAGCCCTAATGTGAGCGATCGCATTACTTCATCCCAAACAGGTATTAACCCAACAGCTTGGTCTGCCCAATAATCGAATGTAACTAAACACTGAATATTTGACCCCAAAGCAATGCAAGTCCGGGAAAAGGCTTCCCGTGGTTCTTCCTGGGTGTCGATAAACTTAATCTGTGTCCAAACAATCCGGGCAGTTTGACGCTTGACGGTGAAGATTTCTCCCCTCTCAATAATGTTGCGACTGTCGTCTTCCATCGCTTTCTTCAAGGTGGGTTTTAGCGGAAACAGGCTCCAGTCGTTGGGTGGTAGGTGATTGTAGGATACTTCTAGAGAGCAATCATCGTTGGGTGGTTTTTTATCAAGGAACTTGAATGATTTTTCTTGTGGCTCCACAACCCAACTTTGGGGTATATTGAAGCGAACAGCTCCCCGACCTGCCACAAAAATCTTATAGCCTTCTGGACCTTCCCAATGGTGGTCGGGTTTTAGTTCAAGCGTTTCTTTAATCCACTGGAGATTGCTTTTTTTACGCTTTGGCATAGTGTTTTTGCAATAAGAGTAGTTTTGCGATGCCCAATTCGTTAATAATATCAAATTCCCAGATGCTCCAAACTATGGCGATCGCTAAAATTACGAGGAATCGACCTGTGAGGCTGTATCTTAAATCTCAACTGACTCCGATGTGTAATAAAGGACATTTAAATTAAACATATATACCTGTTTTTGGTAATGTAAACCCGCTTTTTCTAGGACTCTTCTTGAAGCTCGATTGTCAGGCAGTGTCATTGCAATAATTCTATCTAGATTAGCCACATTGAATCCATATGAGATTGATGCTTTTGCAGCAGCGGTGGCAATTCCTCTTCCCCAATAGGCTTGAGCTAAACCGTATAGAACTTCAACTTCATCTAATTCATCTAGATACCGAAGACCGCAGTATCCAACCATTTCAGATAAAATATTTTCTTTGATTGCCCAAATTCCATACCCTCGCTTTTCCCAGTGGTCAATAAAAGATACAAGAGATTTTTCTGTACCTTCTCTGGAAATAGGGGTACCACGGCTTGGAAGAAACCGAGTTACTTCAGGGTCAGCCCAAATAGCTGCAACGGCATCCAGGTCAAAAGATTGAAGCGGTTTCATCGTAAAACCATCAATTAGTAGGACTTTTGAATTAGAGGAACTTGACAAATTAGCATTCATAATTTTGTTTTGCAGGATATTTACCCGCTAGATTAGGATTGTGATGAAATGCGATCGCTCTTTGAGAAAATATCATAGCCAAACAAGCGATCGCTTACATTGAAAAAGTAGAAAAACTTAAAGGCAAGTGAGGTTTCTTCAAATCCTTTTATAAACCATCTCCATCCTCAACTTATCAACCTCCAACTTCAACATCTCATTCTCCATCCTCAAATTAGTATTCTCCTCCCGAATCACCTCAACCTCATCTCTCTTATTCAGAGCCTGATTAATCGCCAATTTGCGCATATCCAAGGAAAACCAACGCTGATATGTCTGCGTATGAACTTGGACGCTATGCCCCAAATTATCTGCTGCAGCTTTGATTGGTATTCCCAGAATATGCGCTCGAATTGCCCATGCATGCCGTAAATCGTAGGGTTTAAAATCTAAGCCAATTTTCCGGAACCACCAACTAATCCGTTGTGTTAATGCCGTTATCTCTGCATGATTATTCTTATCTTTTTTACCGATTTCCGTTATCAACATTTCTAAATATTTAGGATTTCTTAAATCAAAATCTTCAATCCATTGCCTATATAACGGTAAGGCTTGTCTTTCTCCAGTTTTACACTCTTTATCTACCTTCCATATCAAGTCTGCATTCTCTGCATTTAACCACCAATCGATATCAGGATTAATAAAAAGTTCCCGTGGTCGTAAACCAAAAACTGCTAACATTCCATAAGTCCATCGCCAAAGTTGCCAGCTATCTTTAACATTTTCATTAACTTGATTACCTCTACGACTTAAGTAATCATCAAACTTCGTAATTCCCGCAAATATTTCCGCGTCTGTAGGTATATTTCGGGAATTATTCTCCGGCATTTTAGAATATTTAGATAAATCAATTTCGATTTTGAAGGTCATGCAAAATGCCGATATAGCCCTCATTGCATTATATCTAGCCCATTCCTTATCAATTTTTTCAATTGAACTTATCAAATTGTCCGCAGTTGCCAAATCTTTGGGATTAACAAATCGCTTGGTTCGAGAGAAATAATAAAAAAAAGTATGCTCGCTTTTTGTCGTTCGTTTGTGAGTTTTAAAATACTTCTCTTCAAATTGCTCCAATAATTCTCCTATTGTTTGAAAGTCTTTTTTAACGGCCTCTCCTAAATATTTATCGTTCCATTCAAACGTTTTTCTAGCGATTAACTTTCCTAATTCATAAGCTTCTTCCTCAGCCGTCTTCAACCCATCAAAATTAGCGGGAATATTCAAACTGAGATTGTATTGCTTTCTCCCAGTCCCGTTTGTGTCATTGTCTCCCGGTTTAATTGGCAACGTCGCACGTAACTGCAAACTTCCATTCGATTCTCTGATTGTCACCTTTGCCTTTGCAGACTTCAAACGTTGATTAACTTTCTCTAATTCCAGTAGTAATTTTGTTATCATCTGCTCTCTTTGCTGCGTCTTAAAGCAGACTTAAATCCAGAAAACTGCTGTAGATGAAACTGGCTCCAAGTCTGCTTCTTCTTGCTGATAGTTCGCGGTTTTTTTAGCCTATATTTAGCCTAAAAATAAAGTTGTTATCCGCGAACAATGTTTAAGAACAACACTGCTTGCAGCAAACATTAAGGTGTTTAAAAGGATTAAATCGTGAAAAGGATTACTCCGGTCCATATCACGGTTATGATGGATTCGCAATCTTCGCTCGTGATATGGACATGGCTCTCAACAGCCCCACCTGGGCATTGATTGAGACTCCTTGGAAGAAGAAAGCTGTTAAAGCTGAGAAAGTAGCAGCTTAATTTACAAGAGAGTGAGGGGTGAGGAGTTAAGAGTGAGGAGTTAATTTCTAATTCCCAATTCCTAACTCCTAATTTCTGCCAACTCCTAACTCCTAACTCATAACTTATAACTCCGATCCTCCCCATTAACTAAGTTTAGAGAGATAGAGAAATGCCTCAGAATCCCGACAAAATTGTAGATCACGTTCAACTATTTCAACAGCCAGAGTATCAAGAACTATTCAAGAACAAACACGAGCAGTTTGAAGGTGCCCACTCTTGTGAAGAAGTGGATCGTGTTTCTGAATGGACAAAAGGCTGGGAATACCGTGAAAAGAACTTCGCTCGTGAAGCTTTAACCGTCAACCCTGCTAAAGGTTGCCAACCCGTAGGTGCTATCTTTGCTGCTGTTGGCTTTGAAGGTACTCTTCCCTTTGTCCAAGGTTCTCAAGGTTGCGTTGCGTACTTCCGTACTCACCTCAGCCGTCACTACAAAGAACCGTTCTCCGCCGTATCTTCTTCAATGACTGAAGATGCTGCTGTGTTCGGTGGCTTGAATAACATGGTTGAAGGTTTGCAAGTTTCTAACCAACTTTACAAGCCTAAAATGATTGCTGTCTGCACCACCTGCATGGCAGAAGTTATCGGTGATGACTTAGGATCTTTCATCAATAACGCTAAGAATGCTGGTTCAGTTCCTGCGGAATTACCAGTACCCTTTGCTCACACCCCCAGCTTTGTTGGCTCCCACATCACTGGCTATGACAACATGATGAAGGGGATTCTGTTAAATCTAACAGAAGGCAAGAAGAAAGAAACAACCAATGGTAAGTATAATTTCATCCCTGGGTTTGACACTTATACAGGCAACAACCGTGAATTAAAGCGGATGTTGGGTCTGATGGGTATCAACCACACAGTTCTCGCAGATAACAGCGAATACTTGGATTCACCCAACACTGGTGAATACAATATGTACCCAGGTGGAACCAAGCTAGAAGATGCTGCTGATGCTTGTAATGGTGAAGCAACGATCGCTCTCCAACGCTACACCACAACCAAGACTCTTGAGTATATCAAGGAAAAGTGGAACCAAGAAACCAAGGTTCTCCGTCCTTGGGGTATCAAGGGTACCGATGAATTCTTGATGACTCTCTCAGAAATGACCGGTCAGCCCATTCCTAAGGAATTGGAAGATGAACGTGGTCGTTTGGTAGATGCCATGACCGATTCCTATGCTTGGATTCATGGTAAGAAGTTTGCGATTTATGGTGACCCAGATTTAATCTACAGTGTCACCAGCTTCTTACTTGAATTGGGTGCTGAACCAGTACATATCCTGTGCAACAACGGGGACAATGTATTCAAGGCTGAAATGGAAGAGATGCTCAATGCTAGCCCCTTCGGTAAGCAAGGTACCGTTTGGAACGGTAAAGACTTGTGGCATATGCGTTCTCTAATGTGTTTGCTATCAAGTCTAAAAAGTCGGTTAAACTTCTAACCAGCTAAAGACTCCCGTATCACCCTCAACATCCCTGCACTACCTTTACTATTAACTCGCAGAATAGGTGCAAGCTGTGGTGGACGATGGGATTCTATGAAACCTGTGGCTGCATGTTTGGCACTAGCTGTTACCATCACAACAATATGAGAATTTTTTACCCACTGACGTAACCTGTCATTACCTCCTTTATCGTGACTGAGGTGGACTGTAATTTCTTGGCAAGCTGCTTCTAAAATACTTTTGACTCTAATTGCTACAGTTTCTGTGAGGGTATAAATTAGGATAGATTTGCCTTGTAGTTTGTGGAAAATACTTGCTTCAATGTCAATATTCGGCTCGATTAAAATTGCTTTTTCGCCAACTAAATCTGGAAGTGATGCTGTTAACTGTAAATCTCTGACTAAATTGCGAAAAAGTTGCCATTGTGCTTCATCGATACGTTCGTGAAAACGATGCATAGTTTCAGCTACGGCAAATAGAAATTGTTGGCGCTTTTCTGGAATTGGACTGGGATACCATACGAGTATATCTATTAAATCCATCGCCCAATCAACCTTTTTAGGTGAGGCATACTCTTTCCAAAGCTCTAAGGCATAATTGAGAATCTCAGTATACTTAGCTGCATCTATACCAATAGTTAAAAGTGCGATCGCTAAATCATTAAACAAAATTAAATCGGCATCGGCACCTTGAGTACTAATAACTAGCAGTTCTAGCAGCGAGTAATAAAGAGTGACAAATTCACGTCGGGGAAATTGCTCATCCTTCTGGAAAAATTGCAACAAGTATGGTATAGATTCGTGAAGAATCGACTCAGATGTTGAACCAACTTTATTTAACAACTCACTAAATTCGGCGATACTTCCGTAGGGAGCTATCAGTAAGCTGTTAATATCCCACTCAGTAGCCCCCTGACGTGCTGTATATACTGCCCTTTCCCAAGTTGGTTGTTTGTTTAACTGTGACAGCCATTCCAGCCAATTCACTGGGATTTCTGCTTGGCTTCCTCGCAGTTGGGTGAGAAAATTTTGGTTCCACCGAGTCTTTCGCAAGGCTATTTGTTCGTTAGCAGTCAATTCGTCAAAGGCTTGCAATGCCGCTTTTTCAGCAGCCAAGGTTTGCAATTCGTAAGCGCATTGGAGAAGCAAGCGAACTTTTTCTAAGGACGGTGGAGTATTTCCAAGCAATGAAAACGCACGGTCGAAATCCCCGTTTTTAGATAACAGCTCGGCTTGTTGCAATTCCCCAATATTCTCCACCTCTGGAGTAATATCTGGTAAGAGTGCGGCTAATTTTTGCAGATAAATGCGATCGCTGGCTGGGATTTGCGAGATTGCTAATAGTTCGTCTCGCAAAGCTGGATTTGTTGGTTTTCCAGCCACTGCTAGCAGCATAAATAATTTCAGCACTTCTGGGACTTGACTCCCGGCACGAACAGTAAAAAGATTGCTGTAATGGGGAAAAACTACTTCTTGAAAATAAGTAACCGCACTTCCAGGAGCGTTATCATCCTCAAAATGCTGCAATTTTGTGCAATATACAGCCTTAAGCAAAGCCTGGGTGACAGCAAAAGGACGGCGAACCTGCAATAGATTAGCAAGTTCTGGGAGAGCAAGCAACTCGTTCCATTGCGCCAATTCCGCTAAAAGTTGCACCCGTAGAAACAGCAGGTTCAATGTATCCAAACGATGTTGGTTTACGAGGTACTGTAAAGAGCTTTCTGCTGCAATGCGATCGCCTGCTTGTAATGCCATATAAAAGTCGCGTAATACCCTACCCGTCGGCTGGGGAATATCTGCAATGCGCTTGACTCGTCTTTCACCGACTCGCCGCATCCGCTCTAAAGCTTCCCAAATATCTGTTGCTTTTCCGCAGATTTTGAACGCAGCACCTCCAGTAAATTCGTAAACGGCCAATTCCACGGGGTCTTCTAGATTTAATTGTGCCCTTTCGCCGCGAAATGTCGAATATGTGGAACCAACAAACCCCATTAATTCCTCACTCAAGCGGCGTAATTGGCGTTCTGAAAATGCGTTAGCGCTAGGTATAGCGTACCAATCTACAATGTTATCGTGCCAATAGGGTAAAACAGTTGACTGGGGTTCGGCTTGGGTCAATAATTCCACCCAAGGCAGGATTTTTGCTTCTTTCGCTTCGCCACTTTCAATTTTGCTCAGGTTAAATTTATTACTTGCACCAAAAAATCGCTCTAGGAAGTGGCGAACATCTGCATTGTTGGGATTTTTCATATCACCCCTCCCCATCGGTTAGTAAAAATCAACTTTTGTTCGGCGATAACTTCTGCGGATGTTTCGTATGTTACCGCTTCTTCGTTGATTGTAATACCGTTATAAGTAAAGTTCATCGAACCCGCAAAATAAAAACCGTCTCCCAGGATACCTTTGGTATGGAGTTCTTCGGTAGTATGAATGCGGCAATTAATACTATTAGTTTTCACCTGAAGTGCTTCAATAAAACTGCGGTTGTGAGTATCGGGACGGGTTGCAATATAGATAGTGGTTCCCCTAGATGCTAAGGTAGTGAGGACTTGGGAAAGGCGAATGCGTTCCCGACACCACAAGGGTTCTAAACATAAGAAAGTATTCGCGGTGTTATCGATAATAGATATATCGGATATCCAGGGGGAAACAAGCCATATGCATTGACTGGGGTTGATGAGTTCGGAGATAAAGATTGTTTGCAGCAAGTCGGGAACTTGGCGAGAGCTTAGACGAGAGTGAATATAACGAGAGGGCATGAAGGTTTGATATGAAAGCGATTTAATAAGAATATCGTAGGAGGCGGGGAAGAAATGATGGATGCTTTCAAGCTACGACAGAATATGGGAACATAATTTCTGTGCAAGCTAGTATAGTGTGCGATGCCGACGAATGATTCTGAATTAATTGCCCAGGCTCGACAAATTTTGGATGCAATTGCTTTTACTCCGTTTGAGCAATGCCTAACTTTGAGTCGGGAGTTTGGCAATCTTCCTGCTCGTCCTGGTATTTATGCAATTAGGCATGAAACCGATGGGCTGCTTTACATTGGTAAAACCAAGAGTCTGAGGGGTCGTTTCATTGGTGGACATAAAGCTTTTTGTGGGCATGGCTTGACAAATATAGTGACGAAGAAGTTCGTATTGCTGTGCAGACAATTTCTTACTGGGGAAACCCTGCGTTATTATTAGAGCTAGAAGCCATTATCCAAAAGAAGCACCGAACCTCCTTATAATGTCCAAATCCCAAGCGAACAGTAAAGTTATGCAAGCAAAACCAAAAGAGCAACTTTCTTTTACTGATGCCCAGGTTATCTTAGAACGTCTACCTGAAAGAATTCGAGATGCTTTAATTGCCCGTGCCACTGAAATTGAGTATCCGATTGAGGCAGTTATTGAGATGGCGATTGCTAGCTTCCTCGATACAGAAGCATTGGGTTTTGCTGATTGTAAACCAGGACGTGGACAGTAAAGCTATAAAACCTATTTTTTGACATTCTCTCGAACAGTTTCTAAATCCAGCTTTAAGCGTTCTGCGATTTGCTCGGTAGTTAACCCTAACTCGACTAGAATGGGAATTGTCTCCAGTTTCTGTTTGAGTACACCCTCGGAAATACCCTCTTGCTTACCTTCTTGCTTACCTTCTTGCTTACCTTCCTGGTAAACCTTACTGTTTTTTAGCGATTCTAAATCAAGCATAACTTCCAGTTCCTTCAAGGTTAGATTAGGAAACTTATCAATCACTACCGTCTGAATAAATTCTAAGACTTTTTCTTGTAAAGTGGCATTGGTTACTTCCGATTTTGTTTGATTTATTAACTGCCGAGCAAATTCCCCAGTTTGCGTTTTTCTCTTTTTCTCAACGACTAAACGCATGATTCCTACACCAAGGGATTGATTGGGAGTTTTCGCTAATTCATCTAGATAAAAACGACGTAAAACTGGTAAGAATATTTTTAGATATGGTGGAAATTTTCCTTCGCTGCTACGTTTATCATAGATAACAACAGCGTACCATTCCTCGTTAGTTGGTTCATATTGAGTCAAATAAAGTATTATTTTACCAAAAAAGCTTCTGTAGAAGTTATTATCTTTGTAAGCTTGTGCTTCAATGAAATAAATTGGTGCAAAGCTGTATCCGGGACGGGTTGAGAGTAAACCATCTAGGCGAAAACCTTGTTGCTTTATTTCTGGTGCGCTGTATTCATATATACTCTTATCGCGATGTGGTTGTCCAATGAGTTCAAAGAATAATTCTGGTATATCTTTGAAAATTTTATAAAAAAGTGGGTCGGCTGTCATTCACTTTTTACTCACGTTTGTGGAGATGTGGGTAGATTATGTTAGTACAATATCAATACAAATTTGATTTTTGTTTGTAAGAATATAAATATTTACAGTAATAATGTCAGTTAAGATTTAGGTTATAAATAAGACATTAAATATTATATTTCTTGGCACGTATATTCAAAATCAGAAAACCAATAGCGATGCAGGAGAGCGATGTAATTGCTGAAGATTATACTTCCTGATTGGCTGATACCCATCTGCTTGCAGCATAAGGCATTGGGGCTTTCGTGAAACTCTATCTATACTATGGGACAACAGATATCAAAGCCGGATAAATGAATTTAAAATTTTCAAATTCAAAGGTAGTGGATTACTTGAAGGGAAAAGACATATTAATGAACAACTAACTACAATTATTGCTTATTGTGGCGGTTATGTAGAAACTAAAGGTAAGTGTGGGTTCACTCCTCTTGTATTGGGTAAACATTATTGTTGTCCTCAGTGTGGCAAGTTGGTTTGCCCAAATTGTCATTATTGTACCAAATATTGTCAACTTAGAACAGAAAGACAATTTACTACTCAAAAAATTTGATTATTTCATAGCATCTCACTTCCTATAAAACGGATTTATATTTTGTTAATTTACAAATTTTGAGGATTTTTAAGAAATGGTCTATATAAAAAATAACCTGCAACGGTAGCGATCGCTGTAATCTAGCTGATGCTAAATTATTTTTTTTATTGGTAAATATCCATCCATATTATGATTGATGCTGGAGCGAGCGAACGGCAACTTTAGTGAGAATTTGCGTAAATTGCTATATGATAAAAAAATTGCAATTGTTTTAATTATCAATGACAGATAGTATACCAAAGCTTTTGCACCTCAACGCTCTTTGTCAGTCTAAGCCAGAACGACCAGGATGGTCGCTAACTTTCGGAGCTACTTGTCAAGATGGAGCAGCAGTTTGCTTGGACGACCAAAATCATCCTTATCGTGTTACCCTTCAAATTGATGGCATACAGGATACTGAAGTCGAACTGCAATGGAATGCTATTGATGACACTGTACGTCGTTTTAATGCCGACCAAGAAGTTGCTACTGAGTATGGAGCCTATGGAATTGCTGCACTCCTTATGCCTTACCTAACAGGACTCACGGTAATTGAACGATCTATTAAAGGCAAAGGTTTTGGCTTTGACTTCTGGCTGGGTTCCATTGATAACCCAGATACTTTATTTCAAAGGAAAGCCCGTTTAGAAGTGTCCGGCATTCGTAAAGGTTCCGAAAGCATTATCCAATCGAGAGCTAAAATGAAACTAGAACAGATTAGCCCCTCGGATACTTTGTCTCCCGGCTACGTCTGCGTCGTTGAATTCAGCACACCACGCACCCGCATAATTGAAAAATGCAAGACGTAGAAACTCTTCATCGAGAAGCGATGGAACTTGTAGACCAAGCTATCTTAGCCCGCCAACGGGGTGATACCATTGTCACCTTGGAATTGACTCGATCTGCCTTTTCTCAAGAGCGAGCAGCCGCAGACCTAGTAGCAAACTTATTCGACTTTGAGCCCACTAGATCCGTTCTCCATCGCAGTGCCGCTATGCTTGCTGTAGAATGTTCTCAATTGCGAGAGGCAGAACGGCTGATTGGACGAGCGCTCTCAGGTAATCCACCTGATGACATTGCGAACGAACTGCGGGATTTACTTTTAGAAGAAATTTATCCTCGCAGGCAAGCGCTCAACCACTGAACTCAGGGCTAATTAGAACTAAGCCTGCTTAAAGATACGGGTAAATAATGCTATTACAATATAAATGTAGATAATTTCATTTACAAAAATAGACGTAATTATGCAGTACCAAATTTTTATACAAAGTCAAAAAGATAACTTTATCGCGTCAGTGGTTGGGATGCCAAATGTAATGGTAGAGGGGAATACGGAAGAAGAAGCAATTTCAAAGGCTAAATCTGCGCTACAAGCACAATTAGCGACAGGTAAGTTTGTAACTATTGAAGTTAATTCACAAGAAATTCCTCATCAAGAAACAACTCATATGAAGTATGCAGGAATATTTGCTAACGACCCAACATTCGACGATTTTATGGAGAAATTATCTGCTATCCGCCAAGAATCAAATGCAACGATAGATGAGTAATGACAATTTATATTTTAGATACAGACCACTTAAGTCTTTATGGAAGAAATCACCCCATCCTAATGTCAAGACTATTAGCAGCGAAAATACAACTAACAACAACTGCCTATTGTACAGCTTCTTGAACTCGCAATCTAACTGCAAACCCTTGTGGATGCCGTTGTACTCCTTCAACCAATGGATAAACCTGCAAAAATCCTAATTCCATCGGTTTGACAGCTAAATCCAAAATTGCTGATTTCAAATCTTCTTTTCTATCAGCACTGCCTATCAGCAAAACCGATGCACCTTGTTTAAATGCTTCCTCTACCTGTTCGCGCCAATCAGGTTTATCTAAATATACTATGGTATCGCCTGCTTGCAATACACTAAGTAACGTTTCTCGGTCGGTATCGGGAAAGCTGGCAAAGGGGTTATAAATGGATAAGGCACGAGAACGAATCATATTTCCCCTTGCCCATAACAACCCGTAAATTACTTGAAATCGCCAGTAGGGATTAGGTTGCACTAAACCCAGGTGCAATAATGCTTTATCTAACTTATCATCGTTACTGGCTACATAGGCAAAAACCCGCGCATCAATTTCAATACCCAATCTTTCTTCCTGTTCGTGCCACGAGCGAATCAAATCTAAGAATAGTTTATCAGTTTCTGGGGTGCTTCCAGGACGTAAAATTCTGGTATTTATCGCTGTCATGACGGGATGCGTTACTAAAATTCCTTGAGATGATAGGACTTTTCGCAGTTGAGTACTTGCCTGTTTTAATTCGTTATATCCTTGAGCTAATCGCACATCTGCCATTGCATCAATCACATCTGTACTGGTTTGGGTTAATTCCAGTAACCGGGTTAGTTCCGAGTCCACAATCTCAAAATCTGAAGGTTCCAAAGCACTTGCAGCCAAGCGGAAAAAATTTGCCGGGTCTGCTGTGTAGCGTCGCAAGATTTCCTCAATTACTCCACCCCCACCAATGCTAGATTCAGTTATCCAAATTTCTTCGCACCCTTCCGGTATGGCAGGTGCATCGACTGGACGGGGACCGGGTTCGATATCTAAAATTAATTCACCCAAATCAAAGTGGGGACACAACTGCCCGCAAGCATCTAATAAGGCTGCTCCTACGGTAGTTTTGAAGCGTAAGGCTGTCCAAGTGTGCCATTGTTCATCCGGTTCCGACCAAAGCACCTTTGCTAAGTCGTTTAATCGAGTTTGAATGATGTCTGCATTGCAAAGTAGGCGCAATTTGTCATGTATCCTTTGGCGGACTACATTTTGTGTTGATGCTTCTTCCCCTTCTTCTAATAGGGTTTCTTCAACATTTAAGGTTTGGAAGATATTATCAAGAACCCTTGCCATTTCAGAGCCGATATTTTCACTTGTAAGCAGGTTAAAGGCTTCTGGTAAGGATATTTTGTCTGTTAGGGCGCGGGCTGCTAGCATTGATATATATATTTGATATAGCCACTCGCGTTGAAAGGAATTTGTTAAATCACATAACGTCGCATCTGTCAATACCCGATATTGAAAATAGGTAGTGTCGCATGACTTGACCTCAAAGCTGGGGGTAAGTTGGAAGCGAAAGACCAAACCATCAACTTCTGTAGCAAATCCAACTGCTGCGTTTTTTCCATCCTGCTTTTGGGTAAAGCGAATAGTGGTATCGAATTCGTCACCTTTTTGAAAGCGGATGTTGGCATGGGATGCTAGAGCAAATCGTCGTGCTTCTAATGGCGATTGTTGGGTGTGGGTAAAGCAGTAAATTTCTGTAATAATTTTACACCAGGGGGAACCTTGGGGTAATTCAAGTTTAATACCGGAGTCGGGTGGAATTATTTGACTGCACCATTCTAATTGGGCATTGGAACGAATGGAAACGCTAGGAGGTACTTGGGTTGGATTGATTGCCCAAGGACGAATGCAGGGAATATCGACAATTTTCCCATTTTGCTTCATTTGAAAAATTCCGGCTGATTCAAATTCAGTACAGTAGTCTTCTATTGGTAAATTTTGTTCTCTTTCTTCCCAATTTGGGGGAGCTATCCAGTGAGTTGCATGGATGTGTTGTACCCCAAACCGACGACTAGCTCGGCCTGGAGTGAAGGTTTTGAGAGCTTGGATAATGGGCATGAGGTTAACATCTGGCTGGCTATTACGCAACTGGGGAGGTGTGGTAATAATTACTTCGGGTAATAGCAAGTCGCTAAATAAACTAGGGGGAACGAAATCGGGTAAGGGGTCGTTGGTTTGATAATCTTGGTTTGATTCGTTTGGATGTGCCGAAAAACGAGACCAATTCGACTTTAAACGTCGCAGTAAAGTGGGAAGTACCACCATCATCAATGACCTTGGGGGTTCCCAGAGAATTGCTTCGACTTCATAAGAACTCAAATTCAAGGCTGACTGTAGATATGCTGTTAATTCGAGTTGTCCTGTTTGGGTTTCGAGAATCTTTTCAATTAGTTCTATTTCTAATTGCTGCCGTTTTTTTGTATATTCAGAGGGAGCCGCAAAATCATACCAAACACTTCCTTTGATTGCTGTTAACTGCTGTCCCACCCAATCCATAAAAGCGAAAACAGCTTGAATGCGGATAACGTAGCGATTTTGGATGGGAAGCGATCGCTTGGGTAATACTGGGTTAAAAAGCAGATCGTAATTTTGATATGCAATGCGATCGCGTCCGTAATCGGATAGTACCACCACTGTCCAAGGTCGCATAATTCGTCGTCGTCCAGCACGTCCTTTTCTTTGGAGAAATGAAGCCATATCTCGTGGAGCTTTGTGCTGAATTACACCTCCAACCTCTGGGTCGTTGAATCCTACTTCTAAAGATGCAGTAGCAACGATAATATCAGAATTCGGGGTAACTCCGGTATCTTGGGAACTGGTGCGACCAATACTTAAAGGCAATTCCAACCCGTGTCCGATTTCTTCGCATAAAAGCCAGGATTGCCCAGCCACCAAGCGTTCACTACTCTCAGATGCATTATGCGACCGTAATGCTGCAAATGGCAATCTTCCCCGCAGAGGACGACCCCAACTGTCGCATCCTTCGGCATCCAAAAGGTTATGGAATAAACGATTGGTCACATCTAAATCGTCAGTAAAAGCAAAAACACGGGAACCATAGAAGCCTTGGCTGAGAGGGTCTTGTGAGGGGTCAAGGACGCGCCGCAACAGCATTGAAGTTTGTATCGTTGTAGACAGTAAGCTCGTTCCCGATACGGGGTCACCTCTGAGAGCTAATTGATATTCAGTACCTTCCGCAACTTGGTTTTCGCTGGGAGAAACTTCCTCAACAGAAGCGGGATTTAAGCCTGTAAGTTGGCTAAAAAACTCTGCAGCACTTTCGAGAGTTGCCGAAAGTCCCGTAAATTGGACTTTTTTGGCAATGATTTTCTGCCAACGTCGCAATAGGTAAGCAACCTGTGCCCCGTGAATACCTGTATAAGTATGTACCTCATCAAGCAAAACTATCTGAGGTTTTTTCGCAGTGCCAATACCGAATATATGACCGTAATGCGAATCACCCATCGACCGATTGAGCATTTCCGTGCTGGTAAAAACTAGATCAGGGGGAGATTTCACCATGCGATCGCGTGTGAGAATTATCTCCGAATCTGGGATAATTGTACCGCATGAGGGTTTGAGACAAGTAAGTTTTTCTTTACCAGCTTGGATATCTGCACGTTTCCAGGATAATATTCCCTCACATTGGGGACAGCGTAAGTAAGGACAGGTAAACCCACCGTCTTGAGATTCCCATTTCTGTTGAATATTTTCAATGGTTGTATTTTTGGGAGTCAAACCAAAAAATGCACCGATGATAATTTTACGCTTCCCTTCATCCTTGAGGACAGCATCGACACGACGTGCTTCTTGATAGGTTTCCGAAAATTGGTCTTTGAGCAGTTCATTCCGGGGATAAATTGCTAATCCTTTAGTCCAATATTCATTATTCTTTATCAAACTGGCAATATGTGCTAACGCTGGTAAATAAAATGCTAAAGTCTTTCCCGTACCAGTACCAGCACAAACAATCATCCCCCGACTTTTGGTACTATTAAAATCTCGCAGCATTCGATTTGTAGCACGTAGCTGAAAATCTGCAAGTAAAACTTCACCACGGTTATGAGAATTTAGTATAGATATAATTGCGTTTTTTCCTAGGGAAGTTAGTAGTTTATCTGCTTCTAACTTTTCGATTACTTTATTTAAAGTTATATCTCTTTTTGGATAAATTCTCGGACGAATTTGCAAACGATAATCAGCGACTAAGGTAGGGGAGGTTTGCCAATTCTTGTTATGGAAAAGTTGACGAAGACGGGCAAATAATCTTACCGATTCTGCCATTCGGGTACGAAGCAGACGATTACCTTTTATGTTAAATTCAAAGAGTAGTTTTAGCTCAATTATTTCGTTGATAAAATCCCAAATATCTATATCAGTATCGCAATTATTTAAAAAATCTTCGGCAAATTCTTGAATTTCTTCTTCAGTAAATCCACCGTCAACTATACCCCAGGTAAGAAGTTGAACCTCTTGACGTTCCAAGGTATCTAAAAAATCTCTGATTAATTCATTCATATTAATGTTGTATTATATTTTTAAGAAACAAAGTATTTAAGAGAGTAAACCACGAAGGATAGAAAGAAATAAGAAAGAGAAGTTGTTTTATATATAGCGATTTCGACCGTCTTGAGGTGCAGCATATTCAATTAACCGCAGATAGACGCAAATAAATTTCTACTTCAGCAAACTAGGAAATTCTACAATCTCTTTATTTTATGTCTTTGTGGTTCATTAAATTAATCGTAAATTTAATGCACGATTCTAGAAGAGCTAACTCAAGCTAATTTTAAAGTTATCAGCAATCTTATGTTGAATAATCCAATCTTGAACCTCTGGAGTTAAAAGTTTTAAAGTTGTTCCTTGATTTGCTGTGACTCGGATAAAATCTAATACAGCTTCTGGAAAATCATCAGATTTAAGGGTATCCCAAGACTGTTTCAATTGTGCAATTTTTTGTTCGTATATTGTGAACTGAGAATTATTTTGAGGGTAAATAATCTTTTTTATTTCAGCATCTAGATTGCGAATTTGTTGTACTGTATATTTGAAAGCCTCAACCTTAGATAATACATTTAGGATTTCGCTATTGGTACTAGGCATCTCTTGGTCACGGTAACTTTTCCAAGCTTCAGTTAGTAGCTTATCTATCAATGCTTTTAGGCTATTTATATTCAAAAAATTCTCTTTAAAGTTTGTATTATCAAGAATCCAGTCCGGGTCATTTTTGAATTTTTCCTCAGCAGTGATAATAAAAGCCAACAGTGTATCTACTCTTTTGGTTAAATTATCACTTAAAGCATCTATAATATTTCTCTGACGAAAAGCTGCTAATGCTTCCACAAGAGGTTGAATAGTGACAACTGCATCATTAATTTGCTTTTGTCTGGTTTGAAAAGTTTTCAGATTATTGGCAAACTTTTGCAGGTCTTTTTTATATTTTGATAGCTCAATTAGTTCCTGTGATTTTTCTACTAGCATATTGTATCTCCTTTAATTTCATTCATCATGTTTCGTAACTTAGCCAATCCATCGTTAATTTCTTTACGGCTAGATTCCAATGTGATTTCACCTGATTGTTCTAGCTGCGTAATGCCAATTTTAACTTCCGAAAGTGAAGCATCTAGAAAGCTATTAGCATTATTGAGAAAATCTTCAGAATTAGTAATTACTTTTTGATAATCTTCGCTCAGAGATGGGAGTAATTTCAGGATATTACTTTCTGGTTTGTCCTTCTCATCTTGTACGCGCTTCATTATATCTTGATATTTGGTGATTGCGGTACCTCTAAATTTGTTTAGTATATCTTTCATGCCATCAAAATCTTTTCTACCACGAAACACTCCCTCATCTCGTGCGGAATTCATTGCAGTTTCTAAGCTATCAATAACCTTCTTTTTATTCACCTCCTCTCCTAACTCAAATACTAAAGATTGATAAATTTTAAACTGACGTTCGCATTCTTCTTGAATCGCTTTTTCTAACAAATCATCTACCTGTTGGCGTATCTTTTGCAATTCTGGGAACTCATCTCGAACATCTTCGGGAATTTCATATTGAGGTTGCCAAGATTTACGGACTTTTTCTAAAGGTTCAACAATTTGAACTGCATCAATAATTTGAAACGTTGGATTACTACCTTTTGTACAAGCAATCCGACTTTTGACAATATCTAATAATGCTTCCCGATTTTTCTTAAGACTAAAAGCATCAGACAGCTTTTTCCAACTAGATGCACGAGTTGTATCATCGTTGCTATCTATATCTAGAAACAACGAATTAATCAAATTTGTCAGGGTATTTGTCGGATGTCCTGCCATTGTGGCACTAATTGCAAGCAACTCCACCGCAGCAGGTACGGGATTCCAAGGTTCCCCAGATTCACGGGGATAAAGACGAATTTTTTCAAGGACATGGTGACTCCAACGTTCCAAATATTTTGCGTACATGCGAAAATAGCGATCGCCATTGGGAAATTTCCAGTTTTTATAGTGGTTATACCTTAAAATACCTTGAAAGACGTATGCTGTTTCCGTGAATTCCTTACTGTCGTCTGGGTTGAGGGGAAGTGAGAAAACAACCCCCGAATAAGTGGCTCTTTTGATTTTAGGGTTATGGAAAATGAGGTTTCGTTGCTGAAGTAACCTACCACCAGTACCCACGAAACTACCCTTCAGTAGCATTTCAGTGTCCCATTCAATTTTTTCGATAATTGCGGGAAAAAGTGACCCCCGAATATCTGTTGCGATCGCATCGGGTAAAATTGCTTGATTATTCCAACTGTCGAGGATTTCCAACTTTTTTTTCAGCGTCTCTGGAATTTCTTCTACTAAAGTATCAATTTTATGTTCCTGTGGAGGATCTACAAGAATTGGTGTCTTGGGAAAAAATTTAGATTGGGGTATAACCTGCTTTATTTCTGTTGGCTTCGTTTTGACATCAAGTAGAGGTAAATTAAAGGCTGTATGAACCTCTGCTGATAAATTACAAAGCTCATTGCTATCATCCCACAGGTCTAAGAATACTTCACGACGATTTATGTTTTTTTGCGAGTCTTTATTTTGAATATCTAACTTCATACCAGCACTCAATCTCATTGGAGCAAAGTGCTTTCCTAATGTAACTGAGGGAAAATTCCCATTTTTAATGTCATCTACAGAATTTTCTAAAGTGTATTTTAGTACATCTCTAATCAAAATTCTTGGGTTAAATTCACCTGGGTTGACTCTACTAAACATCTGCTCTAAAGCTTTTGAGTTGAAAGGGTAAAGACCCATTCCATCAATATGTCCAAACCCTGTATGGCAAGCTTGAGAGTGTTCGCAATCGTGACAAGCACTTGTTATTTTACCCCGATTTTGAGAACTTGCCCAATTCTCAATTTCTTTCTCTTCTAAACGAACGGCATTAAGGTATCTAGCTACAAATCGTTGAATATCATCCTGGTTAATTAAAGATTTTTCCCCAACTTTATTAATAGTAAGATTGACACTAAAAGTAATGCGCTGATGAACTGTATCAATCAAATTTTTAAAATAGCCTGTTGTACAAGCTAATGCTGTCCGAATTGCACATAATGGCTTATTTTCACCTTGTTGGGGTCGAGCTAAAACTGCTTCCAAGACTTCCCTATCAATACCTTGTAACTTAGCAAAATCTTCAATTAAAAGCACTAATTCGATATTTTTTTCTGCCAAACTTTCACGGACTTCACGCATTAATTTTTGTAAATCTTCTCGACCTAAATTCAAAACTTGGCTAATCGCATCATCTAAATGCGAGTTCAACCAAATTACAGTTTGCTTTTGTATATCCTCATCATTGATTAATAAACGATAAAACTCTTGTGCTTTTTGTCCGGCTTTTTTAACATCCTGATTATTCAGTGGTAAATCTTCACAAGAAAACTCACGACGTTCGTTGATATCTTCAATCGTGTCTTTATATCCAAGTGTATGAACTACTAAACGATGGATAATCTCTTCATCTTTTAATAAATTTTCTCTAAAAAAATTGTCATATAGTAGAGCAGGTAAATTTTCTATCAAATATTCTTGAGTTTCTTCATCAGCAAGTTTAGCCTGTAAATGTTGTCCATTATTCCCAACTTGAAAAGCTATATTGTTCAATAATTGTTCTCTTGCACCCTTATCTGTTAAAGTCCGACTTGATTGATTTAAGCGTTTGCGGTACTCCTCTAATTTATCTTCTTCAAATTCTGCAATATTTAAAATTTTTTCAATAATATCTTTTAAATTTGTGCCAATTCTCGGAATCAGTAGAACCTTACGTTTATCGGTTGATTTTATATTAGCCGACAACCAACGAATCAGGTGAGATTTCCCCGTACCCGTCTCACCCAAAACAGGTACAAAGGCAAAATCTTTTTCGGCTAAAAAATCCTGAAGAAACTGCGCTTCATCATATTCATTCTGCGATGATGATTTAATTGAATCTCGACGATACATGGAAATAGGGTGATGTGTAGCCAAAAACAAATGATTGGCAGTTTGGGTTGCTTCCACATTCATCACCTGACGGATCATGTCCTGATTCCAACAAACAAACTTTTTAAAGGTCATGATTTTTCTCCTTTCCAAATAACATGAGAAATTCGTCCGTCGTTATCAACTTGATTATTTGCTTTCGGTAAAATCATCAAGTCTGTATCGGATTGTCTTTCCAACTTAATATCACCCTCATCTTGGAGTCGAAATAACGCAAAAGCTGTAGTTGTGGAAAGATAATTAGTTTGACGTTGACCAATTTGTGCTTCTACTTCTTCCCGAAATTTCCCGGTTTCAAATAAAGGACATTGTGTTGCCAATCTATGAATAAAATCTTGTATTGTAATTTCTTCTTCCCCATTAAATAAACGCTGAAAATTTCGTTTAATATATGCTGTTGGGTCAGGAACTATAACTGATTTTCCTCCCAAAGTATGACCCCACGCAAAACCTATGTAGCGCATCCAATCATCCATTTGACTAAAGAAGGGACTACTTGTCATTTTCAAGAAATCACCAACTTTTTGCGTGTTAACTTGCAATTCCACTTCATCTTTATTTCCGGGAGCATCATAAATATCTTGCGCTAAATACCAAGCACAAACCCGACCAAAGTCTTCTTCATCTTCGTTATCAGAAGCAAAAAATAGGTGAGCTAAAGTATCAGGTAATAGCTTATCACCTAATAAAGGGTTTCGAGCATCTTCTGGTAATGATGGGTTAATACTGATTTCCTCATCTTCTTTTACCAATAGTCCACATTTAACACTCTCTCTCAGAGAATCATTAAACATCGGACGTGACATTTTTTTGTCTTTCGGCTTTTCCTTATTGTCAGGAATATGTTCAACTAATTTGTCAGGAGATAGTATATTTTCTAATAAATCTCTCCTTTGCCGTTGTCCTTTAATCTGAAGTAAATATCTGAATATTCCTTGAATCCGACTGGATTGGGCTTTTTGTGTTTTTAAAACGCTCATATACTAACCTCCGTACAAAATGCCTCAAATTTAAAATATCTGCCTGAAAAAATATTAATTAATAATCGGTCTTCTCTATCTGGGTCGGGTGTATTTGTAGGAAGTAAAATAACTCGCATTAAGTTTGATGTATTCGATAAATATTTTGGAGGTAAAGATATACCAGGAGGATGAAAAATCAAAGTGGGAATGTGTGACATTAAAAAAGGTTCGTAGTTATCAAATAGAAAAGTAAATGAATTATTTATTTTATAAATATCTTTTATAAGTTGCCTATAATCTGGAGAAATTATCATATTTCTCATCCCTTGTTCGATTAACCACTTAAATATTTTTCGTCCTCTTTGAAACTTATTTAATTGTTCAAACGAATCATAAAAAATAAGCAGTATTTTTTCACCCGCAATTAGCCTTTGTAATTCTCCACCGATTAAAAAACTAGGCTTTTGCCATACTGCTCTGGAAGTTGGCATTATTCCGGGAAAAGGTGTAACTCTATTTTTTCGACAAACGGGACAACCTCCGCAAGCTTTAGAAACTATTACCCGACTTCTGTTTTCTAGATTGCGTGCAGGAATACTATAAGCTTCGGCAAATATTTCCGAAATACAACGTTTCGGTTTCAATGCTTCTTTCATCAGTTGAAAATTTTTGGAACTCCACTGTTGACGTTGTTGACGAACGGGTTCAATTTCTGATTCCCAAGTTTCTTGTTTAAGATGCAAGTCTGTACAAATGCGAATAATTCGACAATTTCGATAGAAATCCCAAGCTGTTTGATAAGCTTCTTCTGATTCAGTTTCAAAGTTTCTCTTTTGAGGAGGTTCTTCCGAATCTATCTTAATTAAATTTGCTCGATTCATCAGTGTTAGAGTCCGGATATTCCAAGCTCTATTTTGGTCACTTTGCATATCAATATCTTTTTCAGATAAAGAGGGAGGAGAATTAACAAGTACCCGATATCGTTCATCTTTCAACTTCTCTTTTTTCGTAAACATACTTTGCCAACGTTGCAATCCTCTCTCGACTGTAATTGCCGCATCTTTTTGTAAACCAAGAGCAATATCAGAGTCTTCAGATGTATACAATGTCAGCGACATACATGGATAACCATCTCTTCCTCCCCGTCCAACTTCTTGATAGAAACGGTCGATAGTTTCGGGTATACAAACGTGAATCACTGCTCTCACGTCTGCTTGGTCTATACCCAATCCAAAAGCAGAAGTCGCAATAACTATATCAATCTTTTTTTCTTGCCATTTCCCAATTAGTTTTTCCCTCTGCTGAATAGTCGATTTTCCCGTCATAGTGTCATATCTTTTAAAACCAGCCCGGTTTAATTCTTTTTTCCAGTATTCGACATCTTCAACTTTTGTAGTATAAATAATTAACGGACGAGGCAGATGATAAACAGCTTCAATTAACCTTTGCTTTCTAATTGCATTGCTTTCACACCATTTAAACCAATAAGCTGGTTCTGGACGTAACTGCACGGCAGATATGACTTTTAAATCCTGACCAAATAATGACTCCAAAGTATCTAAACAAGATTCGGTTAAGGTTGCAGTTAATAATAATGTCGTGAAAGAATTAAGACGTAATAAATCTTTTCGCAAACCTGGAATTTCTTGAAAAGCGGGACGAAAATCATCACCCCATTGCTCAACCATATGAGCCTCGTCAATGATAAAATATTTCAATATGCCCAATTTTGCCGCTTCATAGAGAGAAGAAGCTAGAGATTGCATTAAACTTTCAGGAGAGGTAAAAACAATTCTTTGGGTTCCACTACGAATGCGATCGCGTATCCCTTTGCGTTTCTCTTTCCCCTCGACCGAATCATCGCTATAATAAGCTGTGGCATGGTGTATGTAAGCTTTTAATGCCCGTTCCTGGTCAAGTGCTAATGCTGTAGTCGGGACAACCACCACGCTCACACCATTATTGTTTCTAGAATTCAATAAAGCTGGTAATTGAGCACAAAGACTTTTTCCCGCACCTGTAGGTAAATTAATTACTAAAGTCGCATTTTCTGGTGCTGTTAAAACTCCACGAATTGCTTCACGCTGTCCAATGCTGAGATAATTTTCACGTCCTACTAATTGTAAAAAAGGGTCACCAGCAACGGGTTCGTAATTTCGGTGCTTTTTATCATCAAGTAGAGGTTTATCGGGGGGATATTGTTCAGAATCATCTAGCCATTGGGGTTGCCAAGCAGAAGCACTAATTAGATAATAATCTTCACGCTCGTTAAATACTTCTATACTACCTTGCTCCCAATTAGGATTAAGTAAAGGTTCTTTTCGAGGTATTTGTAGATAACTTTTAGAACTTCCATCCTGTTTTTCATCTTCACGTCGTAAAACATGACGCACGAGACTAACAACATCTCCAGAACCGGGTGAGTTACGTAACGCATCTAACAAGCGTTGGTGACAGGGTTCCGAAATATGGCTAATATCTTCAGGGATGTCACCAGTTTTAAGAATTTCCCGTAGTTCTGAGAATGAGTCATTCATCGATTATTCTCCTTCAACTTTAGCAAGCTTTCGCCCAGAAACAATAATAAAACCAACAGAATCAAGACGAATTAAAGGTTGACGAATCCCTTCGATAATAACTTTGCTTAATTCTATTTCATTATTCAGTTCTTGTTCGAGTCCTACATTATAAATTTCTTCTTGTTCTTGAAATCGATTGAGACGTAAACGTAATTGCTCCAATCTTCTACCTAATTGTTGTTCAGCATAGTTGCTACTTTTCTCGCATAACTCCCTAAAATCGGGCTGTTGACTGAGTAATTCTAAAGAAGTTTGACGTGCGCGATCGCAAATTTCCTTCCATCTGCTAGGCTGGATAAAACCATCAATAATATGTAACCGATTTTTTGCTAAGTTGCAATCCCGTAATTTATTACCTTTTTGATAAGGACATTCCAAAATATTTAAAAGTTTCCTATCTTCCACAACAGGCATTGGTTCATATCTAGCATCAATGAATATACTGCTTACAACTGGAGGAAATAAGCCATCTACACGTCTTTGTAAACTTTTCGGATTTGCAATCTTTTTTTGATAATTAATTATATTTGTTTCCACAACATAATTAAACCTAAAACCATACCATTCCTCACCCTCTGTAGAATCCCAATTTTCATCACATCTCCACATAGCAAATGCTTTACCCCTATCATCCCACTTGATATAAGATGATAGTGATTCCATCAGCTTTTCACCAATGCGGTAAAGTTTAAATCCTGCTTGGTGATTTGCAACGCTGCGATTGAATGTACCAAAACCTTCTAAGACATTCGCAAAATTGTTTTTTAAATCATCAGCCGGAATTAGTGTATGTTCGGTAGCTTGATAACGCTTTACCCCCGATATATCTGGGTTATTGATATGTTTAAAATGTAATGCATCGCAAATCCAATCTTCAGTGACTCGCTCCATCTCTTGATGACGAGCATCATAATCGTCTAATTTTTGGAAATATTGGGTAGAACTATCATCAAGAGCGTCAATTTCATCCAAAGCATTTTGTTCGCTAATTTCGACCTGCTCTTTAATAATTTCTTGTTTAACTACTGCGATACTTTCTAATAGTCCTTCTGCACCCGTTCTAAATAAAATTTCTGTCAATGTTGCCAATTTTTTATCAACATAAAACTGAAGACTAGCAATTGATTGCTGAAAAATATTAAACCCTTCTTTCAAAAGGCTAAACCATGCATCGTGGAGACTATCCGGTAAATCGACACCAGCAAATACCGTAAATTCAACCTGCAATGGACGACCAATCCTGTCTACTCTCCCAATTCTTTGTTCGAGACGATTGGGTGACCAAGGTATATCAAAATGGATTGTATAATCAACAAATTGTAAATTAAGACCTTCTTCACCAGAAAAATCGCAAACTAAAATAAAGCAATTGGGGTCTTTTTTAAACCGCTTTAAATTCTCTTCGGCTTGAGAGCGAGTTTGTCCGCATTTATTAGCAGCAACAGCCTCTTTGCCAAAGCAATCTGTCAATAAACGGATAATTTCGGCGGAAGATTGCGTAAAACTGCTAAATACAACAATTTTTGGCAAACTGTCTCCCGGTACTGGTCTTTTTAGCCGTCTTTGTACCTCTGTCAATAATTTAGGTATATTTACTTTCAACGATTGTAGCTTCAAAGGTTCGCAGAGATGATGAAGTATAACTGTCTTGAGTAATTCGAGTCTGTCCCCATCTTCGGAAGGTTGTTGGATGACTCGCAGTAAACTTTGTAAAATCTCTTCTTCGTTACTAAATTTTGAGGTTTGAGTCAGAATTTTGTCGGATTCTACACCAAAGTCCTGGACTAATGCCGAAGAAGATATACCCGACAAACGTACTTTAATTACCTGTTCTAAAATACCTAACCAAGTCCCAGCAGCACGAAATAACAATAGAAAAATCTGATGATATTCTTGCTCATCCGGTGCAGCACCACGCCATTCCTCAATTATTTCATGAATTTCATAACTACGCTCATCCAAATCATACTCGGCTTTTAGCGTAATTTTGCGCTCAAAAATCACATCTTCGACAGAAGCACGACGGTTGCGAAGCATTCGACGATGAAGTCTGTAAGTATCGCTAATGTGGGTACGAATTGCTCTGACAATCGTCACCGGATCACCGACTTTTGCTTGGAGAATACTTTCTAAACTGTCTGTTAATTCCAATAAATAACTATCTTCCGGAAAAAGGTTACGAAGTTTTTTGAGATTAGTTTTCAGGACAAAGAAACCCGCATCTTCCTTAAACGACAGCAGAACCCTACCAATATCCTGTCGTCTGGCCACCTTATCCCGGAAACTCGCTAAATCATTAAGTTGATAGCTACTGGGGTCGAGAAGATACAGCATTGCCAGAAAATCTTCCTCGTGGTTGAGAACCGGAGTGGCCGAAAGTAGTAGCAAGCGATCGCATTTATGTGCCAGATTTTTATAAGCCTCAAAAAGCTGGAGCTTTGCTGCATCTTTTGAAGTCCCCATTGCCGCAATATGGTGCGCTTCATCTAAAATAACCAAGCCAATTTTTACTTTCGGGTTAATTTTTTGAATATCCTCAACCGCAAGCACTCCAACCCTTTTGGGAAAATGAGAAATATAAAACTTACTTTCTAACTCAGCTTTCCATTGTGATAGTAGATACTGCGGAACAATTACCACCGCATATCCAGAAGATTCATCCAAAAGATATTGACGCAGAATCGCACCAGCCTCTACAGTTTTTCCTAAGCCAACTTCATCTGCTAATAAATAACGTTGAATTGGGTCTTCAAGTACACGCCGGACAACTTCGACTTGATGGGGAAAAAGCTTAATGTTGGCAGAAATTAATCCCGTCATCCCCCGACTTACAGCACGTTGCGATATCAAGGATTTAACAAAAGCAAATCGGCGATCGTGAAAATAGGGTGTTTCTTGTCCCTTCATTGCTAAAGTTTCAATCGGGTCTGCTTGCAGTAAATTGCAACGAACGTAAATTTCTCCCTCGCTGACTAGAATAGTTTTCTTACCGGGTAAATCAATCTGATACTTACAAATTTCCCCATCCCACTCATAAACTCTACCCATAATCCAAGTTTCTGAACTTTCTTGGTAAACATAGCATCGAGTTTGACGCTCTAGTTTAAATTGAGACAGCGAGTCTAAGGGTAAGCTTCTTTCTATACGTTGACCGACTGAGCAAAAATACTCAACACTTGCTTGCGTATCTGATATATTGACTATCTTTCCTATACCCAAACTATTATTTTTAGAACGTACCAATGAACCAGTGATTATCATACTTTTTACCTACTAAATATGCTGGAGTAAAACTTACCGCAGCAAGCAGACGGCGTATTCAGATATAGGAGCTTATTTATTAATTTATCTGATTTGATACGTAATAACACTAAATACATAACAATTAATTGGCTAGTATTATACCCTGGGATAAATAATCATATTTCTATTATGCTATTTAAATAAAAATAAAACTACACCAATAGATGTATAAAATTACACATATAGCATTCTGAAATTATTTGTGAGAAACAAGATCCCCGACTTCTCTAAGGATACTGCTGGCGAATGGTAGGTCTGACCCCTCAATGAGGCTCGAAATAGTTCTCTCGCATACCATAAAGTCTTTCTCACGGGCATTGTTGTTGCTTTTTAATTTTCTCTCATCCCCACAAGGGGACGCAAACAAGATAAAATAGGCAAAACTATGACTTAATTGCTACCATGCCCCGACAACCTCGCAAAAAGTCAAATACATCAAAATCTCATTTAAAATGGCCACCACAGACTGAGTTAGTCGGTTTGGAATTTGAATTACTCGCCCAAAAAGATTTTTATCTAGTTCCCCAATATACCATCGGACTCCATGCTTGGTTTCTTAAACAAGTACAGCAAAGTAACCCCGAACTTTCTGCTTATCTCCACGACGGAGAATCAGAAAAGGCTTTTACCATCTCTGCATTGGATGGAGAAATAACCAGTAGCGGCAGGCAGTTACAATTATGGGCAAATACTACCTATCGTTGGTATGTCACAGCTTTGTCCCATCGAGTCCAAGAATGGTTGGCAGAGTGGACGAACAATTTACCCGATGTGTTGGATTTGCACAACGCACCTTTACAAATCCAAAGTTGCAATATCGCCCATCTTCCCACAACCTATGCACAATTGCTAAATTCCGAACATGATAAAACTATAGCGCTACAGTTTATCACCCCTACCAGCTTCCGACGCAAAAGCCACCATTTCCCCTTACCAGTACCAACAAACATCTTTCACAGTTACTTGCGACGCTGGAATGATTTTTCGGGGATGAATGTTAATCAGGATGAGTTTCTCGATTGGGTAGATAATTGCGTGATTATTAATCGCTGTCAAATTACAACAGCCAAAGTCACAGCAGGTAAAAGAGGTTCGGTGACTGGTTTTACTGGTGCGGTGGAGTTAGGTTTGACAAATGGTGCTGAGAAAAATCCAGAATATTACCAATTATTTTACGCCCTCGCGAAACTGGCACCCTACTGCGGAACCGGTCATAAAACGACCTTTGGATTAGGACAAACCCGCTTGGGGTGGTCATCGTCAGGGGTGCAAGATATACCCGATGTCCAAACTATGCTAGCAAAACGGATTGAAGATTTAACAGAAATTTTTAAAGGACAACGCAAACGTACCGGGGGAACCCGTGCCGATGAAACTGCTTCCAAATGGGCGACAATATTAGCAAGACGAGAAATGGGTGAATCGTTGCAAGTGGTAGCAGATGATTTGGGGATGCCTTATGAAACGGTGAAAAGTTATGTTAAGTTGGCTCGAAAAGCGTTGAAGCAAGAGGATTAAATAAGGAAAGTTTCTATCAGAGGGATTTTGGGCAATACACAACAGATTAGCGATCGCTCTTTAAGCTCAGATTACAAACTTGAATATGTCTACAAGACCGTTTCTAAGCCTTAAATCCCCGTAAGGGGACTGAAACCAATTTTGCACCAATTAAATTTGAATGAGACTAATAATCAAAATAAATATTTTATTGAAATGATTGACATTTAAGCATTCTCAATCTGAAAATTTCGCGGATTCTTCAAAATAAAAATATTATTTTCTTTAAACAAATCACCTGTACAAACTACTGGTAAACGTTCTTGATAAGCCTTGATTGCAGCAATATAGTTATGATTTGCAAGTTCGATTTTCACTTCTTGCATTTTATCAAAAACTATACCTAACAAAATAATTTCACCACTTAATACATCACTATTCGGAGTTTTAATTTGCATAACAACTCCTTGAATAGTTAAGTTAGAATAATTTGTAACTAATTCACTTAAAATATCGATTTGAGAGCGATTTTCTGCTCGTTCTAAGATTGACATTACTTCTGACATTCGCAGAGCGTAATCATCGAAATTATTATCAACTGGTAATTGAATTTTTAATTTATCCTCTGGGTAAGTGTCTCGTATCCAAATAGAAACTTTTTCTGGGATTCGGCTATGTTCTCGCCAACCTTTAGCTTTTAAATAAGTTTCTAATTGCTGAGGTTGAAGTTGATTAAGGATGTTAACATCACTGATAATTGCTTTCATAATGTCCCAACCATTTGTATTTGCTGCATTAGAGTTTTTAAAGCGTTGACTGTAAATAAGTTTTCACGGGGGATATACACTGTTATACTTTCGGTATTTGTAGTTTGGGGCTGTCCACGTAAGGTTAGCCAGTAAGCGCAACGTCTCATACAAAGCTCGGTTTCTGATTGATTAATCCATTCTTCTTGATTTTCGGGAATGAGAACAACTACTAAAATACGGGGTGCAACGGTTTTTTCTTTTCTTAACTCATTGTAGTTTTTAATTTTGAGAGGGTACCTAATTACTTCCTCACTTTGGATATCAAGGGATGTAGATTTTATCTGCAAGTCTAATTGGGGCTGATAAAGTGTATCGTCTGACACTATGCCAGTAATTGTTGCATCTATTCCACCAACATCTAAGATTCTGGATGATTTTTGAAATGAGTAACCTGCTGCTGATGTAACGGTGTAAATATAAGCATAGCTAAATTCTTCTTTTTGTAGGTTGATGTCCACTGGTTACTGTATTTTTTGGGATTATTGATGCAATTTTGAGTGTACATCACCTCTTTGACTATTTTACTCGCCGTTATAGGTTCTTCAAAACCCAATGAAGGAATCATTGCGGTTATTTTTTTCGTTTTTCTGAGTCTGTCTGCGGCACTATTCCTTTTCGTCCAGGTATTCTACCACCGCAGCTAAATCATCCATTGCCCGATTAAACCTATTTAGCATCGATAAAGCTACTTCGGGTTCGGCATTGATATTTGATAATTTTTCTCGCATATAATTATCTAGGGCTTGAACCCACAACGATAAATTTGTATGGCGAATTGCTGACAATAATCCCATATTGGTAAGGACAGCCAAATGGAACCCAAGCAGGTTTTGTCCACCATCGCTGATGTATCCTTTCCTTAGTTCGAGCTTTTCTAGGGTAAATTCCACATATTGCTCAAAAGTAATACCAGTAGGTTGTAGCTGGGGTTGGGGTAAGGGAGGTTGAGATTTAGTCATAGAATTTCGGTGTATCGCATTAAGCTTGCGGGTGCTGTGCGCCTTTACTGGCGTGCCTAGCCCTACTTAAGATAATATTATAATATGACTAATCGAATAGAATTGGCATTGGTTTATCGAAGTCTTCAGAAATCTAAATTGGCATTACTCGCAGTGGATAATTACCCTTCGATGATGTTGTCTTGAAAGGAATAATACGAGCGACCGATTTACCATTGGAGGTAATAATAACTTCTTATCGTTATATCTAAGGGTTTCTGAGCCTTAAATCCCCGTAAGGGAAGTGAAAAGCAACTTCCCAATACCCGATTGGCGATCGCACACGCATCCATTGCCTCCGAATGAAGTTGAAGCTTTGGGACGGTTGAGAAGTCTTAACACCAATAACGTTCGAGTTAGTTTAATTTCGTGTAAAAATGTAAAAAGGAAGTACTTTTTTCTTCAATACATTTCATCATCCCAATCGTCTTCGTCCCAATCATGGTCATCATAATAGTAATGACGATTGGAGACGTATTGTGCCAATTGGTAAGGAAAGTCTGATTCGTCGTATCCAAAAACTGAAAGCAACGGTAATAAAGGATAATGCGCTCGCTCCTCACTTGAAATCTCACGTCCATAATGTTCTTGCAACGAATACTCCACTGGTAGTTGATTCAAGTCAGCAAGAGCAAAACATTTTTTGAGCAAAACATTTTCATACGGAAGATGAAACACAAGCGTTGTATCGATGGTGCTTTGAAACTCAACAAGCCAATAGCCACTCATCGATAAGTTAATTTCATGCCATTTGCCAAAGTCTCTATGCTTTTCTTCGTTATAATGACGATTGTACTCACATTTCATCCCAATTGCACTTTCATAATCGATTTCAAAATCTGTCAAACCATCCCAAACTTCCTTAGCTGTCAGCTTTCCATCAAGTGCGGAACGCATTATCTCTAAAACTAGTTCAATCGTTTCTTCCTTATCAACTTCCCGATAATAATCTTCGATAAAATCTGTAACCCTTGAATCCCAACACTTAAAGTCCTCGTCGATTGCAAATCCTTTCTCCAATGCAAAACTTTTCATCCAAGCGATCGCTTCATCAACTTCGGGATTCATGCCAATTTGATAATCATTAAGACTTAGTTCTTCCTCTTTCTTCGGTGCTTTGGGACAAACAATTTTGTCGAAGTTCGGTTTGACCACGTTAAAAGGTGGATAGCTGAAACCTTGACGATACGCATGTTCAAGAAATTTACGCTTTTTAACACCTTTGACTGGAATATTAAGCTTTTTTTGCTTTGCCCACTCGCACAACGAAGCAAACCGATTATTGCACCAAGAAGCATATATCTTGTCGTACTCGGATTGAATGGGTTTGCGACGCTCCATTTCGGCATTATAAATAGCTAATTGCTCCTTGTACTCAGCAAATTCCCTCGAATACAATAATTCGTCACGAGGCAAACAAATGTCATCATTGACTATATCCAAAACCAACCGATGCATTGGCAAAACATCTTCGGGAATAAACCCATCGTAATCAAAATACCGACTATACCAAACGGATAGCCCATCTCCACCAAGCGCAATTGTTTTTTGTATCGCTTCAAAAGTTGGATTAACCCGCTTCACAACTTTCGTCGCTACAATTTCACCCGATGAAACCCATTCACCAATCTTTGATTCTTTAATCGCATATAGAACATCTATATCCGCGTAATAAAACTCGTCTTTAAGTTTGCTGTATCGATTAATCAAAGCCAAACAAGCATGAGGATGCAACTGTTCTACTGACGACAAAGTAATATAAACCATTACATATTCTCCCTACATAACCCACCGACTATTTCACAACTATTTCTCAATTCTTCCACAACTCGACTCCAAGAAAATCCATTCCGTTACAAAACTGAAAATATACCAATTTAAATAATACAAAAATATTACAAAAAACGCTACCTAATAGTATCCCAACATCACCCATCCGTTACATCAGTTTGCGTTATCAAAGTACCCTACCATGTACTTGCGATCGCATCTAAGGGTGACAAAGTTTCTATGGTAATACCTAAATGATTTCGTGCTAGTTTTTACCATTCACTAAATGGTAATGGTAGATTTAATTTGCTAATGCTCGACTTTTCAGGGATTTTCCAGACCGAAATTGCTGACACTAATAAGCCATCGTGCTGTTATTCTGTATCAATTGCGGCTTTTGCTTTGCCAGATAACTGAATTGGTTCGTGAAGCAGCCAAAGCCATATATTAGTATCTAACAAAATCATTCGCCTAATGCTTCCCAAAGTTCTGACCTGTAAAGCTTTAAATAACTTAATGTGGATAGCGGATATCAACCCGTTATATAATAAGACAGATTAACTAATTTTTCGTGAACCTAAGCGAGGGCGAAATCCTGGGGAGGTTCACGAAAAACGCCAGAACCAAGACAATTTAATAGTTACAGCATTTCAAGACCGAAAGCAAGTGGGAATTAGTTGCAATAAGGTCGGCTGAAATGAACCAATCTTTGAGGTACTCTTCGAGAAGGCTTCGCCAACACGAAAAGCCTCCCCAGAAAGCTTGCTCCGTAATAGTTTCAGATGGAGCGGTTTCTAGACTCAAAATCCCCGTAAGGGGACTGAAACTAACCTTCGCCGATTATTACTTGATTTGGTTTATAGTTTCTAGACTCAAAATCGCCGTAAGGGGACTGAAACATAAACAGTCTTTAATGTTCTAAATAATACTCGTAAAATTAGGTTTTTAGACTCAAAATCCCCGTAAGGAGACTGAATATCGTGTTTCAGAGTATATTTTTTACAGCATAAACAATATTTGTAAACAGCCCTCTTTAGAGGACTTTAGCTATGAGACAGGGACTTTGAGTAGAATGGCACGCTTGTTGATCCCTGAATTAAAATTCACAGCTTAAAGCTAAAGTTAGCGGTCATCTAACTACAATAAGAGTTTTAACCCGTTTTAACGGGTTTAAGCTTTAAGCTGTGAAATTTATTTCAGGGCTAAAAATGTCTTAACAAGCGTGCCATTCGACTTTGAGTCCCTGGCGTATGGGAAGGCAGTCGGAAAATCGATAAATACTTAGTTATTTTTATGTTGATGACATAGATATTCCAAGATGTGAGTTTCGGCTGATTTTTAACCTTACAACCTCCCTAACTCCTCAACCACCCGCGAAAATTCCTCAGTCAACAAATCAGTACCCGTTGCTTGGTAAACTTTCAATAACTCTTGATAAAACCATAAAGTCCCAGCTTTACCTGCCTTAAACTCAGCCCAAATGCGATCGCCTTTGGCGGCGCTTGCGCTATCGCCTTTGCCAGCACTTGCGCTATTACCATTTTGTCGGCAATCAGCAAGTAACGACCTAGCATTATGTAGTTTATCAGCTAGAGAGACTCGCCGTACCGAAGCCGAAGCATGACGGAGATTTTCTAAATATTTCTGCTTGCGTTCTTGCCAAGGTGGTTTTGGACAAATGTCAGATTCAGTACAACCATCAATAATTGCCACAACTTCATCACCAAATATTTGGCGAATTTCCTCACGGGTTTTGCTTCCCCCTTGGTCTTCGACACTATCATGCAAAAGTCCGGCTATTGTTTCTGCCTCAGTTCCTTCAGCTTCTAATACCAATGCTGCCACGCTAAGTAAATGCGCTACATATGGAACACCGCTAATTTTACGGGCTTGGTCCGCATGGAGACCAGTTGCGTAAACCAATGCGGTTTCAAATTTATCTGTCAGCTTCAGTGTATTCATAGTAAGTAAGGATTAGGGATAATACTGGAATGGACAGGGGGAAAGGGTAAAGGTTAAAGGGAAAAATCCTTATATCTCTTTTTTCTACACCTTTTCCCCTTCCCCTTTTCCCTTTAACCAAGCAGTATTAGAAAGGGTGTGGTAAAGCTGATATTCTTTGGCGACATCTTCAGCAATACTTTGGCGTAAATCAAAAGGAAGTAATACTTCACACCTCGGTCGCCATGCTCGCAAACGCATAATCACGTTATTATCTCTGTGTTTGCTATCTTGGTAACGAATAAAAACTTGATAGTAAGCGTCATTTGGGGAACAATTGGTTAAAACATCAGGTAAATTCTTCTTCTGTCGAGATTGTGCAATATAGCGTTCAATCAGACGTTGTGCTTGTTGGTAACTAATTTCCTCGAAAGTATCGTGACGTTCGGTATCTTTGATATAGCGATCGCTTGCCCGGAGTAAATTTTGCTTTAACGAACCCCGTGCAAGCCACTGTAACAATTCCACATGGGGAACATCTCGAAAAACTTCTTTAACCACAGTTTCATTTTTTAGTTTGATAATTCTAGGTTAATCCACTGTGGAAGTAACATCTTCCAGTTGGTTTTAATTTCCATCCCGATCAGGGGAAGAGGTAAAGTGCAGTAAGATTCCCGACTTCTTGGGGATCTAGCTAGATTCACATTGGAACAAGCTTCTTCCTACAAGGCGTATGATGTATCCATGCAACGAGGCAGGGCAATGACTACTTACAACATTGAGTTAAAAGAAGATACCTTACACATCAATTTTGGTGAGCCCGCACAAAACGACCAAATCGTTAAGGATGCGGCTGCACGACTAGAAGAAATGGCAAAATCCGGTGAACTGCACGGTGGACAATTACTCAAAATCAACGGTCCCGTATCGATACCTGTAGCCTTTGTTCTAGCACATCGACTTAGCCATCTTTACGGTGCGATCGCCTTTTTTGACCCCAAGTTAGGGAAATATGTGACTTGCATAACGCATAATCCTGCGTATAAACTGGGAGATTTAATAGATTGATATTTGCTGGATGAAGAATAAAGGTGACTACTGGGAAAATTTATGACTACGTATCACATTAGCCTAGAAGATGACGTTTTAAAAGTGGGGTTTGGTGCAACACTTGCGACAGGAGACTGTATTGTTAGGGATACAGCCCTTTTACTAGATAAGATGATTGCATCAGGGGAATTGTTGGGTGGTGAACTCATCAAAATTAACGGACGTGCATCAATACTAGTAGTTCATGTCATAAGTTTTGATGGGTTGCGAGGGTCAGATCCCCGACTTCTCCAAGAAGTCGGGGATCTAGCAACCCCCCAGAACTAATGACACAGACCACTAGTACTCCATGTCATTAGTTCTGAGGGGTTGGTTGGGTGTTGAAAACCTTGTAGAAAGCCGAAATTTTGCGTCTCTACATCCATCAAAATTAATGACATAGACTACTAGTACTTCATGTCATTAGTTCTGAGGGGTTGGTTGGGTGTTGAAAACCTTATAGAGAGCCGAAATTTTGCGTCTCTACATCCATCAAAATTAATGACATGGAGTACTAGTAAGCCAGGTATTAGTACTTCATGTCATTAGTTCTGAGGGGTTGGTTGGGTGTTGAAAACCTTATAGAGAGCCGAAATTTTGCGTCTCTACATCCATCAAAATTAATGACATGGAGTATTAGCATCTAAGCTGGGGGAGATTTATAGTGCTATTGCCTTTTTTGACCCCAAGATAGGCGATAAGGGTTTAGATAGGTATGTAGTCACCGTTAGTAAAAGTCCCAAATACGAAATTGGCGAGACTTTGGATACCAGTAGAATCGAACTAAAAACCAATTTGAAAGTTGCTATTTGTGGGTTTGCGAATACAGGAAAAACCTGTTTTCGAGAAGGATTAAAGCAAGCATTACACCAAATACCCAATGCACCAAAATCTTACGTAGTATCGGGATGTCCTGATGGGGATGGTTCTTGGTTTTCTGAAACAGCCCGTCGTGACCCAGATTTAGCAAATAAATTAAAAGCAGAATATAAAGCTAAATTTACTCAAGAATTTGCTCAATTTAAAGCCCAAGAATTTGGAAGTGTTAGTGAACCGATATTTGTATTTGATGTCGGAGGGAAAATTTCGGAAGAAAATCGCACGATTATGGCAGAAGCAAGCCATGCAGTGATTTTAGTTAAAGATGAAAGCGAGATTGTAGCTTGGAAAAAGTTTTGTGAATCATTAAATTTGCAGGTAGCAATTATTTTTAGTGACTATCATGGTACATTTTGCGGGGTAAGGTTCATTGCTTGCAACGTGGGGTTGATGCTTCCCAAAGGGAGATGGTCAAGGCTTTGGCAGGGTTGTTAGTGAGTCAGGGGGTGTGAATTATGACTATGAAAATGCATTCAACATCGATTGCGATCGCCTGGTGTTTGGGTTGGGGTGAAGGTAAGGAACCTAAGCATAATTTAGACATATTGCAGCAAATGCGGCAAGCATTGAGTGATGGAAGGGAAGTACCGCAGGAAGTAGCTTATATTGTCTATGCAGTCAAAGATTTAGAAAATCTCAAGTTTCCAAAAACTTTAAGCGAGTTAAAGCAGTTAACGGAAAAACATCCGATACTTTGGAACTCGAAAATTGGTTTAGTTTACGGTGGTGCAACGAAGATTAAGCAATATGTATTTGAAGAATCAAAACTGCCCGATATTCGTGGTGCTTCTGCGCTTTTGGATAGAATCAATTTGATTGATTTCCCTACTTTTTTTGGTAAAAAGCCTCCATCTAATCTCTACACTATTCAATGTGGAAAAGTTAGACAATGGTTAAATAATAATTTTGCCAACGAACACAATATTTTAGATGCTTTAATTCCTGAATTAATTATTTACTCAACAGGAGGGAATATTTTAGCTTATTGTCCTGCTGCTTTTGCGGATGACATTGCTAATGCTATTGAGAAACGATATACGGAAGAAACTATAACAGCCAATTCCTGTGCAGTTGGAGAAACATTTAGGTTACTCGAAACTCGTTTGGGGATATTACGAGACAATATAGATGAAACCTTTTGGTTGGAAAAGTATCGGCAAAGCTATAATGACTCCCTAGTTGAAGCAAAATTTGGCAAATATGATAGCGAAGAAGAAGCAGTAGAAGTTTTTGATAAACGTAAAAGTTTTAATGAATTAACTACTAAATTAGCTATTCGCTTTAATCAACGTCGTAGTGGGAATGATACTCCCAATCGACCTAGCCGTTGTTATCCTCCAATGTGTGAAACTCATCCTTATCTGCGAAGAGATGAAGGTGAGAAACGTTCTGCAATTACTAAAGTAGCTCAACGTCCGGGAGAAGTAGCTTATTTCTCAGAATCTACTGTTAGAAAAAGACGGGTGGGTGATAGAGCAAAGACTGGAGAATCTGAATCACCTAAATGGTATGAAGAAACAAAATTAGAATGGGAGCCGGGAATAGTTCAAGCTTGGTTTGATAAGTTTGAAGAATTTTTGAGAAACAATTCTGAACAAAAGCATAAATATTACGATTATAAATCTATAGAGGTAAAATTTCCTCAATCATTGACGCATTTAAGTAAAGTTAGCAATGGCTACGTTGCGTACATTTACGCTGATGGTAATTATGCAAAAGCATTAATTTGGCCTGGGTTGCGACAAATTCATGCACTTGGGGGAAGCAAATCGGCTGGTTTGGGGTGGTTGAGTTGGGAATTACCAGAAATTCAGGTAGATGAGACAGTGTGGCAGTTTTTGGCAAAAGGAAGGTTAGGGTGAAGCAAATTCAACTTGAAATTAAGGCATTATCTCCACTCGCAATTTCTCGACAGAAACCAGGTGGTTCGGTGAGTGAATGTGAAGAATATATTCCCGGTAGCGTGATTCGTGGTGCTATTGCCAGTGAAATTTTGAAGCAGTCGGGTCAAGAGTTTGCTGATTTAAGCCAAAATGGTGGTGATTTTCAAGCTTTATTTTTGGGTGATGAACCTGCTATTTTTCAAAATGCTTATCCTGCGGTACTTCAACTGGATAAAGATTTTGTAATTCAAGACCAAGTTAAAGTATTACCTGCTACTGCACTTAGTTCTAAAACCAAACCTGGTTTTAAATCGGAAAATAATAATGGAGTATTTGACACTCTGATTGACCGCTTTTGTGCAGATGCTTACGGATATTCATATGACCCCAATTGCCCTACTGATGCAGGAAGAGTTGATCTACCTAGTATTAGCTTCTATAGTATATTCAACGACGAGTACTATAAGCAATCTACTAGTAAACGTCTATTAACACGGGTAGGAATAAATCGGAGACGTGCGACTTCAGAAGAAGATATTCTTTACAGTATAGAAGTTCTTAATGAGTCGGAATCAAGCGGGAAAAGCCCAAAACCAATCGTTTACACCTCATCGATTATTAGTTGCGATCGCTTATCAGATTATCTGAGGCAATTTATTCATAATCATCGCCAAAATTTTCGTATGGGTGGTTCGACATCACGGGGACTAGGTAAAGTAGAAATTAAAGCAGAAAAGCCTGTTGATGCGAAACAAAACTTAAAAGAAAAAATTACTAAGTTCAATAAAATCTTACAGCAGCGTTGGGATAAATGGCGGATTTTTGGAAATCCCTTACAAGAATTATCTAAACGCACTTATTTTTCCTTAGATTTACAAGCCGATGCAATATTAACAGAAAAATGGCAGCGTACCACAGTCCTTTCGCCATCAATGTTACGACACTTTACAGATGTTGAAGATGAATCATTGGAACTTGAAGCAGCTTATAGTAGCTACGATTATCGTTCGGGTTGGAATGCAGCTTGGGGATTGATGAAAGATGTAGAGTTGGTTACAAATAAAGGAGGGGTATATTTATTTAGCACCGCACAACCAGATATTTGGCACTCAGCTTTAGCCCAATTAGAGTTAAAAGGTGTTGGAGAACGTACATCTGAAGGTTTTGGTCAGGTCGAAGTTTGTAATGAATTTCATCTTATATATCGTGAGGATGCAGTATGAGCGACTTTTCAGAACAACAAAAACAACTCAAAATACAACAAGAAATTAGAAAAGCAGAAGATAAACTTGTAACAGATATTCAAACAGCTTTAGAAGAAACATCCTATGGTGATTTAGAAGAGTCGCAATTTCGTAATTTAGTAAGAGTTGCAGATACAACTGACAGCATCGAAGTTGTTAAAAATTTCCTGCTTTATCAGGTCGGTCGTGGTGATAAATGGGGTAAAGGGAAAAACTCTTTAGCTCAAAGAATTATCGATGATATCAAAAAAATTAAAATAGTAGCTGAAGCAATAGCCAAAAATGCTAAAACTGATGATTTTAACCTTATATGGTTAGAATTAACCCGTCGATATTTAGGTTATGGCTCTCGCTATCTAGTCTTCAAAAATAAAGGTAATCTTTAAATTTATATTTGTAAATAATTTAGGAGATAATTTACATGCCTCAACTTGTAATTTCTACTGTAGGTACAAGTTTATTAACCAATCAACTTAACGAAAGGACTGATAAGAAAGATTGGAAGCGTCGCATGATTGAGACTGCGAATTTAACCTATGAAGAAATAAATAAGTATCATGAAGATGTTGCTGATATTATTAGTCAACTCAAGGAGCGTGCTAATAAAAAAATTTATAATACTGAAATTGAGGTTGAGGAAATTTGTGAAATTAGTGCTGAATTGAATGGTATTTATGGTTTATATGGTAAAAAGCTAGAAGAAGGTGTCTCAGATACTCATGTATTAATTGCCACAGATACTGCTCAGGGAAGAATAGCTGCTGAGGTGATTGAATCGTATTTAAAAAGTAAAGGTCTCAATAGTACTAGTGTATGGATACAGCCTGAACTTTCGCTTGCCAGTAGTAATGTTTTTACAGAAAGTATTGCTAAGTTAATTCCCTCAATGCAACAAACTATTCTTGATTGCAAAAAAACGAACTACAGAATTTGCTTTAATCTTGTTGGTGGATTTAAGGCTTTACAGGGATACTTTAATACTATCGGGATGTTTTATGCTGACGAAATTATTTATGTATTTGAAGGCTCAAATGAACTAATAAAAATCCCTAAACTACCTATAAAAATCAATATAGAAGAGGTAGAACCATACAAAGTACAACTTGCAATGATGGCAGTTGGAGACATATCTAAATCTTGGGAAGAAGCAAAGAAAGTTCCACAAGAATGGGCTGTAGTAGATGGGCAAGAAATGACATTATCCACTTGGGGACAACTTATTTGGAGCCAGTGTCAAAATGAGCTTCTTTCACAAGATAAACCTCTCAAATTCCCCAAAATAGATTATACGTCAATCTTTCTAGATGAATATAAAAATAAACCTGCAAACGAAAAGATAATTTTACAAGAAAATCTAGCAAGAGCTGCTTGTTTGCTAGTTAATCATAAAGATGGTATCACTGCAATGAAGCAAGATGGTATTTTTAGGCTGCGTCGATATGAAGGAAAAAATAAAGACATTGAGCATTTTGATTTACCTAAAGGTAGACGTGTAAGTTGTATCGCTGTTGGTAATAACTTACAAATTCGTCATTACGGAGAACACGATTATGTCAACGACAACCCATAACCATGCTATGTTTGACACATTTAAAAATCGCTTAGAACTATCAGGAACCCTGACAACAATCACCGCACTCCGTGTTAGTGCTGGACGTTCCACAGAACCAATTGGTTCTGACCTACCTGTAATGAAAGATGCATTTGGTAGACCCTTGATACCCGGTTCGAGCTTTAAAGGAGCAATGCGATCGCGTCTCGAAAGTTTCCTGCGAGGTATCCTTGGGAATGACCCCAAGCTAGTTGCTAACCCAGCGGTGGAAGAGGAATGGTCTATTACTTCTAGTGAAATGAAGAAGCTAAAGGATGACTATAAAGATGACCTACAATTAACCACCGAAATTCTTAAACATACAGATTTGGTATCACTCCTATTCGGTTCTCCGTGGGTAGCAAGCAAGTTTCAAGTACGGGATTTAACCGTAAATTCAGAATATTGGTTTGGACAGTACCAAGAACGCGATGGTGTATCCATTGACCGTGATACCGAAACCGCAGCAGATGGTAAACTTTACGATTTCCAAGTGGTTCCGGCAGGTACGCTATTTGAATTTAAAGCAATAGTGGAAAACGCCGAACCTTCTGAACTGGGGTTATTGATGATTGGGTTACACCAATTTGAGACAGAACAAATTCCTCTGGGAGGTGGACGTTCTCGCGGGCTAGGTGTTGTTAAACTAGAGATTGACAGTATGAAATGGATTGATGTTAGCAATAATCCCAAAAAGCTACTGACGTACTTGCAAAAATTGCTAACTCCCAATGAGCCAGATATATATGAAGATGGAAAGCAGTTAAAAGAGACTTGGACAAAAGCTCTTATTGATTATTTAGAAGAAAAATTAAGAGCGAATACTTCTAATCATGCGAGTGTATAAATTTACTCAGGAGGTGAAAATGGCTTTTAGTAGTTATAAAACGATAGGTCAAGTTCAAAAAGAGTTTCAAATTACTTACATCGAAACAAATTTCGTGATTGAAATTCCTTTTGATATCTCTAATTATTTCCGAGAAGACTTAGAAACAATGATGAGGGAAGGAGTTGTGAATAACTCAGAGTTTGCTATTTGTGAAAATTTAATATATCCAGTTTTAAAAGAAGTCTGGAAATCTTATAAAAGTAAGTTTATTTTGTGGAGTCATGAATCGCTAAATTGTGACAATAATTTAAATGGTTATCCTGAGTATATTTTGGCAAGACGTTCTCCTTTAGGAAAATTTGTCTTTGATAAACCCTATTTTATATTAGTAGAAGCAAAACAAGACAACTTTGAAGCTGGATGGGCGCAATGTTTAGCCGAGATGATAGCTGCTCAAAGATTAAATGCTGAACTTATCATAAGTGTATTTGGCATTGTCTCTAATGGCAGTACCTGGGAGTTTGGCAAGTTAGAAGCTGATAAATTTACTAAAAATATTGCTCCTTACAGTATTTATGAGTTAGACAAACTATTTTCTGTTGTTAATTACCTGTTCCAACAGTCTGAATTACAACTTAATAATTTCGTAGCTGCTTAAGATTTCATCTCTCTCCTAAATTTTGATATGCATAAACGACTCGTTAATCATTGCACCATCGATTTAAGTATCATCCCAGATGGACCGATTTTAATTAAATCAGGACGTGAAGGTGCAGACCCCACAAACCCTGATATGGAATTTGTTAGAACCTTTCATGCGGGTGGATGGTCAATTTATTTACCTGGAAGTAGCCTTAAAGGGGCAATTCGTGCCCATGCTGAAAGAATCGTCCGAACAGTGGGAAGTGATACTAATCCAAATGATACAAAAAAACTTTGGGCAAATGACCCATTAAAAGGTGATTATCTAGGTAAAAAGTTAGATAGTTATGCAATTTATAAACAGTCTTCTTTTACCGACCAAATGTTTGGTAATACTTCAATTGCTAGCCGCATTCGTATCGAAGACGCACACCCAACTGATGTTAAACAACTGCAAATCGAAGAACGTAATGGTGTAGCAATCGATCGTGTATTTGGTTCGGTTGCTGTCGGTCCCTTTAATTATCAAGTTTGTACTGCGGGGGAATTTCGTACAAAAATTCACTTGAAAAATTTCACGATAGCCCAATTAGGTTTAATCGGGTTAGTATTGCGCGATTTAAATGAGGGTTGGTTTGGATTGGGATTTGCAAAATCTCGCGGTTTGGGTACGGTAAAAGTTAAATATAACTCTGCTACAGTACAGTATCCTGGATGTAAATTAGATGCTGAGAATAAGAAAATTCAGCAAATAGGAAATAGTCAAAATTGGAATTGGACTTTTTTATTGGGTGCGGGAGAGTTTTTATCTGTAGATGAAGCTGAAAAATATGGATTTCCTAAACCAGATAATCAAGATTCTCCAGTCCGTGCAGAGTCGATGGATTTAGGCTTTGGTGTCCAACTTAAATGGGAAGGTGACACGGAATCTGGTGCTAAAGATTTATTTATGCGTTCGGTTCGTGTATGGAGTGAAATTTTAGTAGCATGAAAGAATTTACTGAAGGGTACATATATTATAAACAATTACTGTCTTATCAAGAAGTTTTAACATTAATTAATAAGCTGTCAAAGCCGCAAAGTTATTATTTTTTGCGCTATTCCCATGCTGTGAGTGGAATTTGTATAGATTTACCTGCTGATAGGGGAGAAATTGAGGGGCAAATGTTTAATGCAGTTTGTGAATTGCGGTGGAAAAAATATAAGTCAGGATATGAAGTCCTAATTCTCAGTAAACAAGAATTTAGATTAGATACGTTTGATAAATTATCTGGTCATTGGGAAATTTGCGACCATAATGCATATTGGCATGACCTTAAAGAAACAAAGTTTCCCAAAGGATTTATTTTTAAAGATGTCGAACCGAATAAAATCCCGATTAAACAAAGATATTTTCAAAATTCTGCCACTGCAACCGTTCATTTCGTAGCACTAACAGTTAACTAAAAATGATTCCAGTACCACCTCCAAAACCACGAAAATTAGCTCCTCTCCCACCTCCTTTACGAGAGAATCCTACAGAAAATAATTCTAATAAACCATATCGATTTGTCACTTTCCCACAGGAACGGCCGCGTTTACAACATCCTACGGGACATGATAAATTTGATAAAAACTGCTTGCATGGAACCCTATTTTTAAAGCTTCAAGTTCAAACTTCGTTACACGTTTCCACTGGTGTAGTTGTTCCAGGTAGCGATATTGAATCCCGCGTATCCTTGATTAAAACAATGGTTCAAGGAGTTGAGAAATACCTGTTAATTCAAGGTAGTTCCCTCAAAGGCTGTATTCGTTCAGTCTATGAAGCGATTACAAATAGCACCCTTGCTGTAATTACATCAAAATACCGAGATAAAATACCACCTGAACGTTTACCTTGCCGAAATAAAGAGCAATTGTGTCCTGCAAGTCAAGTATTTGGTGCTTTAGACTGGCAGGGTTTAATCGAATTTAACGATGCCAAATGCGAAAGCATGGGGTTTAGTACGGGATTTATGCCATCGTTATATCGTCCCCGTCCCGAGCCTGGAAGCGCATATTTTGACCAATACCCTAGTTTAAGTTTCTAACACCAAAATCCCCGTAAGGGGACTGAAACTTGTTGCGATTTCTTCTGCGGTTACTACGGCGTAAGGTTTCTAACACCAAAATCCCCGTAAGGGGACTAAAACTAGCAGATTTGTCATTTGTGAAGAATTTTTCCTACTCCCTAAGCGCCACACAGCTTTTTACCTAAACGCTGTTCGCAAAAGGATTTTTCTTGAGTTGTTAGCTCGTTGAATTCCACGTCTCGTCGTAGAACGATACCATTGTGACCCGCCAAAAAGCGTGGTAGTTGTTCGTTTTTAATTACTTTTAAAGTCCGGATATCATAAGTAGTATAGGTCGTTAGTTCGGGTGATTTAAAGTTAATATCAACAACAGTCAAAGCCTTCCAAGGAGGGGTTTTAGCGTCAATCAACGGTCGTGGTCCTGAACCGACAATACCCATGTGTAATAATTGCAATTTACCGCGATGGCCGGGGTAATAGGAATGATGGTGTCCGCTAATATAAGTATGAACCTGATAACGCTCCAGCATTTCCCGCATTTCGTCGGCATTATCTATAACATCCCCAGGTTGATTACGACCGACAGCAACCGCATACAAGGGTAAATGACTGAGCAGAATCCGCATTTTTGCTGCTTGTGCTTTGGGACTTGCGAGTGTTTTTTCTACCCATTGCAATTTATCTTTCGGAATGCGACTGGAAGAACCATCCCAAGCCATGAAGAAAATATCTTTATACTCAAAGGTGTAGTAAAAAGGAAATTCAAATTTGTCTATAAATTTCACTCCAGGATCGTGTTCTGGGTCATTCCAATAGGCCGATGCTAAATCTCGCTCTTTTTGAAATAGAAAATTTCCCTTAATTCCCACGGCGCTGCTAGCATCGTGATTACCAATTGTGAAACCGTAGGGGAGTTTGGCGCGACGTAGTGGTGCTGCTACATGCTCGTCAAAAGCAGCCCACATGGCTTTTATTTGTGGTTCTGAAAGAGTCGGACTTTGTCCAGCAACCATGTCTCCGCTACAAACAACCATATCCGGTTTCCAAAATGGTATTAATGCAATACCCTTATCAACCTCTGGATCGTAGTCAGTGGAACCATAAACGCTGTTCAAGTCGCTAATCACTACTAAACGCACATCACCACGTTGTGGATTAAGTAAACCTTCTGGTCCAGCACTTTTAACTTCTTCAGCTGTTTCTGGCGGTAAAGGTTGCTCTGAACTTTGCAGGGCTTGGGGAGGTGCTGTTGGTTGTGATTGCGGTGTTTGTGGTGTTTGACAGGCATGTAAAACTAAGGCTAAACATAACCCTAATATGCACCCAATAGAAATTCGAGGGAAAAAAAACCTCAAACGCATTTATTTACAAGTCCCAGACGAATTTTACCAATAACCATAACTCATCTAATTAGAGCGGCACAGAAAAACCCAACTATATGAATTTATGTAAAGGCTAGCGCAATTACAAACCTTTATTTATTTGTGCCGACCTACTTAGTGCTAAGAGAAAAACACGGAATAATACATAAATAAAGGATACTTGAAGTTTTGGATTTTAGATTTAATTAACCTTTTCTTAAACTAAATTTAATTGATACAGGTATAGTAAAATCTGGCGGTGCTATTCTCAATGAATATTACCAATTAGCGATAGTCGAGGTCTTGATGAAATCCAAATTTAATCTTTCTCGTCGAAGCTTGATTTTGTCGATAGCAACTCTTGCTTTCGCTATAACAGCTTGTCAGTCTCAACCCCAAAAACCTGAAACTATCAAACCTGAAATTAACCAGACAAACAACGTTAAGAGCGTGAGTGTGTATGGTGCAGGTGCGACATTTCCAACTTTTTTGTATCTACGTTGGTTTAAGGAATATAATCAGAAGAATCCCAACATTGAAATTAGCTATCAACCTGTAGGTAGTGCTGCGGGTATCCAGCAATTTATTAGCAATACAGTAGATTTTGGAGCATCCGAAGTCACTTTAACAGAAGCCGAACTTGCTCAAGTCAGTCAAGGAGCAGTTATGATACCTACTGCTGCTGGTAGTATTGCTATTGTTTATAATTTGCCAGGATTAAAAAGTGGTCTTAAACTTTCACGTCAAATCCTTTCGGACATTTTCTTGGGAAAAATTACTAAATGGAATAACTCGAAAATAGCTAAACTCAATCCAGGTATCACATTACCTAATTTGCCAATTACAGTTGTTTGTCGTTCGGATGGTAGCGGAATCACAGCATCTTTCACCACTCACTTAAGTACAATTAGTCCGGAGTGGAAACAGAAAGTTGGAACCGGACTGAATGTGAATTGGCCAACAGGTGTCGCAATCAAAGATAATGCTGGTATCAGTGCCCAAATCCAACAAGCAGAGGGAACAATTGGTTATGTGGAGTATGCATTTGCCAAACAATTAAATTTAGCAACTATAGCTTTAGAAAACAAAAATGGTCAATTTGTAGAACCTAATAATCAAAGTACTGCTAAAGCTTTAGCAACTATCAAACTGTCAGAAAATTTAACTGGTTCTGTTGCCGATCCGGAGGGTTCTGATTCCTATCCGATCGTTACCTACACTTGGCTTTTAGCCTACAAACGCTACGACGATCCTCAAAAAGCCAAAGCTTTGAAAGAAGTTATCCAATGGGGACTAACCGAAGGGCAAAAATTTGCTCCAGAATTAGGTTATGTAGCCTTACCCTCTGAGGTTGTTCAGAGGGCTTCTGCTGCACTATCTCAAATTACGCCATAATATTGACTAAGTTGGATAAGAATGCGGTGTTGGAGTAGGGGTGGGTTTTGTTTGGTTGCAGATGTTTGGGTGGGGCAATACTGCGTACGTTTTGAGCCAAGAAATAAATTACTCGCTCCGCGAGAAGCTTAAGTAAGCGGTCATCTTACTGCATAAACCTTTTAACCCGTTTTAACTCCTAACTAACACATTCCACAATCCATATATAGCAAGGGTTACAAAAAAATGTGTTATTTTCATATTTTACGCTCCGCGATGGTCGCGCCCGCTACTAGGCTGACCGGAATGCACCATTCTCGACAAGCCCTAAATCCGCCCAGAAATAAATTATCCCTTCGGGACGCTGCGCGAACGGGCTAATAGCTCAAGTAAGCTAAAAGCTTACTGGGTAAATTTTTCAACCCATTTTAATGGGTTTAAACTTTTAGCCCGAATTTTAATTCAGGGAGCAATTTCGGGCTTATGGTTCGTCGTGTCTCCATCCTACGGGTTTGCGGAGCATTCTCGTAGAGTAGCTACGCAACGCTGCGGACAGAAGTATAGTTGTGTTTATTCACGCTCACCTACTTACTCATAGAATTTAAAACCGTATTGTTCCATAGCGATGTAAAAAGCTCATAACTAACAAAACTTTTTGACATCGCTGTTATCGTCAAAGAAGCGATAACAATCAACTATGAAACGTGAAACCTTAGCCGAATTAGTTGCTCGTACTGTAATTGAGTTTGAGAAATGCGAAGCACAGCTACAAAAACAAGCCTCGCAGGTGCAACCAAAACTAGGCAAACCTCAACGAAACAAGTCTAAAGCTGCCTAGTATAAATGTAGTAAATTCACTGCAATAACTTTATTACCATCTACCGTAATTTTTCTAATACACCCTTTGAGTAAAGCTTGTTTATCTTCCACTTCCAGACTTTGCCAGTACCTCTCATTTGAAAAAGCAAAAATAATCCGTTCCTTGGCAATTAGATATTGTTTGGAATTGTTGTTTGTAGTAGCTTGAGCATCCGCAATTTGTTGCAAGATATCTTCCTTGGCTTTTTCAATGGCTGGATTCGATGGTAAAGCATCAAGGGTATTCAATGATATCCGCAGAGTCTTAATTTCTGCGGGTTCTTTTGTAACCTGAACTTCTTGTTCTACCAATATTGCTATCTTTTCGGCTTCTTGTACCAACCATTCAATGACTTGTTTTTCTAGTTCATCATTAGAAATCATGCGTTTATTCCGACAAGCACCAGTCCGGTAAAAACTGCACTGATAATGATGCCGAATAAACCCCGCACGCTTAACTAGTTTTTTTGACTGACGACTGTAAGCAGCCCCACAATGGGCACATTTAACTAAGTTGGCAAATACGTTGGTGTATTTTTGTTGATTTGCCCATCGGTTATTGCGATTATCTCGAATCATCGCTTTTACCCGCTCGTGTTCCTCACGGGTAATAATAGTTTCATCGTGAGTCCCCCAGGCAATTTCCCACTCATCAAAGGGCTTGCGATGTCCCCCGCTGTACTCCACTGTATTGTATGCCGTTCCTCCTGCATAGATGGGATTGACTAACTGCGATCGCAAACCTGAAACAGACCATTTCAACCCCGTGTGGGGATAACGCAGATTTAGCCCAGAACCGCGAGTTTTATTAATGTTTTCAATAGCTATTTCTTCGATTTCTCCAAGTACATTGTTTTTGTTATTTGTTGATTTTAAAACTGCCTGTGCCTGAATTCCAAAAATATCATGCAACTGTCTTGCAGTTTCTGACACTGTACCAACACTAAAGAAAATATCAAACACAAATCGTGCCACTTGAGAAACATTCATTTCTTTTTTATCGGCAATTAAGCAAACGCATGGACGATTATCTAATACATATTTATGTCCATCTGTCAAATATCCTAATGGTGCATTCCAGTGGGGCTTTTTATTGGCTTTGCGGGTTTCACGTTCCTTTTTGACTCGCATTCCTAACATTTTCACTTCATATTTTGCTGCTGCTAACCGGACATCAATTGTCAACTCTCCCCCAATGCTCGACATCTCGAACGGTTCATCAATCGCTGTTGGTTGGATACCCTTCTTCTTCAACGCATCCATCAACTGATAAAACACCATTGATGACGATGTTAAACGGTCAATGCGGATAAATAACAACTTAGAGACTTTACCGAATGCTACAGCTTCTACATCCTCAATCAACTGTAAAAGCCCTTTGCGCTTATCGCTGGTACGACTTTCAACGTCGTAATATATTTTTGTAGCTCCAGCACTCCGCAACCGTCGCATCTGCTTAATTAACGCTCCTTCATCTTCTGCCTGCTCGTCAGTCGATACCCTCGCATAGCCGAAAATTTCCATATATCACACCTTGCAGCAATATTATAGATGTTACCTGATAACGCGCACATTAGTTCTTTGATGTTCACCGAGCCAGTAGACTTCTTCATTGGTAACTCGTACGGTAAATACCTATGGCGTGATACCAAGATCCCAATGGTGCGGATTGGCTATCCGATCTTCGATCGCCACCATATGCACCGCTACTCAACCCTGGGTTACCAAGGTGGATTAAACATGCTCAACTGGGTTGTTAATACCATTCTGGATGAGTTGGATCGCAGCAGCAATATTGCTGGTAAGACAGATATCTCCTTCGACTTGATTCGTTAGGAATTAGAAATATTCGCGGCGTGCCAATAAAGTAAAAAGTAAAAAGTAAAAAGTCGCAACAAAACTCTTTATACTTTTTACTTTTTCTTCAGATATCTTATACCATTTGAAATTTTGCGGAAAGTTAGACTCACCGCCAAAATTCAAAATTAATAAAGTCGGTGTTAGCAAAAATTTTGAGTATTCAAATTATCCAATCTAAAACTGAAAAAGCTTATCATGGAATCGCTCAACAATACTCATCATCATCACCATCACCCTAATTTTCATCCTCCAAATTCTCCAAAACCTGGCTCATGGAATATTCTATCTCCTTTGCGCCGATTTGTGGATGGAATTAAAGTAAAAAATCGTCGTTTCGCTCATTTGATTTGCCAAGTAATTCCTTGTGGCTGTCCTTTTGAGCGGAATATTAATGTATTTGGGCATATTTTTCACATTCCTCCAATCTGCAAGCTAAACCCCTTGTATGACAATTGTGTAATGTTGCGTTTTCGTGCTTTGGCTTATCTTGCTGATGAGTGTGGAGAAGATATCACCAAATACATTTGTTGATTATTAATTATTAGATATTGGTTAGGAGTTAGGAGTTAGGAGTTAGGAGTTAAGAGTTAGTGGTGAACAACTAACAACTAACCATCAACAATCAACAAGTTAAAAAAAAATTAGCGACAGGAGAGAGATGGAAATCACCCAAGGCAAAATTAACGAGCTGCTCACAGAACCAGGTTGCGAACACAATCACCACAAGGATGGGGAAAAGAAAAACAAATCTTGCAGACAACAAGCCCAGCCTGGATCGGCTCAGGGTGGCTGTGCTTTTGACGGTGCTAGTATTGCCCTCGTGCCAATTACTGATGCTGCTCATTTAGTCCACGGCCCGATCGCCTGTTCTGGCAATTCTTGGGGTAGTCGCGGCAGTTTTTCCTCTGGTCCGACTTTATATAAAATGGGCTTCACTACCGATTTAAGCGAAAACGATATCATCTTCGGTGGTGAAAAGAAGCTCTACAAAGCGATTCTCGAAGTTCAACAACGCTACAACCCGGCTGCGGTATTTGTTTACGCTACCTGCGTTACAGCGCTAATCGGCGATGATGTCGATGCAGTCTGCAAAGCGGCAGAGAAGAAAGCTGGAATTCCCATCATCCCCGTACATTCGGCTGGCTTTGTTGGCAGCAAAAATCTCGGTAACCGCATCGCCGGTGAAGCCTTGCTAGACCATGTTGTTGGCACCGTTGAACCAAAGCGCTTACAACTACACCTTTTGTGGCATAATTTAGGGACTGATTTTAACGATTCCCATGAGAGTTTACGGTTACGCTCGCGTTAGTACACAGGAACAAGCGGAAGAATTTGACGCGCTCAACCAGCAAATAGCTAGATTAAAAACTGCTGGTGCGACAGAAGTATTTATAGATATTGAATCGGGACGCAACGATGGGAGAAAACAGTATAACGAGTTGCTTAAGTTGGCGCAACAGAACCAAGTGGATGAAATTATCATAACTCGCGTCGATCGCTTGGGTCGGAGTGTAATAACTATCCATAAGGCTATCGAGATTTTTGTTAAGCATAATGTCAATTTACGGGTGTTAGACGCACCAGTCGATCCAAATAGCCCGTTTGGGTGGTTTAGTATCAACCAGATGTCCGGCCTAGCGGAGTTTGAATCAAGGTTGTTATCTCAGCGGGTTAAACAGGGGAACGAATATTTTCGACAGCAATTGAAATTTTGCGTTCCTCCATTTGGGTATGCCAAAGACAAAAATCATCGCTTAACTCCTAACAAGAATATTCATGAAAAATCTGACAAAACTTACTTTGAGCTAGCGAAAATTATCATTGACTTGACGCTAGAGATGCGATCGCTGAAAGATGTATGCAACTATATTTATACTGCGTATGAAGTAGTTTTTACTGTCGCAGGCTTGCGAGATTGGGTGAAAAACCTCGCACTGCAAGGGCATACAGCTTATTTCATTAAAAAGAAAAAAGGTATTAATCGGGAACCAATAATAAATTTTAACACGCACGAGGCCTTAATTTCCGCCGCAACAGTAGACGCAATCCAACATAAGTTGTCAGCGAATAGGAAATATCGAAGCTCTGCAAAATCAACCCGTGGAGATTACCCGTTGGCAGGCTTAATTAAATGTACCCATTGTGAGGCAGGTATGTATCGCAACTTTTCCCGGCACAAAACCAGAACTGAATATATGCGATGTGTTAATTACAACAAACCTGGCAAGTACCATTGCGAAAATTCAAAATGTGCCAGACTGCGAGAAATAATAGCTAAGACGATTGCGGCTCTGTGTGAAAATGCACCGAAATTAATCCACCATCTAGAAAATCAGTCAGCGACGACACTAGTTGTTAATACTAAAGAAATCGAAAACTTAACCAACGAATTGTCCGTTCTGCGGGGGCTTCGTAGTTCCAATCGCGATATTATTCAAGCGATCGCCAAAATAGAGGTGACGATTAACACTCTATCAACCCCCGTGAGAATTGTTGATAGGAATGCTTTTGAGAATGCCAAGAGGAAAATAGCAATTGCGTCTCAAGCTACATTCTGGGAATCATTGGATGACTCGGAACTGCGATCGGCATTGACTGAGTTCGTAGAGAAGATTGAGGTGGATTCGTCGGGAACCATAACTCCTACTTTTAAATTGCCATTAAGCCTATCCTCGATGCGTCCGTAGGTTTTAATGAACTCTTCGCAAGACACATCCTCAATTCCAAGCAGCAGCAAATTATTCTGAACGTGGGGAGGTTCTAGCACAAATTTCACGGGATTTTTTGATTGCTTCTTGCAGTTCTTGTTCAAGAAAAATTGGATTATTACCCCGATAAACTCTCCGGTGGTCAAAAACAAAGAATTGCGATCGCTTTCACAAATAAGCCAATTGTCCCTGGCATTTTAATTTGGTTTTCACGGGGGATACGTAAGGTTTCGTTGAGTAACTATGCCATATTAATTTCTTCGAGCGGACGGATATAAAACCGAGGTAGAATTGTTCGGATATCTATTTCTAAGCGGGTAAATCCTAATTGTCGCACGGCTTGCACGACTTGTCGCGGCTGTTCGTAAACAAGGTAATCTTATATTTATTTTTGAGATTTTATATTTCCTCACAACATCCTCAACATTTCCAAATAATCTCAAATTATGGTCAGATTCCAATACTTGTCGATTAAGCATTTTTGGTAGGGATTCGCGTCTCTACAACAGTCATCTTGTCTATCCCTTGTAATTCTGCAAAGGCTATTACCACCCATGAAAAGTTCCTCAACCGACATTATTATTATTGGTGCAGGTATTGCTGGACTAGCGGCAGGTTGCTATGCCCAGATGAATGGCTACCGTACCCAAATTTTTGAGATGCACAACCTGCCTGGTGGTTTATGCACTGCATGGAAGCGCAAAGGTTATGTATTTGATGGCTGCATTCACTATCTGTTTGGCTCTGGAAAAAAACAGCCGTTTTATCAAATGTGGGAGGAACTAGGAGCAGTTCAAGGTCGGCAGTTCATCCATCACGATGAATTTATGCGGATTGTGGCACCGGATGGCAAAACCTTGATTGTTTACAGCGACCCCGACCGACTTGAACGGCATATGTTAAGTCTCTCACCTCGTGACAGAGGGCTGATAAAAGAATTTTGTGCAGGTATCTGGAATTTTACGGACTTTGATATGTCCTTACTCCAGCAGAAGCCAAAAGTTTTAATGAATGCTGTTGACTCGATTCGTCTGATTTGGAAAATGCTGCCGTTTGTTGGATTGCTTTTGAAATGGGGAAATATCTCTGCCTCCGAATTTGCCAACCGCTTCCAAGACCCGTTTTTACGTCATGCGATTCCGCAGATGTTTGCTTGGACAGACATCCCGATGATGGTCGGGATGTCGCTTTTGGCGTATATGTATAACAAAAACGCTGGGTTTCCGGTCGGTGCCTCACTAGAATTTGCACACGCGATTGAGAACCGCTACTTAGAATTAAATGGTAAAATTCACTACTGTCACCAAGTTGAGCGCGTTCTCGTGGAAAATGACCAGGCTGTAGGAGTGCGGTTGTATAGCAATGAAGAATATTACGCTGACCGGATCATTTCTGCCTGTGACGGACGCGGGACCATTTTTGACTTGCTAGGGGGTAATTACCTCAATCGCCAAATTAAAAAACTTTACGACGGTCATCTACCCTTACACTCGCAACTTCAGGTTTCTCTTGGCTTAAATCGCGATTTATCGAGTGAACCCCACTGGGTTACCTACTTGTTAGACAAACCGATAGTCATTGCCGGGGAGAAACGTTACGAACTAAGTGTTAAGCACTACTGCTTCGATCGCTCCCTTGCTCCTGCGGGTAAATCAGTCGTTATCGTCATGCTGAATACACCCTACGATTACTGGCAGCGCATTTATGGACGGTCAATCTACGATGCCGAACAAATACAGGAATCGCATATTCTCATCGACCAATTGGAGAAGTTTTACCCTGGTATTAAAGCTGACATTGAGTTTGTAGATGTGGCTACACCCCTTAGTTACGAACGCTACACTGGTAATTGGCAAGGTTCAAATTGTGGCTGGTTGCTGACCAAACAGACAATGTTTCAAATGGTTGCTGGTATAGACAAGACGTTGCCTGGTCTGGACAATTTTTACATGATTGGGCAATGGGTTGAACCGGGTGGTAGCGTGCCGATAGTTGCAATGTCTGGGCGTAATATAATTCAGCAAATTTGCCATGAGGATAAAAAGGTATTTATGACTGCAACTCCTGCTTTTGAAAGAGTGAAGTCAAGATAAAGTTTACCTTGAATCTGTCACTGGTGGGACTAGGGCGTGTTTTCAAACTACAACCACAACAAAATACAGGCGATAGCGAAGCGCCGACAATCACGGTTCGTTATCATAGCTGTAAAAGCAAGCCGTAATCAAATACCAAGGAATGCTTTTGAGAATGCCAAGAGGAAAATAGCAATTGCGTCTCAGGCTACATTCTGGGAATCATTGGATGACTCGAAACTGCGATCGGCATTGACTGAGTTCGTACAGAAGATTGAGGTGGATTCGTCGGGAACCATAACTCCTACTTTTAAATTGCCATTAAGCCTATCCTTGATGCGTCCGTAGGTTTTAATGAACTCTTCGCAAGACATATCCCCAATCTTCAAGTCCCCGTAGTATCTTTCATAAGCTTCGAGTAACCTGTCGTTAAGCATTTTTAGCACTTTTTGAGAATGTATTGAAGTCATAAACCTTTCTGCAGCGATGTTTTTAGGTTATTTGTTCGCTGAAATTTTTCTGTTAGCAGCGAACGACTATGACTTTCAAATTCCATTTCCTCATACAATAGGGACAATATTGAAAAGTGACCTATCCGCCCTAGCATAGATTTATCGGAGCTGCAGGGTGTTTACAAAGAAAATATAAAACCGTAAGATAGCCCCACACGAATAGGGTGTGGGTGAATAAAGCGCTTGTGCATCGCAGCAAAAATAACTAACCACACTTCATTCTCAGGATGGCAGCAGCGACGCTGGCTTATGTGCGAATTGATGAAGAATGGCAAGTTACAGCAAAAGGTGAGATTTTAGATTCCCGAATTCTTCAAAAAGTCGGGAATCTTTGCACCTGTTAATATTACAAATCAATAATAAAGTTAAAAAAACTACTGGAACAAGGAGAAAGCGTTATTGTTCACTCCCATCGCTATTAGGCGCAGTTGGTGCAGCTTGCTCACGGTTGCGACGTAAAGCATTACGCAATCGACTACCGCTATCTGACGATTGATTTGGTTGCTTTAATTCTCGTCGCCGTCTTCGAGTTGAATTTTGCTGCGTTCCTGACGTTCTAACATCAGCAGTAATTTCCCGTTTTCGCTGTTTTGGTGGTTCTTCAGAAGAACTGTTTTCCACCCGCCGACGCCGCAAACGATTACCAAGAGAATTTTCTTCAGAACGCCGCTCAGAAGTCGCTTGGGAACGTCGTACTCGCCTATTCAAAGTCGAACCTTCGGAACTTCGTGAACTGGCTTCAACCTCAGGGCGCAAACGACGACTTAACCTGCTGCTTCTTGATTGATCAGAATTTGAAGAAGCTGTTTGTTGTGAAGATGTCTCCAAATTTCGCCGCCTTCTTCTATTCGACACAGGAACATCAGTACTATTTGGATTAACTGATGCTTCTAATTGCCGCCTACGTCTTGGTGATTCATCCCCAGAATTATTCTCAGATGAAGCTGCTGCTACTTGCCGTTGCCTTTCTTGTTCTTCCCGTTTTTGCTTGCGATCGCTGACTTGGCGATAACGGCGAGAACCCTGAATCGCATATTCTGTGGCGATATTGACTCCTTGCCTTCCGCTTTCCGAGGGCTTTAACTTCCATCCTTGCGCTTGTCTGAGGTGTTCTTCATCCAAATCCCGATCGCCACTGGAACGAGCCAAGCGGACATTGGTAACATTACCATTTGTATCAGTATCAACGGCAACTTCAACTCGACCTTCTGCACCTCGCCGCCTTGCCCTCTCGGAATACTGTGTCTTACAATCACGACAAGCAGCTCGACCGTTACCGGAACCACCAGAACCTCGACTGCGTTCGGGTTTCTCTAACTCAGTTGGTATTTTTGGCTGTATTGGTGCGACTGCAATAGGTTCGCGGCTCCTTTGTTGTGAATTTCCATTACCATTACCAGAGCCGGAACCGGAACCAGTGCCAGTACCAGAGCCAGAGCCGGAACCGGAACCAGTGCCAGTACCAGAGCCGGAACCAGTGCCAGTACCAGTACCAGAGCCAGTACCAGAGCCAGTGCCACTACTAGTACCACTACCAAAAGCAAGAGTCGAGCCAGAACCGTTACCTGGAAGTGCTGGTTTTCCTGATCCGCCAGAACCGCTTCCAGTACTTGCTTGATTTGCCCTAGAATCTCGGATATCACCCAAAAGATTTCTTAACTTTTCACTGTCGGCCGATCTGTTTTGAGACGGCTGTGTATCCGAAGATGCATTGGAATTAGTGGTTTGAGTTGTAGGAGCCTTTTCTTGCTGTTGCGTGCGAGTTACTTCTGGCTTTACCTTTTCAATTGGTGTTTCAGGATCTGTTTTCGTTGGTTTTGATGGTTCAATTTGTCGTTGTGGTGCGGTTGCAACTTTTTCCGGTTCCTTTGGAGGCTGAGTTTGCTGTTTTGGTAGTGCTTTGAAGTTTTCAAGCCTCGGTACTGGAACAAATGGTTGCTCACGGGGTTGCTTTTGTTCAACAACAGGGGGTAAGGCACTTTGAGCAGTTACAGGATTTTGGGGAGCAACGCGATTTTGTGCTGGTTGAGCCGTAGAACTCCCGCCACCAAGCGAAATCGAACCACCACCTCCACCTCCTCCTTGGGCAGTAAGTAGTCTACCACCTCCTGTTGCACCGAGTTCATCTTTAGATGGCTTTTCTTGCTTCGTTTCTACTGCTGGAGGTGTCTCCTTGACTTCTGGGTCAACATAAGTTAGCTCTATGGGTTGCTCTTCAATTGACGGTACTCTCGCCAATAGATTACCAATCCCGGAAGCTAGTACCGCTAGATGCAGCACCAAGGAACTAATCATGCTAAAAGCCAAAAACGGCTTGAGAGCTTTGATTTCTTTTTGTCGCTGTTCAACTGCGATACCGGAAAAGCCCATAGCTTGTTGCCATCCATTTTCACTAGTTTTTTTAGATTAAAACTCTTAAATACAAAAGTCAATCAACAAATAGAAGTAATTGTTGAGTAAAATAATTTCTATTTAAGTCTGTAGCTCCTTTAGGTCAGCAGCTTGAGGACTTAATGCTAAATACCTGTCCAATAATTATCTCATTAGACTTTTGGGTTTACTTGACTTAGGTTTTATTTTATCTTACTCTTTGTTGCAAGTGTATATCATTATGTACTGCAGCAACGGTTAGTCAGGATACCAAATTCTTAGTTGCTTTAGAGGTTAGTAAATGGGAATAAGCAAGCTTTTTGGGGCAGGTGGCGTAGTAATGTGGCCGCTGCTAGCATTTAGTGTGGTGGCGATTGCATTGATCGTTGAGCGAATTTGGTTTTGGTATCGTCTGAATACTCGCCAAAGTCGGGTGGTACGAGAGGTGCTGAATCTCTATCGAAAAGATAACGTTGTTGGCGCGTTAGATAAACTTCAAAAAAATGTTGATTTACCCATTGCGCGGGTTTTTCTTTCTGCATTGGAATTGGAACAACCCACTCCAGAGGAATTTCGTTTGGCATTGGAAAGCGAATCCCAGGCAGAAATTCCTATCCTGAAGCGGTTTACTAATATCTTTGATACCATCGTTGCTCTTGCGCCCCTATTCGGTTTGCTGGGAACAGTTCTAGGCCTAATAACCTCGTTTGCTTCGCTGAATCTAGGTGATGTTGGAGGAACGAAAACAGCTGGTGTTACTAGTGGTATTAGTGAAGCGCTGGTATCTACTGCTGCGGGATTGATTGTTGCCATATTTGTACTGTTATTCTCCAACACATTCCGGGGATTCTACCAACGTCAAATAGCTTTCCTCCAAGAATATGGCGGACAGCTAGAGTTACTATTTCGTCGTCGTTACGAACGAGGAGGGGAGAAGTCTTATGCGGCTACCAGATGAACCCGATATTCCAGCGCAAATAAATATCGTCCCAATGATAGATGTCATATTTGCAATTTTGACATTTTTTATTATGTCAACATTATTTTTAACCCGACAGGAAGGGTTACCTGTCAATTTACCGAAGGCTGCAACAGCACAGCAAGCCCAAGTTCCAACTAGAATCACCGTGACGGTAGAATCCTCTGGACAGGTCAGCTTGAATAAAAAGCCCACAACCGTTGATGCTTTAACCGAGCAAGTACGTACTTTAATGGGTACAAATCCGGAAGCGGTTGTAGTTATTAATGCTGACACTAAAGTTGAGCATGGAAACATTGTGTCGGTAATGGATAAAGTGCGTCAGGTTCCGGGTGCAAAGCTTGCGATCGCAACTCAGAAACCTTAACCAAAAATCATGAGTAAATCAACTTCCTCTGCAACCAGAGGAATTTTTTCATCTTTAACATTACCCCTTGGGGGTTTAGTTTTAGGATTGCTGGTTCTCGTAGTATGTCTGATATTCAGCGTGACCTTTGGGGCTGCGGATATTCCTTTGAATAGTATTTATAGTGCATTTACATATGCAGATAATTCTAGAGAACACCTGATAATTCGTACAATCAGACTACCGCGATCGCTCCTTGCCATTACAGTCGGTGCGGCAATGTCTACTGCCGGTGCAATTATGCAAGGTATCACCCGCAACCCCTTAGCTGACCCAGGAATCTTAGGAATTAATGCGGGTGCAGCATGTGCTGTAGTGATTGCGATTTTTGCCTTTGGTGCATCTTCCCCAAGCGTATATATTTGGTATGCCTTAGCTGGTGCTGGCGTTACTGTCGTTACCGTTTATACCTTGGCATCCCTTGGTCGTGGTGGTGTTACCCCATTAAATCTAACCATTGCTGGTGCCGCAGTTAGCGCTTTTTTGGCTTCAATTACCGCAGGTATTCTCATAGTCAGTCAGCGCACTTTAGAAGAAATTCGCTTTTGGTTAGCTGGCTCGTTAGCGGGTACAGATGAAACGATTATTCTCCAAGTGCTGCCTTATATTTGTATCGGTTTGATATTAGCATTGGCATTGGCAAACCAAATCGCAATTTTAAACTTGGGTGAAGATGTAGCTAGGGGGCTAGGTCAAGAAACCTTATGGGTAAAAATTATTGCAGCCCTGTCTGTATTATTACTAGCTGGAAGTTCAGTTGCAGCCGCTGGTTCAATTGGATTTATTGGCTTAGTAGTCCCTTACATTGTTCGCTTGCTAATAGGAGTAGATTACCGTTGGGTTATTCCTTATAGTGCATTATTTGGGGCAATATTACTATTAGCATCAGATATTGCTGCTCGATTAATAATTCGACCGCAAGAACTTCCAGTAGGTGTGATGACAGCTTTAGTAGGTGCGCCTTTTTTCATCTATTTAGCTAAAACAAAGGTGAAAAAATGAAGAGTAACTCATTAGTTTTTCGCTCTCACAAACTTGGTATATCCTTTCGTTTTCAAAAGCGTGTTCCCACTGTTTTATTTATTCTCATATTTACCACATTAGCAGCAATGGTAATTGCTACTTCCTTCGGGGAATATCGGACACCTCCGCTAGTAGTAATTCAAACTGTATTGGGAATAGATACAGGAAACCCTGATTATGCTTTCGTGATTAATACATTGCGATTGCCAAGAATATTAACTGCCTGTTTTGTGGGTATGGCTTTGGCAATTTCCGGAACAATCATGCAAGGTATAACTCGCAATCCCCTTGCTGACCCCGGTATTATTGGTATTGACGCAGGTGCTGGTCTTGCAGCTGTAAGTTTGATTGTGCTATTCCCTAATGCTCCAGCGGGATTATTACCATTGTCAGCCTTTGGTGGTGCATTGATTGCTTCTATACTAATTTACCTCCTAGCTTGGGATAGAGGTACTCATCCCATCCGGTTAATCCTAATTGGTGTCGGAATTGCTGCTGTCACAAGTGCTTTTACAAGTTTGATAGTAACATTCGGGAATATTTATGATGTCAGTCAGGCTTTAGTTTGGTTAGCAGGAAGTGTTTACGGACGCACTTGGGAACAAGTTTTTTCTTTATTACCTTGGTTGATAATATTTATTCCCTTAGCGTTAGTAAAAGCACCCCAATTGAACGCTTTAGCTTTGGGAGATGAAATCGCCAAAGGGTTAGGTAGTAAAATTGAATGGCAGCGTAGTTTCTTATTATTAATTAGTGCAGCGCTTTCGGGTGCGGCTGTTGCGACTGCGGGAACGATTGGTTTTATCGGACTAATTTCTCCCCACATTGCACGTCAATTAGTAGGTGGAAATCATCAGGGGTTGATTCCTGTAGCGGGGATGATTGGAGCAATGATTGTAGTTATTGCTGATTTCTTGGGAAGGGTTTTATTTGCACCCGTGGAACTTCCTTGTGGAATTATTACTGCTGTGATTGGTGCCCCGTATTTTATTTATTTGTTGGTGAAAAGTCGTAGGAAATAACTTTATACGATTTAGGGTATACGCAAAGTTTACTTTTTAACCGTATTTAGTATAGTTAAAAATTCAAAAATTAGTAGACAAATCAAACAATAAAAATGCTATCAAATACTCAAACCCATCACCAACTATCAGCTAATAACCTTACATTAGGCTATGATGGCACAACAATAATTAAAAATCTCGATTTAACCATACCCACAAGGAAAATAACAGCTTTAGTTGGTGCTAACGGTTGCGGAAAATCTACACTACTACGGGGTTTAGCAAGATTATTAAAGCCCAGTAAAGGAACTGTTTATTTAGATGCAGCAGATGCATTTAAACTATCAACAAAAGAAGTTGCCAAAAAATTAGGAATTCTCACCCAAGGACCAGTTGCACCAGAAGGTTTAACGGTAAGAGATTTAGTAGCTTGCGGACGTTACCCTTATCAGAATTGGTTGCAACAGTGGACGAAGGAAGATGAGCGTTTAGTTGAGATTGCCTTAGAAACTACTGGCATGAAAGAATTAGCAGAAAGAGAGTTAGACACCCTTTCTGGAGGACAGCGACAACGTGCTTGGATTGCGATGGCTTTGGCTCAGGATACAGATATTTTACTATTAGATGAACCGACTACTTTTTTAGATTTGGCGCATCAAATTGAGGTTTTAGATTTATTGTGGGAGTTGACTCAAAATCACGGCAGAACTTTGGTAATGGTGCTGCACGATTTAAATCAAGCTTGCCGTTATGCTGATTATTTAGTTGCTGTGAAAGAAGGTAATGTTTTTAGCCAGGGTACACCAGAAGACGTGATGAATGAAACAATGGTGCTGGAAGTTTTTGGGTTGGAATGTCGGATTGTAGATGACCCCGTGGCACTTACTCCGATGTGTATACCATTGGGACGCAAAGTAAAGATAAGCAATACATAAAGCTCCTTTAAATGTTTTTGAAAATATAATGGGGCTGAAAATATAGCCGTTCTATTTGATTTTTGTTGGCGTAGAAAATAGGTAGCTGTAGGGTGCGTTACGAAGAGCGCTAACACACCCTACGTATCTGAAAATATGAAGCATCAGATGAATGTTTAAATACAAGTTAAAAGTGCAACAAAAGCTATCTTCCTAATGCATCAAAATAAACAACACAGACATGACCTTAATCATCTCGGAAGCCGACTTTTACCAACAAATCCTTGAAGTCGAAGCTGAGAACAATTTGCCCTATAAAACTGTGGAAATACCACTCAATGACCCAAAGCAACTTAGTCAAGGCTATCGTCGTTCGATGGATATTTGTCCTGGGTTAAATTTGTTGATTGATGATTACACTCTCCAAGAAGATTTAATCGTTGAGGTAGCTAGTGGTGAACCTGCATCACAATTAGAATTAAGTTTTAGTCTTTTAGGCGATAATTATGATGAAAAAACTCCTTGTGGAGAAAACTTTTTTTCAGCACATTGGCATTCAGGAGAAGCAGGTTTCTTTAGATGGCGAGGAGGTTCGCGCATTCTCAAATTTGATATCCACCTTGATGTATGGTTTTTTAAAACTCTGATTGCTGACGAAATCGAACAATTACCTCAACTGATACAGCAGGTGATGGAAATACAAGATGAAGTAGAATATCGCCATTTGGCAAAAACTACACCTGCAATGCAAAATTTGACAAATCAAATTTTAAATTGCCCCTATCAAGGAATAACAAGAAGATTATATTTGGAAAGCAAAGCTTTAGAATTAATTGCCTTACGTTTGGAACAAATTAAAGGCGATACATCGAAGTATCTATCTAGTAATCTTCAGCCAGATGATATTGAACGTATTTACTATGCTAGAGATATTTTAATTAAAAATATCGAAAACCCCCCATCGTTAATGGAGTTAGCGCGAATGGTGGGTTTAAATGACTGCACTCTCAAAAAAGGTTTTAGAGAAGTTTTTGCAACAACTGCATTTGGTTATTTATACAACTATCGACTAGAAACAGCACGACATTTATTAGAAACTCGCAAAGCCAAAGTTACAGATGTAGTGCGGATGGTTGGATTTAGGGATAGAAGCTATTTTGCTGCTGCTTTTCGGAAAAAATTTGGTGTAAATCCGAGTATTTATTTAAAAGGAAATCATCAAAACCTCAGAAATTCCGCCTAGTCACCATAAAAATTCCGCGTAGTCACCATAAAAATTCCGTCTAGCCACCATTAACGTCTTCACTCCCAGAGAACTTACCTATAAGCTTATTGATAAATATTCCTTGTGGTGTGGAGAATGTTAAATAAATTACAGTATTTGTCTTGGGTGTTGAGTGTGTTATCAGTCTGTTTTGCAGTTTCGGCGAAGGCTGAATCACAACAGTCAAGTTTAAATCATAAACCAAATAATGTATCTAAAATAACTCATTTAAATGAATTTCCCAAAATAACAACTGTTAAAGAATTGCTTTCCCAATCTCCAACCCCTTCGCAATCTCCAAGCTTAGTCACAGGTGTTCGCATTAACCAAACCCAAGGGGGGATTGAAGTCATTTTAGACAGCAAAGAAGCTGAAAAACTTCAACCTACAAGCCGCAGTGAAGGCAATAGTTTTATTATAGATATACCAAATGCTCAATTGCGCCTGGAAAATGAGAATATATTTCGACAGTCCAAGGCGATCGCGGGAATTACTGTAGTTGAAGTTATCAATACCCAGGCTAATGGTATCAGGCTAACTGTTACAGGTGAGGCAGCTTTACCCAAAGTTGAGTTATTTGACAGTGATGAGGGGTTAATTTTTGGCGTAACACCTGCAACAACAGCGACGCAACCACAGGAAACACCACAACCAGAAAAGCCAACGAGTGAAACCCCACCGCAGCAACCATCAGCTGATAATCAAGAACCAATTGAATTGGTAGTGACGGGAGAACAAGACGGATATCGCGTACCAGAAGCATCAACTGCGACTAAGATTGAAGTTCCTATACGTGATATTCCTTTTTCAGTTAAGGTAGTCCCCCGTCAGGTACTTGAAGATCAAAAAGTACAACGGGTGACGGATGCTTTGAGAAATGTTGCAGGTGTAGGCGCTGACCAATCCTCTCGGTCTGCTTTTGATGTTTACACGATACGTGGTATTCCTGGTAGATACTTTAACAACAACATAATTATCAACGGTTTACGCGATGGGTATACCTTTACTGCTGTAGACGTTGCGAATGTAGAGCAAATAGAAGTTTTGAAAGGACCAGGTGCTGCTCTTTTTGGTCAGGGTCAATTGGGAGGAACTATTAACGTTACTACGAAACAACCTCTTAGTACTCCTGCCTATTCTGTAGAGGCAAGCTTTGGAAATTTCAACACATACAGTGGCAGCATTGATTTAACCGGACCTCTCGATGAAAACAAAAATATTCTTTACCGCTTTAACGCCTACGGTTTTAGTTCAGATACGTTTGTTGATTTCTTCAACACCACGCGATACTCCTTTGCTCCTGCTCTCTCCATCCGTTTAGGTGAGAGTACCAAGCTGACCTTAGAAGGACAACATACTGTTATTGAACAGCCAAACGACCGTGGTTTGCCAGCTAGAGGAACTGTCTTACCAAACCGCAATGGTGAAATTCCGATTAACCGCTTTCTCAACGAACCGTCTGTAGACTTCACCAAGATTGAGGTAAATCGGATTGGCTATCAACTAGACCATCGTTTTAGTGATAGTTGGCAAGTTCGCAACGCATTTCGAGCTACGTTTTACAACCAACCTCAAAGCTCTGGTTTTGCTAACGCGCTGCTAGAAGACGAACGTACTCTTGAACGTGGTATCTTTGAAGTTAATGAACAGTATGGCTCTAGTTACATTTTGGACACCAATGTAGTCGGTACTTTTAAGACAGGAAGTATCGAACACAAGCTACTAATTGGTTTTGATTTGTACAAATTTACATATTCCAACTCTTCGGCGAGTGTAGATATTGCACCAATTGACATCTTCAACCCTGTTTACGGTCGTAATCTTGTTGGTGCGAGAACTGCTGAATTTCCTCTTTCCTCAACTATAAATGAAGCATTAGGCATATACATACAAAACCAAATTTCTTTCTCTAACAACCTCAAGCTGTTATTGGGTGGACGCTTCGATATAGTAAATGAAAAGCAAGAAAATGATGTTGGTGAAGCTACAGCTTTCCAAGAAGACGAAGCCTTCAGCCCCAGAATCGGGATCGTATATCAACCCATTCCACCGATTTCACTCTATGCAAGTTATGGTCGCTCGTTTCAGCAGTCTGTAGGATCGGGTTTGGATCGGAGGCTATTTGAGCCGGAGCGTGGTACTCAGTATGAAATAGGAGTAAAAGCTGATTTGAGTGATAGGCTTTCTGCAACACTTGCTTATTATAACCTAACCCGTTCTAATGTTCTCGTTACAGACCCAGCAGATCCTAATTTTTCTATTCAAACAGGCGAACAGAAAAGTCAAGGTGTTGAAGTTGATATTGCAGGAGAAATTCTTACTGGATGGAAAATCATTGCTTCGAGTGCTTACACTAACGCAGAAGTCACAAAAGACATCGCCTTCTCTGGTAACGCAATTAATAATGTGCCTGAATTTAGTGCTAGCTTGTGGACTACCTATGAAATTCCGAAGGGAGATTTGCAGGGTTTAGGGTTTGGCTTCGGGCTGTTTTATGTTGGGGAACGTCAGGGAGATTTAGGAAACACATTTAGCCTACCAAGCTACGTGCGGACAGATGCTGCTCTTTTTTACAAAAGAAACAATTTCCGCGCTTCTGTCAACATCAAAAACTTGTTTGACACCCGGTATTTTGAAACTGCTGAGAGTGACTTACGTGTTTTTCCAGGCGACCCGTTAACTGTTCTGGGCTCTGTCTCCTGGACATTTTAACACTGTCCCTTCGCTGCGAATACCAGATAGATGAAAAGCCGAAAGTATCGTATTAAGCTATTGCTCCTAATAGCCCTTTCCTTTTTGTTAATTACAGCTGGCTACAACAGCCAGCTTACTCAAAAAACTGACATTCAAAAGTTGCACTTAGAGACATCTGACTGTCGAGTCATTCAGCATGAACTTGGAAAAACTTGTGTTCCTATTCAACCCCAGCGGATCATTGTCACAGATGAAATTGCCTTAGATGCCTGAGGGGGTGACGAAATAGGCTGAAAAGCTTTATATGTAAAGCATGTAACATTTTGTGATAAAAAAAGATAGGCCTCAATTTGCAATAAGACCTACCAATTGAAAATGTTACCTGAATTTTACCA